>CAVOLM010000017.1:0-15100 GCA_963696675.1 uncultured Gammaproteobacteria bacterium | reverse complement strand
CAGGTGGAAGCGGGGTCAACACGTTCAACACCGACATCGCAGCCGTCGCCAGTCTTGGCGCGGCCACCGGCTTTCAGACACTGCTGAAGACGGGCATCGGCACGCTCAACATCAATGGACCCGCGGTCTCGACGTTCACCACCGTCACGGTCAATGCGGGCACCTTGAACATCGCGGCCACTGGCAGCGCGACCGGCGTGAGCACGGCCACGGTGGCCAACGGCGCGACACTCAATGTGGATGGCAGCTTCGTCGCGCACCGGGGCGGCGACACGCTGACAGTAGCAGGCACCGTGTCGGGCTCGGGTTCGATCAACCTCGCCGCCGGAGACGATGTACTGACGTTGAACGATGGTGCCGTGATTACTGCCAACACCGGCGGGGGCACGCAGACTGCCGCCGACTCCATTGTCCTCAACAATGCCGCTGCACTGACGCTGGGCAGCTGCGGCGATATCGAGCTTCGAGCAGCTCACCAAGCAGAATACGGGCGTTGCAACGTTGACTGGTGCGCAAGCCTACGCCGCCGGCGTCAGTATCAGCGCGGGACGTTGTCGGTCACCGGCACGCTCGACGCGCCGACCATGCGCGCTGGGCGATGCCAGCACACTGGAGGTGCTCGGAAGCCGTTGAGGCGCCCGGACTCGCACCAGGCCCTCATCACGCGGGAACGCAGGCATCAACTCGGTGCTCTGTCCGCGTGCAGGCGCCACGCTCCTGCGCCATCGGGCGACCTCGCCGCGGGTGCCGACGTGCTCGATGTCGCGGGGACCCTCGATACCGGCGCGGGCACGCTCAGCCTGGGAGCGACGACGACGTCCTCACCATCCACGATGGCACCGCAGTCGTCGGCACGGTCGACGGCGGTGCGGGCAACAAATACCTTGAACACCGACATCGCCACGAGTGCCGATCTTGGAGCCGTGACCGGCTTTCAGACCTTGCTCAAGACCGGTGTCGGCACGCTGAACATCACGGGTCCGGCGAATTCGATCTTCGACACGGTGCTGATCAACGCCGGAGTCTTGCATGTGGGCGCGAGCGCCACGGTTGATCCCGTCACGACGGTGGTCGCCGCCGGCGCAACGCTCCAGGTCGATGGCAGCTATCTCGGCACGGCCGGTAACGACACAATGTCGGTCTCGGGCACGATCTCCGGTGGTGGGACCATCGACCTCGCTGCCGGCGATGATGAGCTGACCCTCAATGATGGCGCGGTACTGAGCGCAGTGGTCAACGGCGGTGCGCAGGCGGCTGGAGATGTGGTCGTGCTGAACAACGCCGCTGCATTCGCTTTCGATGGTACGCACATCTCGGGCTTCGAGCTCTTGCGCAAGCAGAACAGCGGAGTCGCTACGCTCACCGGTTCCCAGTCGTATGCGGCGGTGAGCGTCGACGCCGGCACACTCTCGGTCAGCGGCACGCTCAACTCATCCACGTTCACTCTTGCTGACAACAGTGTTGTCGAAGTGCTCGGGACCCTGCAGGCGACCGGATCCACGCCGACCACGATTACAGGTAGCACTGGCGCTAACACTCTGCGCGTCGGCAGCGGCGCGATCTTGCGCGCGATCGGTGACATCGGGGCAGGCGCAGACTTCGTCGATGTCGCCGGGTCGCTCGATACCGCGGCGGGCATACTGACCCTGGGCGATGGCGATGACACGCTCACGATCCACGACGGCGCCAATGTCATAGGCATAGTCGCAGGTGGTGCCGGGACCAACACCTTCAACCCGGACATTGCTGTGAGCGCCGCTATCGCTGCCGTGAACGGTTTTCAGACGCTCCTCAAGACGGGCACGGGCATCCTCAACTTCAATGGTCCCGCCGCCTCGACGTTCACGACGGTCACCATCAACGCGGGCACCGTGAAAGTTACTGCGGCGGGCAGTGTCCAGGGGACGATGACCACTACGATTGCGGCCGGTGCAACACTTAACGTGGATGGGAGTTATCTGGGGAGCGGTAGTGCAGACACGCTATCCGTGGCGGGCACGATCTCGGGGGCTGGCACGATCGACCTCGGTGACGGCGACGATGTCCTGGCGTTAAGTGATGGTGCACTTCTCAATGCGGCCGTCGATGGAGGAACGCACTCCGCCGGCGATACTATCGCGATCAACAACGCGAGCGCATTCACGCTCGATGCCAATCGCACGACGGGCTTCGAAACTCTGAACAAGCAAGGCGCGGGGACTGTCACGCTCTCCGGAATGCCAACCTTCACGAACGGCATCAACATCACCGGCGGCACGCTCGCCAGTGGCGGAACTCTCACTGCTGGCCTGGTCAATATCGCGGCCGCGGGCACCCTTTCGAGCAGTGGTGTGATCGTCGGTGACCTCGCCAATGCAGGCGTGCTCAACATGGGCGGCACGCCTTTCAGCAGCCTGACGATTCGCGGCGACTACGTCGGTGCGGGCGGGCTACTGGACATGCGTGTCGCGCTGGGAGATGAAGCCTCGCCAACCGATCGGCTCACAATCGACGGCGGCAGTGCCTCGGGAACGACGCGCGTGCGCGTCGTCAACCAGAACGGACTGGGCGCACGTACCAGCGGCAGTGGAATTCAGTTGATCGCAGCCACCAATGGCGCGACTACCGCGAACGACGCCTTTGCGCTGGATGGTCCAGTGATGGCTGGGGCCTACAGCTACGATTTGTTTCATGGCACTGCGGGAGATACAGATCCGCAGGGCTGGTACCTGCGCTCGCTCCAGCTGGTGCGGGATGTGGCGTCGATCTCTACTGCGATCGTCCCGCTTGCGCATCTCTACGGACTTTCCGTGATCGGGACCTTGCATGAGCGGGAAGGCGTTGATGTGGGCGCGACCTGCAGCGGCAATACTCCACGTTGTCAGTGGGGACGCGTGCTGTATCGCTCAGGCAGCCACGAAGGCGGCGGCACGGCGGCCAATGGCGCAAATTTCGACTATGACGTGACGGGAGTTCAGATCGGTACGGATGTCTATGAGAACGTGGACGAGAATCGAACCAGTCGTGCGGGGCTGTATCTCAGCATGGGACCCAGCAATGGCTATGTGAACCGCGATGACGGCACTCGTGCAGGCACTGCTCAATCGCTCGCATCGACGATAGGCGCATATTGGACAGGCCGCCATCCCGCCTCGTACGTGGATGCAACCGTGCTGGGAACGTACTTCAGCCGGATCGATCTCGAGCCTCGCGACGACGAAGCCGCCGAGACCGACGGCTGGGCAGTCGCCGCATCGATCGAGGCCGGGCACAACCTCAGGCTCGGGACGGAGTGGAACCTGCAACCTCAAGCGCAGGTCATCGTCCAGCACCTCGAGCAGTCAGACTCCAGAACCTCCGGAACGACGATTCGCTTCAGCGGCACCGACACGATCGTGGCTCGTGCAGGCCTGGAGTTGGGCGTGTCTCGCCCCCGCGGCAAGGACGATTCGCGCTACTTCAGCGCCTGGCTGCGCGCGAATTACTGGAGCGAGTTGTCAGGAAGCGCCGAGACAACGCTGGCAGCACCGTCCGCGCCCTCGACCGTATTCCGCACAGACTTCGATGAGGATTGGGTCGAGCTGTCAGCCGGTGTCGCCGCGCAGCTCAACGAGCACACCAGCGTGCATGCGAGCGTGATAACGAATCACGGTGTGAACGGCAGCGACAGCCGTGCCGTTAATGCGAGTCTCGGCCTGAAGATTCAGTGGTAACTCTCACGCTGACCGGCGCATGACTGGCGCGTCTCAAAACCCGACTTGCGCGAGAGCCCGCACTACTCTCTCGCGCACGGCGTCCGACTTCATCGGAAAGGCCCGGCAGAAATCCTCTCGGGTGAGCGCAGCGTTACGCTCGCGCACATCGGCCGCCCAGAATTCTGCACGCGTCGTGTCGCCATTCAATACGTGCGCCGCGGCCGCAATCATCGCGATCAGGACATGCGCTCCGGGCGAACGCGCGCCGCGCTCGGCCCAGTGCGCCGCCTCCGAGTCCTCACCGAGAAGCATGTGCGTGAACGCTCGAGTGGCCAGCATCGCGTAATGGAGCGGATCGAGCGGGCTCAGGCGCATGGCCAGGTCAACGTGCTTCCGACCATCGACCGCTCGTCCGGCGAGTGACTCCGTCCACGCCCGTGCGTAGATGCCCTGCGCATAGTGCGGACTGATATCCGTCGCGCGCTCCAGCCATCCCAGGCTGCTATCGAGATCGCCTTCGAGCCAGTAGGTGCGTCCCATCGTGAAGTTGACGAAAGGATCCAGCGGATCGAGTTCGAGCCCGCGCTCGGCGAAGCGGCGCGCTCGGCCGATCGCACCGGCAAGGTCGCTCGTGTAATGCATGAACGCCGTCTGGAAGTGGACGAAGGACAAGCCGGCGTGCCCGCGGGCAAAAGTGGGGTCCAGCCGGACCGCCTGTTCGAAGAGACTGGCAGCTGCAGCGTTGTCGACACGATTGAAGCGATACAAGTGCTGCAAGCCGAGGTGGTACGCTGACCACGCATCGAGATTCTCGACCGGTGCCAGGCGTGCGAGGCTGGCCTCGTGCATCGGAATTCGGATCTCGAGCGCCCCGAGAACCTGGGAACGGATCTGCTCGCGCACCGCGTGCACATCGTCGACGCGGCCGAAGAAGCGATCGGCCCAGACGATGCCGCCGTTCCTCGTATCGACGAGCTCGACGATGACGAGGAGTTTCTGGTCTGAGACTTCGATCGTGCCCGACAGGCAGTAGCGGACGCGCAGCAGCTGCCCGATATCGGCGAAACCGGTCTCTGAGGCACGCAAGCGAAACGACGAACCGCGGGCTGTGACGAACAACCAGCGCAGGCGCGCGAGGTCCGCGATCAATTCGTCGGGCAGCGCACTGGCGAGAGCCGCGTAGCGTTCATCGCCCGCCAACAGGCGAAACGACAGCACCGCGAGCGAAGGCCGGGATATTTGCTCGAGGTTCTGAACCATGACCCCGAGGCCGTGCTCGCCGTTGTCATCCGCGGTTTCCACTGCGGACACCGCGGCCGCGCTCCGTGAAGCTCGGGTCTGCGCGACGAAGCGATATCCATGGCCGTGGCTCGTCTTGATGAATTGCTGCGACGTGCCGTCATCGCCGAGCGCCTGCCGCGCCGACTTGACCCGGCTCGCCACGGCTGCGTCCGAAACGACGCGACCGTCCCAGACCTTTTCGATGATCTCGTCCTTTGAAACGACGCGGTCGCTGTTCTCAACCAGCAGCGCGAGCAGGGCAAAGACCTGCGGCTCCACACTCACCGCTCTACCGCCCGCACGCAGTTCGACTGTGGCGAGATCCAGTTCGAAACGAGCGAACGTGTAGATCATCGGCGGCAAGAATAGATCAGGCCGGGGCGCTCCCCAAGCATCTACACGATATCTCCAGACAATCTGCAAGCTTGGGCGGCGCCGGCGTGCGAGCCTTCCATCACCCGGCCCGGAATGTCCCGAGACCGCGACCAACGAAGGAGTTACACGATGCCGCTCGTTACCATTGATGTGATCAAAGATGTGTTCACGCCGAGGCAGAAGAAGGAACTCATCGCGAAAGTCACCGAGGCGATGATTGCGGTGGAAGGCGAGAACATGCGCCCCGTCACCTGGGTACGAATCAATGAATTCGAAAGCGGCGACTGGGCGATCGGCGGCAAGGCATTGCAGGCCGCGGACGTTCAGGCTCTCGCGGCGGGCAAGGCCGCTTAGAGGGCTTGCCCCAAGAACTGCGCCGCCGGTGAGTTTGCGTTGAGCGATCTGCCGGCGGCGCGGCAGTAGCAACCGGACCCCGTGTAGCGATCGCTACCGCACGTCTTGCTGCAGATACTTGTGAACGAAAGCGATCGCCATGCTGCCCTCCCCGACCGCGGAGGCCACGCGTTTGACCGGGCTCAACCGCACATCTCCACACGCGAAAACGCCGGGGACACTTGATTCGAGGAGGTAGGGATCGCGGTTGTGCGACCAGCGCCCGGCCTTCACTACGTCGTCACCGGTCAGTACATATCCTCGGGCATCGCGTGCAATGTCCGCTGGCAACCACCCCGTCTCTGCGTCGGCTCCAATGAAGACGAAGAGACCACCGCAGTCGTGTCGGCGCACAGTGCCGCTCGCGCCATCGCGTATGTCGATCGCCATCAGGTGGTTGTCGCCATGCGCGGCGACAACTTCCGACCGCAGTTGGACTGCTACGTTCGATTTCCCACCGAGCTGCTCAATCAGGTAGCGAGACATGCCCTTCTCGAGGGAATCGCCTCGAACGACGAGCGTCACGACGCGTGCATGATTGGCAAAGTGCAAAGCGGCCTGACCGGCTGAGTTTCCGGCCCCAATGAGGTAGACATCGAGTCCATGAGACGCGCCCGCTTCGCTACGTGCCGCTCCATAGTAGATACCTTTGCCGATGAGTCGATTGAAGCCTTCGATCGCGAGGCGACGCCACGTGACGCCAGTGGCGAGGATGACGGTCCGCGCCCGCACGACGTCGTCACCGTCGAGGTACACCTCACGAGTTGTCGGATCGATCCGGGTGACAGAGCGCGTAACCAGAATCTCCGCCCCGAGTCGCCTTGCTTGCTGGAGTGCGCGGTTCGCGAGCTCATCGCCTGAGACGCCACTGGGGAACCCGAGGTAGTTCTCGATCCGCGAGGACGTTCCGGCCTGACCTCCGGGTGCTTCGCGTTCGACAACCACGGTGCGCAGTCCCTCGGACGCTCCGTACACTGCCGCCGCGAGACCGGCCGGACCGCCGCCTACGATCATGGTGTCGTACTCAGCAAGGCGAGCATTCGTCTGAAGGCCGAGAAGCCGGGCGACGTCGCGCGCCTGCGGTCGACTGATCAGGGTCCCGTCGGCGAGTCGCAGCACCGGGCAATCGTCGTCCGGTGGCGGGGTTCCGGGCCAACGGGTTGCCAATTCGGGCGAATCGGGCGTCATCCAGTCATAGGTGATCTGGTTTCGCGCGAGGAACCGGCGCAACTCGACGCAGGCAGTGTCCCAGCGATGCCCGACCATCGTGACGCGTGGCTTGGGCGCTTCGGCAGCGATGCCCTGAAGCCCTACGATGCGCTCGCGTGCGAGCGTGCCGACCTTTACAGAGACCTCCGGCGATGCCGCCGCAATGGCGTAGTACTGCCGAGGATCCACACGCATGACGCGCGAGGGTTCTGACGCTCGATAGCGCGCCCGGAAACGGCGTACCCAAGGCGATCGGCACTTCACCGAAAATTGCGCCCGGAACGCGCCAGCCGAGCGTTCGTTCGATCCCGTCAACCAACTTGACGACTTCGACCTTGCCCGACAGAACCGCGAAGAGCGCGCGCTCTCCCCCCTCATGAACGGCGAATTCGCCAGCACACAGGTGCAAGTCGGCGGACGTTTGCGCGAGACGCTCCAGTTCGGTCACTGCGAGCGTTGAAAACAGCGGGACCGCCCGAACGTCGTCAATCGTCAACATGGTTTTGTTGAAGGCAAAAAACCGCGCTGCTGCGTGATGGATGCCGCCAGTTTAGCTCTCCCGCGTGATGCGGTGGCTAGGGGCGCTCGCCCGCGCCTCAGTATTCCTGGCGCGTGGGCCGGAACAGGATCTCATTGACGTCCACGTCCTCCGGCTGGCTCATGGCGAAGGCGACGGCCCGCGCGAATGAATCGGCAGGAATGGCAACCTCCTTGTAGAACTTTTGGAGCCTCTCGGCGATATCCGGCTCAGTCGCGCTGTTCGGCAGCTCCGTGGCTACTGCACCCGGTGAGATCACCGTCGTGCGGATGTTGTAGGGCTTTACTTCCTGCCGCAGTCCCTCGGAGAGCGCGCGCACAGCATGCTTGGTCGCCGAATAGACCGCGGAGCCGGGCCCGACCTTATGGCCCGCCACGGAGGAGACATTGATGATGTGCCCGGTCTTCTGCCGCTTCATGTACGGCAGCGCGGCGGCGATACCGTACAGCACCCCCTTGATGTTCACGTCGATCATCCGGTTCCACTCGTCGATCTTGAGGCGCTCGAGGAGCGACTGCGGCATGAGTCCCGCGTTGTTGATGATGACGTCGATACGCCCGTACGCGTGGACGGCTGCGTCGACCAACTTCTTCACCTGGTCATAGTGGGTGACGTCCGTGGGTAGGGTAAGCGCCTTGCCGCCGCGGCCGGTCAACTCGTCTGCTAATGACTGCAAGCGATCAACGCGCCGTGCACCTAGCGCAACGCTCGCGCCCTGCGCGGAGAGAAGCCGTGCGGTCGCCTCGCCAAGTCCACTGCTCGCGCCCGTGATGACGACGACTTTGCCTTCGATGTTATTGCTCATGATCTTGACTCCTGATATCCACTCTCAGCGACCGGTCATCCGTTCCAGGTTTTCAGGGTACCGATCTCCTTCGATCTCTGACCTTCGAAGCAGCGCTTTCGATCTCGCGCAGATCGCCGGGCGTGAGTTCTACTGCAGTGGCTCCGATGTTTTCCTCCATGCGCTTCAGCTTTGTCGTGCCTGGAATCGGAACGATCCAGGCCTTCTGAGCCAGCAGCCACGCGAGAGCCAATTGCGCAGTCGTCGCCCTCTTCTGTAGGGCGATGCTGGTAAGCACATCCACCAACGCTTGATTCGCCTTCCGAGCCTCCGGTGTGAAGCGTGGCACGATGTTGCGGAAGTCCGATTTGTCGAACGTCGTGTTCTCGTCGATCTTCCCCGTGAGGAAGCCCTTGCCCAGCGGACTGAAAGGAACGAAGCCGATGCCGAGTTCCTCGAGGGTCGGTAGCACGTCTTCTTCGGGCTTGCGCCACCACAGGGAATATTCACTCTGCACGGCCGTGACCGGCTGAACCGCGTGCGCACGGCGGATCGTCTGCACCCCTGCCTCAGAAAGGCCGAAGTGCTTGACCTTACCTTCGCGAATCAAGTCCTTCACCGCACCAGCCACGTCTTCGATCGGCACATCGGGATCGACGCGGTGCTGATAGAAGAGATCGATGGCATCGACCTTGAGCCGCTTGAGTGAGCCCTCGGCCATCTGCTTGATGTACTCGGGCCGACTGTTGAGACCACCGCGCTGCTGCCCGTTAAGGTCGATGTCAAAGCCGAACTTGCTGGCAATCACCACTCGCCCGCGGAAGGGCTCGAGCGCCTCGCCCACCAGTTCCTCGTTCGTGAAGGGACCGTAGACCTGGGCGGTGTCGAAAAATGTGACGCCCCGTTCAACGGCTGTTCGGATCAGAGAGATCATCTCCTTATTATCAGCAGGCGGACCGTAGCCAAAGCTCATGCCCATGCAGCCGAGGCCGATTGCTGAGACTTCCAGGTTGCTGTTCCCGAGTTTGCGTTTCTGCATGGCTTCTCCTTTTCCGGCGCGATGAGCGGTCATCAGACCTGGTAATGCTCGACATCCTGGCCTTTCTCGTCGTTGCCCGCGAGCGGAGCTCTACCAGAGGGGATACCACCTCTATTACCCAAGTTTAATGCGATTGGTGCGAGGACAGCGTACTGCGCGATGAGACTCCATCGATCAGGCGGGATCTGGCGGTGCCCGTCACGTAACAGTCATCTTTCCTCCAAAGATTTTGCATCTGGCGCGGCTACTCTCCGGCGTCGATTCCTGCTGAGGGATCTCACCTGTGGAAAAGGAGACGCCACCATGAGAACTGCAGATTTGCTCCCGGCGAAAGTGATGAACGGGGTCGGTAGCTCGATTGCGGCTGCCGCGATTGTGCTGGCCGCCGCAACTTCCCCGCCCCCAGCGAACGCGTCGCCGACGAGTTCAGGCTGCAATCTCGGCTCCGGCATTGAGCACGTCATCTACATCCAGTTCGATAACACGCATCTCGCGCGGGACAATCCGCGGGTACCGTCGGATCTCGAGCAGATGCCGCATCTGCTGAACTTCCTGAAGTCGAACGGCACGCTGTTCAGCAACGACCACACGGTCCTCATCTCGCATACTGCGGCCGGCATCCTGTCGAGCATGACGAGCCTGTATCCGGACCGTCACGGCCAGGTGGTATCGAACAGCAATGTGCGCGTCTCCAGTACGGGAACCTTTTCCTTCCCGAGTTCGTTTGGCTACTGGACCGATCCCGTCGCGGCGGCCAATACGCCAACCGTACCGCTCATGGTCGGGCCGGATGGAATAACGGCGCCAGCACCCTGGGTGGCCTTCACGCGCGCCGGCTGCAATTTCGGCGCGGTCGGCAGCCGCCAACACCGTGCTCGAAAACACCGGGACTGGCGCGACCGGCGACATCACCAAGGTCTTCGGCACGGGCTCGCCGCAATGGAACGAGGCTGTCGCCGCAAATGTCGCGCCGGCCGGAACCGCGGCCAGAGCCATCGCCCAGACCGATTTCGTCGGGTTCGCGATTCACTGCGCGCTGAACGATGCACTCTGCGCGAGCGGGCACAGCGACCTCCTGCCCGACGAGCCGGGCGGATACTCCGGATATCATGGGACTTTTTGGAGCCAAGGAAATCGACCCGGTGATCGCGGGCGGGCCGATGACCGATCTACTCGGCCATCCGATCGTCGACCCGTTCAACCAATCGGGCTTCCCCGGGTTCGACGGCATGTCCGCCGCCGTGACGCTCGCCTATGTCGCAGCGATGCAGGAGAGCGGCGTGCAGGTCACGTACGCCTACATCTCGGATGCGCATGACTTTCACGGCGTGTCGGGAAATCAGCACGTGGCCTTTGGCCCGGGTGATCCGGACTACGTGCAGCAGCTTGCGGACTACGACGCCGCATTCGCAGCGTTCTTCGAGCGCCTCGCCCACGATGGAATCAACAGCAGCAACACATTGTTCGTGGTAACCGTGGATGAAGGCGACCATTTCGCCGGTGTCCAGAAGACCGACTGCGACGGCGTGCGGGTTCCGTGCATTTACGGCGCGAACGAGGTGGGCGAGATCAACGCCAACATCGACACGCTCATCACGCACCAGTTTCCGGCGCTCGCCGCATCGTTCCTGGGCGGCACGGCGCCAAACGCGTACACCGTGCATGGCGATTCCGCACCCACTTTCTATCTCGCCAAGAAGGGTACCGGCTCGCTGTCGCAGACCGACCCGCTGACCCGCGAATTTCGAGCGCACGGTCGCCAACCTGACGGCGGTCAATCCCTATACCTCGCAGACCGATACTTTGATGGAACGAATCGCCGACCAGGCCGCCATGAAGGCCATGCACATGTTCACGACGGGCGATGCCAGCCGCAATCCGACCTTCGTGTTCTTTGCCGATCCCGATTACTTCATCACGAACTTCCCGACGAACACGTGCGAGACGTGCATCAATCCGTTGTTCGCGTGGAATCACGGCGACATCCAGAAGGAAATCGGTCAGACGTGGCTTGGCATGGTGGGACCTGGAATCAAACGCCAAGGGTTTCTCCTCTGAATGGATCGACCATGTGGACGTGCGTCCGACCATGCTTGCGGTTCTCGACCTGAACGACAGCTATCTACACGATGGACGCGTCATCATCAGTGCGATTCAGCCTTCCGCTTTGCCGCCGGCTTTGCGCAACAATGCTCTAACGCTCACCTTGCTCGGTGACGTCTACAAGCAGATCAACGCACCGTTCGGAATCTTCTCGCTGCGCGCAGTGGACGTGTCGACCAGCGCGCTCGTGAGCGGATCCGATTCTGACGACAGCACCTATACGTCGCTCGAGAGTCGGATCGGTGCACTGACGACGGAGCGAGACGCGCTTGCCCTGCGCATGAAGACCATGCTGGATGGGGCGCTCAACGGCCAACCGGTGAACGTGCCGCAAGCGCGGTTGATGATCGCGCAGGGCGCGAGCCTGCTGCTTCGAATCAGCGCACTGGCGCACAGGAGCGGCTAGCCCGCTTGCGTTAACGCACCGGCGGCCCGGCGAGCGGAATACCCAGCGCCTCGTGCGCTTTGCCATCGCCAACGCGGGCGGTGAACCAATTGGGATACGTAGCAGTTGGCCGGGTCGCCGCGTCGAGCTTTGCCAGATCATCGGCGTCGAGCGTGACGTCGGCGGCGCCGAGATTCGCCTCGAGCTGCTTCACGCTGGCGGCTCCGACGAGGAGCGACGATACCGTCGGCCGGGTCAGCAGCCACGCCAGCGAAATCTGCGCGGGCACCGCGTCATGCTTCTTGCCAATCGACTGCAACAGATCGATCAGGCCGTAGGCGCGCTCGCGGTCGTAGGGTAGAAACTCAAAACTCGCCAGGCGTGCGCCAGCGTCGCCTTTGGGATTCGCGCGCGTGTACTTGCCACTCAGGAATCCGCCGGCAAGCGGACTCCAGACCATCACACCAATGCCGGCATCGGCGCAGAACGGTACGAGTTCGTGCTCGAGATCGCGACCGAGGAGTGAGTAGTAGACCTCGGCCGCCCTGAACGGGCTCCAGCCACGAGCGCGCTGCACACCGACCGCCTTCGCGGCGAGCCAGGCGGGCCAGTTTGAAAAGCCGATGTAGCGCACCTTGCCCTGGCGCACGAGATCCTCGAGCGCCTCGATCGTCTCCTCGATCGGCGTCAGCGCATCGACCTTGTGAACGAGATACATGTCGATGTAATCGGTGCCGAGACGCGTGAGGCTCCCCTCCACGGCTGCAAGTATGTGTCTGCGGGAGAGGCCGGACTCGATCAGCGCCGGGCCCATGCGATTGGCGACCTTGGTCGCGATCACCACTTCCTTGCGGCGGGCGCCGATCGCCTTGCCGAGTATTCGCTCGGACTCGCCGCCGGCATAAACGTCCGCGGAATTGAAGAAGTTGACGCCGCCATCGATCGCTCGCGCCACCAGCTCGTTCGCGCCCGCCTGATCCACTTTGAATGTGGATGCGAACGGACCCTCTTTGATCGATCCAAAGGTCATGCTGCCGAGGGCCAGCCGGGAAACGATGAGTCCTGTGTCGCCTAGTCGCGCGTACTTCATGGATGCCACCTCACTGTTTGCCCGCAATTGGATCACTCTGATGGTACCAAGTCGATCACATCGCTGAACCGTCCTATAATTCGCCGCAAATAAATGCGTCGATAGCTCAATTGCGATCCCCAGCGCCTGCAACGGGAGGATCCATGAACACGCGCAAACATGAAGCAAGAGTGGCCGGAGTGCTCTACGCAGTGCTCGTCGTCATCGGCGTGTTCGGCCTCATGTACATTCCGTCTGTCTTCATCGTGCGTGGAGACGCCGCTGCCACGGCCAAGAACATCATGGCCTCCGAGCTGCTCTACCGAGTCGGTGTAACAGCGGACCTGGCAGGAAATATTCTCTTTATCTTCGTCGTCCTGGCTCTCTACCAATTGCTCAAGGACGTGAATCGCAGGCACGCCACGCTCATGATGGTGCTGGCTCTCGTTTCAGTGCCCCTGGCGCTGGTCAACACCGTGTTGATGGCTGCGCCGCTCGTGATGTTGAGCGGCGCCGATTTCCTGGCTCCGTTCGACCAATCTCAGCTCGAAGCCCTGGCGTATGCGTTCCTGAGACTCCGCACTCAAGGAATCATCGTCGCTTCTGCATTTTGGGGTCTGTGGCTCGTGCCGTTCGGGTTCCTCGTCTATCGATCCGGGTTTATTCCCCGAATCTTCGGCGTTCTCTTGTGGATCGCGGGATTTGGCTATGTGGTCGAGTGCCTGATTTCGCTGCTCGCTCCAAACACGACAGGGGTTTTTTCGGTCCTCAGGGTGCTCGAGGCCGGCGAGCTCGGCATCGTCTTGTGGCTGCTGATCAAAGGTGCGAGAGATCAACCGTCACCGGGCCAGGTCTCAGAGCCAGGCCGCGTGATCAGCCGTCGATGGCGACTTGTAAATTGACGCGCCGATAGGCGCTCAGGCATAGCATGCGGCTGCGAGTCTCGCGTGGATGCCCGGGCGGGAAGACCAAGCATTAACCGTGCCCAAAACCATATCGACTGCACGTGGGATTTTCGTTTTCGCCGCTACGATTGTCGGCGCGGGCATTCTTGCGCTGCCGGTAGTGGCATCGGAGGCGGGCCTCCTTCCGCTCGCCACGATGATCATCGCGCTGGCAGGCGTCTCGGTGGTCTCTGGACTATACATCGCCGAGTCCGTACTGGCGGGCAAGGAAGGCTCGCATCTGCCCGCGCTCGCCAGGCAATGGCTGGGCCCATGGGGCAGCGCGGCGATGCTCATCGGCATTGCGATCTATGTCTACGGCGCGCTCATCGGCTATCTCACCGCGGGCGGCCAGGTGTTCTACAGCCTGTCGCACGGCGCGATACCAGTATGGCTCGGCACACTCATCTACTTCGTCATCGGTACCGCGATTCTTCATGGCGGCATCGTGCTCATCAGCCGCGTCAACACGTATCTGATGTGGGTGATGCTGGTGTTGCTCGGAGTTGTGATGGGCATGGCGGTGCCGCACGTCCAGGTGCACCTTCTGCAGCGCACGGGCTGGACTTCGATTCTAGATGTGTTCGGCGTAGTGCTGTTTTCCTTCCTCGGTCATTCGGTGCTCCCCTCGATCGCCTCCAGCCTCGAGGACAAGAGGCAGATTGCCAAGGTGATCGCGGTGGGGCTGGCCGTGCCTTGTGTCCTTTATCTGCTCTGGTCGCTCGTCGTGCTCGGCGCCGTCCCCGTCAGCTCCGAGCTTGGACACTCTTTGTCGGGAGCGCGCGCCGCGGGTCACCCGGCCACGATTCCTCTGGGGTTCGTCGTTGGTGGAAGCGTGATTCTTCTCGGCAACGCCTTCGCCGCCCTTTCCACTCTGACCTCTTATATAGGGCTCGGCGTATCGCTCAAGGACTCGTACCAGGACGTGGCGACATACCGCCGTCGTTCGGTCCCAGGCTGGGCGTTGACCGCCCTGGTAGCACTCCCACCGCTAGTTGTGGCCCTTTTGAAGCCGGATGCATTCGTGCGCACCTTGGACATCGCTGGCACATTCGGGGGCGGTTTGTTCGTCGGCATCCTGCCCGTGCTCATTGTCCTGCGCCTGCGACGACGTGAAGTGTCCCAGGAGTTCAGGACTCCGGGCGGGAACGCTCTCGCCTGGATCGTGATGGCAGTCTACGTAGCGGGAATGTTGTACACCCTCGTGAGCCGGTTCATCGGTTAGCTGCAAGTCTACTCAGTCGTCAGCGGCCGACGTGACTGGTCCCGGAGGTCCGTCACGACGCGCAACCGTCACGCCATCGAA
>CAVOLM010000016.1:0-49169 GCA_963696675.1 uncultured Gammaproteobacteria bacterium | reverse complement strand
TCGGTGACGCGTCCCTGTGGAAAATTGTAGGTGCGGATCCGCTCGGAACGAATCCCCGGAACCGATCTGGAGCTTGCGTGTCTGAGCCCGCTCGCGCTGCTGCTTTTCCTGCTCTGCAGCGAGCAGCCGCGCCTTGAGCAAGGAAAGCGCCCGGGATCGATTCTTGTGACAGGACCCGCTTGCCGACGTCCGGCAACATGATCGTCACCGGCCCCGCATCGAGATCGAACACCCCGCTCGAATACAGAGTGTCGCGGTTCATGGGGATCACGTCCTGCTTGTCGATAGCCACCAGCGCGCGATCGTGCCTAAGCTGACCGAAGGCGCCGTTCCGCACCGTCCTCGCGAAATACAGTCGCCGTTGCGGTAATCCCGTATAGCGTAAGCGAACACGTGGTCCATAGGATGATGTCTGCAAGTCAGGGGAGAACCACGATGAAGTCCTCAGGAACGCAGATGCTCAGCTCCGCCCCGCTCATCCGGAGCATGGCCTTGATTGCTCTCTTGTTGCCCATGTGTCTGTGGGCGGAAGCTGCCGATCCGGCCATCGGAACGTGGGAGCTCAACCTGGCAAAGTCGCACTTTGAGCCCGGTCCACCGCCCAAGAGCCAGGTGCGTACCTACGAAGTTCCCACACAGGTGACACAGTTGAGGTCCAGGGGACTTGACGCCGAAGGAAGACCGACGACCAGTAATGTATCCCGTGCCGCACGCCGCAGGGGTCGTGAGGATGACGACCAAGTCGGTCGACGCTGATGGCAAGGCGACGCTCACGGAATACACGGCCAGCTATGACGGCAAGGACTACCTGTTCACCGGCAACCCCAACGCGGACACGATCTCGCTCAAGCGCATCGACGACTTCACAGTCGAGGCGACGACAAAGAAAGCCGGCAAGGTCGTGACCAGTGGCACCCGCGCAGTTTCCAAGGACGGGGCTGTCATGACGATCACGCTGAAAGGGACCAACGCAAAGGGCGAGACGGTCAAGAATACGCTGGTATTTGACAAGCGATAGCGAGCACGGCAACCGATTAGCACATTGATAGCCAACACCTATTCGATAGATAGAAACAATCAATTCGATACCTATGATAGCTGGGGCGTAGATTCTGCTCATCCGTGAACCGGGTGGTTGAGTGCAGAGACTGAGGAGAGAGCACATGTCGACCGAAGCAAAATGCCCGTTCAAGCACACGGCGGGCGGCGGCACTACGAACCGTGACTGGTGGCCGAACCAATTGCGGCTCGACATCCTGCACCAGCATTCTTCCAGGTCGAATCCGATGGGGGAGAACTTCGACTACGCCAAAGAGTTCAAGACTCTCGACCTCGCGGCTGTCAAGAAAGATCTCGCAGCGCTGATGACCGACTCCAAGGACTGGTGGCCGGCGGACTTCGGCCACTACGGGCCTTTAATGATTCGCATGGCGTGGCACAGCGCCGGCACATACCGCACCGGTGATGGCCGCGGCGGCGGTGGCAGGGGCCAGCAGCGATTCGCACCTCTCAACAGCTGGCCTGACAACGTCAGCCTCGACAAAGCGCGGCGCCTCCTCTGGCCGATCAAGCAGAAGTATGGCCGCAAGATCTCCTGGGCCGACCTGATGATCCTTGCTGGCAACGTCGCCCTGGAGACGATGGGCTTCAAGACCTTCGGTTTCGGTGGCGGTCGCGAGGACGTCTGGGAGCCCGATCAGGACGTCTACTGGGGGGCCGAGAACAAGTGGCTGGACGAGAAGCGCTACTCCGGCGAGCGCGATCTGGAGAATCCGCTCGCTGCCGTGCAGATGGGTTTGATCTACGTGAATCCGGAAGGCCCGAACGGCAATCCGGATCCGATCGCTGCTGCGAGAGATATCCGCGAGACGTTCGGCCGCATGGCGATGGATGACGAAGAAACCGTCGCGCTGATTGCTGGTGGTCACACCTTCGGCAAGACGCACGGCGCCGGCCCTGCCACGCATGTGGGGGCGGATCCGGAATCGGGTGGCATCGAAGAGCAAGGCCTCGGCTGGAAGAGCAGCTTCGGCACGGGCAAGGGCGCTGACTCCATCACCAGCGGCCTGGAAGTCACGTGGAGCACGACGCCGACAAAGTGGAGCAACAATTTCTTCTGGAACCTGTTCGGCTACGAATGGGAGCTGACGAAGAGCCCGGCCGGTGCGCATCAGTGGCGGCCGAAGGGTGGTGCGGGCGCCGGTACGGTGCCGCATGCGCACGACCGTGCAAAGCGTATCGCGCCTTCCATGCTCACCACCGACCTTTCCCTACGGTTCGACCCGGCCTACGAAAAGATTTCGCGGCGCTTCATGGAGAACCCGGACCAGTTCGCGGACGCGTTTGCCCGCGCCTGGTTCAAGCTGACCCACCGCGACATGGGCCCTCGCGCACGCTATCTCGGCCCGGAAGTGCCCGCGGAAGATCTGATCTGGCAGGACCCGATCCCCAAGGTCGATCACAAGCTGATCGACGCACCGGACATCGTCTCGCTCAAGAGCAAGGTGCTGGCTTCCGGACTGACGGTCTCGCAGCTGGTTTCGACCGCCTGGGCTTCCGCGTCCACGTTCCGTGGCTCCGACAAGCGGGGCGGCGCGAACGGCGCCCGCATTCGCCTGGCACCTCAGAAGGATTGGGAAGTCAACCAGCCTGCACAGCTCGCGAAAGTGATGCTGACGCTGGAGAGCATCCGGGAGACATTCAACGGCGCGCAGTCCGGCGGCAAGAGGGTTTCACTCGCCGACCTGATCGTGCTCGCCGGCTGCGCAGGCGTCGAGCAGGCTGCGAAGAATGCCGGCCACAATGTGACGGTTCCCTTCACGCCGGGACGCATGGACGCCTCGCAGGCGCAGACCGATGTGGACTCGTTCGCCGTTCTCGAGCCGAGGGCGGACGGATTCCGCAACTACGTCCGCAAGGGACTCGAAGGGTTGGCGGCTGAGCTGCTCGTGGACAAGGCGCAACTGCTTACCCTGACCGCGCCCGAAATGACGGTGCTCGTCGGCGGCATGCGAGCCCTGAATGCGAACGTCGGCCAGTCCCAGCACGGCATGTTCACCCCGCGCCCCGAGACGCTGACGAACGATTTCTTCGTCAACCTGCTCGACATGCGCACGGAGTGGAAGGCCTCTTCGACATCCGAAAGCGTGTATGAAGGGCGCGATCGCGCGACGGGCCAGGTCAAATGGACCGGGACTCAGGTGGACCTTATCTTCGGATCGAACGCGCAGCTCCGGGCCCTGACGGAAGTCTACGGATGTAAGGACTCTCAGGTGAAGTTCGTGCACGACTTTGTGGCGGTGTGGGGCAAAGTCATGAACCTTGACCGTTTCGACATCGCCTGATCGCGGCATAATCGTCTTCGCAGGCTCTCGTCAGGGCGGCATGAACCTAGGAACGTGGCAGCGCGTCCGCTCATGGGTGGGGCTTACCTCAGCCTGTTCGTATCGAACATCCTGATAGGCTGGATCGGCAGTCTCTACGGAACGATGAGCCCGGCTGCATTTTGGGCAATGCACGCGGCCATTGCTGCTGCTGGCGGCTTGACCGTGTTGATGGTTGGCCCCTACCTCCGCCGAGAGCTCCGAACGAATTGAGAAGCCTCGTGTTTGCAGCAAAAGATTCCCCTTTCCAGGGTCGTGCCGTGTCCGTTCTTCGCTGCGCCGCCACTCTATGCATGTTCCTGTATGCGATGACGATTGCCTGCGCAGCCGGATCGCCCGATTGCCATCGGCAGCTACCGTCTGACAGATGGAGGCTTGCTCGATATTGCGCCGGCTGACAATGACACGCTGCGCTGGCGGCGCTTCGACGGGACGACGGGCGCGCTACGCAAGACGGCAAACGGAGAGTGGCGCAGCACCCTTGGCTGGACGGATCGCGGCGACGGCAGAATGGTTGCATTCACGGATTGCAGAGCCGGGAAGATCAGCTTTGATGGCATTCAAGGCCAGCGCGTAGCCTTCGACACGACGGACACGACGTTCGAGAGCCATCACATCGCGCTCGCCGGCCGCCTTGTCATGCCAAGGGATGCAGACAAGGTCCCTGTTGTCATTCTCTTGCATGGCGCCGAGCGAGACTCCGCCCTGACGGACTACTTCCTGCAACGCATGCTGCCGGCGCAAGGCGTCGGCGTGTTCGTCTACGACAAGCGCGGCACGGGAAGGTCAGGGGGCGCCTACAGTCAGGATTTCAACCTTCTGGCGGACGACGCGGTGACGGCGATGCGCGAGGCCCGGCGTCTCGGTAGGGAACGCCTGGGGCGTATCGGCTATCAGGCTGGCAGCCAGGGGGGATGGGTGGCCCCGATCGCAGCAAATCGCGCGCCGGTCGATTTCATCATTGTGTGTTTCGGCCTGGCGGTGAGCGTCATCGACGAAGATCAGCAGCAGGTGGAAATTGAGATGCGCGAGAAGGGTCATTCACCCGATGAGATCGCAAGAGCGCTGGAGGTGGCACGCGCCGCCGAGACTGTAATCGCGAGCGGCTTCACGCAAGGATTCGAAGAGTTTCGTGCCGTCCGGGACAAGTACAAAGACCAGCCTTGGTACAAGGATCTCCACGGGAATTACACCTATATGTTCCTGCCGTACTCGGAGGCCGAGCTCCGTGCCATGGGCCCGAAGTTCAATTGGGGCACGCCCTTCCACTACGATCCGATGCCGACTCTGCAGGCGAACACGACGCCGCAACTATGGATATTGGGCGCAGAGGACTACGAGGCGCCGAGCGCCGAGACGAGCCGCCGCATCAAGATGCTGAATGCAGCCGGGCGGCCGTTCACGCTGGCGCTTTATCCGCGCGCGGAACACGGCATGACGTTGTTCGAGACTGCGCCCGACGGCTCGAGGACCTCGACACGCTACGCTCCTGGGTATTTCGCGATGATTCGCGACTTCGCTCGTACAGGGAGGCTGTACGGCACTTATGGCGATTCCGAATTGACGAGACCGCGTCAGGACGGCGGGCGGTGACTGTCGCATGCGTTGCCGCTGATCGGCGCCCAGTGCTCTTCTCATCAGGTCACAGGTTCAGTGAAGGGCGACTCGACCGGCTCGGGGACTTCGTAGTCGCGCTGCCAGCCCTCGTTCTCGAGCTTGATGTGCTCGATCGCTACTGCATTCGCGTTGGCGTCAAGATCGGGCAGTACTTGGTATTCCGAGACCCAACAGCGGAAGACCTTGTACACGAGTGCGAGCTGGCCCGCTTCGTTATAGATTTCCAGAAGAATGTCCTTGCGGAAATCTTTGAGCGACGCCTCCGCGCCGAGACCTGAATCGGTCGCCCACTTCTCGAACTCCGGGTCGTGAGTAACTCCGCGCTCGATGGTAATCGCGTCGAACTTAGTACGGCCCGGCGAGTTGTGGCTGCTGGAGGGATCACCGCCCTCGCGGTGCGAGACCACCTCCGTGGTGCGCTTCAACGCGGAGACTTTGCTCACGCCGGCGACGTAGCGGCCGTCCCATTTGACCCGGAATTTGAAGTTCTTGTACGGATCGAAGCGCTGAGCGTTGACGCTGAACTGAGCCATGACGAGCCTCCGTTGAGTCCGAACACTAGTCGATCAGGATCCACGCCGGGGCGTGATCGCTCGCGCCCTTTTGCCCGCGCACCCACTTATCGACGCCTGCAGCACGCAGCCGCGGCCGAAGCCTCGCATTGAGCAGCAGATGGTCGATGCGCAAGCCGGCATCGCGCGCCCAATGGTCCCGAAAGAAATCCCAGAACGTGTAGATGCGCTCCTCGGGATGGAGCGAGCGGATCGCGTCCGTCCAGCCCTGCGCGAGCAGTCGTTCGTAAGCAGCGCGCGTTGCAGGCTGCAGCAACGCATCGTTCTTGAAGGACTTCGGGTTGTAGACGTCGAAATCGGTCGGTATCACGTTGAAGTCGCCCGCAAGCACCACGGGCTCCTCCGCCATGACGTGAGTCTGCGCGCGCTCGATGAGTCGCTCGAGCCAGGCGAGCTTGTAGTCGAACTTCGGCCCCGGCTGCGGATTGCCATTCGGGAGATAGAGGCAGGCGATACGAACGTCGTTGACGCGCGCTTCAAGGTAACGGCTGTGCGTGTCATTCGGATCGCCGGGCAGCCCACGTCCCACTTCGACGGGCGTGCCGCCCTTCGCGAGAATCGCTACGCCGTTGAATGACGTTTGGCCGTGCCAGATAGCTTCGTAGCCGGCGGTTCGCAGCGCCATCGCTGGGAAGCGCTCGTCGGGGGCCTTAAGTTCCTGCAGGCAAGCGACGTCCGGGGATTCTTTCTCCAGCCATTCGAGCAATCGCGGCAGGCGGCTCCCGATGCCGTTGACGTTGTAGGTTGCAATCTTCATGGGCATGATCATAGCGAGATCCCGGCAGAATCATCATGCGGCTGTCATAGATCAAGGCGTACATTATCCAGTTTGATGCCTGCTAACCCCCTTTGGATAGCCGTCGTTCGTGTCTGCTCTACCTAACGATTTCCCGCTGCAGCCATTAAGTTTGGCTCGCGAGCTTGCGGCACTACGCGACTCCATGGTCGAACTGGAGGCGCAGCACGCCGAACTGCTTGGCACTCTCGCCGCGGGCAACCGCATGAGCGGTAGAAATCTGCTGCATTACCTTGCACTGCGCAGACACGATCTGCGTCCCTTGCAGACGAGTCTCGCGGTGGCTGGACTCTCATCGCTCGGTCGCGCCGAAGCGCACACGCTTTCTTCCGTCGAAGCACTGCTCCATCTGGTGGGCCGACTCGAAGGCGCGCGAGCACCGTCGGCGCGTGTATCCGCCCCATGTGACCTGCTCTCCGGGGCCCAGGCACTTGAGGCGCATGCCGCCGCTCTGCTGGGGCCGGAGCCGCAAGGGCGCACCGTCCGAGTGATGGTCACCGTACCGAGCGAAGCGGCGCACGACTATACGGTGGTGCGAAGCCTGCTCGATGTCGGCATGGACTGCATGCGCATCAACTGCGCGCATGATGACCCGCAGGCGTGGCTGCGCATGACGCAGCACTTGCGTAAGGCATGCGAGTCGACGGGCCGCGAATGCAAAGTGCTCATGGATCTTGCGGGTCCGAAGCTCCGTACCGGTGAAGTCGAACCGGGACCCGCGATCCAGAAGATTCGTCCGGTGCGCGACACGGCGGGATTGGTCACGGCGCCGGCAGTGATCTGGCTGACGCCCGCCGATGCGCCTGCGCCGCCGCCGTCAACAGCAGCCGATGCCGTATTGCTGGTCGATGGCACATGGCTATCCGCGGTCAACCCGCCCGAGGAAGTCGTGTTCCGCGATACGCGAGGACGCAAGCGCACACTGCGCATCGTTGACCGCGATCGTCGCGGCTCATGGGCCGAACTGCGTCGCACCGCTTACGTCGCCGACGGCACCGAGCTGAAGCGTGCGACAGGGGTAACGGGCGAGCCGAACATGAGCAAGGTGTCCGGTGTACCGGCCAGGGAAGGCGCTATCCGCCTCGAACCCGATGATCTGCTCGTGCTCACGAGAGATGCGGCTCCGGGCCGCGCCGCTTCGTTCGACTCCGCAGGACGAGTGTTGAGCCCGGCCCGCATCAGTTGCACGCTGCCGCAGGTATTCGCCGACGTGCAGCCGGGCGAACGCGTCTGCCTCGATGACGGCAAGATCACCGGCGTCGCCGAGTCAGTGTCACCTTCGGAGGTTCGAATTCGTATCCGCCACACACCACCGCGCGGCGCGCGGCTCAGGGCGGACAAGGGCATCAATCTCCCGGACAGCAAGCTGCGCCTGCCTGCGCTGACCGACAAGGATAAGGCCGATCTCGACTTCGTCGTGCGCCACGCGGACCTCGTCGGCCTCTCGTTTGTGAACAACGAAGACGACGTGCTCGAACTCATCGAACTGCTCGGCGCACATGAAGGCACGAAGCCCGGCATCGTTCTGAAGATCGAAACGCAGCGTGCATTTGCACGACTGCCCGCGCTGCTGCTCACGGCGATGCGTCACGAACCGGTGGGCGTCATGATCGCTCGCGGCGACCTGGCCGTGGAATGCGGTTACGAGCGCCTCGCAGAAGCCCAGGAGGAAATCCTCTGGATCTGTGAAGCCGCACATTGCCCGGCCATCTGGGCAACTCAGGTGCTCGAGAGCCTCGCCAAGGAAGGAACTCCGTCGCGCGCGGAAATCACCGACGCGGCCATGGGCCACCGCGCCGAGTGCGTGATGCTCAACAAGGGCCCGCACATTGATCAGGCGGTACGTGTGCTCGACGACATCCTCAGGCGCATGGATGCGCACCAATCGAAGAAACGCGCCATGCTTCGCTCGCTGCGCCTGGCAACGGATTTCGACGGCGTGACGGTTGCGCGTCGTGACGGACCTCCGGGACCAGTCACGTCCGGGCGCGGACGACTGAGTAGACTTGCAGCTAACCGATGAACCGGCTCACGAGGGTGTACAACATTCCCGCTACGTAGACTGCCATCACGATCCAGGCGAGAGCGTTCCCGCCCGGAGTCCTGAACTCCTGGGACACTTCACGTCGTCGCAGGCGCAGGACAATGAGCACGGGCAGATGCCGACGAACAAACCGCCCCCGAATGTGCCAGCGATGTCCAGGGTGCGCACGAATGCATCAGGCTTCAAAAGGGCCACAACGAGCGGTGGGAGTGCTACCAGGGCGGTCAACGCCCAGCCTGGGACCGAACGACGGCGATATGTCGCCACGTCCTGGTACGAGTCCTTGAGCGATACGCCGAGCCCTATATAAGAGGTCAGAGTGGAAAGGGCGGCGAAGGCGTTGCCGAGAAGAATTACGCTTCCACCAACGACGAACCCCAGAGGAATCGTGGCCGGGTGACCCGCGGCGTGCGCTCCCGACAAGGAGTGTCCAAGCTCGGAGCTGACGGGGACGGTGCCGAGCACGACGAGCGACCAGAGCAGATAAAGGACACAAGGCACGGCAAGCCCCACCGCGATCACCTTGGCAATCTGCCTCTTGTCCTCGAGGCTGGCGGCAATCGACGGGAGCACCGAATGACCGAGGAAGGAAAACAGCACTACGCCGAACACATCTAGAATCGACATCCAGCCCGTGCGCTGCAAAAGGTGTACCTGGATGTGCGGCACCGCCATCCCCATCACAACTCCGAGCAACACCAGCATCACCCACATCAGATACGTGTTGACGCGGCTGATGAGCACGATGCCGCCATGAAGAATCACGGTACCGATGAAGAAGTAGATGAGTGTGCCGAGCCATACGGGTATCGCGCCGTGCGATAGGCTGTAGAACACCTGGCCGCCCGCGGTGAGATAGCCGATGAGCGCGCCGTAGACATAGATCGCAATGCCGATGAGCATCGCCGCGCTGCCCCATGGGCCCAGCCATTGCCTGGCGAGCGCGGGCAGATGCGAGCCTTCCTTGCCCGCCAGTACGGACTCGGCGATGTATAGTCCAGACAGCACCGAGACGCCTGCCAGCGCGATGATCATCGTGGCGAGCGGAAGGAGGCCCGCCTCCGATGCCACTACCGGCAGCGCAAGAATGCCCGCGCCGACAATCGTAGCGGCGAAAACGAAAATCCCACGTGCAGTCGATATGGTTTTGGGCACGGTTGATCCTTGTTCTTCCCGCCCGGGCATCCACGCGAGACTCGCAGCCGCATGCTATGCCTGAGCGCCTATCGGCGCGTCAATTTACAAGTCGCCATCGACGGCTGATCACGCGGCCTGGCTCGAGACCTGGCCCGGTGACGGTTGATCTCTCGCACCTTTGATCAGCAGCCACAAGACGATGCCGAGCTCTCCGGCCTCGAGCACCCTGAGGACCGAAGAAACCCCTGTCGTGTTTGGAGCGAGCAGCGAAATCAGGCACTCGACCACATAGCCAAATCCCGCGATCCACAAGAGAACGCCGAAGATTCGGGGAATAAACCCGGATCGATAGACGAGGAGCCCGAACGGCACGAGCCACAGACCCCAAAATGCAGAAGCGACGATGATTCCTTGAGTGCGGAGTCTCAGGAACGCATACGCCAGGGCTTCGAGCTGAGATTGGTCGAACGGAGCCAGGAAATCGGCGCCGCTCAACATCACGAGCGGCGCAGCCATCAACACGGTGTTGACCAGCGCCAGGGGCACTGAAACGAGAGCCAGCACCATCATGAGCGTGGCGTGCCTGCGATTCACGTCCTTGAGCAATTGGTAGAGAGCCAGGACGACGAAGATGAGAATATTTCCTGCCAGGTCCGCTGTTACACCGACTCGGTAGAGCAGCTCGGAGGCCATGATGTTCTTGGCCGTGGCAGCGGCGTCTCCACGCACGATGAAGACAGACGGAATGTACATGAGGCCGAACACGCCGATGACGACGAGCACTGCGTAGAGCACTCCGGCCACTCTTGCTTCATGTTTGCGCGTGTTCATGGATCCTCCCGTAGCAGGCGCTGGGGATCGCAATTGAGCTATCGACGCATTTATTGCGCGCGAATCATCGGGCGGATCTGCCCGGTTGTCGCGTTGGCCGGTCCAATGTTCCAATGGCGGTGCGAACAGTGAGGTGGTGTCCATGCAATACGCGCGACTCGGCGACACCGGACTGATCGTCTCGCGGCTCGCCCTCGGCAGCATGACCTTTGGATCGGTCACGGCAGGCCGCGTTCGCATCGACCTTCAAGGTCGGATCAGGCGGGCGCGAACGAGCTCGTGGCGCGCGCGATCGACGGCGGCGTCAACTTCTTCAACTCCGCCGATGTCTATGCCGGCGGCGAGTCCGAGCGAATACTCGGCAAGGCGATCGGGGCCCGCCGCAAGGAAGTCGTGATCGCGACCAAGGTCGGCAATCGCATGGGCCCGGCGCTGATCGAGTCCGGCCTCTCCCGCAGCCACATTCTCGCGGCCGTGGAGGGGAGCCTGCACGCGTCTCGGCACCGACTACATCGACGTCTATCTCGTGCACAAGGTCGACGCGCTGACGCCGATCGAGGAGACGATCGAGGCGCTCGAGGACCTCGTGCGCCAGGGCAAGGTGCGCTACGTCGGCTTCTCGAACTGGCCCGCCTGGATGGCCGCGAAGGCGGTCGGTGTGCAGCGCGCGCGCGGCTGGAGCCCGTTCCGGGCGGCCGAGATCTACTACTCGCTCGTCGGTCGCGATCTCGAGCACGAGATCGTGCCGTTCTGCGCCGATGCCGGCGTCGGTGTGATGGTGTGGAGTCCGCTTGCGGGCGGATTCCTGAGTGGCAAGTACACGCGCGCGATCCGAAAGGCGACCGCGGCGACGGCTCGGCGGTTTCGACTTCCTACCCTACGACCGCGAGCGCGGCTACGACCTGATCGATCTGCTGCAGTCGATTGGCAAGAAGCATGACGCGGTGCCTGCGCAGATCTCGCTGGCGTGGCTGCTCACGCGGCCGGCGGTGTCGTCGATCCTCGTCGGCGCCTCGAGCGTGAAGCAGCTCGAAGCGAATCTCGGCGCCGCCGACGTCACGCTCGACGCCGACGATCTGGCAAAGCTCGACGCCGCGACCCGGCCAACCGCGCCGTATCCGAATTGGTTCAGCGCCCGCGTTGCCGATGGCAAAGCGTACGAGGCGCTCGGTATTCCGCTCGCCGGGCCGCCGGTGCGTTAGCGCAAACGGCGATTGGGGCACCGATGCCGTCGGTCAACAGCCTAAGTCCCCGAGCCGCCCCTCGAGTCCGCGGATGGTGATGACCTCAGCGTCGATTGAGATACCCCCCCGAGCTGTGCAGCCCGAGTCACGCCATTGGTTGACCGCGGTCAGATTCGCGATGCTGCGCTCGAACTCGCGCGTCAGGGGATCGGTCTGGGCGAGCGCGCCGCCTCCCGCGCCCTTTTTCGCCAGATAGAAGGTCGGGGCGTCGTCGCCGTGCACCGTGTACGCGTTCGGCGCCGCGCTTCCCAGGAACGTGCGGCGAGCGACGGAAACTGGTGCGTGACCAGCGTGTCGATGTTGGCGTTGATCTCGCCGACCTCGTTCGGCGCCGTAGATCGCAGGGAACGTGTTCACCCCGTCGCAGTCGTTCTTCTGCACGCCGGCGAAATGGTCGCCTTCGTCCGACGGTTACCACGAACAACGTGTTGTCTGCTTGGTGATCCCGCTGTCGGCGAGCCGCCTGAAGAACGCTTCGAATGCCGCGTCGTATGCCGTCAAGCTGCTCGACGTAGCCCTGATCGAGCCGGGCCGAAGGCGACGTGCTGGTTGCCCGACGACGCCGTGGAAGTCGTGCGCGTCCGAGATGTAGCCGTACGTCACCTGCACGCCGCTCTCCTGCATCGCCGCGACATAGGCGAGCGTCACCGCCGCCGACATGCCGTCGAAACCCGGGGAAGCCCGATTGCTTGAACGGGTCGACGATCGGATGGCCGAGTAGATCCGTCATGCGGCCCGCCGCGCGACCACGCGGGTCGATCTCCTTCGCTCCGAAAAGACCCTTGAAGCCCGCGTAGCCGCCGCGCTCGTCCGGCAGGAGGTCGTCTGTGTCCGCCCGCGCACAGTCGCCGATCGTTCAGAGCGCAGTGAATCGCGAACCCGACGAAATCGGTCTGCGCGATGGCCCTCGCGGCGGTTCCGCCCGGCGCCACGTGCGGCGACAGCCTCGTTCCATTGCGGCGAGCCCGTGCCGAAGACCTTGGTGATGTCGCCGGTCGCGCCGGTCCCAGTGTTTTCGAGCACGGTGTTCGCGGCCGCGACCGCGCCGAAGTTGCAGCCGGCGCGCGTGAAGGTCACCCAGGGTGCTGGCGCCGTTACTCCATCCGGCCCGACCATGAGCGGTACGGTCGGCGTATTCGCCGCCGATACGGGGTCGGTCCAGTAGCCGAACGAGCTCGGGAAGGAAAAGCCCCCCGTGCTCGACACGCGCACGTTGCTGTTCGATACGACCTGGCCGTGACGGTCCGGATACAGGCTCGGTCATGCTCGACAGGATGCCCGCCGCCGTGTGCGAGATGAGGACCGTATGGTCGTTCGTGAACAACGTTCCGTTGCGACGTCAGGAAGTTCAGCAGATGCGGCATCTGCTCGAGATCCGACGGTACGCTTCGATTGTCCCGCGCGAAGATGCGTGTTATCGAACTGGATGTAGATGACGTGCTCGATGCCGATCCGAGTTGCAGCCTGAACTCGTCGGCGACGCGTTCGCTGGGGGCGGGGAAGTTGCGGCGGCCAGCACAATCGCGGCAGCCGCAATCGAGCTACCGACCCCGTTCATCACTTTCGTCGGGAGCAAATCTGCAGTTCTCATGGTGGTGTCTCCTTTTCCACAGGTGAGATCCCTCAGCAGGAATCGACGCCGGAGAGTAGCCGCGCCAGATGCAAAATCTTTGGAGGAAAGATGACTGTTACGTGACGGGCACCGCCAGATCCCGCCTGATCGATGGAGTCTCATCGCGCAGTACGCTGTCCTCGCACCAATCGCATTAAACTTGGGTAAAAGAGGTGGTATCCCCTCTGGTAGAGCTCCGCTCGCGGGCAACGGCGAAAAGACCAGGAGTCGAGCAATACCAGGCCTGATGACCGCTCATCGCGCCGGAAAAGGAGAAGCCATGCAGAAACGCAAACTCGGGAACAGCAACCTGGAAGTCTCAGCAATCGGCCTCGGCCGCATGGGCATGAGCTTTGGCTACGGTCCGCCTGCTGATAATAAGGAGATGATCTCTCTGATCCGAACCGCCGTTGAACGGGGCGTCACATTTTTCGACACCGCCCAGGTCTACGGTCCCTTCACGAACGAGGAACTGGTGGGCGAGGCGCTCGAGCCCTTCCGCGGGCGAGTGGTGATTGCCAGCAAGTTCGGCTTTGACATCGACCTTAACGGGCAGCAGCGCGGTGGTCTCAACAGTCAGCCCGAGTACATCAAGCAGATGGCCGAGGGCTCGCTCAAGCGGCTCAAGGTCAATGCCATCGATCTCTTCTATCAGCACCGCGTCGATCCCGATGTGCCGATCGAAGACGTGGCTGGTGCGGTGAAGGACTTGATTCGCGAAGGTAAGGTCAAGCACTTCGGCCTTTCTGAGGCAGGGGTGCAAACGATCCGCCGTGCGCACGCGGTTCAGCCGGTCACGGCCGTGCAGAGTGAATATTCCCTGTGGTGGCGCAAGCCCGAAGAAGACGTGCTAGCGACCCTCGAGGAACTCGGCATCGGCTTCGTTCCTTTCAGTCCGCTGGGCAAGGGCTTCCTCACGGGGAAGATCGACGAGAACACGACGTTCGACAAATCGGACTTCCGCAACATCGTGCCACGCTTCACACCGGAGGCTCGGAAGGCGAATCAAGCGTTGGTGGATGTGCTTACCAGCATCGCCCTACAGAAGAGGGCGACGACTGCGCAATTGGCTCTCGCGTGGCTGCTGGCTCAGAAGGCCTGGATCGTTCCGATTCCAGGCACGACAAAGCTGAAGCGCATGGAGGAAAACATCGGAGCCACTGCAGTACGAACTCACGCCCGGCGATCTGCGCGAGATCGAAAGCGCTGCTTCAAGGTCAAAATCGAAGGAGCTCGATACCCGGAAAACCTGGAACGGATGACCGGTCGCTGAGGGTCGAATCAGGAGTCAAGATCATGAGCAACAACATCGAAGGCAAAGTCGTCGTCATCACGGGCGCGAGCAGTGGACTTGGCGAGGCGACCGCACGGCTTCTCTCCGCGCAGGGCGCGAGCGTTGCGCTAGGTGCACGGCGCGTTGATCGCTTGCAGTCATTAGCAGACGAGTTGACCGGCCGCGGCGGCAAGGCGCTTACCCTACCCCCACGGACGTCACCCACTATGACCAGGTGAAGAAGTTGGTCGACGCAGCCGTCCACGCGTACGGGCGTATCGACGTCATCATCAACAACGCGGGACTCATGCCGCAGTCGCTCCTCGAGCGCCTCAAGATCGACGAGTGGAACCGGATGATCGACGTGAACATCAAGGGGGTGCTGTACGGTATCGCCGCCGCGCTGCCGTACATGAAGCGGCAGAAGACCGGGCACATCATCAATGTCTCCTCCGTGGCGGGCCATAAGGTCGGGCCCGGCTCCGCGGTCTATTCGGCGACCAAGCATGCTGTGCGCGCGCTCTCCGAGGGACTGCGGCAGGAAGTAACGCCTACAACATCCGCACGACGGTGATCTCACCGGGTGCAGTAGCCACGGAGCTGCCGAACAGCGCGACTGAGCCGGATATCGCCGAGAGGCTCCAAAAGTTCTACAAGGAGGTTGCCATTCCTGCCGATTCATTCGCGCGGGCCGTCGCCTTCGCCATGAGCCAGCCGGAGGACGTGGACGTCAATGAGATCCTGTTCCGGCCCACGCGCCAGGAATACTGAGGCGCGGGCGAGCGCCCCTCGCCGGCCCGCATCACGCGGGAGAGCTAAACTGGCGGCATCCATCACGCAGCAGCGCGGTTTCTTGCCTTCAACCAAACCATGTTGACGATTGACGACGTTCGGGCGATCCCGCTGTTTTCGACGCTCGCAGTGACCGAACTCGAGCGTCTCGCGCAGACGTCCGCCGACCTGCACCTCGGTGCCGGAGAATTCGCCGTTCACGAGGGTGGAGAGCGTGCGCTCTTCGCGGTTCTCGCGGGCAAGATCGAGGTCGTCAAGCTGGTCGACGGGATCGAACGAACGCTGGGCTGGCGCGTTCCGGGCACGATTTTCGGCGAAGTGCCGATCGCCTTCGGCACGCCGTTTCCGGGCGGCTATCGAGCGTCAGAACCCTCGCGCGTCATGCGCGTGGATCCTCGGCAGTACTACGCCATTGCGGCGGCATCGCCGGAGGTCTCGGTGAAGGTCGGCGCGCTCGCACGCGAGCGCATCGGAGGGCTCCAGGGCATCGCTGCCGAACCGCCCAAGCCGCGCGTGACGATGGTCGGGCACCGCTGGGACACCGCCTGCGTCGAGCTGCGCCGGTTCCTCGCGCGCAACCAGATCACCTTCGACTGGATGACGCCCGATTCGCCCGAACTGCCAACGCGTTGGCCCGGAACCCGGCCACCGGACGACGATTGCCCGGTGCTGCGGCTGGCCGACGGGACGCTGATCAGTCGACCGGAGGCGCGCGACGTTGCCCGGCTTCTCGGCCTTCAGACGGATGCACGCCTTGCTGAATACGACACCATGATCATCGGTGGCGGGCCGGCCGGCCTCGCGGCGGCGGTGTACGGCGCGTCCGAGGGACTGCGCACCGTGGTTGTCGAGCGCGAGGCGCCCGGAGGTCAGGCCGGGACGTCCTCGCGGATCGAGAACTATCTCGGGTTCCCCAGCGGAGTCTCAGGCGACGAGCTCGCGAGTCGCGCACTCCAGCAAGCGAGGCGACTCGGGGCGGAGATTCTGGTCACGCGCTCTGTCGCCCGCATCGATCCGACAACGCGTCAGGTTTACCTCGATGGTGACGATGTCGTCCGGGCGCGGACCGTCATTCTCGCCACCGGCGTCACGTGGCGTCGCCTCGCGATCGAAGGCTTCGATCGGCTCATCGGCAAGGGCATCTACTACGGAGCGGCACGCAGCGAAGCGGGCGCCACCCATGGACTCGACGTCTACCTCATCGGCGCCGGAAACTCAGCCGGTCAGGCCGCTTTGTACTTTGCCAATCATGCACGCATGGTGACGCTCGTCGTTCGAGGCGATTCCCTGGAGAAGAGCATGTCTCGCTACCTGATCGAGCAGCTCGGCGGGAAGTCGAACGTAGCGGTCCAGCTGCGGTCGGAAGTAGTCGCCGCGCACGGCGACACCCACCTGACAGCGATCGACATACGCGATGGCGCGAGCGCGACTGTGCGCCGACACGACTGCGGTGGCCTCTTCGTCTTCATTGGAGCCGACGCAGAGACCGGGTGGCTGCCAGCGGACATCGCACGCGATGCACGAGGATATGTCCTGACCGGTGACGACGTGGTGAAGGCCGGGCGCTGGTCGCACAACCGCGATCCCTACCTCCTCGAATCGAGTGTCCCCGGCGTTTTCGCGTGTGGGGATGTGCGGTTGAGCCCGGTCAAACGCGTTGCCTCCGCGGTCGGGGAGGGCAGCATGGCGATCGCTTTCGTTCACAAGTATCTGCAGCAGGACGCGCGGTAGCGATCGCTACACGGGGTCTGGTTGCTACTGCCGCGCCGCCGGTAGATCGCTGAACGCAAACCCACCGGCGGCGCAGTTCCTGTGCGGAGCAATCCCGATCTACGCAGCCTTGCCTGCCGCGAGAGCCTGAACGTCCGCGGCCTGCAATGCCTTGCCGCCGATCGCCCAGTCGCCGCTTTCGAATTCATTGATTCGTACCCAGGTGACGGGGCGCATGTTCTCGCCTTCCACCGCGATCATCGCCTCGGTGACTTTCGCGATGAGTTCCTTCTTCTGCCTCGGCGTGAACACGTCTTTGATCACATCAATCGTAACGAGCGGCATCGTGTATCTCCTTCGATGGTCGCGGCCACGGGACATTCCGGGCCGGGTGATGGAAGGCTCGCACGCCGGCGCCGCCCAAGCTTGCAGATTGTCTGGAGATATCGTGTAGATGCTTGGGGAGCGCCCCGGCCTGATCTATTCTTGCCGCCGATGATCTACACCTTCGGTCGTTTCGAACTGGATCTCGCCACAGTCGAACTGCGTGCGGGCGGTAGAGCGGTGAGTGTGGAGCCGCAGGTCTTTGCCCTGCTCGCGCTGCTGGTCGAGAACAGCGACCGCGTCGTTTCAAAAGACGAGATCATCGAAAAGGTCTGGGACGGTCGCGTCGTGTCGGACGCAGCCGTGGCGAGCCGGGTCAAGTCGGCGCGGCAGGCGCTCGGCGATGACGGCACGGCGCAGCAATTCATCAAGACGAGCCACGGCCATGGATATCGCTTCGTCGCGCAGACCCGAGCTTCACGGAGCGCGGCCGCGGTGTCCGCAGTGGAAACCGCGGATGACAACGGCGAGCACGGCCTCGGGGTCATGGTTCAGAGCCTCGAGCAAATATCCCGGCCTTCGCTCGCGGTGCTGTCGTTTCGCCTGTTGGCGGGCGATGAACGCTACGCGGCTCTCGCCAGTGCGCTGCCCGACGAATTGATCGCGGACCTCGCGCGCCTGCGCTGGTTGTTCGTCACGGCCCGCGGTTCGTCGTTCCGCTTGCGTGCCTCAGAGACCGGTTTCAGCGATATAGGGCAGCTGCTGCGCGTCCGCTATTGCCTGTCGGGCACGATCGAAGTCTCGGACCAGAAACTCCTCGTCATCGTCGAGCTCGTCGATACGAGGAACGGCGGCATCGTCTGGGCCGATCGCTTCTCCGGCCGCGTCGACGATGTGCACGCGGTGCGCGAGCAGATCCGTTCCCAGGTTCTCGGGGCGCTCGAGATCCGAATTCCGATGCACGAGGCCAGCCTCGCACGCCTGGCACCGGTCGAGAATCTCGATGCGTGGTCAGCCTACCACCTCGGCTTGCAGCACTTGTATCGCTTCAATCGTGTCGACAACGCCGCAGCTGCCAGTCTCTTCGAACAGGCGGTCGCGGCTCGACCCCACTTTCGCCCGCGCGCACGCCGGCTTGTCCTTCGTCCACTTCCAGACGGCGTTCATGCATTACACGAACGACCTTGCCGGTGCGATCGGCCGAGCGCGCCGCTTCGCCGAGCGCGGGCTCGAACTCGATCCGCTGGATCCTTTCGTCAACTTCACGATGGGACGCACCTACTGGCTCGAAGGCGATCTCGACAGCAGCCTGGGATGGCTGGAGCGCGCGACGGATATCAGTCCGCACTATGCGCAGGGCATCTACGCACGGGCGTGGACGGAGTCGCTCGCCGGACGAGCGGTCGATGGTCGGAAGCACGTTGACCTGGCGATGCGCCTGAGCCCGCTCGATCCGCTCCATTACGCGATGCTGGCCACTCGAGCGTTCACGCACATGCTTCTCGGTGAGGACGCGGAGGCGGCGCACTGGGCGGAGCGCGGCGCGCGTTCGCCCGGAGCGCATGTCCTGATCGCGATGATTGCGGCCGCGGCGCACGTATTGAATGGCGACACGACGCGTGCGGAATTCTGGGCGGCCGATGTGCATGAGCGTAACGCTGCGCTCACCCGAGAGGATTTCTGCCGGGCCTTTCCGATGAAGTCGGACGCCACGCGCGAGAGAATACTACGGGCTCTCGCGCAGGTCGGGTTTTGAGACGCGCCAGTCATGCGCCGGTCAGCGTGAGAGTTACCACTGAACTCTTCAGGCCGAGACTCGCATTAACGGCACGGCTGTCGCTGCCGTTCACACCGTGATTCGTTGTCACGCTCGCATGCACGCTGGTGTGCTCGTTGACCTGCGCGGCGACACCGGCTGACAGCTCGACCCAATCCTCATCGAAGTCTGTGCGGAATACGGTCGAGGGCGCAGACGGTGCTGTCAGCGTTGTCTCGGCGCTTCCTGACAACTCACTCCAGTAATTCGCGCGCAGCCAGGCGCTGAAGTAGCGCGAGTCGTCCTTGCCGCGGGGGCGAGACACGCCCAACTCCAGGCCGGCACGAGCCACGATCGTGTCGGTGCCGCTGAAGCGAATCGTCGTTCCGGAGGTTCTTGAGTCTGACTGCTCGAGGTGCTGGACAATGACCTGCGCTTGAGGTTGCAGGTTCCATTCCGTCCCGAGCCTGAGGTTGCGCCCGGCCTCGATCGATGCGGCGACTGCCCAGCCGTCGGTCTCGGCGGCTTCGTCGTCGCGAGGCTCGAGATCGATCCGGCTGAAGTACGTTCCCAGCACGGTTGCATCCACGTACGAGGCGGGATGGCGGCCTGTCCAATATGCGCCTATCGTCGATGCGAGCGATTGAGCAGTGCCTGCACGAGTGCCGTCATCGCGGTTCACATAGCCATTGCTGGGTCCCATGCTGAGATACAGCCCCGCACGACTGGTTCGATTCTCGTCCACGTTCTCATAGACATCCGTACCGATCTGAACTCCCGTCACGTCATAGTCGAAATTTGCGCCATTGGCCGCCGTGCCGCCGCCTTCGTGGCTGCCTGAGCGATACAGCACGCGTCCCCACTGACAACGTGGAGTATTGCCGCTGCAGGTCGCGCCCACATCAGCGCCTTCCCGCTCATGCAAGGTCCCGATCACGGAAAGTCCGTAGAGATGCGCAAGCGGGACGATCGCAGTCGAGATCGACGCCACATCCCGCACCAGCTGGAGCGAGCGCAGGTACCAGCCCTGCGGATCTGTGTCTCCCGCAGTGCCATGAAACAGATCGTAGCTGTAGGCCCCAGCCATCACTGGACCATCCAGCGCAAAGGCGTCGGTCGCGGTAGTCGCGCCATTGGTGGCTGCGATCAACTGAATTCCACTGCCGCTCGTACGAGCGCCCAGTCCGTTCTGGTTGACGACGCGCACGCGCGTCGTTCCCGACGCACTTCCGCCGTCGATTGTGAGCCGATCGGTTGGCGAGTCTTCATCTCCCAGCGCGACACGCATGTCCAGTCGCCCGCCCGCACCGACGTAGTCGCCGCGAATCGTCAGGCTGCTGAAAGGCGTGCCGCCCATATTGAGCACGCCTGCGTTGGCGAGGTCACCGACGATCACACCACTGCTCGAAAGGGTGCCCGCGGCCGCGATATTGACCAGGCCAGCAGTGAGAGTTCCGCTACTGGCGAGCGTGCCGCCGGTGATGTTGATGCCGTTCGTGAAGGTTGGCATTCCGGAGAGCGTGACAGTCCCCGCGCCTTGCTTGTTCAGAGTTTCGAAGCCCGTCGTGCGATTGGCATCGAGCGTGAATGCGCTCGCATTGTTGATCGCGATGGTGTCGCCGGCGGAGTGCGTTCCGCCATCGACGGCCGCATTGAGAAGCGCGCCATCACTTAGCGCCAGGACATCGTCGCCGTCACCGAGGTCGATCGTGCCAGCCCCCGAGATCGTGCCCGCCACGGATAGCGTGTCTGCACTACCGCTCCCCAGATAACTCCCATCCACGTTGAGTGTTGCACCGGCCGCGATCGTAGTGGTCGTCGCCCCATCGACGCTGCCCGCCGCAGCAACATTCACGGTGCCCGCGTTGATGGTGACCGTCGTGAACGTCGAGGCGGCGGGACCATTGAAGTTGAGGGTGCCCGCGCCCGTCTTGAGGAGCGTCTGAAAACCGTTCACGGCAGCGATAGCGGCGCTCGCAGCAATGTCCGGGTTGAACGTGTTGGTCCCGGCACCACCCGCGACGATGCCTATGACATTGGCGCCGTCGTGGATCGTGAGCGTGTCATCGCCATCGCCCAGGGTCAGTATGCCCGCCGCGGTATCGAGCGACCCGGCGACATCGACAAGGTCCGCGCCTGCCCCGAGGTCACCGATCGCGCGCAAGATCGCGCCGCTGCCGACGCGCAGCGTGTTGGCGCCAGTGCTACCCGTAATCGTGGTCGGCGTGGATCCGGTCGCCTGCAGGGTGCCGAGCACTTCGACAACACTATTGTCAGCAAGAGTGAGCGTGGATGAGTTGAGCGTGTCGCTGACCGAGAGTGTGCCGGCGTCGACGCTCACCGCCGCATACGACTGGGAACCGGTGAGCGTAGCGACTCCGCTGTTCTGCTTGCGCAGGAGCTCGAAGCCCGAGGTGTGCGTACCATCGAAGGCGAATGCAGCGGCGTTGTTCAGCACGACCACGTCTCCAGCCGCCTGCGCACCGCCGTTGACCACTGCGCTCAGTACCGCGCCATCATTGAGGGTCAGCTCATCATCGCCGGCAGCGAGGTCGATGGTCCCGCCACCGGAGATCGTGCCGGAGACCGACATTGTGTCGTTACCGGCCGTGCCGAGATAGCTGCCATCGACCTGGAGCGTTGCGCCGGCGGCGACCACCGTCGTCACCGGATCAACCGTGGCGCTCGCGCCCACATGCAGGACTCCGGCGTTGATCAGCACCGTGTCGAAGATCGAGTTCGCCGGACCCGTGATGTTCAGCGTGCCGACACCGGTTTTGAGCAAGGTCTGAAAGCCGGTCACGGCTCCAAGATCGGCAACCGTGGCGATGTCGGTGTTCAAGGTATTGGTTCCCGAGCCGCCGTCGACGATGCCGACGACAGCGGTGCCGTCGTGGATGGTGAAGACGTCATCGTCAGCACCCAGACTGAGTGAACCCGCTCCGGTGTTGAGGGTTCCAGAAATATCCAGCACGTCGGCGCCCGCGCCGAGATCGCCGGTGGCGAGGAACGTCGCGCCCGCGCCGACGAGCACCGTGTTGATACCTGCATTGCCGCTCAAGAGGGCCTGAGTAGCACTGGGCGCTTGAACGCTGCCTTGCACGTTGAGAGTGCTGGCATCGCCAAGACTCACATTCGGCGTGTCGAGCCCGCCGGTGACCTGCAGAGTGCCGGCATTGATACTGACGCCCGTCGCGTAGCTGTGCAGACCGGTCAATGTCGCGACGCCGGTGTTCTGCTTGGTGAGCAGCTCGAAACCTGATAGCGACGCGCTGTCCAGTAATAGCGCAGAGGCGTTGTTCAGGACGACGGAGTCGGAGGTTGTCTGTGTGCCTCCGCCAATGGTGGCGCTGATCACGGCGCCATCGTTCAACGTCAGCACATCGTTACCGGCGGCGAGGTCGATCGAGCCCGCGCCCGACACCGTGCCTGCTACTGTCAGCGTATTGGCCGCCCCGGTGCCGACGAAGCTGCCAGCAACGTTGAGTGTCGCGCCGTTGGCCACCGTAGCGGTGGTCACGCCGGTGACGCTGCCGGTTGCCGCGATGTTCACCGTGCCCGCATTGACCGTGACGGTGGTGAAGGGCGAGACCGCGGGTCCGTTGATGTTGAGCGTACCGATGCCCGTCTTCAGAAGAGTCTGAAAGCCGGTGGCCGCGCCAAGACTGGCGACGGCTGCGATGTCGGTGTTGAACGTATTGACCCCGCTCCCACCGGCGACCGTGCCCACAATGTTCGTGCCATCGTGGATGGTGAGCGTGTCATCGCCGGTACCGAGACTCAGCGTGCCGGCGCCGGTGTTGAGGGTTCCCGAGACGTCGAGCAGATCAGAACCGTTGCCGAGGTCGCCGGTGGCTCGCAGCGTCGCGCCGGTCGCGACGAGCACGGTATTCACACCGGCACTGCCGGTGATCGTCGTGGGGTTCGCGCCAGCCGCTTCGACAGTGCCACGCACATCGAGCGTGGCCGTATTCGCAAGCGTGAGCGTCGGGGTCACCAGACCGCCATTGACCGCCAGTGTGCCGAGGTTCACGTTGGTCAACGCCGCAGCAGCGGAACCGTTCAACAGTGTCGTTCCCGTTCCCGATTGATTGAGCGTGCCGGTACCGGAGATCGAGCTCGCGACATTGAGGGCATCGGAGCGCAGGAAAGTCAGGGTCGCATTGTTGACGACCGCACCGCTCCCCAAAGTACCGCTGGTACCGCCATTGCCAATCTGCAAGGTTCCGGCCGAGATGGTCGTCGTGCCGGAGTAACTGTTGTTGCCCGCAAGAATCCAGCGGCTGGTGCCGGTCTTGGTCACCGAGAGCGCACCGGCACCGTTGTCAGTGAGCGCGCCGGCAAACACGCTGCCGTTGCTCGTACCAGTCAAGGTCAGGCTGCGCGCTTGGTTCGCCACGTCGTACGACGGCGCACCCGTCCAGGTCAGAATTCCGCTGCCGCTGGCATCGAGCGTCGCACCGCCGTCTTCGATGAGGAAATTGCGGTCGGTGCTGGTCGCGACGCCCGTATAGCGCAAGGTGCCGCCATCGAAGTCGAGGTTCGCCGCAGCATTGGCAGAAGCGCCCAGATTGCTGTTGACCCCGCCGTTTTGCAGATTCGCGACCGCGAGCACACCCGCGTTCAACTCCACCGATCCGGTGAACGTGTTGAGTCCCGTTAACGTCGTCGTGCCGACACCATCCTGATGCAGGCTCCCGGTCCCGCTAATCACTGAAGAGACGGTGAGGGCGTTGCTGCGATTGATCGCGAGGACTGCGTTGTTGGTCACTGCGCCCCCGCCCAACGCGCCGGTCGTGCCGCCGTTGCCGACCTGCAGGGTGCCCGCGCTGATGACCGTGCCGCCGGTGTAGGTGTTGTTCGCCGTGAGGATGGTAGTGCCGCTGCCGCTCTGACGGAGAACTCCGCTGCTGGTGATGGTCTGGCCGAGAGTGAGGGCGTCGCTGCGATTGATGACGAGCTGCCCGCTGTTGGTGACGTTGCCGGCGCCGAGCGTGCCCGTGGTTCCGCCCGTGCCCACCTGGAGCACACCCGCGCTGATCGTCGTAGTTCCCGTATAGGTGTTGTTGGCACTGAGAATCAACGTGCCCGTACCCGACTTGACGAGACCGCCGCCCGTACTCGACAGAACACCACTCAGCACGGCATCGACGGCCGCAGTCCCATCGTTGACGAGAACAGTGCGATTCGCCGCTCCGAAATTGATCCCGTTGCGAAAATCGATGGTGCTGTCGGCAGTGGCGAGACTGAGGATCAGTGACTGACCGTTGGGCACGAATCCACCAGCAGTCCAGGCGACCGTAGCTCCCGCGCCGCCCAGATTGACGATCCGATCGCCGCCGAACGCGGCAAAGCCGCCGGCGCTTTGCCAACGCACCTGGTCCACGAACTGAGTCGTGCCAACTGCGCGGCTGAAGTCACCACTCGCGGCGGTGAGACCGAGCACGCCGCCGTTCAGCACCAGCAGACTCCCCTGCGTCGCACCGTCGCCCGCCAGCCCGCCGGAAAGTGCTGCAGCACTGTTCAAGGTCAAAAGACCGGCATCGATGCGCGTATCGCCAGTGTAAGTGCTCGCGCCGGAGAGAGCCCAGTTGCCGGCACCCGCCTTGATCAGCCCGGTACGCACCGCGCCCGCAGTGTTGAAGTCCGTGAGCACGCCCGCGAAGAGATTGTTGCCGGTATTGGTGCCGCCCAGCGTGAGGTTGGCTGCCGCGGTCGTCACCATCGTGCCGTTCCAGGTCAAGGTGCCCGTACCGCTCGACTCGATGCGTGGCGTCGCGATGCCGGTGAAGTTTCGGTTGGTGCTGGCGTTCGCGCTGCCGACATAGCGCAATCCGCTGTTGTTGATGAGGAGACCGGCGGCAGCGTTGCTGGCGCCGATGCTGCTCGCGACGCCGCCATCCGCGAGGCTGTCCACTTCGAGCGTTCCGCCAGTCACCTGCGTCGTGCCGGTGTATGTATTGACGCCAGTCAGCCGCCAGGTACCCGCATCGCTCTTGGTGAGCGACAGCGTCCCACCGCCGTCCGACAGTGTTCCCGCGAAGATGTTGCCACCGGTGTTCGTGCCGCGCAGGACGAGCGTTCGCGCGCCGCTGGCGATAGCGGCCGTGCCATTCCAGACCAGCACCCCCGTTCCACTCGCAGCAATCTGCGCCTGCGTTGCGGCTCCGAAGGAGAAGTTGCGATCGGTGCTCTCGCCCGTGCCGCCGTAGGTGAGAATCGAAGTGTTGCTGTCGAACACGAGATTCGCGGCCGCGCTGCTGGCAGCGCCGAGACCTCCGGCAGTGCCGCCGTTACCAATCGTGTTCACCCGAACCGTCGCCCCGTTGAGGCTGGTCGCGCCCGTGTAGGTGTTCGCTGCGCTTGCGAGCACGGTGCCGGTCCCCGTGTAGATCACGCCGCCATTGCTGAGCGTGCCACTCAGGGTTACATCAGTGGCGGCTGAGCCGTTGTTGATCTGCACGGTGCGCGCGGCGCCATTCAGATTGATCGGATTCTGCCAATCCAGCATCCCGGTAGCAGAGGCGGAGGCGAGGATCAAAGTCTGGCCGGCGCCGACGAAGTTCGGCGTGCCCGCCCAGGTGAGCGTTGCGCCGGCGCCGCCAAGATTGACGATGCGAGTGGCGCCGAATGCCGCAAAGCCACCGTTCCCCGTCCATCGAACCTGGTTGGCTCCGGTACCGAGCGAACGCGTGAGATCCGCTGCGCCCAACTCCAGAACACCACCGCCGGTCAGGTTGAGGTTGCTATTGGCGGAGAGTGCGCCGGCGCTCGTCACTCGCAGGATGCCGGCTGAAAGAAGGGTCGTTCCGGAATAGGTGTTGGTGCCGCTCAGGATCGACGTGCCACTCACGGTCTTGCTGAGGCTCAACACGTTCGCGCCGCTGTCCGCGAAATTTCCGCTGAAGGTGCCGCTGCTGATTAGTTGCAGCTCTGTGGAAGCGGTGAGCGTCGGGCTGCCGGAATAGACCCCAGCCGCGGCGGCTGACATGCGCGCGATGCCACCGTTCAGAGTGAAGTTGCGATCGATGGTGGTGGAGTTGAAGTTGAGAGTCGTGCCATTGCCGATGACGAAGTTGGACGCAATGTTTGGCCCGATGCCGAGCGCCGCATTGTTGGTGAGCGACAGCGTGCCGGACTGAAGCAGTGTCACGCCGCCGTACGTATTGGCGGCTGAGAGCACCAGGGTTCCGGTGCCGGACTTGATCAGGCCTGAAGCGCCCCCGATGATTGAGTTGATGGTCGAGGTGGTCGTATTGACCGTGATCGTGGGATTCACGCCGCCCAGCGTGAGTGCGCTGCCGCCGAGTACGTAGTTGTTGCTGCTGAAGGTCAGGTTGTGGGCCGTGATGGGGACGCCGAGAGTCACCGTGCCGGCTGTACCCGCGAACACGGCGTCGCTCAGCGCTGCATTGTTCCACGCCTGGTAACTGGCACCGTTGTGCCAGCGCAGATTGGTGGTATCCCAGACATTGTTGCCGGGTGTGACGGTGTCGTTACCATTCACGGGCAACGTCCCGTTGGCGTCCCAGTTCAGCGTCTGCGCATGCGTTGGCGATGCCGCTACCATCGCGACCAGCGTGAAGACACGAACGAGGCGCGACGAGCGGCACATCCCGATGCGGGCGTGCAGACGAAGACCCCAATGACAATCGCAGCATCGATCCTCGCGCCATTCCGAATGACGCACCCCGAATCGCGTCGATAGCTCAGATGCTCAGACGATCAGGTGCGATCGCTCTGCAGTCGTCTCGGCTCTCCCTAGCCGCGGGGATTCGTGAATATATCGTAGTCGTCCGGTGCCCGACGTAGGACAATTCACGAAGGCTGGCATCCATCACACTAGGTCGTCGTTCTGAAGGCGTGAGTCTGAGCCACATGACTAAGTCTACGTCGACCTACGTGGCGCGGGTTTGTCGCCGAGCGCTCGTCGCCGCCGCGTTTCTCGTGCCGACCGTACTAGCCGCGCAAGACAATGCGGAATCCGTACGCGCGAAGCACGACGTGCTCTGGAGTCACATGGAAGATTCTGTCCGCGCGATCGTGCAGCAGAGCGACGCGGTTGTGGGCGTTGCCATTCTGGATTGCACCGATCAGCGCGCGTTCTACTTGAACGCCGACGCGGTCCACCCTGCGGCCAGCACCATCAAGATAGCCGTGCTCGGAGAGCTCTATAGCCAGCAAGAGCGTGCTGCGTCGGGCGGCTCGGGCGCGAAACTTGACGACGTATACACCGTGGACGCGAAAGACTACGTCGGCGGCGACGGCGTGCTGAGAGCGATGACGGCCGGCGTCACCCGGTTGACGAATCGTGATCTGGCTGCTCTGGCGGTCTCCGTCAGCGACAACTCGGCGACGAACGTTCTCATCGATCGCGTCGGCATGGATAACGTCAACGGCTGGCTCGGGCGGTTTGGCCTCAAGGAGACTCGCCTGAGGCGTCACATGATGGATATGAGCGCCGCGCGCAACGGACGAGATAACACCGCGACGCCACGTGAGTTGGTGATGCTGCTCAGCGCTCTCTACGACGGACGTGTGTTCACGAAAGAAACCACCGACAGCTTCTTCAAGATGCTGAGCATGCATAAGAAGAGTTACATCCCGCAGCTGCTGCCGGAGGAGCTCACCATTGCGAACAAGCCCGGTGATCTCGACGGAGTGCGCAACGACGCCGGCATCGTGTTCGTTCCCGGCCGCCCGTTCGCCATCGCGGTGATGATTAAGTCTGCGCGGGACGAGCTCGAAGCTGAGCAGAACATCGCACGCATCGCGCGCGCCGCGTGGAGCTACTTCGATCGCATCGGCAAGAGCTCGCCGCCCGCTAACGGTGATCCGCATGCCCTGAGGCTGCATCGGCAGTCAGTTCCCCGGTCCAATCTGCATTCTGTAGCACGATGCGATACCCGTCATGATCCTCGAAGGTTCGACCTCTGAGCTCCCAGTACGGATTGAACGATGCAACCGCACTGAAGCCTGCAGCCAGCATGCTGGCGCATTGCATTTCCCATTCGACGTGTGAGGGCAGGTAGAAGACGACAAGATCCTCAACCGTAGGCGACGGAAGCACCGGGTGAGTTCTGTTGGTCGTGAATTCGAAATGGTAGTGCGCCTCTGCAATTCCAAGCATGACGCCGTCGAATCCGTCGTGGTCCGTGAAGCTTCCGAGAACGCTCAGGCCGAGGCCTTGACAGTACATTGATCTGGTCCGCTCCAGGCTGCTGACCGGTCGCGCAATTCGAACGTGGCATGGCATGGGAATTCCTTCGCGGATCGACGCCATCTGATACAGACCGATAAACAATCGAATATGTCACCGACGGGAATGTTCCGCTAATCCCCTGTAGAGGGGCGCCAGGACAACGCGTAAGACAAGCACGGACTCGGTTCCGAGGCTTTTGCCTTCTTTCGACAGCAGGCTTGGAGCCCTAGTGTCATGGGACTGGGACGCTTGCGTGTCAGCTATATGCGCTTCATCCTTTGGGCGGTTTTCAGTTGGGCTCTTGTCGTAGCCGGACCTTTACACGCCCAGAGTCGGGCCGAAGCTGATGACGCAACTGATACCGACACGATGGTCCAGACCTCGGACAGCTGGATCGATCATGTGCACGATGGGTTGTACTCAATGGTCTGGCGTTCGGCCCGGCACGTGGACCAGTGGTTTGGTCCTCGAGCCGATGACTGGGTGTATCAGGATCATGTTCAAGGAAGCATTACACCCGCGCTCTTCTGGGACGAATATCACGGCTTCGATCAGAAATTCAGATTCCGCGTCAAATTCCCGCTGCCGCACCTCGACGAGCGTTTCGACGCCTTCGTCGGCACGTTCAATCGGGACGAGTACGTTACGGAGCGCGACCAGCAATCCGGCGCGATCGCAAACCAGCATGTCGGCGGCACCATCGAAGAGGATGAAACGCTGTTTGGCATTCGCTATCGGCCGCTGAAAGAGGGCGGGCGTTTTGAGGCCGATGCAGGCCTGCGGATCGCCTCTCCGCTCGATCCCTTCGTCAAGGGCGGCTACCGTTACAGCTGGGGTACACCCGAGCGCCTGTTGGTCAACCTAAGGGAGATTGCCTTCTGGCAGAACTCCGAAGGATTCGGTGTTACGAGCCGAATCGACCTCGAGCGTATCGTGGATGACGCCTGGCGGGTGCGTTGGACTGCATCGGGGACGGTGTCTGAAAAGACCCAGGGCGTGCATGGCTACACGGCCCTTACGGCGTATCGCACTATGTCGTACATGCGTGCTATCGGCGTCCAGGTGTTTACCGATGGGGAATTCGATGCGCCGGTGCCGCTGGGGGAGTACGGCATCAGGGTTGCCTATCGTCAGCGCATATTTCGTGACTGGCTGGTTCTGGAAATACGACCGAGTGTCACGTGGCCGAAGGAACTGCCCGAAGAGACGCGCAAGGCAAGTTGGGGCTTGGGCATCGGCGTTGAGATGTATTTCGGGGACGGAGAATTTCAGGCGCGACCTGCTACCTTCTAAAGGGCGCTCATAGACGTTCCCTGGTCGATTGATGCAAGCTCGCTCGCGATGTTCGTCATCGAACTCATTTACAAGGCCAGCCTCGAGGACATTGACGCGCACATGGGCGCGCACGTCCGGTTCCTGAAGAAGTACTACGCGTCGGGTAACTTCCTCGTGTCGGGCCGAAAGATACCGCGAGATGGCGGCATCATTCTGGCCGTGGGCAAAAGTCGGCAGGACATCGAAGCCATCATCAAAGAAGATCCCTTCCATCGGCATGGCCTTGCCGACTTTCGCATCATCGAATTTCGAGCCAGCCAACGGGCCGACGACATTCAAGCGCGCATCGAGGCGTCGTGATCCTTACGCCATCTCTCGTGCGCTCATCGCCGCTGTCGTCGCGCCCGTAGGCGACTCAAGGGCGATCGTCAGCGTTGTGGCTGCCCTGGAATCGGCAGGCACTCCATGATCTCGACCGAGTCGCCGGGAAAGATCGTGAAGTGTGGATGCTCCTCGAACATTCTTGCCGCAGCTTCGTGCGAGTCAGCCTGGACGACCACATAGCCCGTCATGTTGTTCTTCGTATCCGTAACTCCGTTTGCACCCGTACGCTTCGTTTTCCCAAGCGGGGCCTCCCGGCTCGGCGATGGCGGCCTTATGGGTTGTCATCCAGTCGCCCCACGCCTTGATACCCGAAGCTTCCAGCTTCTTGCGCTTCGCTTCGTCCATGTTGGTCCACTCCGATCGTCCGGATGCCGAGCCGAGATAAATAGCTAGAAACTTTTTCATTTGTCGCTCCAGTACTAGTGTTGCAGAGACGCATGGGATTGGGCGCAGGCTTCAGCCGGCGTGCCATGCTCACACGGACTTAGGACGATGGAGAAGCCGCGAGTTCGACAGCCGACGCAGACAATTTTTTCGTTTCGCGCCTCGTTTTCGATTGCGCGTCTAGTCGCTGATCTGCTGCGGGTGTCGTATGCTGCACCCGCTTCTCGTGGGGAAACAAACATATGGGAACAAGTAGACCTCTGGCGTTTGCCTGCAGCGTGGCCCTCGCGCTGCTATCACTGCCTGCAGTGAGAAGCCTGCACCGCCAACCGAGGCCAGTATCCCGCCGCCGCGGACCGCATCCACAGCTCCAGAATCCGCGCCGGCGGAAACGACTCCGGCTGCACAGAGGAGGCTGACGAGACTCTCACCATCGATCTCGCGAAGTACAAAAGCCGTGGACCGGCGATCTGGACGGGATGATCGAGCGCCGGGGCATCCGCGTGCTCACCGTCAACAGCAAGACGATCTATTTTGTCGACAAGGGCGTACTGCGCGGCACCGCCGTTGACTACGGTCGGCTGTTCGAGGAGGACCTCAACAAGAAGCTCAAAGCCGAGAAGAAGCTCAAGAACAAGAACCTTAAGGTACGGCTCATCTTCATTCCGGTACAGCGGGACGAATTGCTGCCGTGGCTGATCGCCGGCAAGGGCGACATCGTCGCCGCCGGTCTCACCATCACGCCTGAGAGCCAGAAACGGGTGGATTTCACCACCGCCGGCCTGACCAACGTGAGCGAAGTCGTGGTGTCGGGGCCCGCTTCTCCGAAGATCACCAGTGTCGATGATCTTTCCGGCAAAGAAGTGTTCGTGCGCAAGTCATCGAGCTACTACGAGAGCCTCGTCGCGCTCAACAAGCAGTTTGCCGCCGCGAAGAAGCCACTCGTTAAGCTCAAGGAAGCTCCCGAGACACTGGAGGACGAGGATCTGATCGAGATGCTCGATGCCGGCCTGATCCCGCTCATCGTCGTCAACAAGCACCTTGCGGACTTCTGGAAGCAGATCTTCCCGCAGATCATCGTGCACGACGACGTCGCAGTTCGCACCGGTGGCGAGGTCGCATGGGCGATTCGTAAGGACAGTCCTCAACTCAAGGCGCGGCTCGATGATTTCGCGAAGCGCAACAAGGAGGGGACCTCGACCGGCAACCAGCTCCTGACGCGCTACCTGAAGAATACCAAGTACGTGAAGAGCGCGGCATCCGAGCAGGAGCGCAAGAAGTTCCTGGCGCTGGTCCAGTACTTTCAGAAATACGGCGATAAGTACGACGTCGACTGGGTACTGATGGGAGCGCAGGGCTACCAGGAGTCGCAACTCAACCAGAACGCCAAGAGTGCGGTAGGCGCGGTCGGGGTCATGCAGGTGATGCCCGCCACCGGCAAGGATATGAACGTGGGAGACATCCACCAGACCGAGGCGAACATCCACGCCGGCATCAAATACATGCGGTGGATGATCGACCATTACTACGGCGATGAGCCCATGACCCCGCTCGACAAGGCGTTGTTCGCGTTTGCTTCCTACAACGCCGGTGCGGGGCGGATTTCGCAGCTACGCAAGGAAGCAACCAAGCGCGGACTCAACCCCAATGTGTGGTTCCACAACGTGGAGTACGTAGCGGCTGAGAAGATCGGCCAGGAAACGGTGACCTACGTCAGCAACATCTACAAGTACTACATCGCCTATCGCCTGGTGCTTGAGAGCCAGGCTTCCAGGAAGGAAGCGGTGGAGAAGATAAAGAGTGGTGCCAACTAACGATCCCCGGGTGTTCCCGAGGCCCGCTCAACCTCGTCCCTGGCTATCTGAAAATCGCTGGGCAACGCCGTCGCCACGAGGCGCGGCACATTCCCTTTCCTCCAGCACGGAGCGCGTAACAAATGCAGTCGTCTCGCCAACTCATCAGCACCGTCTTGCTCGGCAGCGCAACGGTGCTATTGAGCTATTCTTGTTCAGGTTGGGCCGCGGCCGCGGAAAGTGACAGCCGGCCGCGCATTGGCCTCGTGCTCGCCGGTGGGGGCGCGAAAGGAGGTGCGCATGTCGGCGTGCTGAAGGTGCTCGAGGAATTGCACGTACCCATCGATTGCATCGCCGGCACCAGCATGGGCGCGCTCATTGGCGGCGGTTACGCCTCTGGAATACCCGCGGGAGAGCTCGAAAAATTTCTCGTCGGTGTCGATTGGAAGAAGGTCGTCGGCAGTCAGGGTCGTCGTGACCTCGAGCCCATCGAACAAAAGCGCGCCGGTGTCACCTACAGCAATGATTTTGAACTCGGCATCACGCCGAACGGCATTACGACCCCGGGCGGTCTGATCAATGCCAGCAACGTCGACGATCTGTTGCGTGTCTATGTCGCAAGCGCGCGGCTCGAAACAGATTTCGACAAGCTGCCAATACCCTACCGCGCAGTCGCGACCGACATGGTCTCCGGCAGCATAGTAGTGCTCGACCAGGGCGACCTCGCCACTGCGATGCGCGCCAGCATGGCGATTCCAGGCGCCTTCGCCCCCGTGCTCATGGAAAACAAGATCCTGTCGGATGGTGGACTCGTCCGCAACATCCCGATCGATATCGCCCGCAATCTGTGCGCGGATCACGTGATCGTCGTAAATCTCGTCGAACCGTCGGCGGATCCAGCGAAGCTGCAGAGCGCTACGCAACTCCTGAGCCGCACGATGGACGTCATGATCGAAGCCAATGAGACGTTGCAGCTACAGACGATGAGACCTGGCGACATTCGCGTCGACGTCGAGATGGGCACGATCGGTACGGCGGATTTCGAGCGGGTGCCGGAGACCATCCCGCTCGGCGAAGCCGCGGCCCGCAGCATGTCGAGCGAACTTGCAAAGTACTCAGTATCCGACGCGCAGTACAGCGCGTGGCGCGCTGCGGTGACGCAGTCGCAACAGATCGAAGCCCGGCTCGCCGGCGTTCGTTTCGAGGGACTGAAGCGCGTCAACCCGGAATACCTGGCGAAGAAGGCACACGTGAAGGCTGGTGATGTCGTTAACACCGTTGCGATCAGCAACGAAGCGCAGCGGATGTCCGCATTGCAGGACTTCGAATCCGTCGGTTATCGCCTCGACGGCGATCGCGAGTCACCGACACTCACCTGGTTGCCACGCGAAAAGAGCTGGGGACCCAACTATCTGCGGCTGGATTTGGGCGCCTACGCTTCCTGGGACGGAGATCTGACATTCAATTTGTATGGCAGGCATGTCCGCACTTGGGTGAACTCGCTGGGCGCCGAATGGCGCAATGAAGTGCAGATCGGCGGCGAGGTGCTGGTGTCGACCAGCCTGTTTCAGCCATTGGATGCCGCGCATCGCTACTTTGTCGAGCCGCGCTTCGCCTTTTCGCGCTCGCTCGAGGATGTTTTTCAAGATGACGAGCGCGTGGCGCGCTATACATTCAAGGATATTGCCGGCCTGCTCGATTTTGGCGTCAGCCTGGGCCGATACGCGCAGACCCGGATCGGCTACCTCTATGATGACCGCAAGGTCGACGTAGATATTGGTCCGCAGGTGCTGCCAGAGACCAGCCCGGTGGACGCTGGCTTGCGGTTCGCTGCCGAGTTTGACAGTCGCGATACTGCGTTCAGGCCGACGCGCGGCCTTGCGTTGGACCTCGAGTACACGCGCAGCGACAGCTCGCTGGGCGCCGATCGCGATTGGGAGCGTGCCGAAATCGGTCTCGGGGTAGCGGTGCCATTCCGCAACGACGTGCTGTGGGTCACACTGGCCGGAGGCTCGGACCTGGGCAGCAATCTGCCTGCCGACCGCGCCTTTGCGCTCGGTGGCCCCAGCAGTTTCCCTGGATTGGAGCTCGGCGAACTACGCGTCGATGGTTACTGGACGATTGACACGAGCTATCTGTGGCAGGTGAAAGAGGGGCTGTCGATCCGTAATCTCGCACTTTACGCCGGCATCCGCCTGGAGGCGGGCGCAGTCTACGATCGCATCGACAACGGGGACTCAGAGGACATTTACGGGGGATCGCTGTTTCTCACCGGCCGTACGCTGGTCGGTCCGCTGACGATCGGGGTCGGCATGACATCGACTAACTCGTGGAGTGCGTGGCTGAGCATCGGGCGACCGGTCGGGCACGGGACGATCCTGGACCGCGGAATCTTTCGCTGACGACGCCACTGTGCCTATGGCAAGGAGAGCGTACCGGATGAGGACTGCTGCACTGATATTAGGTCGCCTTTGGCTGCTCTTCTCTGCCTGCGCGTGCTCATGGTTTCCCGCCGCGGCGGCACCAGCCGATGCCGATCCAGTGGCGACGGCCATCAGCGCGGAACTCGATGCGCTGATGAATCCAGAGGTCACCGCGATCCATGGCGCGAGCATTGCGTGGGGCGATCGCCTGCACGAGTTCTATTCGCGTCGCGGGTTTCGCGCAGCCTGGACCAGTGCTCAGTCTCAGCAGCAGCTGTTGCGGGCGCTCGCCGATAGCTATTACGACGGGCTCACGCCGGCCGACTATTACCTATCGCTCTTGCAAGAGCTCTTTGCGCAGGTCACCGCGCCGCGCGCAACCGATACCTTGAGGGCCCAGTACGACATCTTGCTGACCGAAGCATTCTTGCGCGTGGGCTATCACCTCGCCTTTGGCAAGGTGGATCCGGAGTCCTTCGATGCGCAGTGGAACTATGCCCGCACGTTCCCTGCTACGGATGTCGCACAGGAGATCGAAAACGCCATTGCCTCCGATACCGTCTACGATCGTCTTGCAGCGCTGAAACCCACACACCAGATGTATGAGCGATTGAAGCGCGAGCTCGCACGATATCGCGCCGTCGAAAAGGAAGGGGAAGGGGCGCCGCTCCCGACGGGACCGGCGCTCACGCCAGGCACGAGCGACGCGCGCGTACCAGCACTGCGGGCCCGGATGGTTCGCAGCGGTGACCTTTCCGATGCGCCCGCAACCGACTCGCTGCTCTACGATGAGCCGTTAGCTGCTGCGATCAGGCAGTATCAACAGCGCATTGGCCTCGAACCCGACGGTGTCGTCGGCGCGTCAACCATCGCCGAGCTGAACGTACCCGTCGCGGAACGGATCATGCAGCTGCGTATCAACCTGGATCGAGGTCGGGTGTTGCTGCAGGATCTGCCCGAGCAATTCGTGGTCGTCAACATCGCCGGCTACACGGTCTATTTCGTGAAAGGCCAGGAAGTCGTGTGGAACGCGCGAGTGCAGGTGGGCAAGACCTATCGGCGCACGCCGCTGTTTCGCTCCGAAATTACCTACCTCGTGTTCAATCCGACGTGGACGGTGCCACCTGGAATCATCAAGGCCGACATTCTCCCAGCCGCGAGACAGGATCCGCGGGCGATCACTCGCAAAGGACTGAGAGTCCTCGATGCTGCTGGGAACGAACTGGACCCTAGCAACCATCGACTGGTCGCAATTCAAGAGCGGCAATATTCCCTACACCCTGAGGCAGGATCCCGGACCCACGAATGCACTCGGTCGCGTCAAGCTCATGTTCCCCAACCAGTACCAGGTGTATCTGCACGACACCCCGTCGCAATCTCTCTTCGAGCGCTCGGATCGCGCCTTCAGTTCCGGTTGTGTGCGCGTCGAGCGCGCGCTGGAACTGGCGGAGCGGGTGCTCGATGATCCGGAGCGCTGGAATCAGGGCTCAATCGCGCAAGTGATCGCCGCGGGGCAGCTGCAGAACGTAACACTGAAGAGCAAGATTCCCGTGCTGCTTGCGTACTGGACGGCGTGGGTAGATCCCCAGGGGATCGTGAACTTTCGCCGCGACATCTACGATCAGGACGCCAAGTGGGCGGCGGCTCTGAACGCGCCCTTCAAGATTCGCGCGCGGCCATTGTTTTCTGAGGCGGCCAAGCGGCCTACGTCAGGATAGGTACACGTCATCGATCTGGTACACGCCCTGATCAAGTAGGATTCTCGAGACTGAATGTGGCGTTCTCATCATCGTACGCGAAGGCTTCGGCGTAGCGGCCCCAGCTGACGATGGCGCGCAAGGTCTGCTCGGCGGCCTCGTCGGTCATGTAGTCCTCGAGTTCATCTAAGAAGCGGCTCTTGCGCGCAACGTGCGTGGGCCGCTCGTCGAGGACGCGGCGGATATGCGCGGCCAGCGGGACGTAGTTGAGGAGCTGACGGGAAAAGATCCTCTTGCGCTCATCGAGCGCCGCATTCGCGAATGCGAGGCCGGCGTCGGTCAACTTGATATCGCCGCCCGCCACCTCGGCGAAACGCATCATCTGCAGCGTTTCGGCAACCGGGAACAGGTCGTCGATCTCCATCTGCAGATCGTGGGCAATCTTGGGCAGGTCCGCCTTGCCGTTGAACGGTGCCGAGGCGACGGTCTCCAGCAACCCGGACAGCAGGTTCGAGGACACGCGCGGCAGCACGGTGCCGATCCCGAGCCCCGCAAAGAATTCGCTGCGCGCATTCGCGCCATCGGTAGCCGCTCGCGTGGTCATTTCGACGTAGATGCGCTCGACCAGTGCGCGAAAACTCGGATCGAGGCGATCGCGTGGTTGCGGCAGCGTCACTGTGATCTCGCTCAGGATGCGGCCGGGGTTGCTGCCGAACACGAGGATCCGATCGCACATCAGCACCGCTTCTTCGATGTTGTGCGTGACCAGAACCACGCCCCTGATCGGCATCCGTCCTTCGGTCCACAGGTCGAGAAAGTCCGTGCGCAGGGTTTCGGCTGTCAGCACGTCGAGCGCGGAAAACGGCTCGTCCATCAGCAGAATGGCCGGATGCACAACGAGTGCACGCGCGAAGCCAACGCGCTGGCGCATGCCGCCGGACAGCTCGCGCGGATACGCGGACTCGAAGCCATCGAGGCCGATCAGATCGATTGCAGCCAGCGAGCGGCGGCGAATCTCGTCCTTGGGCAGGCGCTGGGCCTCGAGGCCGAGCGCGACATTCTCGAACACCGTGAGCCACGGAAAGATCGCGAAGCTCTGAAACACCATTGCGAGCCCGCGCGTCGGGCCGGCGACGGGTTGACCGAGACAGGTCAAGGTTCCGCCACTCGGCTCCGAGAGGCCCGCAATCAACCTGAGTAACGTCGATTTCCCTGACCCGGATCGACCGAGCAGACCCACGATCTCTCCTTCGCCGACGCGCACGTTGACGCCGTCCAGAACCAACAGCTCGCCGCCGTCGGCTTTCGGATAGGTCTTGCACACGTCCTGGACTTCAAGCAAGGGCGCGGTGTTCATAGATCGATCCCGTCAGCCGAGGCGAAACTTGCGCTCGGCGTAGTAGTACAGAGGCCGCCAGAAGAAGCGATTGATCGCCACGACGAACACACTCATCGTCGCAATGCCGAGGACGATGCGGTGATAGTCGCCCGCGACGGTCGCCTCGGCGATGTAGGCGCCGAGACCGTGCGCCTTCACTTGGGTCTTTCCCCACGTGACGAGTTCCGCGACGATCGCGGCGTTCCACGATCCTCCCGAGGCGGTAATCGCTCCGGTCAGGTAGTAAGGAATGACTGCGGGCAACGCCACGCGGCGCCACCAGAGCCACCCACCGACACCCAGGTTCTCCGCGGCGTACCGCAGCTCGCCGGGGATCGCCGACGCGCCCGCGATGACGTTGAACAGGATGTACCACTGTGTGCCCAGGATCATCAGCGGGCTCAGCCACACATCGGGATTCAGGTGCCAGGTGACGATCCCGTAGACCGCGAGCGGAAACAACAGGTTCGCGGGGAACGCGGCGAGAAACTGCGCGACCGGCTGCACGATCTCACGCACACGCGGTCGCAAACCCACCCACACGCCGATCGGCACCCACACGAGGCTCGCAATCGCGATCAGCACGAACACGCGCAACATGGTGAGCAGCGCGAGCATCGCCACCGACGCCGCCTCGTGGGGGGACGTTGCCAGGATAACCCCGCGCATCAGGTACCACAGCGCCAGCCCGATGAGCGCGGCGACGGCGACTGTCCGGACGCGGTCCATTGCGCGCTGCGAGGGTACGCGCGCCCGCGGCGACGCGGATCCAATTGGCATGGCCCAGCTTGTCCAGCGCACCGCTGCGTAAAACGCGCCGGTAAGGGCCGAGATGAGGCGTGAGCGTCGCATCACCGTGAGCGCCCAGGAGCGCGGCACCCGGCCGCTCGGATCCTGCTCGACGCGCAGCCGATCGACCCAGGCGATGAGCGGCCGGAAGATCAACTGGTCGTAAAGCAGGATGACCACCAGCATGGCAAGGATCGCCCAGCCGATCGCAGTGAGATTCCGCTGCTCGATGGCGAGCGCAATGTACGAGCCGATCCCGGGGAGCCTCACCGAAGTGTGGCCGACGCTGATCGACTCCGATGCGACCACGAAGAACCAGCCGCCCGACATCGACATCATCATGTTCCAGATCAGCGCTGGCAGGCCGAACGGCACCTCGACCTGCCAGAACCGCATCCACCTTGAGAGATGGAAGCTTTCGGCGGCTTCGATGAGCTCGACCGGCACCGTGCGCAGCGACTGGTAAAAGCTGAACGTCATGTTCCAGGCCTGGCTGGTGAAGATCGCGAAGATTGCGGCGAGCTCTGCGCCGAGCACCCGGCCAGGCGCCAGTGACATGAAGAACACCACCGTGATCGAGATGAAGCCGAGAATGGGCACCGATTGCAGAATGTCCAGGATCGGAATCAGGAGCTTCCCGGGACGCGGACTTTTCGCGGCCCAGGTCGCGTAGGTGAGGGTGAACACGAGCGAGAGCCCGAGCGCGGCGAACATGCGCAGCGTGGTACGCGCGGCGTATTCGGGCAGATGAGCCGGATCCAGCGACAGCGGAATCGCTTCGAGTCTCGCCAGCGGCGCGAGGAGTCCGTGGCTCGCCTCGCCGAGCAACGCGATCAGGCCGATCACCAGGACGATCGCGATCAGATCCCAACGCGTCGCGAGATCGCGCACGAAACCGAAAGGGACATTGCGTTTCGCCATGGAGGCATTCTAGACGCGCCGATCGCGCGCCTCTGCAAGAGATAGGTCGCCACTCCAAACCGCGGTGTCCACAGCATCGTCCTCGCCGGTGCTCACATTTTCGGTGAACGGCAATGCGCGTCGGCGAACGGCAGCCGATGCATCCTCCTTGCATGCTACGGTCTGCGCCCACCTTGTCGTGCGTTGATCTATCGCAGTGAGGGATTCATACGTCGAAGTTCGCCGCCGCGGTCGGCGCGTCTATTCTGATCAACCTGTGCTCCGCTCATCCATCGTACGCGGATGAACCCGCGAACGCGGAGCCGCGCGGCTGGCTCATCGGCGCCGGCTACGTGTCGGCAGCAAACCCGTTTGGTACCGAGGTGGACACCGTCAGTGCGCCCATACCGTTGCTGGGCTACATCGGTGAACGCCTCACGTGGCTCGGCCCATATCTGCGCTACGAGCTGGTGAAAGCCGCGCCGGTGAGCGTGGCCGCGGTGATCGAGCCGCGCTTCGAAGGAATTCCCGAAGACATTGATGAAGGACCATTGGCTGGAATCCAGGCGAGAAAGCCCGCGCTCGAAGCGGGAGCGGATGTCGGATACGGCCGATTCATCGGGTCCGCGCGTGCAGATGTGTCTGGAAGGCACGACGGGTACGAGCTTTCATTGGCGTTCCAGGAGAAGCGGCATTTTGGTGACGCGTGGATGCTCGAGGGTCGGGTCGGTGCGGTGTGGCAGAGTGCGGATCTCACCGCGTTTCTCTACGGGGTCGACGCGACCGAAGCGAGGCCCGGTCTCGACTTCTACGAGCCGGATAGCGCGCTCAACTATGAGGCATCGCTGTTCGCGTCCTATCGGATCGGCCCGCACTGGTTGGCTCTTGGGTCCGTAGTGTTCCGCCTTCTGGACGACGAAATCACCTCCGAGCCCGATCGTGGATCGGAATGGCGACGTTGGCGGATTCGTCGCGCTTGCGTATCGATTCGGGCATCGTTGAGACGCTCGCATGATCCAGCTTCGCGCTTTGCTGTTGGGGATGGTCGTGAGCGTTACGCTGGCGCCTGCGATCGATCGCGCTGAATCTGTAAGCGCGGCAGACCGGGTGGACCTCCGCGCGCTCTACGAGCAGCTTCTGGACGGCTGGAACCGCGGCAGCGGACCTGCCTTCGCCGCAGTATTCGACGAGCACGCCGATCTGGTCGGTCCCGGCGGATTTCACATCACCGGCCGGGAGCGGATCGCATCGTTCCATCAGATGCTCTTCGATGGTGCGCTCAAGGACACTCATCTCGTCGGAGCGGTCCGAAGCATCCGTTTCCTCACTGACGACGTAGCGATCCTATATGCAGTAGGAGGGCGGTTGGGGCCAGGAGATGCGGCGCGGACGCTGAGACGACAGTCAGTTCACACCATGGTGGCAGTCAAACGGAACGGGAAATGGCTGTTCGACGCTTTTCAGAGCACGCTGATCTGACCCAGACTTCAGTGCGACAAGCGGCGGATCTCGCGTGAACGGGCGCGAACTCGCCGGGACGACTGTTCCATTTTTCATGCGAACCTCGAAACGGGCATCATCGAGCCCCATCATGCGCTCGACGTGATCGAGATTGACGATGTGCGAACGGTGGACGCGCAAGAACGGCGGGTTGGGCAACCGATCCTCGAGGTTACGGATGCGCAGGCTCACCAGGTAACGCTTGCGATGCGTATGGATCATCACGTAATCATCCTGCGCCTCGACGCGCTCGATATCGGCCAGGAGCAGAGCCAGGACGGCGTTGCCGTCACGCACGAAGATCCGGTCGCTCGGGACGTTGGCGTTCGGAGAAAGTGCCGAATGTGCGCGCTCGAGCGCTGCCGCGCCGCCGCGCATCTGCACTACGGAGCGCGCCCGCTCCAGCGCTGCGAGGAATCGGCGTGCCCCAAACGGCTTGAGCAGATAGTCGACCGCTTCGAGCTCAAACGCGGTGATCGCATATTGATCGAAGGCCGTCGTGAAGATGACCGCCGGCACCGGCTTGAGCTCGCGCACACGCTCGATGACCTCGATGCCCGAGAGCTCTGGCATCTGGACGTCGAGGAATATCACATCCGGATGCAAACGTGTGGCCGCCTCGACCGCGGACGCGCCGTCACTCGCTTCACCGATCCTCTCGGCCCAAGGAACATCGGCGATGAGCGCGCTGAGCCTGCGCCGCGCGAGAGGCTCGTCATCGACGACCAGCGTAGTGACCTTCATATCCGCGTCGGCAGGCGCGCAGGCATCGTCAGCCGCACGTTGAAACCACCATGCGGCGCGGTATTGACCTCGAGATCGGCCGCGCTTGTCGAATCGTGCTTTCAGTTGGCGGGACACGGCCTTCAGCCCCAATCCTTCCGCCCCGCCGCCACGCATCGGGCAGCGCGCCGTTCCCGTCATCACCCACTTCGATGACGAGCAAGGACTCTTCAGCGCGCGCCTTCAACTGAATCGTGCCACCGTCGCGGCGCGGCGCGAGGCCATGGCGCACGGCATTCTCGACCAGCGGTTGCAGAAGCAGTGGTGGAACCGCGAACTCCAGCGCCTCGGGGTCGATGTCCTCGTGGACACGAAGCCGATCGCCGAGACGAAGGCGTTCGACTACCAGGTAATTGCGCACGAAACACATCTCCTCTTCCAGCGATACGTCCGCGTTTGCATCGCGGCCAGCATTGAGCACGTAGCGCATCAGCTCTCCGAAGCGTTCCAGCGCATCCTCGGTGGCGGCCGGATCCTCGCGCGCTAGTTGCGTGAGTGAATGCAAGGTGTTGAACAGAAAATGCGGATCGAGCTGAGCCCGCAAGGCCTGCAACTCCGCGCTGGCAGCCGCGAGCTCGCGCTCCTTCAATCGTCCTTGCGCACGAGCCCCTTCCGCAAGAACGCCGTAGATGATCAGGCCCCACGCGAACTGCCAGACCGCGCCTTCGCGTATGAACGGGAGCATGACATCCGGACGCAGCAGGTAGACCAAGCTGCAGAACACCGTAGTCCAGGCGAGGCTGAAAGCAACCGCTGTCACCGCATGCACGGCGAGAGCGCGACCCAACGACACCGCGCCACTTCGCCTCATGAGTATTCGCCATACGATCCAACCGAACACGACGCACGGCAGAACGAACGTGACCGAAGCGGCCACGGCGTAGGGCCAGGAAAGTTGCTGCAGGCGATAGACCGGGGTCAACACTACGATGGCAGCAACGCTGGCCAAGGCCACCATGGTCGAGCGCCGACGCGCTGGTTGAGCTGACCAGTCGGATCTCATCGATCACCTCCATTCGACAAGGTATGTCGAAACAGGCGGGACGACACGACCGTTCACCGATCCCCCATGCCATTGGCCGAAAAACCTTGGCGAACGCAGCAATGCCTGAACCCATTGTTGTGGGCAACGAATGATTTTGGAAAGCCGCTCGTCTCACCAAGGGCAAGCGCGTTACTGCGAAGGCCTCTGCTTGGACGACGCCTCGTGCAGGTCGCAGCTTGCGCCGATTCAGGAGGTGCAGAATGGAAACATTAGCGGCTCTTGTAAGAAGTGCACGAACGCGGGCCAGAGTTCCCATACTGGTCGCCGGTCTTCTCAGCTTGGTGGCTCCCGGGCCAGGGGCCTGGGCAAAAGACAAGAAAGAGGACGTTGCGTTCGAGGTGTCGCGGATCTTCATCGAGTACAACTCCACCGACAATGACCTCGGATTTCATGTCGCGCTCGATGGGGAAGACTGGAAGACGCTCAGGATCGTAAATCCCAAAGGGCGCACCATCGCGGATCTTCAGGGCAGAGCGGGTTACAGGAAACTGGGCCTCAGCGAGCTGTTTTTCGAGGGCGCAGAGCCGACACTCTCCGACTTCCCGCTGGCTGATCTGTTGGCCCTGTTTCCGGAGGGGACTTACGAGTTCGAAGGCAGAACGGTTGATGGGGCCGAAATATCAGGCGAAGGAACACTGACGCACGCTGTTCCGGCCGGGCCCGATGTCTCCGCTTCCGATCACACGGTGGGTGCAGACAACGCCCTGACCATCCGCTGGAACCCGGTTACAGAAAAGGCAACCGATCCCGCGGGCGGCGTGTTTCCCGACGAGGAGATTGACGTTGTCGCCTACCAGGTGATCGTGGATCCCTTTCAGGTGACACTTCCGGCCACAGACCCACCCGCCCCGATGAGCGTGACTGTTCCGCCGGAATTCGTGAAGTCTCTCGAGCCAGGCGAGTACGGGTTCGAAGTGTTGGCGATAGAGAAAGGTGGAAACCAGACGATCACGGCAGGCTCCTTCACAAAGTGAACCTCTGCGGCGCCTGAGGTACATCCGCAGCATGATGATGTCTCGACGAGCCATAGGTCTGGTTTCAGCGGGCGTGCTGGCTGGCACGGTGGTGCTCATCAGTAGTGCCGATTGGTTGCCGGCCGGTGCCACGGGCCAACCGCGAGCCAAAACAGCCGCGCGACTCGTGCCAAAGCTGAGCGGCGCGGCGACCAACCCCGCGGCCCATCGGTCGCGCACTGTTGGAACGCCGGTGATGGAGGCGAGGAGTCACACGCTCGCGAGTGAGTTGCGTAAGACCGGGCTCGCGACCGTGGCGACCGCAGCAGAATCTGCAGGACACAATGCCGATTCGGTGTTGGCGAATGCCGCGCTCGGTTACGCGGATGCCGCGGTTCGCGAGGAGGCCATTCATGCGCTCGGCGAGCGTGGCGGGAGTCTCGCAGTGCAGACGCTTCAGCAGACCATTCAGGATCCTGATTCAGGAATTCGTCGCGCTACCGTTCGGGCCCTCGTGGACGTCGGCACGCCGGAGGCGGCGCGGATTCTTGGTGTCGCGCTGAGCGCAAAGGACAACTCGCTTCGCCTCGATGCGGTGGAGGCGCTGGGCGACATTGGAAGCCAGGACTCTGTCCTCTACATACAGCAAGTGCTCCAAGACGAGAGCCCACCGGTTCGCGAAGCTGCAGCGCAATGGGTCGCCGAGCTGTCCGACGATCGTCCGTAACGCGTCGAATTGCGCCGCGTATCTCCTCATGCTTGGGCGCAGCACTGACGGGGTGGACAGCGTACCGAGCCATAGGAGCAAAAGACGCAGCAGTCGCCCGGCTTCGGGCGAAGCGTCGAGCCGCAGCCCGCACAAACGTGAAAGTAGATGCAGGCATCCGTCGGCATCGTTTCGACCGAGGTATGGCCGCAGTGTGGGCAGGTCAGTTGGCAGGTCGTATTCGTTGACGAGTTTGCGTTCATCGAAGAAGCGTCACGGTACTCGCCTGAGCACTTGAAGACCACTCCGCCAGTACGGAGGCTTCCCGGTCGTCACCCGGCGCGTCCGCGCGGCGGGTAGACGCCAACCAGCTTCGCAATCAGTATCGCTATGAACAGCTGACCGATGATCATCTCAATCGTGCAGGCGGTTCGTGCCGGGCGCGTGATCGCAATGATGTCGCCGAAGCCCGTGGTCGAGACGGTCGAGAAGCTGAAGTAGAGCAGGTCCATGGGCTTGAGCGGCCCGATCGAACCGCGCATCGAAAAAGAGCCCCGGAACATGCGATCGATGAGGATCGTCATTGCTCGCTCCCTAAGGAATAATAAGAGTGTGTCCCTGGGCATCCTGCAACACCTGGCCCCTGGCTTCCTGATCGCGAGCGCGTGCGCCACGAGCGTGGCGGCGGACGAGGTTGCTGAGTCGCGGCTTGCGGACCTCGATGTCGTGCAGCACGGGTACGTCGATCAGGCGCCCGTGTTCTCGCCCGACGCACGAGAGCAGGCGCACGCGCTCATCGTCGACCTGCGCGGCCGAGCACCTGCGATGACGGACGCTCAGTTCATGCTCGCGCTCGCACGCTTCGCAGGCCTTGCCGACAATGGACACGATTCGATCCATCCTGGCGAGGGCAGCTGGAGGCCGAAATTGCGCCTTCCCGTGCGCATGATCTGGTTCGCGGACGCACTCCTCATCGCGCGCGCCGGCCCCGACTCGGCTGATCTCCTCGGCGCCTCGATTGTAACGATCGACGGCCTGACACCCGGCGAGCTGATGGAGCGCCTTCGTCCGCTGCAGGGCGGCATCGATGGGTACCGTCGCTGGAATATGAACTGGATCATCCACAGCCCCGAGGCTCTGCACGCGATCGGCCTCGCGCGGCATCCCGATCGCCTCGAGCTTCAACTGAAGCTCCCTAACGGCCGGGTCGTAACGCGGACAGTCGATGCACACCCAGCGGCGGAGATTCCACCCGGGCAGGTTCCGGGACGTTATTGGATCCCGGCACTCTGGGACGGGGAGCGCGAGAAAGGGTGGCGGACCGCCGTCGATCCCTCCCGCGCGCCGGTATACCTTCAGGAGCCCGACGCCTGGTTCCGCATGATCGATCTGCCGGATCTCGAGGCGCTCTACGTACAGTTCCGCAGCAACTTCGATGAGGGCGATGAGAAGATCGCACCATTTGTGGGTGCCGTTTCGAAACGTCTGAAGTCCTCGCCGCCGAAGAACCTTATCCTCGACCTGCGCTTCGACACCGGTGGTGACAACACACAGAACCGCGACCTCATGCGCGAGATCGCGCAGCGCGTTCCCGGGCGGATCTATCTCCTCGTCGGCAACTACACATTCTCGGCGGGCATCGCCTCCGCCGCCGCGCTGAAGCACGATGGCGGCGACAAGGTGACGATCGTGGGCGACGCGGTGGGCGACCGCATGCACTGGTGGTCGGAGCATGGGGAACCGGTCTGCCTCCCCGCATCCAAGGTCTGCTTTGCTATCAACACCGGTTACTGGAACCTCGTCGACGGTTGCCATGGCAATCCGCGCTGCTACGGCGACCAGTTCGACCTTGCCGTGCCCACGCTCGAGCCTGCATTGCGCGCTCGGCTGATGTCACAGGACTGGCTGGCGAATCGCGACCCCGGTATGGCCGCAATTGTCGAGGATCTCAAGGCGCACTGATCGCCGCTGCGGATGGTCGGACTTGACATCAGCCAGATGACCCGACATCATTTCGACAATCCTCGAAGGATCAGAATGACAAACCACCGACGGGCTGTCGCCGCCCTTGCTGCTCTGGCCCATGAGTACCGCCTGAGCATCTATCGCATGCTTGTCGAAGCCGGGCCCGAGGGGCTGAATGCAGGCACGATTGCCACGCGTCTGAAGCTACCTCCATCTTCGTTGACGTTTCACCTGCAGCACCTGCATCGGGCAGGTCTCGTCATCCAGCAGCGCAACAGTCGTCAGCTCATCTATTCAGCTGATTTCGGGGAAATGAACGCTCTCGTCGGGTACCTGACGGAGAACTGTTGCGGTGACGAGAGCCGCCGCGTGCGCACCGAAGTGTGCCCCCACTCGAGAACCAAGACGAGCAGCGAGAAAAGCTTCCAGGGCGGCTTGAGCCTGCGATGACGAGCGAAGCTATTCTGCCGCGTCCTTCCAGGAAGATTGCCTGTGCGATGGTGGAATCAGCGTCGCTCCCGGGTTCCGACCTCACGGAAGAGCACATGGAACACTTCTTCTATTGCGGTCCGGCGACTGCCCCAAGAGGGCTAGTAGGCTTGGAGTTCTGCGGATCCGATGCGCTTCTGCGTTCGCTGGTCGTCGTGCCCGAATATCGGTCAACCGGTGTCGGGCGCGCGCTGGTCGAGCACGTGGAATCCTATGCTCGCGGCCGCGGTGCGCGCTCGATCTTTCTACTGACGACGACGGCGGAGACCTTCTTCACTCACCGAGGCTACGAGCCCGCGGCTCGCGAGAGTGCCCCCGCCGCCATCCGCGCCACACGTGAGTTCGCTGACTTGTGTCCTGCGACCTCTGGATTCATGGTCAAGAAGCTTTGAATTGAGGTATCCCAAATGAAGCGTCTCCATGTCCATGTCAGCGTCGAAGACATCGCGGCCTCGATCCGGTTTTACAACACGCTCTTTTCAGCCGAACCGACCGTGACCAAACCCGACTATGCGAAATGGATGCTCGAAGACCCGCGCGTCAATTTCGCGATCAGCAAGCGCGGCAGTGAGGCGGGCATTCGCCACCTGGGCATCCAGGTCGAAGATCGCGCCGAGCTTGCGGACATGTACTCGCGTCTGCAGCGTGCGGAAGCAGAGGTCCTGGAGGAGGGTGCCACGATCTGCTGCTACGCCAAGGGCGAAAAAAGCTGGATCGAAGATCCACAGGGTGTCCAGTGGGAGACGTTTCTAACCACCGGGGAGAGTACCGTCTACGGCAGCGATCCGGAGAATGAGGCTCGCGCCAAGCCGTGTTGTGCATCAGCTGCATCGGTATAGGTGACCCTATGAACGATCGTCCGTTCAATGTTCTCTTTCTCTGCACCGGCAATTCCGCGCGCAGCATCCTGGCGGAGCAACTGATCAACCACTGGGGCGGAGGGAAATTCCGCGGCTTCAGCGCCGGGAGCCATCCCAGGGGCGCGGTGCACCCAATCGCTCTTGAGTTGCTGAAACACATGAAGCTGCCAACCGAGGGTTTGCGGAGCAAGAGCTGGAATGAGTTCGCAGGGCCCGGCGCTCCCTCGCTCGATTTCGTCTTCACAGTCTGCGACAACGCAGCCGGCGAAGTCTGTCCGTACTGGCCCGGCCAGCCGATGACCGCGCACTGGGGCGTTGAGGACCCGCTGCGGTCGAGGGTCCGGACACCGAGAAATGGCTCGCGTTCCGCCAGGCCTTCAAGGAGCTCGAAAATCGCATCAAGATTTTTACGAGCCTGCCGATTCGCTCTCTGGATCGCATCAAGCTGCAAGAGCGGCTCGACGCGATCGGTCGTTCGAGAACGGAAGAGCCGGCGTGAGCCTGTATCGGCGCCTGTTGGCGGAAGCGCTGGGATCGCTCCTGCTCGCGGCCACCGTAATCGGCTCGGGCATCATGGCCGAACGCCTCGCGGCCGGTAACATGGCCCTCGCGCTTCTGGCAAACACCGGCGCGACGGTAGCAGTCCTCGGTGTACTCATCACTCTCCTTGCGCCAGTCAGTGGTGCGCACTTCAATCCGGTTGTCTCGTTGGTCATGGCGGCCCGCCGTGCCCTCACCGTGCGCGAGGCGAGCGGTTACATTGCAGTACAGATTACGGGTTGCTGCGCCGGCGCGCTCCTGGCTCACGCAATGTTTTCGCTACCCGAGTTCCAGGCCTCGGTGCACGCGCGAACCGGATACGGCCAATGGCTCGCCGAGTTCGTCGCGACATTTGGACTGCTTTTCGTCGTGCTCGGAGTACGTCGCGATCAGAACCCGGCGTGGCTTGTGGCGGCGTGGATCGGTGCCGCCTATTGGTTTACTGCTTCGACATCCTTTGCGAATCCTGCGATCACAATTGCGCGCTCGCTGTCCGACACGTTCTCAGGCATTCGGCCCGTGGACGTTCCGGGTTTCATCGCGGCGCAGTTGGCAGGCGCTGTCGCAGGATCCTATGCATCTCGGTTGCTTTTCATGCGTGGCGGACAACGCACGGAACCATAGGAGCAAAAGACACAACAGTCGCCCGGCTTCGGGCGAAGCGTCGAGCCGCAACCCGCGCAAACGTGAAAGTAGATGCAGGCATCAGTTGGCATCGTCTCCACTGATGCATGTCCGCAGTGTGGACAGGTCAATCGGCAGGTATTCGACGCGGTCGGTGTCATCGTCGTAGGCAAATACAGAGGCGGCACAGGCAGAATGAACCTCGCGCGTCAACGCTAAAACGATTACAAGAATTGTCCACAAAAAACCACATTCAACGCACAGAATCCTGAATGGTTGAGTTGCTCGCAACCGCGGGGACTTACGCGAAACCGCAGGATTAAGTCAAGGAAATACCCAATCCCGTACGTTGGTGATGTGTGAGTCACGTCACACCGCCCGATCAAGA
>CAVOLM010000015.1:0-11941 GCA_963696675.1 uncultured Gammaproteobacteria bacterium | reverse complement strand
CTACGCCGGCGGCGAGCCTGGTCGCGGGCCGTGTCAGGCTCGACGTGTCTGAGTACACCGTCCAGGTCGGTGCTGCCGCACCGGTGCGACTCACCAAGCTGGAGTTGCGCCTGCTGCAGGCGCTGCTCGCGAGTCACGGCCGCACGGTGAATTCGGATCGCCTGCTGGTGCAGGTGTGGGGACATTCAGGCGCCGGCGATCGCCAGCTCCTCAAGCAGCTGGTGCACCGTCTACGCCAGAAGATCGAGGCCCATCCGGCCGCACCGCAAGTGCTGCAGACCGTGCCCAGCGCCGGCTATCGACTCATCGTGGACTAAGGCGCCAACGTTACCGGCTACCCGTACTTTCTCAATGCGCCCGCCAAGGGCGCGAGACTACGGGGCGTAGATCCGATCGAAGACGCCGCCGTCAGCAAAGTGGGTCTTCTGCGCCTTCGCCCACCCGCCGAAATCGGCAATCGTTACCAGGTTAAGCTTCGGGAACTGGCTCGCGTACTTGGCGGCTATCTCAGGGTCGCGCGGTCGATAGTAGTTGCGCGCAATGATCTGCTGGCCTTCCTTGCTGTACAGGTACTCGAGATACGCCTGCGCGACGTCGCGAGTACCGTGACGCAGGGCAACCTTGTCGACCACAGTGACCGGTGGCTCGGCCAGGATGCTGATTGAGGGGGCAACGATCTGCAGCTTGTCGGGGCCGAGCTCACGGATCGCCAGCAACGCCTCGTTCTCCCAAGCCAGCAGCACGTCACCGATGCCCCGCTGCACGAAAGTAGTGGTCGAGCCGCGTGCGCCCGTATCGAGTACGGGTACGTTCTTGTACAGACGACCCACGAACTCCTCGGCGCTCTTATCGTTGCCCCCGGGCTGCTTGAGGGCCCAGGCCCATGCGGCGAGATAGTTCCAGCGTGCGCCGCCTGAGGTCTTGGGGTTGGGCGTGATCACAGAGACGCCTGGCTTCACCAGGTCGCCCCAATCGCGGATTCCCTTCGGGTTTCCCTTTCTGACTACGAACACGATAGTCGAGGTGTAAGGGGAGCTGTTGTTCGGGAGGCGGCTCTGCCAGTTGAGCGGCAGGAGTTTGCCCTTGGTGGCGATCGCATCGATGTCGGCTGCGAGCGCGAGGGTGACTACATCCGCGGCCAGACCATCGATTACGGTGCGTGCCTGCTTGCCCGAGCCACCGTGAGACTGGTTGAACTTGACGTCCTGGCCGGTCTTGGCCTTCCAGTACTTTGCGAATGCGGCGTTATAGTCGACGTACAGCTCGCGCGTTGGGTCGTAGGAAACGTTGAGCAATGTCACCGTTGACGCGAGCACATGGCCGGCTGACGCCAGAGTTATGAGTGCCAGCGAAACGAGTAACAGGCGTCGTACAGATCGATGGTCGAGCATGAATTCACTCCGTGCTGTGGGACTCAGAAGCCGAGCTGGAAGCGGGTCAGTATGAACTTCTCGTCGTCGCGGTCGCCCGTCGCCGTACCACCGTCAAAGCGCGTGATACCGTAATCGAGCTCCCACTTCAGATTCTGATTCAGATACCAGTTGATGCCAATCTCGGCGCTCGTGGCCTTGCTCGCCGACACCGCGGGGTCCGCGAAGGAGTTGGTGGCGCCCGCGAATGCCTCGTCGTCGATATCCAGTTCGTGATAACGGGCGACGAGTTCGAGCGCGCCCCACGACTTGCCGGGAACGAACGTCGAGCCCGGCGTGTAGCCTTTGAAGGCTTCTTCTTCGCCTGTCACGAACCATGCGACCGCCAGCTGCCAGGCGTTGTTATTGATGGTCGCGCGGCGCGGACCCGCAGTCGTCGTGCGCGAGACCTCCTGCGAGACCTGAACGTATTCGCCAAGCAGGCCGAAGCTGCCGACGTAGTAATAGAACTGTGGCGAATAGCGCAATCGCTCACCGTCCGCAACCGCGGGAGTGGCACCGGCACGGTAGCGAAAGAAGGTCTGTTGCGGCGAAGTACGGAATGCCGGCAACAGGGGCTGCGCGACGGTGCCCGTCTGCTTGACGTAGCTGCCGGCGATGCCGATGCCGAAGCCGCGCAGTGCGAACGACTCGGCATTGGCAAGAGGCTGCGCGAACACGCGTGCGATCCAATCCTTCTTGTCATCGACATCCACGTCACCGAGCGTCTCGCTGCTGCCGCCATCAATGACACCATTGGCGTACGCGAGCGCGTAGCTCAGCCGGCCGTCGAGGAAGTCGCCCTCGAAGTTCAGGCCGATGTCGCGGTTCGGCACCAGGCTCGTGGGAAAGGCGCGGGCGACGAAGCGGATGTCGTATGCGGACTGCAGGCGCTCGAGTCCAAAGGGACTCTTGAACTTGCCCGCAGTGAGACGGAGGGCGGGGTTGAGGCGTGCAGTCAGGTAGGCGTCCTGGATCACCGTGCGGCCCTGACCGAAGTCCGGCGTGAACCGGAAATCCATGAAGTTGTTGAGCGTGCCTTCGATGATCGGACGCACGCGCGTGAGCTGCCAGGTATCGACGCCGCCGAGTCCTGCATCGTCCAGAAGTAAGCGGCCATCGGCCTGTACCAGGCCGCGTAACCTGATCTGGTTGGCTCCGTCGGAAGATTGAAACGAGAATCCCTTGGGACTCGCCTTGACGAGCGGCGTACTGGCCGCCGCAGCCTTGGCAGTCTCGTCCTGGATCTCGAGCGTGCGCTCGAGCACCTTGATACGTTCCTCCTGTTGCTCCAGGCGCTGAAGCAAGGCCGACTCGGGCTGCTCGTCTGCCAGGGCAGCGCCGGCGGCCAAGGGGGTCGCGAGCAGGACGCAGCAACCGATCACTCTCTTCATCCAGATTCCTCACATCACTGATTTGCGCGCCTACAGCCTTGCCCCGTGCGCGTCGACGCGGGGCCGCACGGGTATGCGAGGCAAATCCTACGGAGTGAGTGGTAGGAAAATCAGTCGGGGGCAGGTGACAGTCAGGTCACATCGGGAGGCAAGGCGCCCAAAGCGGTGACAAGCCGCGGCAGCAGCTCGAGCACGCCGGTGGTTATGACAGCTCGCGTCGCGCGAGCTCCAGCCATTCGCGCTGCGCCTTGCGATAGTGCGCGGGCGCGAGCTGCGCACTATCCAGGAGCTCCTGAAACACGCGATGCGCCGAATCCAGGTCGCCCTGCCGCTTGAGGAGCTGTCCGTAACGCACGCGCGCCTCGGCACCGGGATAGTAGCCACTGAGAACCCGATATTCGTCTAGCGCCTTGGCCAGATTGCCTTCGCCCTCGAGCGCGCGCGCGTAGAGCAAGTGCCCATCCGCAGATTTGAAATCGGGATTGTGCTCGATCAGGCGATCGAGGGTGGCGCGTGCTGAGCTGAAATCCCCTTTGCCGAACTGGGCTCCCGCAAGGCCGAGAAGCAGCTGCGGATCGTGTTCGTACAAACCGCTGAGCGCCGCCTGGTAAACCTCGATTGCCGCATCAAACTCTCCGTGGGCGGCGAGTTCTTCGGCATACCGTCTGCGGCTGTCGATGTTCCCCGAGAGTTTCACTTCGCTGGAGTAGCGGCGCAGGTCGCGCTGCGGATCGAGTGACTTGCGCACCGCCGCGGTGGCGCGTCGTGCCGTGCGGCTGCGAAGCAACTGCGGCAGGACCTCGGCCACGACGTACGCGATCGGTCCAGCCACTGGGATGAGCGCGATCGCCCAGATCCAGAGTGAATTGCGGCCGGTGCGAATGACGTGGACGATCAGCGCGACCTGGATCGCAAGTGAGAGGATCAGATAAGACATGCCCGGTCCTGTCTCGTGCGATCGGCCTCGTGCTCAATCGGAAGAATAGCCGATCTGGAAGAACAGCGTGCGCTCGCGTCCCGGGAAGTAGCGGTAGTTGCCGAAGGCGAAATCAGCGCGATCGGCATAGGCGACGTCGAGCAGGTTGTTGACGCGCGCATCGAGTCGCCAGCGATCGGCGATCTGCCAGCCGCAACGCAGATTGACGAGGTCGTGACCGTCGTAGCGATGCAGGTTGGCCGCATCGAGGAAATAGGGGCCCACCCACAACCACTCGACCTCGGCGCGCAACGCGGGTACCGGGAGCCATCCCAGTCGCAGCGCATGCAGGTTACGGGGCGCGGTATCGACATCGTTGCCCGACCTGATCTGCTCGCCCGCGTCCGCGCTGCGACTGAACTCGTAGCGGTGTCGAGCCACGGTACCCGCGCCGCTCAGCAGCAATTGCGGCACGATCGCCCAGGTGAATTCGTATTCCACGCCGCGGTGGCTGGTTCGCCCATTGCTGACGTTGAAGCCTGCGGCATCGCGAAAGATGAAGTTCTCTTTGTCCATGTCGAAGGCGGCCAGCGAATAGGTAAGGGTCTGCACCTTGCCGCGCAGGCCCAGCTCGACGCCCTTGATGTGCTCGGAGTCCAGATCGGCAACGGACTGCTGACGCTGCAGGCGATACAGCTCCGTCGTTTCAGGTGCGCGAAAACCACTCGTGAGGTTGAGGTACGCGAGCTGACCCGCTGCGAAACGCCAGCTGATACCCAACTTCGGCGCCAGGTTCTCGAATTGATCATTGCGATCGGCGGGCCGGTTGTAGAGACAGCCGCCGAGTGGGCAGGGCACGCCATTCTCGTCAGTGTTGCCCGCAATCATGTGGTTGTCGTATGCATAATGAGTGTATTCACCACGCAGTCCGGCATTGAGTGACCACGCTTTGGCAAGTGGCCACTCGAGCTGACCATAAAGCGCCAGCACCCAGGCGTTCACGTCGTAGTCATAGTGCTTGCCAGCGGGACGGATCGCGTTAGCAGCCGGGCTGCCGTCCGTAGTGGGGTGATCCTGCTCTTCCAGCAGCGTGCTGGTGGAAAACTCGGCGTCTGCTCCTGCGGTCAGTTGTCCGCCCCCGTGCAGCTGCCAGCCGATCGATGCCAGCGCCGCGACACTGTCCTGGCCATTGCGCTCGAGCGGTTTGCCAAGCAGGAAATGTTGCAGAAAATCCATGTGAGAATGTCGCACGATCGCGCGCAGATCGAGATCGGCGTGCTCGCCCAGCGGCGCGTCCCACTGCGCGCCCAGTCGCGCACTGTCCGCATCGCGAAAGGCTTCTGGATTGGGGTTCGACCTGGCGATCGCCGGATCCTTGTAAGCCTCGAATCCCTGGATGAATCCGGCCGTGTCCTGGTTGAGATTGGTGCCCGTGAGCATCATCCGCAGCGTGCCGGAGCCGGCGCGATGCTCGAGCAGGCCGTTGAGTTTTTCCTCCTCGAAGCCGGAATGATCGCGCCAGCCTCCATCGTGCGTGTAATGGCCCAGCAGCCCGAGGTCCGTAGCCGCGCCATGGCCTGCGGTTGCCAGACGCGCGCTCACGTAGTCGGCGGGACCAAAATCACTCGCCAGCCCGAACGCGGGCAGTTGTGCCGCGTCCGGCATCAGCACGTTGATGATTCCGTGCACCGCGCTCGAGCCATAGAGCGCCGATCCCGGGCCGCGCACGATCTCGATGGCCTGGGCTTGTTCGAAGTTCACTTCGAACATGTCATTGACGTTGCAGAAGCCGGTGGGCCGGATCGGGATGCCGTTCTCGAGCAACAGGAACGCGCCGCAGGAACCGGCGCCGGTCAGCACCGGCGAGCGGATCGCCGTGAGACTTTCCTGCCCGCTACCTCGCTGGATGTAGGTGCCGGGTGCGCGATTCATCACCTCACTGTGGTGGGTCGGCCCCACGTCGCCGATCGTTTCGGCACCGATAAGCGAGACACTGCCCGCGAAGTCGTTCAGCGACTGCGCGCGCCGTGTCGCGGTCACCGTGATCGGGCCGAGCTCAGGAAGCTCGCTCGCTGCCGCAATGCCGACTGAGCTGAGAGACAACAGAGCGGCCGCGAACCCGCAGTATGACTTGAGCGTCCGCGGTTTCGCGGTCCGTGGTCTCATTGTTTAGGGGGCTCCGTGGCGAAGGGTCGGGGCAACGCGAATGCAACCACGTAGTCGCCCTGTTTGGTACCGAGACTGCCATGGCCTCCGGCCGCGATCACCACCAGCTGACGATCGCGCACGGCGTCATGGTAGGTCATGGGTGTTGCCTGGCCGCCTGCGGGCAGGCGTCCCTTCCAGAGTTCCTTGCCCGTTTCGACATCGAACGCGCGCAGATAATTGTCCATGGCGGCGCCGATGAACACGAGCCCGCCGGCCGTGACAATCGGTCCGCCGGAATTGGGTGTGCCGAGCGTCCGCGTCGGCACGAAGAAAGGCAGCAGATCGCGTGTCGAACCGAGTGGTACCTGCCACTTGATTTCGCCGTTGCGCAGATCCACCGCAGCAAGCGAGCCCCAGGGCGGGGGCGTGCATGGCAATCCCCAAGGCGACAACAACGCCTCGCGGCGCATTCCGTAAGGAGTGCCTGACTGCAGGGCAAACTCCGAATCCGGATACTCACCCGAACGCGCCATGGCGCGCACTGCGTCTGCCTTGATTAACGTCACGACCATCGGCAATTGAGTGACTGGCACGATCGCCCACTGGCGCTCGCTGTCGAGTGCAAGTCCACCCCAGTTGCTACCGCCGGCATAGCTCGGATAGAGGATCGTGCCCTGCAGGCTGGGTGGCGTGTAGATGCCCTCCGAGCGCAGCACCGCGATGCGGTCGCGACACTTGCCACGATCCCAGAATGTCAGTCCCCACGCGTCCTCGGGGCGCACGCGTGCGTGCGAAACGAGCGGTGACGGCAACACGGGCAGCGGCTGGGTCGGCCAGGACTGTTCGCCCGGGACATCAGAGCGCGGCACCGAGCGCTCGCGGATGTCGAAGAGCGGCACGCCGGTCTCTCGGTCGAAAACAAACAGCACGCCCATCTTCGTTGCCTGCACCACCGCGGCGACCGCTTTGCCATCGCGGACGAGTTCGGCGAGCACGGGCTGAGCCGGTACGTCGTAGTCCCACAGGTCATGATGCACGAGCTGCTGGTGCCAGACGATCTTGCCGGTGGTCGCGTTGAGGGCCACCAGCGAATTGGCGTAACGGTTCGAGCCCAGGCGCTCTCCGCCGTAAAAATCAGGGCTCGCCGAACCGGTGGGTACGAACAGAAGCCCGCGTGCTGGATCCACCGACATCAGGCTCCAGGCATTCGCCGCCCCGGTACTTTGCGCATTGCGCGCGTTCCATTCCTTGCTGACCGCATCACTCGGATCGGTCGGGATCGGGTCCCAGGACCAGCGCAGCACGCCTGTGCGCGCATCGAATGCACGCACCACTCCGCGCTCGACGTCGACCGCCCGGTTATCGCCGATAGCAGCGCCCACGATGACCAGGTCCCTGAAGATGGCGGGCGGCGAGGTTACGAGATAGTCGTGCCGATCACGCAGGCGCACGCCGGTTGTGAGGTCGACCTCCCCGCCGGGCCCAAAGTCCACGCAAGGCTTGCCGGTGCGACCATCGACGGCCAGAAGTCGCGCGTCGAGGGTGCCCATAAAGATGCGCAGCCCGCAGACACCGGCGGCCCTGGCCGGTCCGTCGCGCCACGCGCTGACGCCGCGCGAAGTCGCCTCCGCATAGCGGGCCTTGCGATCGATCCGGGGGTCATAGCGCCAGCGCTCCTTGCCCGTCGAGGCATCGAGCGCGATGAGGATGTTGGTCGGGGTGCTCAGGTAGAGCGTCCCCTCGATGAGGATCGGAGTCGCCTCGAATGCCAGCTTGTCGGCACGGGCGAATCCTTCGCCGAGCTCCCCGGTGCGATAGACCCAGGCCTGCTCGAGACCGGCGACGTTGTCGCGATCGATCTCGGTGAGCGTCGAGTAGCGCTGCCCGAAGTCATCGCCCCCGTAGTGCTCCCAGTCGCTCGCTTCCTGGGCGACAGCGGTGCCCAGGAGCAGCAATGGGAGCATGAGCAGAAACGTGCGCAGCGCGGGACCCATGCGGGCTCTTGGAGTTGCGGCGCAGTGTAGCGAGTCGAGCGCGCACGACCAAGTGACACCGGCTGCCCGCGCCAGGGTGGACGCGCGCGGGGTTCGCTGTTAAATCTTGCAGCCATGACGACTCAACCCCTGTTCCAGCAGGATGCGTACCTCAGGTCCTGCGAGGCCCAGGTTCTCGAGTGCCAGGATGGCGCGATCGTGCTGGATCGCACGGTGTTCTATCCCCTGGGCGGCGGGCAGCCGGGCGACAGCGGCTGGCTGCGCTCGCGTGCCGGGTTCTCGGTCCGGATCAGCGACACTCGCAAGGCAGAGCAGGGACGGATCGTCCATGTCCCGGAATCTGCGCCCGCCGGTCTGAAGGTCGGCGATGCGGTGACCGCCGAGATCGACTGGGACCGGCGCTACGCACACATGCGCATGCACACGGCACTGCATCTGCTCGGCTCTGTCCTGCGATTTGGGGTGACGGGTGGGCAGATCGCGGCCGACCGCAGTCGGCTCGATTTCGACACCCAGGACGAGATCGACCGCGAGCGCGTAACGGTCTCGCTCAACGAGCTGATCCGCGCCGACACGCCAGTGCACTCCGAATGGATTACGGATGAGGAGCTCGCCCGGCAGCCGGAACTGATTCGCACGATGTCGGTCCGTCCCCCGGTCGGCGCGGGCCGGGTGCGCCTGCTCAACATTCCCGGTATCGACCTGCAGCCTTGTGGCGGCACTCACGTCGCACGCACCGGTGAAATCGGGCGGATGCAGGTCACCAAGGTCGAAAACAAGGGAAAACACAACAAGCGCGTCTACATCGGCTGGGGCGCGACTTCCGCTTGAATCTCTCTTCCTGTTCAAACCCGTTGGCAGGGCGTGGGGCGGCAGTCGCCGGCCCGGTTCTGCTGCTGTTGTCGTTTTTCGCGCAGGCTGAGCCATCGACGTCGGTGAGCCCCGAGGCGTCGCCCAGCCAGGGTGGGCGGCCGCGCATCGGGCTCGTCCTGAGCGGTGGCGGCGCGCGCGGCTCCGCTCACGTCGGCGTGCTCAAGGCGCTCGACGAGATGCACGTGCCGGTCGATGCCATCGTCGGCACCAGCATGGGTGCAGTGGTCGGGGGACTCTACGCCTCAGGCATGTCAGCGGCAGAGATCGAGAAGCTCATGACCTCGATCGACTGGCAGGACGCGTTCCGCGATCGACCTTCGCGCAAGGACCTTGCGTTTCGCCGCAAACAGGACGACCGCGATTTTCCCGTTCGGCTGCCGCTCGGTCTCAAGGGTGGCAAGTTCCTGCTGCCGCGCGGCCTGATCCAGGGGCAGAAGCTCAACCAGATGCTGCGCCTGCAGACCCTGCCGGTATCGCAGGTGGAAGACTTCGACGACCTGCCGATTCCGTTTCGCGCGGTGGCAGCCGACATCGAGACCGGCGCGACCATCGTTCTCGACAGCGGTGACCTCGCCACAGCCATGCGCGCCAGCATGTCGGCGCCCGGAGTGTTCGAGCCCGTGGAACTCGATAAGCGCGTGCTCGTCGATGGCGGGCTGGCTGAGAATCTACCAGTCAATATCGCCCGGAGCCTGCATGTCGATATCCTGATCGTGTCGGACGTGAGCTACCCGCTGCAGAAGCGTGACGCGTTGACCACACCGCTCGATGTCTCCACGCAGATGCTGGCGATGCTGATCCGGCGCGAAACCGCGCGGCAGCGTGCGACCCTGACGGCGCGCGACGTGGTCATCGAGCCGCTGCTCGGGAACATGACCTCGTTCGAATTCAACAGGGTGACGGAAGCGATCGCGAGCGGTGCCGCTGCGGCTCGCGCCGTCGAGCCGCGCATGAGGCAACTCGGTGTGTCGAATGAGGAGTTTGCCAGCTACGTGGCGCGGCGTAGCGCACACGAGCGCGCGCCGCAGATCGACTTCGTGCGCAGCGACGAGCGCTCACATCGCTATGCCCGGATCATCGACGCTGCCATGCAGCCGCTCGTCGGCAAGCCGCTCGATACCAGCAGTCTCGAGCGGCGCATCACCGAGCTCTACGGTCTCGATCTGTTCGAGACGGTCGACTACCGGCTGGTGCGCGATCAGGAGCGAGAAGGACTCGAGGTCAGCGCGCGGCGCAAGTCCTGGGGACCCAACTACGTGCGCTTCAGCCTGAATCTGCAGGATGATTTCGAAGGTAACAACAGCTACAACGCCGCCGCCCGCTTCATTGTCACAGAGGTCAATGAGCTCGGCGCCGAATGGGTCACGGATCTGCAGGTGGGCGAGAACCCGCTGTTTCGCACGGAGTTTTACCAGCCGCTGAGCTACTCACCCCGCTACTTCATCGCGCCGCAGCTCCTGCTCCAGGTGCGCACAGTCCAACTGCTCAACGGTCAGGTGCCGCTCGCGGAGTTTCGCGTGCGCAGCCAGGAGGCCGAGCTCGCCGTGGGCCGCGAGTTCAGCAGCTGGGGCGAGCTGCGCTTCGGTGTCCGTCGCGGGTCCGGACAATCGCGGGTCCATATCGGCGATCCCTCGCTTCCCGAGCAGGACTTCGACACGGGCGAGTTCATCACGAGCTTCAGTTACGACGCGCTCGACAACCTCAACTTCCCGCGCAATGGACAGACCTTCGAGGCGCAGTGGACGGCAGGACGCGTTGGACTGGGAGATGATGAATCATCGGATATCCTCAACTTCGACTGGCTTGCGGCACACAGCTGGGGGCGGCACACGCTAGTGCTCTGGGCTTCGGCAGGATCGACCGTGCACAACGACGCCCTGACACCCTCGGTCCAGGATTTCTTTACGTTGGGCGGATTCCTGAATCTCTCCGGGCTCACCGCCAATTCGATCGCGGGACCGCACTATGGGATCGCGCGTCTGATGTACTACCGGCAGATTGGTCGCGGCGATCGTCCAGGGTTGCTCAGCGTTCCGGTCTACGCTGGCATTTCGCTCGAGGCCGGCAATGCCTGGGCCGAGCGCTCGCAGGCGAGTTTTGGCGACGCGCGCAAGGATACGAGCCTGTTTCTCGGCCTCGACACTTTCCTCGGGCCGCTCTACCTGGCCATGGGCTACGACACTGAGGGCGAAACGGCCTTCTATCTGGTCATGGGCCGGCCGTTCTGAGTCATGGGTGCTAGGCCCTGGAGTCCCTGCTTTCGCGGTTAACGACACCGCAAGCATTAGGAGTGCGCTTGAAGGTGCGACTCGATTCCGGAGATTCATTGTTGTGCTCGCCTTTGGTGCGTGCAATTCCTATTTCGATCTGCACAGCGCCGTGCAGAAACCGTTCCCTCGAAACGGCGACGTAGATTTCATCGCGGTATCGAGGAAAACGATATGTTTGGCCTTTGTTCGCTTCAAGAACACCTGCAACAGGCGCTTTTCTGAGGGCAGCGAGGCGCAGACGATCGGGCGCAAGTGTGTATGCAATGGGCTGCTGTCGACTGTGGGGCTCGCTCAGGTACGCGGTGCTGTCGGACCCGAGCCGGCGCTCATCACCGCCGGCGACGACGTCGCCCACATCGCGAGATTTCTGAAACCCGGTCGCGACAGTTACTCTGTCGATGATGTGCTCGACCGATTACTGACGACTGGAGATTCGCAATGCCACCCTTCGACATGAGCGTGGTTCAACGTGGTGCGCGCCTGCGCCGATCGCCGTTCTTCGAAGCCGAGCAACGCCACGGCCCGAGGGGATACACGGTGTACAACCACATGCTGTTCCCCACGCATTACGACAACTTTGAGGCGGAATACTGGCATCTGCTCAACCATGTGACGCTTTGGGACGTGGCAGTCGAACGGTGTCTGGAGATCTCTGGCCGCGACGGACTGCGCCTTGCTCAGCTCATGACACCACGCGATCTGTCAGCCTGCGCGGTGGGGCAGGCCAAGTACGTGCTCATCTGCGCGGCCGACGGCGGCATCCTCAACGATCCGGTGATGACGCGGATGGATGAGAACCGATTCTGGTTTGCGCTCGCCTCGAGCGACGCCCTGTTTTACGCAAAGGGGCTCGCGGCCACGACCGGGCTCGACGTACGGATTCGTGAAGCAGAGGCCTATCCCTTGCAGATCCAGGGGCCGCAGTCGCGTGAAGTCG
>CAVOLM010000014.1:0-70911 GCA_963696675.1 uncultured Gammaproteobacteria bacterium | reverse complement strand
CCGGCCGGGCGGGCCCGAAGTGCTGGTTCCGACCCTGCGGCCGACGCCCGTTCCAGGCCCCCGCGAAGTGCTGATCCGCGTGTTCGCCGCCGGCGTGAACGGCCCCAATGTGCTGCAGGCGCAAGGGGCTGTACGACCCGCCCGCCAGGGCTTCGGACATTCCGGGCCTGGAAATTTCCGGCGAAGTGGTGGCCCTTGGCAGCGAAACCAGCCGTTTCGCGGTCGGCGACAAGGTCAGCGCCCTGATTCCAGGCGGTGGCTACGCGGACTACGCCGTGGCGGATGAACGCACCACCCTGCACCTACCCCGAGGGCCTGGATATGGTCAGGAACAGCCGCGTTGCCGGAAACCTTCATGACCGTCTGGGTCAACCTCTTCCAGTGCGGCGGCTTCAAACGCGGCGAGACGGTGCTGATCCACGGCAGCGGCCAGTCCGGCATCGGCACCACCGCCACCATGCTGGCCAAGGCCTTCGAGCCACAAGACGATCATCACCACCGTGGCTAATGCGGAACAGCGACAGGCCAGCCTTCGGCCCTGGGCGCTGATGTTGCCGTCAATTACCAGGAAGAGGACTTCGTCGAGGAAGTGATGAAAGCCACCGATGGCAAGGGCGTCGACGTGATCGTCGACATCATCGCCGGCGACTATGTAGCGCAAATTCCAGGCCGCCGCCATGAACGGCCGCATCGTGCAGATCGGCATGATCAAGGGCGCAGGCCGGGGAGCTCGACTTCTCCCCGATGCTGACCAAGCACCTCACCCACATCGGCTCTACCCTGCGTTCGCGCGCAGCGCCGACGACAAGGCGCAAGATCATCGGCGAACTGGAAGCGCAGGTCTGGCCGCTGATACGGGCCGGCCAGCTCAAGCCGCTCATCCATGAGACCTTCGCGCTGGACGAGGCCAACTTCGCCCCCATGAGCTGATCGACAGCGGCCGGCACATCGGCAAGATCGTGCTCAAGACCGCCCAGAACGGCTGAGCCCTCGGGCTGGCCTGCCAGCATGAGCAGGCGCCCGGGCTGCTGGGGCCCCGGCATCGAATCCACCAACAACAAACCAGGAGGATTGATCCATGAGCACCCCCGATTTCTCCGCCATTGTCGCCCGGCACCGCAACTACTTTCAGTCTGGCGCCACCCGTCCCGTGGAATGGCGCGAAGGTCAGTTGATCGCCTTGCGGACGATGATGAAGGACCACGCCGAGGACTTCTACGCGGCGCTGTGGACGGACCTTCGCCGCAACCGCATCGACGCGGATCTGACCGACGTGAAGTACCTGGCCGACGAGGCCGAGCACGTGCTGGCCCACCTGCGGAGTGGATGAAGCCGGTGCCGGTCAGCACGCCGCCTGTGCTGGCCCCGTCCGATGCCCGGGTGCGGTTCGATCCGCTCGGCGTCGGCCTGATCATCGGCACCTGGAACTATCCGGTGATGCTGACGCTGTCGCCGCTGATCGCGGCGATATCCGGAGGAAACGCCGCTGTCATCAAGCCCTCGGAAATCGCCCCGGCCACGGCCGACGTGATCGCGCGGCTCATCCCGGAGTACCTGGATCGCGAGGCGTTCTCCGTGGTCCTGGGCGCGGTGCCCGAAACCACCGCGCTTTTGGAACAGCAGTGGGACCACATCTTCTTCACCGGCGGCACGACGGTCGCCAAGATCGTCATGACCGCCGCGGCGAAGAACCTGACGCCGGTCGTGCTGGAACTCGGCGGCAAGAGCCCGACCATCGTCCACTCGTCGGCCAACCTGCGGGTCGCGGCCCGTCGCATCGCCCAGGGCCGCTGGAACAACGCCGGCCAGACCTGCACCGCGCCGGACTATGTTCTGGTGTTCAAGGATGTCGCCGAAGCCGTTCCTGCGAACACCTGAAGGAAACCGTGCTTGACTTCTACGGCGACGATCCGCAAAAGAGCCCGGACTACGGCCGGATCGTCAATACGCGTCACTTCGATCGGCTGACGGCGCTGCTTGCGAGCGGGACGATCTACCACGGCGGTCAGCACGACCGCGACGACCGGTTCATCGCGCCGACCGTGCTGGTGAACGTGTCGCCGGAGTCGCCGGTGATGCAGGAAGAGATATTCGGCCCGATCCTTCCGGTTCTGGAGGTCGACAACGTCCAGGAGGTGATCGACTTCGTCAACGCCCGGCCGAGCCCCTTGGGCCTGTACGTGTTCGCCGAAGATCAGGCGCGTGACGGAGCAAATCCTGGACGCAACGACATCCGGGGACGCGGCGGTCAACGACTGCACAGTCCAACCGCTCATTCACGACTTGCCGTTCGGCGGCGTCGGCAATTCCGGGATGGGCAAGTACCACGGCGAGTGGGGATTTCGCGCCTACACGAACGCCCGCGGCGTCCTGTACCACAGCACGCGGATCGACCCGGACCTCCGCTACCCGCCGTACAGCAAACAGAAGGCACCGCGCGAACTCGTCGCCTCGTAGTCGGGCGCCGACGCGACGTCAGGGTCAGGAACCCAACAGCTTCCGACCCCTGACCCTGCCTCTGACTCCTGACAGTAGAGACCAACCATGAAAGGTGCACTGCCGCCGTCGCCCGCGCGTGCGGATGGCGCCGTTCCTGATCGAGCAAATTGATGTGCCCGAGCCGGCCGAGGACGAGGTTCTCGTCCGGATCGTCGGCGTCGGGGATGTCCCCGCCACCGATCTCGCGCAAGCCGGGACGGCTTGCTGGGGGCGCATCGTTCCCTCGGTCTTCGGGCGCCGAGGAGCGGGCGTCGTCGGCGCAGAGTGGGAGCTGCGTCACGAAGGTCAAGCCGGGCGACCACGTCGTGCTGGCGCCGGCGTCGGACGGCGTCTGTGAGCAGTGCTAGAGTGGCACCCTATGTACTGCGAGCGGTTCAACGAGCTGAACCTTCAGACGCCCCCCGACCCGGGGTGTACCGCCCCGCTCGCCAACGGCGGTCACGCGGTCCCCAAGTACTTCGGGCAGTCGTCGTTCGCTCACTCGCCCTGGCGGGCGAGCGAGACACCGTTGCCACGTCGTCGGCGAGCGGACGTGGAGATCACCCAGGTGGCGGCGATCGCCATCGCCGCGGGGATGCGGGTGGACGAGTTAGCTCGCGTTCCGCTCTCGTACCCTACCTACGCAGGGATCCTGGCTCGCGTGGCGGCCGGCGCGGCAAGCCAGCTCAACCCAGCAGTGAACTGGCAAGCACCCCAGGTCGACTGAGTTCGACTGATGCTCGCTGCATAGCCGGGTGGGCTGTGGTCGAGGGGAACGAGTCGGCGCCTGGCCGGCGCAGGTCTCCACCGTCATCGCCTTGGAGTCTTGTGAGGCGTGCCGGGAGTTCAACGACAGGTTCGCCGAGGGCACTCGCGTTCGACATCATCAGGCTCAGCACAACCAGAATGAAGCCCGAGGAGCAGCGTTTCCGGACACACTGTACTGCGCCCTCTGTAGTAGCGCACGTCGGTCCGACACACCGACGCACGTTGGGGATACGGGCAACCAAAGCCCCGAGGGTGCGTGGTCCGCTACGGATCACGCATCGCGTCAACGCATACGTCTGGCTACATAAGCGGGAACATCCCGCATTTCCCAGCGAAACCGCCACGTATCGATGGGGGTTCGGCTGTCCACTTTGCGTTGGATCACGCCGTGAGTGCGTCTTCCAACTCTAAAGACGCACACCTTTGAGGTAGCAGGTACGGTCCGTGCGTTCAGTAACACATGGATAGCCACGCCCAGACCCGCTTCCGACCAGCCCCTACCAGAAACCCGCCTACGGCGGACCCTTGATGGTTCTTAACAGGTCTGTGGACGGCAGACAGACTACTGGCGAGAAAAAGAGCTGCCGCGAGGCTCGACCGGCGGGTATACTGAACGGGTGTGCTGTATCTCTGGCCCCTGCGTTGGAGGCATCCGCCATGAACGCGCTCGAACGGCTGTTTCTCCTGGAGGTCGACTTTCACCGGAAGCTTCGCACCCAAGCCCTGGGCAAGGCCATGATCGACGGACTTCGTACCAGCTACGCCCTGCAATGCGGCTATGAGGGGCTCCTCCGCGATGTTGGCCCGGTCACTGTCAGGGACATCGAGAAGGTCCGTGAGCGACTGACGATGGCCGGGGATTCTCGGGACGTGCTCGCTGCCCGCGACTCGCTGATGCAGCTCTTGGGCGTCCGGCAACTTGAGGGTTGATCAAGCTGGACGCCCTCCCCTGCCCTCTTTTCAACTCCCCTACCGGCCGGGGAGGACCCTGCGGGGACGAGGCACGGTTTGCCTGGTCGACTTCCGGGCAACGACCGTCGTGAGGGCCTTCGCCCCCGGTTCGACCAAGAAAAAAGGCAGCCCCTGTCAAAAGACAAGAACCGCCTAGGCATCAAACATCATAATGGGGATGTCTGAAAATATGGTCGATTTTACACATCAAGCGAGCACAGCGTCCCAACATGGCCCCTAGAGCATTTATACGAGAATCATCGATCAGCATTACTGCCCAGAGATCGACTATTCCCCATCCAAATGCTCGGACAAGCCTCGGAAGATCGTCTGGAAAAACCAGAGCTTCAGCATGTGGGACCGTGATCGTTAACTGGACCCCTCCAGTCTTCGGATCACGTACTGCTTCAAACCCGAGCTTAACTTGCTTACCTTCCGAGGTCAGTAGACCGAACTCGCTGTTTGTGTTATTACAACCATATGTGCTTGTAAGGAATTTCTCCTTCATAAGTGTCTTTGCTCCAAGAAAACCAGGGTGGTGTCCCCTGGGGGGTTGCCAACTCAGCTCACATCTGAGTCCTGCTCATGGCCCTCAAACGAGGGTCATGAACACAACCTTTCTGTGCGCTGGCATGGAGCAATGACTTCAGGACTTCCCGAGATTAATGGTGCCTTGGCACGTTCGGGCGTTGTTCACGCCTACGCCGTTGTTTAGGGCCTCCGGGCGACGAGGAACGGCTGGGAGGACGACAAAGCACCAAGGCTTCGTAATCTCCATTCTAACGAGTCCCGGGTGGGAAGGTAGGGGCTACCGGAGTCCGAACCCTGCGAGCGATGACAAACAAAAAAGGCGGCTCCTGTCTGAAAACAAGAACCGCCCGGCATCAATTAGTCATGCGCTGTATCCTGAAACACATAATCAACTTTACTGCACACACAAGCAGCCGCAGCCCAAACACGCGCCCGAGTCCCTGACAGAGAACTACCAGCCTGCATGTTCCAGCAGAGACTGGCCATCCCCCAGCCAAAAGCCCGGATTAGCCTTGGAAGATCGTCCGGAAAGACCAAAGCATCGGCGTTGGGAATCGTGATCTCGAACCCAACCTTTCGAGTCTTGGGATCACGAACCGCTCGAAACTTCAGCTCAACGTCCTCACCTTCCGAGGTTTCTAAGCCGTAATGATCGTGTGTGTTAAAAAATTGATATGTACTTGTGAGGAATTTCTCCGTCATAAGTTTCACTCGCTCCACAAAACAGGGTGGTGTCCCCTGGTAGTTTGTCAATCAGCTCACGTGTGAGCTCTATTCATGGCCCTCTTTGAGGACCATGAACGAAACCTGTGCGTGTGCTAATTGGGAGCAAATGATGTCAGGGAATCCCGAGACTAATTCTGCCTTGACTCGTTCGGGCGTTGTTTACGCCTACGCCATTGTTTAGGGCCTCCGGGCGACGAGGAACGGCTGGGAGGACGACAAAGCACGAGGGCTTTGTATCTTCATTCTAACCGCTGGCCGCTCTGAGAGTAGGGTCTAGCCAGGAGCCTGTCCCCTGCTTCCGGTGGGTGCGCAGTGTTACGATAAACGCGATTGCCTGCGTGCGAGGTCGCACCAGGCTCCTTCCCCACAATCCATCGAAGGGAGATCGCGATGACGTGTTCTTCCGAGAGACGCCTGGCGAGCTGCTATCTGTGGAAGGGGATCAATGACCCTACCCCAAGAAACCTGAGCCGCCCCGCCCTTTCTTGACCGACACCAGCGCCATACAATGAAGGACGAGGCCCCCGTGCCTTTTCGCTCTCCGTTCCACCCCCTGAATCTGACCCGGAGACCCTAACCAAAGGCCAGAGTCGAGACACCGTCTCGCCGGGGTGACAGGCCGACCAAGGAGCAATCACACCATTTAAGTACTTAAGCGTAGGCCAGTGCTGATTATCGCTTATGCACAGTCGAGGGACCTCGTGGTTCTTGGGCGGGTGTAAGGAGAAGGCAGGCTCTAGCCCCCGGCTGCTCCAGGTAGGTGCAGTCGACTAAAACCCTGCTGCTTAATGGTAAGAGGCATTATGCCATATCGTCGAAATATCTTTGAATGGTTGGATTTGACAAGAGAACCGAGCTGGAATGGTCCACGTCCGAGCCGTCTGCAATCTCTGGTTGCATGGTTCAAGCGGGCCTTTCTAGTGCTTTGCATTGTCTGGTTCTTGGTCAGGCTGTGCGTTGCTTTGGTTCATGACATCAATGAACAGGCAAAGCATGGGGACGGCGGATTCTTCCAAGATTCGCAGTAACAGCCCCAAGGGGTAAGACTCTTCCGAGGGTCTTACCCCTCTTTCCTGCGCATGCGGGGAAGTTTCGGGCTAGACTAAGCCGCTGTCTGGGCTCATCGGATCACGGCTCCAGGAGCTCATCTCAACCCAGACCGGCCCAACCTTCTTGAACAACACCAAGAGACGGTCGATCTCATCCCACTCGGCTGCGGTCCTGGGATAGGGGTAGTGGCGGCGGTCGGTGAAGTTGTTGTATAGGTCAGTGTTAGCCCGGCCTGCCATCGCTTTGGCAAACGCTTTGGAGTCGGAAAGCCAGCCGTGTTTGTTCAAATCCAGACCGATCCCGAAAGGGGCCGCTCGCCCTTTCCGCGGCGCTCCTCCAGGATGAACGTTGTAAGCGACGTAGCCTTTGTCCAGGAAACAGCGGAATGTGCTCTGGAGCACTGGGTCTTTCGCAAGGCGAATGACTTCGTCATGCTCCCTCTTGCGTTGCTGCGCGGCTGCAATGTTCGCTGCTTCTAACTCGGCGGCTTTCACACCCTCCTCGATCTTTAGAACGGCAAGGTCGCCCTTGGCTTTCGCTTCGTCGGCCTTCGCCTTGGCAATCCTCCGGTCGGTGTCCTTCTGTTGGTCGTCGACTTCCTTGGTGATTAGGTCCGTGCGTCCTTTGACTCCTGTCTTTCAAGCCTGGTAATCGCTTGCTTGAGGCCGATCTCCAGCAGGCTTCTCCGTAGTCGTTGCGGCTTCGTCGATGATGGTTTCCAACTCCCCGGCCATTCTTTCGCACGTTTCGCTTGCGGCGTTAACCCGGTCGAGCGTCTTCTGCACACTGGCTCGTACATCCTCAGGAACAGGGCTCAAGTCATTGGGGTCTTTCTGGGCCTGTCGGATCGGCTCAAGTAGATTTGCGATGAAGCTTTTGCTCTCACTTATAGAAAGCGGCAGCAGAATCTGTGGGTGTGTTCTGGCTCGGGGAGTCGCCCGAGATTGTGTAACAAAGCCAGTTTCGCCACGTCCGATGTCCGAAAACCATACGATTTTCTCGTCACCAGTTTCACTTTGTTGTTCAGACCCTCCACAGCCCCTGCCGAGACCTCGCCCCGGGCACGGAACCAATTCAGGATCAACGGCCGGTGACTCCGCAGCATGCGCGCTACCTTCTTCATTGGCTCCAGACGCGAACGCATCACCCGAGCTGTCCACTCATCGAGGAACTTCCCCGCCCATGTCGGGCTCACATATTCCCAGAACCGTTGGAACTCCTCCCGCAGCAGGTACGCACGCACCGTCCGCAGGTTGTACTTCAGAACTTCCGACAGCTTCACTGTCTCCTTGTCGGTCCGGTTCTCCGGCCGCTTCAAGAGGCACCACCGCGACCTCTTGAGCACCGGCTCGTAGCCGTCTCGCTCCAGCCGCTTGGCCTCCTCCGCCCGGATCTCGTCGATCGCCTTGCCAAACTTCTGCATGATGTGGAACCGGTCCAACACGTGCACCGCGTGCGACAGCTGCTTTGCGATCACATTCAGGTACGGCTTCCACATGTCGCTGCACACGAACTGTACCCCTTCGCAGACCGACTCGCCCAGCTCCTCAAGGCAGGAACGCAAGCTCGCCTCCGTCCGTCCTTCAGCCACCGCCAGCAGCCGCCTCGCCTCGCCTATGTCATACAGCAACGTCAGGTAATTGTGCCCGCGTCGACAGGCGACCTCGTCCACGCCCACGGCCGTTACCTTGCTCAAGTCCCGATGCGCCAGGCCCCATTCAACGGCGTGCTCCACTGCCCGGCAGACACTGTTCCAGGAGGTGCGGAAGATCGACGCCACCTCACTCCAACTCAGACGCTTGGCCCAGGTCGCCAGATACCAGCGGTAGGTCGTCGTCAAGTGATTCTTGCCGTCGCACCACGGCACCATCTCCACGGTCACACCACACTGCGGGCAGTTCACCCGGCGCATCCGATAGGCCAAGAACACCGCGATTCCCCACAACGGCACGAACTCGAACCGCCGTTCCTCCAGGCGATCATACGCGGGACCAGGCCGCCCACACCCGGAGCAAACCGGGCGGCTGTTCCTTCGAGGTTGGATCTGCACCACCAGCGCCGGACCGACGTCCTGCTCCTCCAGGCTCGTGTCGCTGTAAACGAACGACTTAAACTTCTCCACGCGATTGAGGATCGTCTGGATACGCATCCTGGGGCACTCCCGGTTTCGATTGAAGCTGTGCAGCTCCATCTTGGCTGACGGCTGTCCCAGAATGCGATTCTGTTCTCGTTTAGCGCGGGGTCATGTGGGTGAACTTGCCCGTTTCTGGGCCTGCGCGAGTTTTCTTCGTCGGCAACAGAGAGAGGCTAGCGGGGTCCAGGGGGCGGCAATGAGCCCCCGGTCGCCAGCAGGGAGGCGGCGAAATCTGGCAAGGAGCGTTCTCCCTCCAAGGACCGTTTCTCCTCCTTCCTGTACAGCGGCCTGTTCACCCACAGATTCTGCATAGTCAGCGTCTTTTCCTGGGTCAGAACGGCCCTGGTTCGTTTGACGTTTGCCAGGTCTGCCGCCACTTTCTTTCCGATTTCATCTGAGAAGAGGGCCTTTCGAGCCTCCATGAACCGAGCATTTAGGCGTTCACAGTTGTCGAGTTCGCTCAACGTGTGATTGGCCAAGTCGATCAGTTCCTGGCGACTGGAGTCGGGCGCGCGCAAGCAGCACTGGCTTACCCCCCGCCTCAGCTCGTTCTAGCCTCGACGGCGGACGTAAGTTAGCTAAGGCGAGTTGTTCGGTAGACGGACTGGAATCAGAATCAGGCGGCGGCTTAGACTCCGGCCAGGCAGCCACGGGGCTCGTGTGCATCTGCCTTCTTACTCGCTGGCAATATCCTGGTCTCGCTACAACTGACTCCTTGTCAACGCCTGGCTGCAAAGCGGGTGGTTGCCCCTTGTCGGACTCGCTCATGAAGGAGCGACCGAGGAACAGACCAAGGACGAGGATGCAGACCCATTGAAAGAGTGTGGCGATGGACAGCCGGCTCTTTCTCGACGAGCCCGGCTGGTTGGTAGCCGCGGCATGGGTGTTGGTCAGGTCAGGCCGTTGCGGGGCGGCTGAGTTGTCAGCGTGAGTGCTCATGGTGTGCTCGCTTTCATAGCCGGTCGAGCCGGGCTTCAATTGAGTTGTCGATGTCGTAAGTCTCTGGCTCTGACCGCTGGGGGATCTGCTCTGATGCCGGGCCGGAGCCCTCCCCGTTGGCGGTTCTCAGGGCGGAAGTGACTTTTGCCCGGAGCTGCTTTCTCCTCGCCTTCGACAAGGAGGGTCTCGTCTGCTTGCTCGGGCCAGGGGCTTTCGGACCGTGCCTTGTACTCGTCTTCGCTCAGGTGATACTCACAGATAATTGGTGTGACATAGCCAGAGAACCGGGTGAAACCCGAACTCTGGGCGAAGCGCACGAAGGAGCCGAACTGGTCGGCGCTCACTTCGATGATCGTGTTTTGCTCAAGCCGCGGGCCGCTGTTCTCATTGACCCTGACCATGGCCATGCTGCTTGGATTAGCGTCGGGGGCTTGGGTGATGTCAAACACGTCGTCCGGCTTGTCATCGATTCGCTTGTCTATTAGTTCCTCCCAAGCGGCAACGTGAAACATCCCCTCACCCGAGAGCCGTGCCAGCAGGTCGCTGGTATCTTTATCCGCTGCTGTAAAAAGCTGCTTGAAGGCCGTACAGGATTCGACCAGATTGAGGATGTCTACCCCCTTGCCCCTGAGCTGGGAGAGGTCCTGATTGGCAAGGATGAAGGAAAGCTTCATCGAGCGGGCCTGCTCGAAGAAAATCTCCAGGTTCTGGGACATAAGCCGCTGGAACTCATCGGCAAAGATGTAGACCTGCCTTCGCTCCTTCTCCTGGGTCGAGGCCGCTGCGGTGAGCAGCGTGAACAAAACGAGCTTGCCAATCATCGAGACCGTCTTCGGCTCGGAAGTGCCGGAGAGATAGAAGTAGACGACCTGCGGAGACCTCATAAGATCGGGCAGATTGATGCGGTTCTCGTAAACAGCGGCTCAAGCGGCGGGTCTTTGAAGTCCTCCGCTCTGAGATTCAGGACGTTAAGCTCCGCCAGTCGCTTGACGGTCACTTCCAGGGCCTTCGAGTTGACGATGTCCTCGTCTCTTGAGACCTGCGGCATGGGCGGAAGCCTTGTCGCCAAGGTATCGGCTCAGGTCGCGAAAAGAGTGGATGTCCGGGAAGTGCTTCAAGTAGGCGTTTAGGACTGATTCCATCAAGGCCGAGAAGTAGCCTCGTCCGTAGTCCTCGCCGTACTCAAGTGATAGGGCCTGAAGGGAGACTTGAGTCTTCTGGTTGACGCTCAGCAGAGGCAAGTGACTCTGGTCGAGCGGGTTGAAGAGATAGCTTGAATGCCCGGCGATGTTGGTGAACCATTTGAAGGGAAGCCCTACGAACTGCGATTCCCTCCGGGCGCACTCGAAAAGCGACATATCACCCTTCATATCGATGATCAGAATCGAGGTGTCACCCTGGGACATGACCTGGCTCAGAAGCGGTGCAATGCCAATTGAGGTCTTGTTCGAGCCGGAGCTTCCCAGGATGTGGGCATGGCGCTCGAGGAGCTTCTTGTGAAGTAGCACGGGGTAATCCCCGTAGAGGCTACGGCCCAGGTAAAAATGGCTCGTCTCATCCGGGTTGTCTGACTCGATGATGCGAGTGACGCGGTTGTCCCAGGAGTTTGGTACGTGGTACTTGCCGCTTTGGAGCTGCTTGCGGTGAGTGGCGGGGGCATCTCCGTGGCATTCTCGGCTTCCAGGGCCTCGTAATAGGCACAAAGAACCCCTCCCGAGGCAAACGTAAAGACGAGAAAGAAAAGCCCCAGGGGCAGAGTTGGGCTCAAGACGATGCAGATGATAGTGAGTAATACCTGAACGTTCCTATGATCTTCCCTTGCGCGTTTCAGCTCCGCCTCCCAGCTTTTTTCGCTTCCTGATCACGGGGACCATTCTCACCCATATCCTGCTTCTGCCAGCGGGGACGCTTCCTCGCGTCCTGCTGCTCACCGTGAAGGATTCGCCGCCTGGGACAGCGGATATCGGAGTTCGGAAGTCTGGCTCTGGGGGAGGTACAAATGGCGGCAAAGGCACGCCGACGCAGATCAATGCAGCAAAGTTCAGACACACGACCACTAAGACCAGCCGCTTTCTTTGTTTCGCCGGACGAAGCATGTGCGTGGGGAAGCGGAACACTCCGGCCGCAGACGTCTCGTGGCGGTTATAGGTAAGGAAGATGACCAGGGCCTGAAAGCACGTCCCTGCTGCCTGCTCAAAGCTAAATCGCCTGTGGACGAGTATCCAAGTAGCGGGGATGAGCACCGCCAGCGCAAGCATTCCCGCTGGTCCAGCTACCCAGGTGGACCTCGTGCCCTGGACATAGTCCAAGAAGCGACAACTGACCAGAAAAAGCAGGATCAGGACTGCGTAGTTCTGGGGGTAGCTACGAAGTTCGCCGGGGGCCTCACGATCGGACACGAAGGGGAGGGCATCGACGTAACCCCGGTAACGCTGCGGTGACTGACCACGCAATGCGCTCGTTCGTGGCAAGGTACGCAGCGTATTGCTTAGTGATCAGATGTGCCGCGATTAGGGAACAGAGAAAGGCAAGCCCAAACACGAGAAAGAACGGCCGTCGTGCCTCAGAAAAGCACAGTGGAATGGTACACAGGACAAAGACGCCGCTAGTTCTCAGCACCCAATTCCAGGACTCAAAGAGTGTTCCTGAGACCGCTATGAACACGGCTTGAGAGAGAGATACTAGGACGAAAACTAGACCCAGAAGCACCAAAAAGCAAACCCATCCCACTGTAGGATTTCCACGAAGTGCCCGAACCCAATCACGAGGACGAACAAGATGGAAGCAACGGCTATGGTAATGTTCACACCCGTGGCTACGTTGACCGTGGCCGTGCTCTTGGGAAAAAGCCAGTGAAAGCAGACTCCAAGAAGGAAGACGCAGATTAGGGGGGGAAAGACCAAAATTCCCCAAGACATGTCGAGAGCACGAAGAATCTCAAAGTATGAGCCCAGGGCGAAGCAGAAAAAGGCCAAGCCCGCCAAGAAGCGAAGTGTGAACGTTCTCTCTTCAGTTTCGCCAGCGGCCTGGTGCGGTAATTGAGTTCGCACTCCTGGGCCGACTTCTTCAGCCGTTCGACCTCCTTGTGGCCCGTCAGCGTCTTCCAGGTAAGCGTGTCCCTGACCCGAGCTAGATTTCGTCTCATGGGGTCTGGCTCCCCTGGGAGGGGTCCCACCCCCGGGAGGCGTCCCACGCCTGGGGCTCTGGCTCAGCAGCAGCGTCATCGGGATCGTCGGCTTGCTCAGCATCCCCCTGTTTCGGCACGGTCGTCTTTATCTTCTTGCGGTTGAGGAGGACGTCTCTAAGCTCCGGGACGGCAGCGACTCTGACCTCGACAAATTGCGGCGGGTCCGCCTCGATCGCGGCCATAATCTGGGCCCGCTTCTCCTCACTCGGGGTGAGCACGGCGACGATAAAGCGGCGTCTCTGGATGAGCCGTGTGAAGGCGGGCAGGGTGTAGCCTCGTGAAATGATCCGCTGGACCTTCTTTGCGATTCGCTCCGGGTTTGAGCCGTAATCGACGTGGATGAAGCCCAGGCGGTTATTCTCCCCTGCCCTGTCGATGAAGTAATTCCTGCTTCGCACGCCGCGGATGTGGAGGTCGGGGAATTTCTCCTCGAACTCCTTGGCCGTGAAAATCTCGACGCCTTGGCTCATGCAAAAGCAGAGCACGGCGTAGGCGTTGACAAAGCCCTGGTAGTTAAATTCCAGAGCGACGCACCTATGCTCCCCCCGGGCGACTGCCTCCCGGGGAGTGAGCACGTAGTATTTCCGGTTATCAAAAAGGTTGAAGGCCCGGAGGCGTCTCTCGTGAATCAGGCGTGAGACGACCTTTCTCACCGCGGCATCGTTGGTCTCGGCGAAAAAGTGCCGCTTGAGCACCTCTGCGGTCGTCAGATGATAGCGCCGCACGTGCTCAAGGATCGCCTCATCGCGATCGTTTGGGGGACTCATCAGTTACCACATTTCGTATGGCAGACCACGCACCTCACAGTCCTCGTGAAATGCCTTCACGCGGTCTGGCGGGTAGGCTCCTCCAAATTCCATGACGAGCCGGGGTAAGCCTTTTGAATCGAGCAAGATGGCATCGGGAAGTTTTTGGTGCACGCGAGTAGGAGCAATCACCTCCTCGCCTGCCCAGGCCTTGGCAAGATTTGGGGCCTCGCGAAGGATTTTCAGGTAAAGCTCGGACAGATGCAGGTCGTGGGTGACCTGACTCGGGTTCTTGATTCGTCCCACGGCGTGGCCGCCCAAAACGTGTGCGGCCCGGTGGGAGGCAAAATAGACGGTCACCGCCCTGGGCTCTGTGGATCCGGACTGCGACGTCCAGCGGCTCTGGAGCTGGTAGGAGAGTTTTTCGTAGTCCGGCCCCGTCTTCCCGGGCTTCCAGAGAAAAATCGGCTCACTCAGTGTGAGCATGGGCCGGGCAAAGGCCCGCTCGCGAACGAGGAGCTTCTCCTCGATTAGCTCGTGCAGGCGCCGCTTCGCGTTTGTCCTGCCCGATTCAGACTCTGGCCACCAGGCACGAGCAACTTGGTCGAAGGAGACGACTCGGATTTTCCCAAGCAGGGCCCTGATCAGGGCATCGTCTCGCTCGGTTAGCGTCATTTTGCCTGGTCCTTCCGAGGCCTCCCTCGTTTACGAGTAAATGGAGGAGGGTCCCCACCTGGCCTTGCCTGATGCGTCGGTGTGGGCTGCGTCGTGGGCTGAGGCGAAGACTTGGCGTCGAGCCTTGCATCAATCGCCTCGTCCACCACGTTACTTGCCGGTTGGACCTGCGGTGATTCTCCCTGTTCCGGTTGCGGCTCGGCGGTTCGCACGGAATGTTCGAGCTGGGGCCAGACGGTTGCCTCGACGCGAGCACGGAGCATGGCGGCTGCTTGATGCTGGGCTTCGCCGCCGTCTCCTTGGTCAACGATGTCCAGGGCGTCGTGGAACCCGGCAAGGACGGCATTTTTTGTGCGTTGTCTGAAGTAGTTCCAGATGGACTCAAACGGAGGCATGGGGTTCCTCTTCTCATAAGCCGGGGTGTAACAAGGCAGGCAGGCAGATTTGTGTCGTAGCTGATATTCCATCAGATCACAAAAACCAGGCACTCTCCAGAGGGTTTATTTTTTTTGGAGTCTCGGACTGTCGCGCCGTGTGTATTTCACTGTGGGTAAGTGGGTGTCCCGGCCCTCTCGCCGTAAGTCGTTGCCCCCGCGTCAGCTCCGCCCCCTGCGGCTCATCGAGCCATGGCACAAACGGGGGTGGGCCTTTGTTCCCCCAGAATCTGGGCCGCGAAGCGGCCCGCCCGGGGGGCCCCGGAGGCTGCTCCAGCAGACTCTGGGGGGCGGAGCGTCCAGCGGAGCCCCAAAGCGAGGCGTTCAGCCTCGCAGCCTGCTTTTGCCCCCAGGCAAAACAGGCGCACGGACCCGTTCAGGGTCAGGCGTCCGTTCAGGACGCCCATAAAGGGCGAAGGGCCGCGTTCAGCGGCCTGGAGACCAAAAAGAGGCGGGCTTCGGGGGGAGCCCGGCGAGGGGCGGCTGAGGCGAAAGCATCAGGCGACCCGTGGCTCACACCGCAAGCCCTCCACAAGTGGGAGGGCGGGCCAAATTCCGCGAAGCGGAATCAGCCTGCCCGAGGGGGGCGGGCTCGGAGGGGAATCTCCCAAGGGCGAGAGCCCTGGGGAATTTCCCGCAGAGCTGGGAGGAAGGGAGGGAATTTCCCGGAGTACGGGAATGACCGAACGACCGACCCAGAAGACACGGCTCCCCCGCAGGGGGAAGCGCTTTCAAACCGCGGCAAGCGAAGCTTGCGGGGCTGGGGTTTTTGGAGGCGGGTGTGGCGGCTTGTGGCGGCGGGGATAAGGCGGACCAAGCGGGAATCTCCCGGACGACAAGTCCGGGAATTCTTGCGCCGGGAGCCTGATGACTCTGCCTGGCCGGAGGCCAGTCCTTGTTGGTGGGGGGAAGCGTGATGTTCTGAGGCGGGGCCACGATGAAGCGCGAGCAGAAAGAGCCGTGGTACCTCAAGCTCAATCCCAACGGCCGCATTCCGACCATCATCGATCACGACAACGATGATTTCGTGGTGTTCGAGTCCGGCGCGATCCTGATCTATCTCGCCGAGAAGACGGGCCTCCTAATGCCGAAGGACGTGAAAGGCCGCTCGCTCGTCATCCAGTGGCTGATGTTCCAGATGGCGGGCATCGGACCCGATGATGGGCCAGGCGAATGTCTTCTACCGCTATGCACCGGAAAAGATTCCCGTACGCGATCGACCGGTACCAGCGTGAATCACGGCGCCTGCTCGAGGTACTCGACACACGGCTCAGCGATCACGAATATCTGGCGGGCGCTTATTCCATCGCGGATATCGCGACCTGGGCATGGGCGCGAGGCCACGAGTGGGGCGGCATCAGCATCGAAGGTCTCGATCACCTCAAGCGCTGGCTGGCATTGATTGCCGCGCGCCCGGCCGTGCAGCGCGGCAAGGCGATTCCGCCCGTGGACGATCTCGGCGACCGCACACAGCAGACCGTGGAAGCCGCCCGCAATTTCCTCGTTTAGGATTCGCAGCATGCTCAAGCTCTATCACTGGGAACCGAACGCCAATTCCGGCAAGCCGATGCTCGCGCTCGCGGAGAAGGGCGTCGAATACGAAAGCCACTACCTCGACCTCCTCAAGTTCGACCAGCATCAGCCCGAGTACCTGAAGATCAATCCGGACGGCACGATCCCGGCCATGGTGCACGGCGACCTGGTGCTCACCGAATCGACTCCGATGATGGAATACGTGGACGAGGCGTTCCCCGGCCCGCAGCTGCGCCCCACGGATCCGAAGGAGCGCTGGCGCATGCGCTGGTGGATGCGTTTTTTCGACTCCTACTTCGCGCCCTCGCTCAGCATGATCGGCTGGAGCGTGTTCGTCGGCCCCGCGGTGCGCAAGCGTGACCCGAAGGAGCTGGAGGCGGCCATCGCGCGCATTCCGCTCGAAGCGCGCCGCGTCGCGTGGCGCAAGGCGATGTTCAACGAGTTCAGCGAAGCGGAGCTCGCCGAGTCGAAGCGCCGGGTGCTGTTCTGCATCGGCGTGCTCGAGCAGCATCTCGGCCGCCAGCCGTATATCGCCGGCGAGAGCTATTCCCTCGGCGACGCGAACTGCTTCAACCTCGGCTACGCGCTGCCGCTCTCGCAGCCCGACCACTGCAACGACCAGAAGACACCGCACATCATGGAATGGCTGCGCAAGATCTACGAACGCCCCGCCACCAAGGCGACCTGGGCCAAAGGACGCACGGAGATGGCCTCGCGCGTGAAGTTCCTGGAGCGCACCCCCAATGCTTGAGCTCTATCACTGGGAACCGAACACGTTCTTCCTCAAGCCGCTGATCGCGCTCAAGGAAAAGCAGGCCGCATTCACCAGCCGTTACTTCGACCCGACGCGCTTCGAGCAATTCGGCGCGGCATTTCCGCGCAACACCGAGTCGAGTCTGCACCTGGAGCGCGAAGGCCCGGTGCTGGTCCATGACGGCACGATCATCAGCAGCTCGTTCTTCATGCTGGAGTACATCGCGGACGCGCTGCCCGGCACCGACCTCTATCCCGGCAACGCGTACCACCACTATCGCGCGCGGGCCTGGGGACAATTCCTCACGCTCGCTCTCGGCCCCGCAGTCTGTGCGCTCGGCTGCGCGAGGTATCTCGCGCCCGCACTCAAGCAGCGTGACCCGGCTCAGCTCACCGCACAGATCGCCGCCATCGAGCCGCTGGAGCGGCGTCTCGCATGGGGCGCCGTCGCGGAGGGCTATTCGGACGAGATGCTGACGTCGGTGAAGCACAAGCTGGAGTTCCCGCTCAAGCGGCTCGAGACCACCCTAGGCAAAGAGCCCTGGCTCGCCGGGCCGGCCTACTCGGTCGCGGACATCGAGGCCTTCGCCATGCTGAATCCGTTGCCCGAACTCGCTCCGGATCTCGTCAGCGAACAGGCGACACCGCGCGTAATCGATTTCATCAATCGCATGCGTCACCGCCCGGCCGTACGCGACGCGCTCGCGATGAGCAGGACCGGCAAGCCGCGGCAGGCCTTCGTGCCGGGCAGCGAGGCCTCGCGCTGGGGCTGAAGGAGGGTCGATGCAGTACCGACGTATAGCCACCGAAGAGGCCTGGGCGATTCCAGAGCAGTTCGACGCGTGGCGCGAACTGCTGAAGAAGAGCACCGTTTACGACCCGGACCTGTTCCTCGCGCGCGCACAGACGGACGGCGGGCCGCTCTCGCGGCGCTTGCTCGACGTCGACGAGGAGCGGCTGCGCATCATGGACGAGGCGGGTGTCGATGTGCATCTGCTTGCGCTGACTTCCACTGGCGTGCAGGCGCTCGAGACGGAACTCGCCGTATCGATCGCGGCGCTCGGCAACGATCGTCTTGCAGCAGCGATCGCGCGACACCCGACCCGCTACGCGGGTCTCGCGACGATTGCACCGCAGGATCCGCAGGCGCGCCGTGAAGGAAATGGAGCGCGCGATCAGGACGCTGAAGCTCAGCGGCGTCATGATCAACTCGCACACCAACGGCGAATATCTCGATGAGCTGAAATACTGGCCGATCCTCGAGGCCGCGGCGGGGCTCGGCGTGCCGATCTACATCCATCCACGCTCGCCGTCGCCCGCGATGGCGCAGCCGTATCGCAAGTATCACCTCGAACACGCCATCTGGGGCTATGCCGTCGAGACGGGCCTGCACGCGGTGCGTCTCATCATGAGCGGCGTGTTCGACAAGTACCCGACGCTCAAGATCGTGATCGGGCACATGGGCGAGAACATCCCGTACGCGCTCTACCGGATGGACTGGATGCATGCGCGCGCGGCGGTGGCGATGGACCGGCCGAAACTCGCCCTCACCCCGAGCGAGTATTTCCGGCGCAATTTCATGATCACCACCAGCGGTGTGAACTGGCACCCCGCGCTCAGGTTCTGCATCGAAGTGCTGAGCGCTGACAACATCATGTGGGCGGTCGACTATCCGTACCAGGAAACGCACGAAGCGGTGCGCTTCATGAACGATGCGCCGATCTCGGACGTACGACAAGAAGAAGATCTTCCATCGCAATGCCGAGCGGGTGTTCCGCATCTCTCCTGCCCGGTAGATCTGCGTCTGCCTGGGCCTTCATCCTCCCTGAGCCCGACACGAACGATACGCCACAGGATCACATGCCTCGCCGTTCGCGCTGTGCGGCAACGTGATGTCCGCGTAATCAAATCCAAACGGGCTCAGGGAGGATGAAGGCCCAGGCAGACGCAGATCAGGAGCCTGTGTAAGGATCGCCCGTGCAGACGCTGCGCCTGGTTGCGATCGTCGTTCTCTTCTTCGTCGGCTTGCTGCTGCGGCATCAGCGAGTTCTCGACGTCGCGCATGGTGGGCGGTTGTTGGCGATCGTCGTGTGGATCGGCTTGCCCACGCTGATTCTGGCCGGTGTCAGTCGCCTGCCGCTGCATGCGCAGCTCTTGTGGTTGCCGGCAGCGGCGATGACGACGATCCTCGTCGGCTGCGCAGCATCCGCGTTCGTGGGACGAAGACTGGAGCTCGAGCCAAGGAGCTTCGGGGCTTTCGTGACCTGTTCAACGGCGCTCAATATCAGCCTCGAATATCCCTTCATGCTCGCCGTCAAGGGAGCGAATGGCTTTGCGGAGCTCGCGCTCTTTGACCTGGGGAATGCGCTGATGCTCTGTACGTTCGGTTACCTGCTGGCGGCGAAGCTCGGTCGTCGGGCCGGTACCTGGTGGCAGGCGCTGCAACGCCTGGGCTCCTTTCCGCCACTCTGGGCGCTGCTGCTGGCGCTGATCATCAATATCTTCGGATTGCCGGTCTCGACGGTGGCGCTCGATACGCTGCAGACGATCGGCGGCTGGGTGGTGCTGTTGGTGCCGCTCGCGCTCGGCATTCTGTTCGACGGTCGCCGCGCGCTCTCCAAGCCGTCGCTCGCCGCAGTGGGAATACGGGTCGGTGTCGGGCTGGCGATGGGGATCGTCTTCGTGACGCTGCTCGATCTGCAGGGACTGACGCGCGCCGTGGTACTCGTCGGCTCCGCCGCGCCCATCGGCTTCACCGCCGTCGTTCTCACTCAGCGTGAGTCGCTCGATGCCGAGCTGGCTGCAAGCGCGACATCGCTGTCCGTCCTCCTGGGCCTGCTTTACATACCACTGGCACTCCTAGGGCTGGGCTGAAGGCGCAGACTGCGCGCATTGGATCATTCCTCATGTTTCGTTCATCGACGTGGCTCAAACACGACATGGGTTTGAAATGAGGTGCGCATCGTGCGCTGTCGGTTGACTCGCCGTTCGCTGTAGATCGACTTTTGTGCTTGAAGTCGCGCTGTAATCGGGACGAACGCATGGGGTTTGATCTACTGAGTCTGCTTCTGGATACGCGAGCGATCATCCGTACCATTTAGACCACAACGATCTGGGGGGCACCCGTCTGCGAGGGCGATCGACCATGAAAAAACTCTTTCTCTCATCGACGATCCTGACACTAGCGAGTCCGCTGCTGCTGCTCGGCGCGACCACCGCACTCTGCACAGCAGACACAGGCCCAGGTGACCGGGACGGCTTCGGGCGCCCTGGAAGAGGTCATCGTCACCGCGCGATACCGCGAAGAGCTCCTGCAGCAGACGCCGATCGCGATCACGGCGATCGAGGGTGCGGATCTCGCTGCGCGAGGTTTCACCCAGTCGTATGAACTGGGTTACACGGTGCCGAATGCGGTGTTGAGGCCAGCCCAGGCGGCCTTCGGCAATACGATGACCGCCTACATTCGCGGCATCGGACAGTACGACTTCGACTTTGCGTTCGAGCCCGGCGTCGGCATCTACGTCGACGATGTTTACCATCCCTTCACTCTGGGCTCAGAGATCGACCTGCTCGATCTCGACCGTGTGGAAGTGCTGCGCGGCCCCCAGGGTACGCTGTTCGGACGCGGCGCCATCGGCGGCGTCATCCGTTACGTGAGCAAGAAACCGGTCGGCGACAACACCGGCTTCATCGACGTGACGTACGGACAATTCAATCGCCTCGACGTTCGCGCGGGCTACGACTTTTCGATCATCGACAACACGCTGATGGCCCGCGTCACCGGGGTCTCCAAGCATCGCGACGGTTATCAAAAGGTTTTCGACTTCGCCTGCTTGTATCCATCGGACTCCGGAAACCTGAATCCACGGAGTATCAATCGGGGAACTGATTGCGATCTCGGCACTCAGGGCGGGCAGGACGTCGTCGGCGGGCGGGGCATCCTGCGCTGGGTCCCAAGCGAGGCCATTGAGTTGAACACGACGCTCGAGTACATGGACGATACCTCGGAAGCACGTGCCGACTACATGAGCGCGATCAATCCTGCGCCTCTCAGCAACCCTGCCTTCGGTTATCAGCCCAATTACCTGACGCCGGTCCTGAACATCGCCTACGACCAGCGTTTCATCAGCCCTAACCACAACACTTACGCGACCTACGATGATCCGCGCAGCGGGCTCTCATTCAAGCCGCAAACGGCGTTTGAAAAGTGGTCCGCTTCCGAAAGAGTGGACGTGCGGGTCTCCGAGGCGTTCAACATCACCGCGATCGGGTCCTACAGCGAGCTGGATAGTCATTTCGCCACCGATGCCGACGGCTCGCCGTTGAATCTGCAGACCGTGAACGGCAGGCAACAGATCAGAGTCGCGACCGGGGAGCTGCGCCTCGAAGGCCGCATCGCCGATCGGCTCAACTGGACCTTGGGAGGTTTCTACTACGACGGTCACGCAATAAACGATCAGACCGTCAGTATTCCCTGGCTGACGATGCTGTTGGACCAGTTCCTGCCGAACAAGATCGGCCCCTGCGTCGTGTGCGGCACCCTGACCATGCCGCAGGCTGCCGCGCTGCTCGATTCAGACCCGGCAACCTACACGTTCGTCAACGCCCACAATATTCACGACATCACCAGCTGGGCGGGTTTCGGCCACGTGGTCTTCGATCTGACGGATCAATGGTCGTTCAACGCGGGCGTGCGCTACTCGGACGACAGCAAGGATGTCGATTTCGACAATACGCGGGTTCAGAATCCGAACCTCAGCGTGGCGGCCACTCACACCGACTGGATGGTGGGTGTGAACTGGAAGGCGACGGATACCACGATGGCGTATGGAACGGTCGCCACCGGCTACCGACCCAGCGCTTACAACTCGCGTCCGTTCCAGTGGACGCAGGTGGTCGCCGTGGGCCAGGAGGATGCCGACTCCTACGAGCTCGGCCTGAAGATGGACCTGTTCGATCGGACTTTGCGTCTCAACCTCGCTGGCTTCTATATCGACTACGCGCACCGGATTCTCCCCGTCGGCGGCACAGAGTGCCCGGTGCTCAACGATCCGCCAGGACCGCCGATCTACCTGAGCAGCCCTCCGGGACCTGGTACATCGCTTGACAGCCTGGGCAACAACTGCCTGACCGTGGCGCAGGTGTCGCGGACCTTTTACGCGAATGGCCCGGCCAAGATTAAGGGCGTCGAGCTGGAAATGGCCTGGCGCCCGCTCGATGCGCTGAACATCACCGGCCAGATCGGCAAGCTCTACTGGGAGTCGGACGACATCGACAACTGCGACTTCAATTTCGACGGCGTTCCGGACCCGGGCACCACCTGCATCAACGACTGCCCCCGCAGGTCCCGGACATGAACCGGCTCTGTCGGCCCGTCCTATGGGGTTTGCCCTGGGTGAAGTGGGGCTGACGCCCAGGGTCGACGTGTACGGCGAGACCGAGATCTGCTTCGGTCCTTCGGTCCCACCTCGACAGTCGCCACCGACATCAGGTCGCAGCTTTGCGACTGACGGGCCGACCAGCTGGTGAATGCGTCCCTGGTCTGGGCCAGTGCGGATACCGGTTGGAGCGCGACGTTAGGCGTCACCAATGCCACCGACGAGGATTACAACTACAACTCCTTCCCGCTGACGCCGTTCGGCCAACCAACTGCCGAGAAGCAGCCAGCCCCCCCCAAGGAGTGGTTTGTCACTATTGAAAAGCAGTTCAAGTAACTTCGATTCTTTCGACCTGAGGGCGCGCTCAGCAATGAGCGCGCCCTCGACTCCCTCAGGGCCCGACCTCCGAGCAGTCTCCCGATTGCAGGTCGCCGAGGCCAGCGATCCCGACATTCTCGCGGTCGATGATGCCTTCAACTACGAAACTGCCAGCGATGATCTCGGCCTCGGCGTTCTCTCCGGGATGCCGTGCCAGGACATCATCGACGAGGCTCGCAGACTCGAGAAGGCAGGCAACCATGAAACTCACTGAGAGCGAGCGAGCGATGCTCGACGGGCGCCACGGCAAGGCGCAGCAGAAAGCGATGGAGTTGCTGGTGCGTTACGCCGAAGCACTCGGCGCGGAGCGCTTCGTCGACACCACCAACGTCGCCGGCGTGCCGGGCTCATCGAATCCGTATCTGCAGAATTACTACAAGGGCGCCGGCAGCAACTCTTACGACACGATCTTCTTCCGACTTCGACCTCGACAGTGACGAGCTGGTCGAAGTCCCGCGTGTCACCGTACATAGCCGTCACCTGCAGGGCGGTCTGGATCCGGACAACTGGCAGCGGCTCGGCGGCAAGCCCGAAGCGTTTCAGATCAGCCAGGCAAGCGAGCACGATGCGGCCGATCGCGGCATCAAGATCCTCAAGACCTGCACGCCGTATCTCGCCGGAAATGTGCCTACGCGGGGCGAACACTGTGCGTGGATGGAGTCATCCGCGGTCGTGTACTGCAATTCCGTGATCGGTGCGCGCACCAACACGGAAGGGCGCGAGAGCACCAGTGCAGCGATGCTTACGGGAAGATTCCGATTGGGGCCTGCATCGCGACGAGTATCGTCATGCGACCCATCGTATCGACGTCGAAGTTGACGTCATGAGCGTGATGGACTGGGGCATGCTCGGCTATTCGTTGGCGATGTGGTCGGAGAACGTATTCCGGTTCTCGTCGGTCGGTATGGTGAGCCCGACCTGATACGGCAGCAAGCATTTCGGCGCCGCTGCAGCTTCCTCGGGTGGCGTGGAGATGTATCACATCGTGGGTGTGACTCCGGAGGCATCGAGCCTCGAGAGCGCGCTCGGCTCGAAAGCAGTTGTTGAAACGCTCACGTACGGCCCGGCGGAGCGGCGCAGGATTTACGAGACCGAACGCCAACGGCCACAGCACCGACGTCGACTACGTGATGCTCGGTTGTCCGCATTACTCGCTCGACCAGATCCGCGATGCGTGCCGGCTGCTCGAGGGCCGCAAGGTCAGCACGAACTGCAACCTGTGGATCTTCACCTCGCGCGCCGTGAAGAGCGAGGCCGAGAAACTCGGCTATACGAAGGTTATCCGCGATGCCGGCGGCGTGCTGTTGACCGATACCTGCTCGGCCATCAGCCAGGCGGTGCCGCCGGGAACCAGGGTTGCCGGCGTTGGATTCGGCCAAGCAGACGCACTACCTGCCGGCCATGGTCGGGATCGAGGCTTGGTTCGGGTCGACCCAGGATTGCATCGATGCAGCGCTCACCGGTCGCTGGAAAGGAGAAGCGCCATGAGTACACGAACGATCACGTTGCGCGGGCGCAAGGTCGTCGGCGGTAGCGCGGAGGGCGAAGCGCTCGTTACGAAACAAACGATCTCCGGCTGGGGCGGCGTCAATCCCGCGCAGGGCACGGTCATCGAGACACGGCATGAACTGCGCGGCGTGAGTTTCAAGGACAAGGTACTGGTATTTCCCGGTGCAAAAGGCTCATCGGGCTGGTCCGCGGTGTTTCACATGACGCGCCTCATGGGCACTGCGCCGAAAGCCATGATCTTCAACGAGATGACCACCAAGATCGCGCTCGGCGCCGTCGTGATGCGCGTGCCTGCAATCACCGATCTCGACCAGGATCCTCTGGCCGTGATCGAGACTGGCGACTGGGTCAAAGTCGATGCGGATCGAGGCATCGTGGAGGTTCGTAAGGCGGCCGCGCGACGCGAGGCAAGCGCGTGAAATCGCGGCTGCTCGGCTTCAGCCGGCCGACCGCGTACCACTGCGCACGAGTTCGAATTGAGTGCCGACCTTACCACGGAATTCCGACGACGCCTGGCCGCCTCCACGGCGGGCGTGGTATGCGCTCGGCGTGCTGACGGTCGGACTGCTGGTCGCGACCATCGATCGCAGCATCATGTCGTTGCTGGTCGGGCCGATCAAACGCGATCTCAACATTACCGACGTGCAGATCGGGATCCTGCTGGGGCCGGCGTTCGTATTGTTCTATGCATTCCTCGGATTACCGATCGCGCGACTCGCGGATCGTTACAGCCGGCGCCTGATCATCGGCATCGGCATCGCGTTCTGGAGCCTGATGACTGCGCTCTGCGGTGTGGCGCAAACCTACCGTCAACTCTTCTGGGCTCGTGTGGGCGTTGGCGCCGGGGAGTCATCTTTCGGCCCCGCCACGTTTTCCATCATCACGGACTCTTTTCCGCCGCGGCAGTTGCCGCGCGCGCTGGCCATCAATGCGATCGGCTTCACCTGGGGAACGGCGCTCGCTTCCATCGTGGGCGGAGCCGTAATCCAGGCGATCGCCGGATTGCCGCCGGTCATCGTGCCGGCACTCGGAGAGATCCGTCCGTGGCAGTTGGTTTTCTTCGCCGTCGGCCTTCCCGGTTTCGCCCTGGCGGCCGTGATGGCGACAGTGCACGAGCCGCGCCGCCGCGGCTTGATTGCCAGTCAACTGGCGCCGGACGGCAGACCGCAATCGGTCCCGATCAGGGAAATTGCCGCCTTTCTCGGTGGCGACTGGAAGACGTTCGTGCCGATTTTTGCGGCGATGGGCATCAAGACCATGCTCGGGTTCGGTGCAGGGCTGTGGACGCCTGAATTCTTCATTCGGACCTACGGGTGGACTGCGCCTCAGATCGCCTTCAGCCAGGGGATCATCATGCTGGTGGTCTCGCCACTCGGCCTGCTCGTGGGTAGCTCGCTTGCAGAATCGTTCGCCAAGAGGGGGTATGACGACGCCAACATTCGCGTCCTGCAGATTGCAACCATCGCGGTGCTACCGACGTCGATTCTCTATCCCCTCATGCCCAATCCGCAGTGGGCGCTCGCCCTGCTGGCGCTCAACCTGTTCGTCGCGTCGCTCGGGATCGGTCCTGGCAACGCGGCACTGCAGATCGTCACACCCAACGAGATGCGTGGCCAGGTTCGCGCCTTGTACATGTTCATCTTCAATGTCATTGGATACGCGCTCGGCCCGGTTTTCGTGGCGTTATTCACGGTGTACCTGTTCGGCAACGAAGCATCGCTGCGTTATTCGCTGTCCACGGCCGCGGCAATCATGGGACCGGTCGCCGTGCTGGTCACGTGGTATGGCCTGAAGCCCTATGGGCGCAGCGTCGTGCGCGCCCGAGCGTGGGCATGAAGGGGATAGCCATATGAAGAAAGTCGCGGACAAAGTGGCATTCATCACCGGTGGCGGCAGTGGCATCGGTCTCGGCATGGCACGGGTCCTTCATGCTGCAGGAATGAAAGTCGTGCTGGCGGATCTGGACCAGCAGCACCTGGACGCCGCGCTGACTCACTTCCGCACGCAACCTCAGACAATTCACGCCATCAAGCTCGATGTCACCAATCGCGAAGCGATGGCACGTGCTGCAGATGAGGTTGAACGTGTGTTCGGGAAGGTTCACGTCCTGTGCAACAACGCCGGCGTGGGCGTCTTCGGCTCGCTGCTGGAGGCGAGCTACGACGACTGGGACTGGGCTCTCAGCGTCAACGTCGGTGGTGTCATCAACGGCGTGCAGACCTTTCTGCCGCGCATGCTCGCGCATGGCGAAGGCGGGCACATCGTCACGACATCTTCGATGTCGGGCCTCCTCGCCTGTATCGGGGGCATCTACATCACGACCAAGTACGCGCTAGTCGGGTACATGGAAACATTGCGCCTCGAACTGGCGTCGCGCGGTATCGGCGTATCCGTGTTGTGTCCCGGCCTGGTCAACACGGCGATCTTCGAGGGCGAGCACAAGCGGCCGGCACGTTATCGCAACACCCGGTTCCGTGCGCTCGTCAGCGACGCGCCAGGCGATGTCATGCGCGAGCAGGTCCTGCCGACCGGGATGGATCCCATGGAGATTGGTCGGCGCGTGCTCCAGGGGATCCAGCGCAACGATCTGTACATCCTGACGCATGCCGAATACGAGCCAGGTCTGCGCGAGCGCTTCGATGCAATTCTGGCCTCATTTCCGGCCGAAACACCGCCGGCGGCAAGGGTCGCCGCCTCGGCAGGTGTGCTGCGTCATCCGATGTTCGCGGCCGAGCGCGATCGCCGGCTGGCCGAGCGTCGCCAGCGATCGCCGACCAAGGCGCGTCGCCAGTCGAAGGCGCGAGTGAAGTCTGGAGCGGGCAGAACAATCAAGAAGCGCAAACCCAGGTAGGCGCGGTTCGGGAGAACAATCATGAGAGATGTTCAGGGCAAGGTCGCATTCGTAACCGGCGGTGGCAGCGGCATCGGCCTGGGCCTCGCGAAGGTTCTTACGGCAGCCGGCATGAAAGTCGTCATCGCCGACATCCGTCCGGATCATCTGAAGAGTGCGCAAGCGGAGCTCCGCGGTGCCGGGCGCAACGTGCACGCCATCGAGCTGGATGTCACCGATCGCAAGGCCATGGACCGAGCAGCCGATGAGACGCTGCGCGTGTTCGGCAAGATACACCTCGTCTGCAACAATGCCGGCGTCAGCATCTTCGGCCCGATGGACCAGGCGACCTACGAGGACTGGGACTGGATCATGGGCGTCAACGTCGACGGCGTGATCAACGGAATTCAGAGTTTCGTGCCGCGCATCAAGGCACACGGCGAAGGCGGCCACATCGTCAATACCGCATCCATGGCTGGCCTGATCGTCGGGCCGGGCTTTGGTATCTACTCGGCGTCGAAGTTCGCCGTGTTCGGGCTGACGGCCGCGCTGCGCTACGATCTGGCGCCGCACGATATCGGTGTCTCGGTGCTGTGCCCCGGCTTCGTCCGCAGCAACATTCACGAAGCAGTGCTCAGTCGCCCGAATCACCTCGCCCGCAGTGGCTACCGCGTGAACAAGGAAGACATCGCACGGCTCGACCAGGTCCTGTCCGTCGGCATGGCACCGGTCGATGTCGCCAAGCGCGTGCTCGAGGGCATCCAACGCAACGAGCTCTACATCTTCCCGCACGCCGAATTCAAGGAGGAGTTGCGCGAGGTGTTCGACGGGATTCTCGCGGCGTTGCCAGACGCCGCGCCGGACCCCCAGCGCATGGCGATGGAAGATGGCCGCCGCGCGCGCAAGAAGGAAGCACCCGGCCTGAGGCAACAATGAGACGTGAGGTGAGCCGTGAATGATCTGACTTCCGCGGCCCCGGGTCAGCCGGCTGCCAACGATCGGCCGTGGCCCAGCCCCAGGCAGGCTTGGTACGCGGTGGGGATATTCGCGCTCGCCCTGATGGTCAATTTCCTGGATCGCGGCATCGTCGGGCTCCTGGTCCAGCCCATCAAGCGCGATCTGCACCTCAGCGACTTTCGCATCAGCCTGATCATCGGGTTTGCGTTCGTGTGCATGTACGTGATTCTCGGTCTGCCGATCGCGCGCATGGTCGACGTGCGCAGCCGGCGCCTCATACTGACCTGCGGGATCACGGCGTGGAGCGTCGCGACCACGCTGTGCGGTCTAGCGCAGAACTTCTGGCAGCTGTTCCTGGCGCGCATCGGTGTGGGTGCGGGCGAATCCTGCAGCGGACCGGCAACCTTTTCGATGATGGCGGACCTGTTCCCGCCGCGAAAACTGCCGCGCGCCATCGCGGTGCTCAACTTCGGATTCATCGCCGGAACCGGGATGTCGCTGCTGGCGGGCGGTGCGGCGATCGCATGGATCAGCTCCTGGCCGTCGATCTCGCTGCCCGTGATCGGTGAGCTGTACGACTGGCAGCTGGTGTTCATCGTTGTGGGGCTGCCGGGATTCATCGTCGCGGCGCTGATGATGACGGTGACGGAACCCATTCGTCGCGGCATTGCGGTCACTGGGCCGAACGGCAAGCCACAATCGATCCCGATCCGCGAGGTGGTTCGTTACCTGCTGCAGCACCGGACCACCTACGCGCCGATGTTCATCGGGGTCGCGTCGAGTACGGTGCTCGCCTTCGGCGGCCAGGCCTGGCATGCGGCATTCTTCGCTCGTACCTATGGCTGGAGCGCCCCGCAGTTCGCCACGATATTCGGGATCGCCATCGTGATTCTCGGGCCCTTCACGCTGCTTGCGGGCAGCATGCTCGCGGAACGATTTGCCAGGCAGGGCAAGCTCGATGCCAATCTGCGCGTCACACTGCTGGCGGCGCTACTGACCCTGGTACCGACATTGTTGTATCCGTTCATGCCGACCCCGGAGCTGGCCATCGCGCTCGTCATCCTGGGGTTCCTGGCCGGGATGCTCACTCCCGGTCCCTACAATGCGGCGTTGCAGATCGTCACACCCAACCAGATGCGCGGGCAGGTCACCGCGCTGTTCCTGTTCGTGTTCAACATCGTCGGCTTCGGCCTGGGCGCCACGATCGTGGCCAGCTTCACCAACTTCGTATTCGGCGATGAGAACATGCTGCGCTACTCGCTGGCGGCAACGGCGGCAGTCATGGGGCCGATCTCGATCGTGTGCTTCTGGCTCGGCCTCAAGCCCTACGCGCGCAGCGTCGAACGGATGGGTGCGCACCGCGACGTCGCGGTCGCGACCGCGAGTCACTAGGCGGAAGCGGATGTACACGACCGGCGCGGCCATGCTCGAGGCCCTGCAGGAGGCCGGCGTCGAGTACCTGTTCGTGAATCTCGGCAGCGATCACACCGCGCTGATGGAGGCGATCGCTCGCGCGCAGGCCGAGGGTCGCGCGGCGCCGAAACTGATCACCGCGCCGCACGAGATGGTTGCGCTCAGCGCGGCTCACGGCTTTGCACAGATCTCGGGCCGCGCGCAGGGCGTCGTGGTGCATGTTGAATGTGGCACGCAGTCCCTCGCCGGCGCGATTCACAATGCCGCGAAGGGGCGCATCCCGGTTTTCATCTTCGCCGGCACCTCACCCGCAACCCAGGAAGGCGAGGCGCGCGGCAGCCGCAACGAATTCATCCACTGGATCCAGGACGTGTTCGATCAGCGCGGCATCGTGCGTGGCTACATGCGCTACGACAACGAAATCCGCGTCGGCGCGAATGTGAAGCAGCTGGTGCATCGGGCGCTGCAGTTCGCGTACAGCGATCCGAAAGGTCCGGTCTACCTGATGGCGGCGCGCGAAGTGATGGAGCAGGAGATTGCGCCCGTAAAGACCGATCTCGCGCAGTGGCCGCGCATGTCACCCGCGGCGCTTGCGAACGGAAGATGCTGCACTCGTGGCACGGCTGCTGGCGGAGAGTCATCGACCACTCATCGTCACCTCCTACGTCGGGCGCAACCACGCGGCGGTGGCGGAGCTCGTGCGCCTGTGCCGGCGCATCGGCGCCGGCGTCCTGGAGTCGGTGCCGAACTACTGCAACTTCCCATCCGACGACCCGCTCTACCAGGGCAACCAGTGGAACGAGCAGCGCCAGCACCCGGCGCTCGCTGCGGCGGATACGATCCTGGTGGTCGACAGCGATGTGCCGTGGATTCCACAGATCAACAGGCCGTCAGCCGACGCCCGCATCATTCACATCGATGTCGATCCGCTCAAGCAGCAGATGCCGCTCTGGTACATCGGTGCGCACCAGATGTTTCGCGCCGATGCAGCGACCGCGCTCAGGCAGATCAACGAGCAACTCGACGGCATTGCGCTCGATGCGATGCGCGTTCGCGAACGCACGAGCTATTTCTCGCAACAGCATGCACAGCGCCAGGCAGGACTGGATCGGCTCGAAGCCGGCGAGACGGACCGGATCACGCCCGAGTTCCTGACCGCCTGCGTGCGCCGCGCGATCGGTGAAGATGCGGTGGTGCTGAGCGAGGGCGTGACGAACTTTCCCGCGATCGCCGATCACAGCGGCCGGCGCAAGCCCGGAACCCTGTTCGTGAGCGGCGGCGGATCGCTCGGCTGGAACGGCGGCGCTGCGGTCGGCATGAAGCTGGCGCAACCGGACTCGCTGATCGCCGCTCTGACGGGCGATGGGTCGTACATGTTCTCGATGCCCGCGACGGTCCACTGGATGGCGAGGCGCTATGCGACGCCGTTCCTGCACGTCGTCTACAACAACGGGGGCTGGAAAGCGCCACGCTTCTCCACGCTCGCGGTGCATCCGCAGAGCCAGGCGAGCCGCACCGCGGATCTCGGCATCAGCTTCGACCCGCCCCCGGACTACGCAGGCATTGCCGCGGCGGCGGGCGGTGCGCATGCCGAAATCGTGCGCAAGCCCGAAGAAGTTGCGCCCGCCCTCGAGCGCGCACTGCGCGCCGTCGCGAGGAGGAACGCGCTGCCGTGATCGATGCCTGGTTGCCGCGCTGAGGGCTCTCATGCCCTCGGCGGCGGACCGTCCATCACCTGGATGATTTCTGACGTTCCATCGCCGGCGACTTCGAGGAAGGCCTTGATGTGCCTCACGAGCGTCGTCGCGAGTGTTCGCTCGCAGCAGCGCGTAACCTGGTCTCGACCCGGCACCGGCATCTCGACCGTGACAGCCGGGACAGATGCTGCATCGTGAATGGCAGCGCCGTGATACTGACTCCTACGATGATCACGCTTCGCGGTTCGGGGCTCACGATCAAGGACATTGCCGTCGTCGCACGCGGCGAACCGGTGGAGCTCACCCGCGACGCGATGGTGCGAGAGAGGATGAAACCTCGCAGCGGCTCATCGCCGAGGCCGTCAAGTCCGACAAATCGATCTACGGCGTGACGACGCTCTTCGGCGGCATGGCCCATCGAGCGGTTCCGAAGCAGCTCGTCGCGCGAACTTTCAACCAATGCCATCTGGTCGCACAAGACGACCACCGGCGAGCGGCTGCCGGCGCAGGACGTCCGCGCCGCGATGCTGCTGCGCGCGAACTCGCTCCTGCACGGCATTTCCGGCGTGCGGCTCGAAATCGTCGAGCGCCTGATCGCATTCCTCAACGTCAACGCGCTCGCCACATGTCTTCGAGCTGGGCTCGATCGGCGCCAGCGGCGACCTCGTGCCGCTCGCCTACATCGCGGGCGCGCTCCTCGGCGTCGATCGCGACTACCGGGTCGATATCGGGAGCGAGACGCTCGACTCGCACACTGCGCTGGCGCGCCTGCGGCTCGAACCGCTGGCGCTCGAGCCCAAGGAGGGCCTGGCGCTCGTCAACGGCACCTCCGTCTCGACCGGCATCGCGGCGAACTGCATTGCCGCGCGCGCAGGAGCTGCTCGACTGAGTCTCGCGCTGCACGCGCTCTACGTCCAGGCGTTGCTGGGCACTGACCAGTCGTTTCAGCCCTTCATCCACGAGCACAAGCCGCACCCCGGCCAGGTGTGGACGGCGGGCGAGATGCTGCGGCTGCTCAAGGGCTCGCGACTGATCCACGACGAATCGAGCGGCGATCGGCAACACCGCGAGGGCGGGCTGATCCAGGATCGCTACTCGCTGCGCTGCCTGCCGCAGTACCTCGGCCCGATCGTCGATGGCCTCGAGATCATCGCAGCGGCAGATCGAGATCGAGGCGAACTCCGCCAACGACAATCCGTTGATCGACCCGGCCACCGGCAGCGATCTATCACTGCGGCAACTTCCTCGCGCAGTACACCGGCAGTCGCGATGGACCAGTTGCGCTACTACGTGGGGCTCCTCGCCAAGCACCTCGACGTGCAGATCGCGCTGCTGGTGATGCCGGAGTTCAGCAACGGCTTGCCGCCATCGCTGGTCGGCAATCCCGATCGCGCCGTCAACGTCGGCTTCAAGTCGCTGCAGGTCGTCAACCACTCGATCATGCCGCTGCTGAGCTACTACGGAGCCTCGCTCGCGGATCGCTTTCCGACGCACGCCGAGCAGTTCAACCAGAACATCAACAGCCAGGCGATGGGCTCGGCCAACCTGGCGCGGCGTTCGCTCGACCTGTTCGAGCACTATCTCGCCAATGCGCTCTTGTTCGCCGTGCAGTCAGTCGAGCTGAGAACCCAGGCGGTCGAAGGGCACTACGACGCGCGTCGCTGCCTGTCGCCGGCCACAGCGCGTGTCTATGAGGCAGTGCGTGGCGTGATCGGCAAGCCCATCAACGGCAATCGCCCGCTGATCTGGAATGATAACGAGCAGGCGCTCGAGCCGATGGTGGAGCGGCTGCTGCTCGATCTTCGCCATCGCGGCCTGATCGTTGCGTCGTTGCGCGGCTAGATTAGCAATCTCTGCAACATCGGTGGCTTGACTGACTCCGCCAAGTCGCTAGGCTGACGCAACCGCATTTGCGCGCGTCCGAGACAGCCAAGTGAACCCACGACTCGCCATCCTGGCCACATCCTGCTGGATCGCCATCATGAGCACCTCGACACCGCAAGCTAGCCTTCGCCGAGGCCGCCGCCGGAGAAAGCGCAGCCCTGCACAGCCGGACCCCGTACCGCCAGTTCGATTTCTGGCTCGGTCAGCTGGAACGTCACCGAGAAAGGCAAGGTCGCCGGCATCAATCGGATCGAGAGCATTCTCGGCGGTTGCGCGCTCTACGAGAACTGGCAGGGAGCCAGCGGGCTGCGTGGTAACAGCATCAACTTCTACGACGCGCCGCGCGGCGTGTGGCACCAGACGTGGATCGATCACACCGGCAGCGCCCTCACGCTCGAAGGGCGATTCGAAAACGGCGTGATGCGACTCGAAGGTCAGCGCCCAGGTGCGAAGGCCGGTGAAATACAGCTGCACCGGATCATGTGGACACCACTTCCCGACGGCAGGATTCGCCAGCTCTGGGAGACCTCCACGGACGGCGGCAAGACCTGGACCCAGGCTTTCGACGGGCTATACACGCAGGCGAAGTAGCAACGCGCGGCTCAAGCGAACGTCGCCGCGGCCGCGCACCGCCATAACGTGCTGGTCATGGTCGCGATCAGCACCTGCTTTGCGTCGCGCTCTGGAGCGCTTTGGTCACATCTTTCCGCCGCTCACCACCGGCGGCCAGTTGCCTGCCTTCTTGGAGCGCTTCAGCTCGCGCTTTTCCTTGAGCGACTTCTGCGGCTTTTTCTTGCCTTCGCGCTTCTGATCCATGCCCTTGCTCATGGAACTACCCCTTATCGAGATGGGATTCCATTATACGACTGGCTACTGCTGAATATCGCTGCGGCCGCGCACCGCCATCACCGTGCTGGTCATGGTCGCTACCAGCACCTGCTTTGCGTCGCGCTCGCCGAGCGCTTCGCCGTTGCACACGAAGAGCGTGCGCCCGGATTTCACCACCGAGCCGACCAGGCGGAAGCGGTCCGCGGCTGCCGGGGCGAGGAAATTGATCTTGTACTCCACCGTGAGCACGCCGTCGTCGGCGGGCATGAGCGAAAACGCCGCGTAGCCGCAGGCGCTGTCGAGCGCCGTAGCAATGATGCCCGCATGCATGAAGCCATGCTGCTGCGTCAGTTCCGGATCGAAGGCCAGCTCGAGCTCGACGCGGCCCGGATCGACCTGGATGAGCGCTACCCCCAGCGCTGCCATCACGCGCTGACGGGCAAAACTGGCGTGCACGCGTGCGCTAAAATCCGCATCCTTCGGTTCAAAGGTTCTGTCCACAACGTCAGTGTCGCCGAGCCGTGCCTGAAAAATCCAATCCGGTTGACCCGCGGATCGAGTACGTCTGGCGCTTCTGGTTCGCCGATTCGCTGGAGAGCGCCGAGGCGCTGCAACGTCGAGTGGATTTCTGGTTTGGCGAGTGAAGATGGCGAAACCAGCTGCGGTCGACCGACAGATCGAACGGGAATTTCGGGCCGACATGGAACGGGCCGCGGCGGGACATCTCGCAGATTGGCCGCGCACGCCGCGCGGCAGATTGGCACTGATCCTGCTCATGGATCAGTTCCCCCGTAATGCGTTTCGGGGCACGGCGCGAGCCTTTGCAACCGATCCGATGGCGCTCGGCCTGGCATTGGAAGGGATGCGGGAGGGAGCGGACGTGCTGCTGCAGCCCGCCGAGAGACTCTTCTTCTATCTCCCGCTGGAGCACGCCGAGGATATCGAGGCTCAGGAGCGTGGTGTCGCCGCGTGCGCGGCGCTCGCTCTCGATGTCCCGGCGCCAATCCGCAGCTACTTCGAGGGATGCACCCACTACGCCGAGCAGCACCGCGACATCATTCGCCGCTTCGGACGTTTTCCCCATCGCAATGCCATCCTCGGCCGGCAGAGCACGGCTGAGGAACGGGACTACCTGGCACGTGAGGGCGTCGACTTCGGACAGAAGGCCTAGATGCGGACTACGACCTTGCCGAAGTGAGCGCCACTGTGCTGGTAGCGGTACGCATCCGGCGCCTCGTCGAACGCAAACACCTTGTCGACTACCGGTTTCATCCCGTTGACCTCGATAGCCGCATTCATGCGTTCGAGCATGGCGCGGTTGCCGACGAAGATGCCGTGCAGGCTCGCGCCCTTGCGCATCACCGGATGTGGATTCGTGTCGCCCTGGAAGCCCGCGAGCACGCCGATGAGCGCGATCTTTCCGGCATAGGCGACCGACTGCATCGACCTCGCGAGCGTACCGGGACCGCCGACTTCGACCACGTAGTTGACGCCGAGCCCGTTCGTCAGTTTCAGCACTTCCTTGTCCCACTCCGGCGTGCGCTTGTAGTTGATCAGGCCCGTGGCGCCCATGGCGCGCCCGCGCTCGAGCTTTTCATCGCTCGATGAAGTCATGAACACGCGCGCACCGGCGAGGCGCGCGAACTGCAGCGCGAAAACCGAGACGCCGCCAGTGCCGAGCACGAGTACGCTCTCCCCCGGCTTCACCGCGCACGTGATCATCAGCGCGTGCCAGGCAGTCACGCCCGCGCAAGCTCAACGTGGCGCCTTCCTCGAACGATAGGTTCGACGGCATTGCAACGGCGTCGCGCTGATCGAACAACACGTATTCGGCCAGCACGCCGTCCATCGGTGCGCCGATGGCGGGACGCGGCTCCGGGGCCGGCGGTCCATCGACCCAGTTCTGGAAGAAGGTGCTGACGATGCGGTCGCCGACCTTGAAGCGCGTGACATCGGATCCAGCCGCCACAACTTCACCGGCGCCATCGGACAACGGAACGAGGTCGCGCTGCGTCTTACCGCCGAAATATCCGCCGGTGACGATCAACTGGTCGCGATAGTTGAGCGATGCGGCGCGCATGCGCGCGAGGATCTGCGTGGGGCCGGGCGTCGGTGTGGGGCGCTCGTCGATCCTGAGCTGTTCGAGCTTCTCGCAATCCTTGGGGACGATCCAGGCCTTCATGGCGTGCCTCCTTCAGCTACAGCGAGAACACCCGCTCGGCGTTCGTCTGGAAGAACTTCTTCTTGTCGACATCGCTGAGCGGCAGGTTGTCGCAGGTGATCACTTCTTCGCGCAACGTACTGGTACGGGTAGTCCATCGCGTACATCACGCGATCGGCGCCGAGCACCGAGTGGCAGAACATGATCGCCGGCTCCCACGCCACGCCGCTGTTGGTGACGTAGACGTTCTCGCGCAGGTAGTCGCTCGGTCTCCGGCGCAGCGCCTTCATGCGCGGATAGCGGCCGGCGGCCACCGACGCGCGGTGCATGTAGTCGATCCGATACATCCAGTACGGCAGCGCTTCGCCGGCGTGGCCGACGATGATCTTCAGCTGCGGGAAACGGTCGAACGCGCCGCTGGTGATGATCGCGAGCAGGTGCATGCCGGTCTCCACCGCGAATCCGTAGATCGCCGACTCGAGGCCGCGTTCCAGCATCGGGCCGATCAGGCCGCGCGACGGTGTGTTCGGGTGAATGTAGATCGGCGTGTTGAATGCTTCGGCGGCGGCGAAGATGTCCCAGTACTTTTCGTCGTCCAGGTATTCACCCAGTGTGTGCGAATTGATGATCACGCCTTTGAGCCCGAGCTGCGTCGCGCCGCGCTCGATTTCCTTGGCTGCCGCCTGCGGGTCCTGCGGCGCGACAGCGGTCAACCCCGAATAGCGATCCGGATGCTCGCGGATCGCCTCGGCCAGCTGGTCGTTGAATGAACGCGCGAGCGAAGTCGCCGTCGCCGCGTCGAACACCTGCACTCCGGGCGAGGTGAGCGACAGGATCTGCCGGTCGATGCCGGTCGCGTCCATGTCCCGCAGGCGCTGCTCGCCGAGATCCTGGATTCGCGCGATGATCTGCGTGGCACGAGGACTCGGGCTGCTGAGATAAAACCCCCACAGGCTCCTGAAGCCCGGGTCATCGATGGCAGTTGCGCTCGAGGAGCTTGCGGTACTGCTCGAACATCTCGGGTGGCGCGAAAGCTTCCTCGGTCGCGATGCGCTTGTAACCCCTGGCGGCGGGCACGGAAGGTGTTGATTGTGCTCGGGATGCGCTGGTGCTCATGGCCGGAATCTTGGCACAGGCAGGCGCATTCCCACATTGCGCTCAGCATCTACTTTTATTTCCGTATCGGTCGAGCGTGCATGGGGGGCGGGCGGCGAGATAGCCCCGAGCCACAGCTGAAACTAAGGAGTTCGCGATGACGCACGGCCGACCAGATCCAGGCGCTCGAGAAGAAACTCGAGCAGGTGACGCACGAACTGGGAATCCTGCAGGACGTGCACGCGATTCGCAGGCTCCAGCACGCCTACGGCTACTACATCGACAAGTGCCTGTACAACGAGACGGTGGACCTGTTCGCCGAGGACGGCGAAGTCCGTTTCATGGGCGGCTGCTACAAGGGCAAGGCCGGCGTGCGGCGCCTCTACATCGGGCGTTTTCAGAAGAACTTCACGGGCGGGAAGAACGGGCCTGTTCATGGCTTCCTGCTCGATCATCCGCAGCTCCAGGACATCATCGATGTCGCGCCCGATCGTAAGACCGCGAAAGCGCGCGCACGCTCGGTGATGCAGGCGGGCAGCCATGAGAGTCGCCACACGGGCGAGGGCATTCCGCGCCAGTGGTGGGAAGGCGGCATCTACGAGAATGAGTACGTCAAGGAGGACGGCATCTGGAAGATCAAGGTGCTCAACTATCGACCGGTATGGCATGGCACGTTCGAGAAAGGCTGGGCGCACATGCCCGCCGGGCAGTTCCCGTTCGCTTCCCAGACGTATCCCAAGGACCCGGTCGGTCCTGACGAGATCATCACCGATCCAAAGCCGGTGCTCTGGCCCGACACCGACGTCGTACCGTTCCACTACCCGCATCCAGTCACCGGAAAGTGGGTGAAACCGGACTGATCCGCGCACCGCCCGGACCGCTGCATGGCAGGAGTTCTGAACAACCAGATTGCGATCGTCACCGGTGCCGGCCGTGGTTTCGGCCGCGCGATCGCGTTGCGGTTTGCCGCTGAAGGTGCCGCTGTCGCTGTCACGGCGCGCACCCAGAAGCAGATCGATGAGACGGCGGCGGCGATCACCTCGCAGGGCGGACGTGCCATCGCCGTGGCAGGGGACGTCACGCGACGCGAAGATGTGGCGCGTGTGGTCGAACGAACCGTCGCGAAGTTCGGACCGGTGACGACGCTGGTCAGCAACGCGGGTCATGGCGGGCCCTACGGGCCAATCGGTTTCGTAGATCCCGATGAATGGTGGGCTTCTCAAGCGCTGCACGTGCGCGCGCCGCTCTTGTTTGCCAGCGCGCTGCTGCCGGGGATGCAGAAGGCCGGTGGGGGCCGGATCGTGATCGTAGCGAGCCGTGGCGGTGTCGAGATTGGACCGAGCCTTTCTGCCTACTGTGTCGGCAAGGCGACGCAGATCCGTTTCGCACAGCACCTGGCGGCCGAAGGCAAGGAGCATCGCGTCGCAGCGTTCGCGATCGAGCCCGGCACGGTGATCACCGACATGGCGGAGGCGACGCTGGCTTCGCCCGGACGCCCAGCGGTGGCTGCCGCACATGCTCGTCTCACTCAGAGAGATCAAGGCCCAGTCGGACCCGAAGGCAGGTCTCGCACGCTGCGCCGACATGTGCGTGAAACTTGCTTCCGGCCGCTATGACGGCCTCTCAGGACGCTACCTGACACCGGACGATGATTTCGACGCGCTGCTGCGCGCGGGCGCTCCCGAGCTGAATTCCGAAGGAGATTGCGCATGGCGAACGACGATCAGATCAAGGCGCTCACCGCACGCATCGATGAGCTCACGCGGCGCATGGGCGTGATGGAGGACACGCACGCGGTCCGGTGCCTGCATTTCAAGTACGGCTACTACATCGACAAGTGCCTGTACGACGAAGCGGTGGACCTGTTCGCCGACGACGCGCGCGTGCATTTTCTGAACGGCGTCTACCGGGGCAAGGCGGGTGCGCGGCGCCTGTATTGCGACTGGTTCCGTAATCTCTTCACGCGCGGCCACAATGGGCCGGTGTACGGATTTCTGCTCGATCACCTGCAGATGCAGGACATCGTCGACGTGGCGCCAGATGGGCTGACCGCGAAGGGACGCTTTCGCGCGCTGATGACCGCCGGCCAGCACGAGAGCAAGCGCGAGCGCGTCGAGCACTTTCCAGCGCAGTGCTGGGAAGGTGGCACGCTACGAGAATTCCTACGTCAAGGATCGTGGCGTGTGGAAGATCAAGGTGCTCAACTACAACATGCTGTGGCAGGCGGACTACGAGAAGGGGTGGGCGAACGACAAGCCGCACCTGCTGCCCTTCGACAAGATCTATCCCGAAAATCCGCTGGGCCCGGACGAGTTGCAGGCCGGGACGCCGACGTTCTGGCCGGACACGCGCAACGTTCCATTTCATTACCCGCATCCCGTGACCGGGAAATAGGTACCAGGTTCGGTTGCATAACTTGTTGCATAACTCCCCGGGGAGTTATGCAACAAGTTATGCAACCGAACCTGGTACCTCTCGAGGTTGAAACATGACGACGCCATTTCCAGAATCGATGGACTTCAGCGGCTACAACGCGCCGTCGCGGGTCGAATGCGACGTGTACGATCTCGTGATCGAAGGGAAGCTCCCCGAGGAGATCAACGGCAGCTGGTACCAGAGCGTGCCCGACCACCAATACCCGCCGATGCTGGGACACGACACCTTCATCAGCGGCGACGGCATGGTGCGGATGCTGCGCTTCGAGAACGGGCACGTGGACTTCAAGCAGCGCTACATCCAGAGCGAGCGCTGGAAGAACGAGCGCAAGGCTCGCCGCTCGCTGTATGGCCTGTATCGCAATCCCTATACCGACGATCCCAGCGTGCGCGGCAAGGGGCGCGGCGCCTACAACACCACGCCGATCTTCCATGGCGGGCGACTGCTTGCGCTCAAGGAAGACAACCGCGCGATGCAGATCGATCCCGATACGCTCGAAACCCTCGGCGAGTGGGACTACAACGGGAAGCTGCGCAGCCAGACGATGACGGCGCACACGCGGCCTGATCACGAAACCGGCGAGCTCTATTTCTTCGGTTACGAGGCGAGTGGTCTCGCCTCGCGCGATGTCGCTTTCTGTGTCGCGGACAAGAACGGCGAACTGATCCGCGAGGAATGGTTCCAGGTTCCGTATTGCGCGCTGATGCACGATTTCGCGCTCACCAAGGAGCACGTGATCTTCCCGGTGTTTCCGCACACCGCGGATCTCGCGCGCATCAAGGCGGGCGGGCCGCACTGGATCTTCGAGCCCGACAAGGACAGCTTCGTCGGCATCATGCCGCGCGCAGGGCACGGTGCGTGACATGCGCTGGTTCCGCGGGCCGGCGCGCTCCGCATTTCATTTCATGAACGCCTACACGGAAGGCAGTCGCGTGCACCTCGATTTCGGCTGTCGGCAAGACCAGCCCGTTTCCCTTCATTCGCGAGGCCTCCAACATCCAGATCAAGCCGGAGGAGATGGCGGGCGACCTGGTGCGCTGGACCTTCGACCTGTCGAAGCCCGGTGAGAAGTGGGACGAGACCATATTGGGGCCGGGCGGGGACATGCCGCGCGTCGCCGACAAGGACGCGCTCGTCGACTACGACGTCGGCTACTACCAGACATTCGATCCGACCGTCGCGCCGCCCCTGATCGCCGGACCGGTGGGCGCCGGCTTCAACACGATCCTGCGCATCGAGCTGAAGAGCGGCAAGGTACGACGGCTGCCGATGGATCAGCGCTCGACCGTGCAGGAGCACGCGCATATCCCCTCGAAGATTGCGGGCCACGAGGGCTACCTGGTCTTCCTCGTGGACCGGCACGATGAAAATCAGAGCGAGATGTTCGTGGTCGAACCCCAGCACCTGGAACGCGGGCCGATCGCTCGCATCAAGATTCCGCTGCGCCTGCGGGTCGGCGTGCACGGCAACTGGGTGCCGGCAGCGGTGTTGAACGGTTAGAAGGACAGTGCCTGGAGATGCCCGTGGCCACGAATTATCCGGATCTCAAGCTCTTCATCGGCGGCGAATGGGTGGGCGGCGAGGGTCGCGTCCAGCAGCCGGTGCTCAATCCGGCCACCGAGGAAGTGCTCGGTCAACTGCCGCACGCTTCGAAGGCCGATCTCGATCGTGCTCTCGAGGCTGCGCAGCGCAGCTTCCCGGTCTGGCGCGCCAAGCCGCCGCATGAGCGCGGCAAGATCCTGCGACGCGCGGCGGAGCTGCTGCGCGAACGCACCGAGACGATCGCGCGCATCGCGACCTGGAAGAAGGCAAGGTACTTTCCGAGACGCGCTGGGAAGTCGCGCTCTCTGCCGAGATCTTCGAGTGGTACGCGGAAGAGGGACGACGCGCGTACGGGCGCGTGCTGCCGCAGAGAGCCTCGGGCGTACGAATGACGGTGATGAAGGAGCCGGTGGGCCCGGTCGCCGCGTTCGCGCCCTGGAATTTTCCGATCGGCAACCCGGCACGCAAGATTGGCGCCGCATTGGGCGCGGGGTGCCCGTGCATTCTGAAGCCGGCCGAAGAAGCACCCGGCTCGGCACTCGAAGTCGCGCGCGCGCTCGCTGACGCCGGCCTGCCTGCCGGCGTGTTGTCGGTCGTCTTCGGCGTTCCGGCCGAGGTCTCTGCCTACCTGCTCGCCTCGCCGATCATCCGCGCGATCTCGTTCACCGGCTCGATCCCGGTGGGCAAGCAGCTCATGAAGCTCGCGGCCGAAGGCATGAAGCGCACCACGATGGAGCTCGGTGGCCACGCACCGGTGCTGGTGTTCGATGACGTCGACGTGGAGCAGGTGCTGGATCAATCGGTGTTCTCGAAGTACCGCAACGCCGGGCAGGTCTGCGTGTCGCCGACGCGCTTCTACGTGCATGAGAAGATCTACGGGCGCTTCGTCGACGGGTTCACTTCACGGGCGCGCGCCCTCAAGGTCGGAAATGGCCTGGGCGACGGCACGCAGATGGGGCCGCTCGCGCACGACCGGCGCCTCGAGTCGATGGAGACGTTGCTGGGGGATGCACGCAAGAATGGCGCACACTTTCAGACCGGCGGCGCGCGCATCACGGGCAGTGGCTACTTCTGGCAGCCCACAGTTCTGGCGGACGTGCCCAACACCGCGCGCATCATGAACGAGGAGCCGTTCGGACCGGTCGCGATTCTCAATCCGTTCTCCGATTTCGACACCGCCATCCAGCAGGCGAATCGCCTGCCTTATGGCCTCGCCGCGTACGCGTTCACGCGCTCATCGCGCAACGTCAACCTGCTCGGCGAGCAGATCGAAGCCGGCATGATCGGCATCAACAGCTACGCGATCTCGGTTCCCGAGTCGCCGTTCGGCGGAGTCAAGGAAAGCGGCCACGGGAGCGAGGAGGGCATCGAGGGACTCGACGCCTGCCTCGTGACCAAGTTCGTCAGCGAAGCTGAGGTATCAGGTTCGGTTGCATTCCTCAAACGACGCGACCGAGTTTATGCATCGGTTATGCAACCGAACCTGGTCCTATTCGAACCTGACACCTCTACTCACTGCAGCGACGATATTCGCGTGGTGTCACGCCGTAACGCGCGCGGAACACCCGCCCGAAATGCGTCGGGCTGTTGAAGCCACAATCGAAAGCGATTTCCGTCACGGTGCGACCGCGCTGCGAGTCATCGACCAGAGAGCGCGAGCATTCCTCGAGTCGGCGGCGCAGGATGTAGCGGGCGACCGTCTCCTCTTCATCGGAGAACAAGTGATGCAGATAGCGTGTCGTCATGCGACACGCTTCGGCGATGCGCGTCGGCGTCAGGTCGGGATCGCCGAGGTGTGCTTCGATGTAGTTCATGATGCGCACGCGATGTGCCATCACCAGTGAGGAGCGCTCCGACTCGTTCTGCTGCACGCCCGCATAGGCGCTCGCCACCAGGTCGAGAATGGCGCGCGTCACGCCGGGAGCGAAATTGAGATCAGCCTCAGTGCGGCAGCGCCGCCAGAAATCAGTGAGGAAATTGGACAGCAACCCGCTCAGTCCCGAGTTTCCCGACATGAGAATCGCCACCACACTTTCCGGGACACGGAAGGTGCCGGCGCAGCAGACCCTCCGGCATGCCGAGCACGAACATGCGATTCGGCCGGTCGAAGATGATCTCGTAGGGACGGGTGCTGTCGCAGAGCGTGAAATCGCCGGGCAGCAGGCGCGCCTCACGCCCGTCCTGGCGATTGATGCTGTCGCCATCGAGCTGCATGTGCAGGAAGAACATCGACTGGCGCGAGCGCTGCACCTGCAGGCGCGAGTGACGCACGATCTGCGGGTCGGAGTAGACCTCTGCCGCCTGGATCTCGCCGACCCGTGTGCGGGTCAGGCAGCCGGTGAAGCCGCGCAGATCCATGGGATCGGAAACGACCGGTGTGAACGTGTCACAGGCGATGTCGTTCCAGTATTCAAGCTTGCGGCGTGGCGCGAGCCCCGCCGTCGAGAAAGTTTCCAGCTGAGCCATGATCGTCCCCCCGGACTTTCAAACCCACCTCAGCGCATCAGCTCTGCCATCCCTCGCGCGAACTGTCCCGGCGATCTACGTCTGTGGCAGCCGTTCCGTCGTTTGACGTCAATCGCCTAACGGTTATATTCTATAACTGTAGTAAAACCTGTGGTCAAGTAGGTTTTCTAATCACGGCCGGCCGTCGCGGCAGCGCCACAGACAAGTGACTTAATCTTCACTCCGGGCCAATGATTGCGACATCAGATTCGCGGGCGCTGGTGGCGCGGTGGCCAGACGCATGGCTGCTCGCCGGCGTTCGCACGCCGTTCGTAGACTTTGCCCAGGCGACCAGCCTCGTTTCGCCAATCGATCTCGGCATCAAGGCGGCTCGCGAGGCGTTCACACGCACAGGGATTTCGCCCGATGACGTCGGCACCGTCATTGCCGGTTCGATGGCGCAGGCGAGTTTCGATGCCTACCTGTTGCCGCGTCATATCGGTCTGTATTCAGGTGTTCCGACGCAAGTGCCGGCACACCTGGTGCAACGCGTTTGCGGCACTGGAATCGAAGTGCTGAGCCAGGCCGCCGATACGGTCTCGCAGCAACGGGCAGACTTGCGCTCTGTGTCGGCACTGAATCGATGAGTCGCAACCCCGTCGCCGCCTATACGCATCGCACCGGCTTTCGCATGGGGCAGGTTGAGTTCAAGGATTTCCTGTGGGAAGCGCTGCTCGACACCGCGGTCGACGCGACCATGGGTGGCACGGCGGAAACGCTGGCCCTGCGCTTCGATATCACCCGCGACGCCGTCGACCGATTTGCCGCCCGCAGCTTCGAACGGGCGCTCGTCGCCCAGGGTGATGGCTTTCTCGAGGGCGAGATCTGCGCCCTCAAGGATGAGACCTTTTCCGTCGAAGGCCTGAAGCCGCGCGGCATCAAGTTGCGCAGCAACGGCGCGGGCGTTGCTGCCGACACTCATGTGAGAGCGTCGAGCGTCGAGCAGCTGGCAAAGCTCAAGCCGGCGTTTGGCGGCGTACAGACCGCCGGCAACAGTTCCGCGATCGTGGATGGTGCCGCAGCCGCCCTGGTCGGCTCAGCGGACTACGCGCGGCGGGGCAAGCTCGAGCCGCTGGCGCGCCTCGTCGCCTGTGCGGCGGTCGGCGTACACCCGGGCAGCATGGGTTTGGGACCCGTGGACGCCATCCGCGCGGTCCTTCGCGAGACCGGGCTCAGCCTCGCGGATATCGATCGCGTCGAGATCAACGAAGCATTCGCGGCCCAGGTGCTCGCCTGCGTGCGCGAGCTGGGTCTCGATGAAACCAGGCTGAACGTGAACGGCGGGGCCATTGCGTTGGGCCACCCGCTCGGCGCGACCGGCATCCGGCTGACCGTGACACTGGCTCGCGAGTTGCGCCGCAAGCGCCTGCGCTACGGCATCGCGTCCGCCTGCATTGGCGGCGGACAGGGCATCGCCCTGCTCATCGAGAATGCAGCGCCTGGATCGCCCGCATGATGAAGATCCAGCGCTTGCTGCGAATCGAGTGGGGGGATTGCGATCCCGCCGGCATCGTCTACTTCCCCCGCTATTTCCAGTTCTTCGATGCCTGCACGGCCGCGATGTTCGAGCGCGTCGGCCTGCCGAAGCAGACGCTGATCAAGCAATACGACATCGTCGGTTTCCCCGTCGTCGACGTGAGCGCGAAGTTCATGATCCCCTCCAAGTTCGGCGACGACGTGAGTATCGAGACGTCGATTAAGGAATGGCGACGCTCGAGCTTCTGCGTTCATCACCGGTTGCTCAAGGGCGAGCAGCTCGCAATCGAGGGATTCGAGACGCGCGTGTGGGTCGGGCGGCATCCGGAGGATCCCGCCGCCATCAAGTCGCGACCGATTCCCCGCGAGTTGATCGAGCGATTCAAATGAAACCCGCACGAACTCAGCGCAGCCGCAACGGACGCTCCGATGAGAACGGCGACGGGCGCCGCGCAAGGGCGGAAATGGCCGGGCAACACGCGTAATGGCGCGCGTGCCGTGGATTTGCGCCCCCTCAACGGCTCGATCGGCTACACGGTGCGCAGGGCGCAGCTGGCGCTGTTCGCGGATTTCGTGACCTCGCTGCGGGAGGTGAATCTGCGCCCGGGCAGTTCGGTGTCCTGATGGTGGTACATGGCAATCCGGGGCTGAGTCAGTCCGACATCTGCGCCGCGCTCGGATTCCAGAAGGCCAACCTGGTGCCGCTGATCAGCGGGCTCGAGTCGCGCGGTCTTATCGTTCGCAAGCCGGGGTTGCAGGACCGCCGGTCGTACGCACTGCACCTGACGGCCCGGGGCCGCAAATTGATGCGCCGTGCGCTGGACTTGCAGGCGTCGCAGGAGGCTCGCCTGACGGAGCAATTCGGGGAGAGCGGCCGCGCCACGCTGCTGACTCTGCTCGGTCAACTTCTCGCGCGCACGGCGGGCAGCGGGCCAAGCGCGGATTTCGCTCTCAATTGAGGTGGAGTCGGTACGAGTCGAGCCGCCGTGGGGCACTTTCCGACCGGATTGCAGCCAAATTGAGTGGGATCGTATTCTTGCGCGCACGGCCTGACCGCATGGATTACGCTCGGCGCCCAGCCGACGTATGCGGGAGGATCGATCCGCACGGGTGCCCCGTTCCAGGAACTCTTCGATGACGTTACAGCCCTCGACATCGCCCACGCCGCAAGCGGCGCTGACTCTCGCGCAACGCGAGGCGGCGCAGCGCGTGATTGATACGCATCGCAATCGTCCCGGGCCACTCCTCGAGGTGCTGCACGGCATACAAGCGGCGCTCGGGTTCATTCCGCCCGCAGCCATTCCGTTGATCGCAACGGAGCTGAATCTTTCGCGTGCCGAGGTGCATGGCGTCGTTTCCTTCTATCACTACTTCCGGCAAACCCCGGCGGGCAAGCACATCGTGCGCGTGTGCCGGGCCGAGTCATGCCAGGCCGCGGGCGGCGATGCGCTTGCGGATCACGCGCGGCGGCGTCTCGGCGTTGATTTTCACCAAACCACAGCCGACGGGCATTTTTCGCTCGATCCGGTGTATTGCCTCGGCAACTGCGCCTGCTCGCCCGCGATCATGATCGGCGAGCAGCTGCACGGGCGTGTCTCAGCGGCGCACTTCGATGCGCTGATCGCCGACTGCGAGCGCCAGCGATGAGCGTCACCATCTTCGTGCCGCGCGATGCGGGTGCGCTGTCCCTGGGCGCGGAAGAAGTGGTGCGGGCAATCACCTCAGAAGCGACGAGGCGTCGCCAGGATGTGCGTATCGTGCGCAACGGTTCGCGAGGCATGTATTGGCTCGAACCGCTGGTCGAGGTCGCGACCCCGAACGGACGGCAAGCATATGGTCCGGTTCGCGCGAGCGATATTCCGGGCCTCTTTGACGCCGACTTCCTCTCCGGTCGCGCGCATGCCCTGCATCAGGGCCTGACTGAGAGCATTCCCTACTTCGCGGGACAGCAGCGGCTGACGTTTGCGCGTGTCGGCATCACCGATCCGGTGAGTGTTGCTGACTACGAAGCGCACGATGGTTTCAAGGGCCTGCGCCAGGCTCTCACCATGCAGCCCGCGGACATCGTCCAGGCGATCACGGATTCGGGGCTGCGAGGACGAGGTGGCGCTGCGTTCCCGACTGGAATCAAGTGGAAGACGGTGCTCGATCAGCCCGCAACGCCGAAGTACGTGACCTGCAATGCCGATGAGGGCGACTCGGGCACCTTCGCGGACCGGATGCTGATGGAAGGCGATCCGCTGTTGCTGGTGGAAGGCATGACCATCGCCGGGCTCGCGGTCGGCGCGAGCCAGGGATACATCTATCTGCGTGCGGAGTATCCGCACTCGCATCGGGCGCTCAACGAGGCCATCGCGAACGCCTACCAGGCGGGTTTCCTGGGCGATGACGTCCTGGGTAGCGGCCGGCGCTTCGATCTTGAGGTGAGGCTCGGGGCGGGCGCATACATCTGCGGCGAAGAAACCTCGATGCTGGAAAGCCTGGAAGGCAAGCGTGGCGAAATCCGCGTCCGTCCACCGCTGCCCGCGATCAAGGGACTGTTCGGACAGCCGACCATCGTCAACAACGTCATCTCGCTCGCTTCGGTCCCCATCATCCTGCAGCGGGGCGCGACAACCTATAAGGATTTCGGTGTCGGCAAATCGCGCGGCACCGTGCCGATCCAGCTCGCCGGCAACATCAAGCAAGGCGGGCTCATCGAGCGTGCCTTCGGGATGACGCTGCGCGAACTCCTGTACGACTACGGCGGAGGCACTGCCAGCGGCCGACCGATTCGGGCCATCCAGGTCGGGGGTCCGCTCGGCGCCTACATTCCGGCCAGCCAGTTCGACACGATCGTGGACTACGAGGCCCTGTCCTCCATCGGTGCGCTCCTCGGCCACGGTGGGATCGTCGTGTTCGATGACACGGTGGACATGGCCCGCATGGCCCGCTATGCGATGGAGTTCTGTGCGATCGAGTCCTGCGGCAAGTGCACCCCGTGCCGGATCGGATCCACCCGGGGCACGGAACTCATTGATCGCATTATGAAAGGTGTCGAGCGGGAACAGAACCTGCACTTGCTTGAAGAGCTTTGCGAGACCATGCTTCAAGGGTCACTGTGCGGCCTGGGTGGCATGACACCCTTCCCGGTGCAAAGTGCTCTGAAGCACTTTCCGGAGGATTTCCAGGCGCGCGTCCGCCACTGAGTGCGGACGGCGAGAGCCTGATGGAGAGAAGCTGATGTTTGCAATTGACTACAAGGACCTGGGCACGCCTCCGGTCAAGGACGGTAATCCGGTCGAGCTCGAGCTCGAGGTCGATGGCGTCGCCGTCACGGTCCCCGAGGGCACATCGGTCATGCGCGCCGCGATGCTCGCCGGCGTGCAAGTCCCGAAGCTCTGCGCGACGGACACGCTGAAGGCGTTCGGCTCCTGCCGTCTGTGCCTGGTGGAGATCGAAGGGCGACGCGGCTACCCGGCCTCATGCACGACCACAGTGGCGCCGGGCATGAAGATCCACACGCAGTCCGACAAGCTGACTCAGCTGCGCAAGAACGTGATCGAGCTGTACGTCTCGGAGCATCCGCTCGACTGCGAGACTTGCCCGGCCAGCGGCCATTGCGAGCTCGAGGACATGGCCGAGGCCGTTGGCGTGACCGACTCGCGCTACACCCCAAGAGGTGTGCCGAAGCCGGCGGCCGCCAAGGACCTGAGCAATCCGTACTTCACCTTCGACCCGGATCTATGCATCGTCTGCTCGCGTTGCGTGCGCGCCTGCGATGAGGTGCAGGGTACCTTCGCGCTCACCATTGAGAATCGCGGGATCGCCTCGCACGTCTCCGCGAGCCAGCACGAAGCGTTCATGGATTCGGAGTGCGTGTCCTGCGGAGCGTGCGTCGAGTCCTGCCCGACGGGTGCGCTGTTCGAAAAATCGCTCGCTGTGCTCGGCCAGGCCGAGCGCGCGGTCAAGACGACCTGTGGCTACTGCGGCGTAGGGTGCTCGTTCAACGCGGAATTGCGCGGCACTGGATCAGAAGTTGAAGTGGTGCGCATGGCTCCGGACCGCGACGGCCACGCCAACGAAGGCCATGCCTGCGTCAAAGGCCGGTTTGCGTATGGCTACACCACGCACCCCGATCGCGTGACGCAGCCCCTGGTGCGGGCGCGGATCACCGACCCCTGGGTCGCAACCACCTGGGATGAAGCAATCGCTCACGCGGCGCGCGAGTTCAAGCGCATCCAGGCGAAATACGGCCGTGACTCCGTGGGAGGCATCACTTCTTCCCGCTGCACGAACGAGGAAACGTTCCTGGTGCAGAAGCTGGTGCGCGCGGCGTTCGGCAACAACAACGTGGATACCTGCGCGCGCGTATGTCATTCGCCGACCGGTTACGGTCTCAAGCACACCCTGGGCGAATCCGCGGGCACACAGGCCTTCGCATCAGTAGAGCAGGCCGATGTCGTCATGGTCATCGGCGCAAATCCGGCCGAGGCGCATCCCGTCTTCGCATCACGCATGAAACAGCGCCTGCGCAAGGGCGCGAAGCTGATCGTGGTCGATCCACGCGCCACCTCCACGGTGCACGCGCCGCACATCGACGCGGAATACCATTTGCAATTGCGCCCCGGCACGAACGTCGGGGTGATCAATTCGCTCGCCCACGTGATCGTAACCGAGGGCCTCACCAAGGAAGACTACATCGCGGAGCGCTGCGAGCCGGAGGCGTACCAGGCCTGGAAGATATTCGTTTCCGAGCCGCGCAATTCGCCCGAGGCGATGGAAAGCGTCACCGGGGTTCCCGCAGCAGCCGTGCGAGGAGCGGCTCGCCTGTATGGAAGGGCGGCCAACGGTGCGATCTATTACGGCCTGGGCGTGACTGAGCACAGCCAGGGCACGACCATGGTCATGGGCATCGCGAACCTCGCGATGGCGACCGGCAATCTCGGCCGCGAGGGCGTGGGCGTAAATCCGTTGCGCGGTCAGAACAACGTGCAGGGCGCCTGCGACATGGGATCCTTCCCGCACGAGTTCAGCGGCTACCGGCACGTTTCGGATGCCAAGACGCGTCAGCTTTTCGAGTCAGCGTGGGGCGTGCCTCTGCTCGCCGACCCTGGCCTGCGCATTCCGAACATGTTCGAGGCGGCGCTCGATGGCAGCTTCAAAGGCATGTACGTGGAAGGCGAGGATTTCGCGCAGTCCGATCCCAATACCCTGCACATTGCAGCGGCGATGCGTGAGATGGAATGCGTCGTGGTGCAGGACCTGTTCCTCAACGAGACCGCGCGCTTCGCGCATGTCTTCCTGCCGGGTTCCTCTTTCCTGGAGAAAAACGGCACGTTCACCAATGCGGAGCGACGCATCTCGCGTGTACGCAAGGTCGTCGAGCCCATCGCGGGGTTCGAGGACTGGGAAATCACCATGAAGCTCTCGAATGCGTTGGGCTATCCGATGCATTACAACCATCCGTCGGAGATCATGGAAGAGATTGCAGCGCTCACTCCGACCTTTACCGGCGTGACGTACGAGAAGCTTGATCGGCTCGGCAGCATCCAGTGGCCGTGCAATGACGGCGCACCCGAGGGCACGACGACCATGCATGTCGGTCAGTTCGTGCGCGGCAAGGGCAAGTTCTATGTGACCGAGTACGTGCCCACGAGCGAGCGCACCACCGACCGGTACCCCTTGATCCTGACGACGGGCCGCGTGCTCGCGCACTACAACGTTGGCGTGCAGACACGTCGCACCGCCAATTCCGAGTTCCATCCTGAGGACTTCCTGGAGATTCATCCGCACGATGCCGAAACCCGCGGCCTCAGCGAGGGTGACTGGGCGGGCCTCTCGAGCCGCGCCGGCGAGACCGTGATGCGCGTGAGGGTGACCGATCGCGTCGAACCCGGTGTCGTGTACACGACATTCCATTTCCCGGAATCGGGTGCCAATGTCGTCACGACCGAGAACTCCGACTGGGCGACCAACTGTCCCGAGTACAAGGTCACGGCTGTGCAGGTCGTGCGCGTGAGCCCCGGTGAAGCGTGGACTGCGCGTACGCGGCGCGAGCGCACCGAGAGAATCAGCAGGCCCAGGGACAGGGAATCGGCGCGAGCCTGAGGGCCGGCAATCGCAACGGCCAAAGACATGGCGAGTGGTGATCCGGCGCAGCCCGACAAGAATGTCGCGGCTGACGCCGCGCACGCGAGCGTTCAGCTCACGGTCGAACGCTGGGCGAAGGGCGAGCAGAGCCGCGCGCTGGACGAAGTTGCCGAGGAATTCCCCGTTGCGCTCGTGTACCACGCAGTTCCGCACGTGGTCATGCTGGCGACGCCTGCCGACCTCGAAGACTATGCCGTCGGCTTCACACTGAGCGAGGGGCTGGTCGCGACGCCCGAGGAAATCCGCTCTGTCGAGGTGGAGGCCGGGGCTCATGCCATCGATGTCCGTATCTCGATCGCCTGGGAGCGTTTTTCGGCGTTATTGCAGCAGCGGCGCAACCTGACAGGTAGAACTGGCTGCGGCCTGTGCGGCGCTGAAACCGTGGAGCAGGCGATCCGCACCCCGGCGCCACTCGGGCGCGGAGTCAAGGTGTCCAGTGCGGATCTGCATGCGGCGCTGAAGCAGCTCGCGACGATGCAACCCCTGAATGCGCGCACTGGTAGCGTGCATGCAGCCGCCTGGGTGTTGCCTGGTCTTGGAATTCGCCATGTGCGCGAAGATGTCGGCCGGCACAACGCGCTCGACAAGGTCATCGGCGCAATCATCCGCGGCGGCGAAGATCCCGCGCAGGGTTACCTCCTGATCACGAGTCGCGCGAGTTATGAGATGGTGCTGAAAAGCGCAACTGTCGGGGTGACGTTCCTTGCAGCGATTTCGGCCCCGACCTCACTCGCTGTTGATCTCGCGCAACGTTGCGGCCAGACCTTGGTCGGTTTCGCACGGCCCGAGCAGCATGTGGTATATGCCGGGACCGAGCGGCTCACGCCATGAATCCGGAGCACCTGGTCACCATGGCCAACGAGATCCGCGCCTTTTTTGCGGCTGCGCCCGACCGTGAGCAGGTGGCGCGCGACATCGCAAATCACCTGAAACGCTATTGGGACCCGCGCATGCGCCGGCAGATCGTGGCGCAGTACCACCAAGGCGCCGAGGGCTTTCACGAAGACGTCCGCCGCGCGGTCGCGATCCTGGCCGACGAAAAGCCGCCGGCAGGCTGAAATCGAGCTTTATTTCTGTGTCGGCGCGGCGTTGGGCGAGAACACTTCTACTGCAAGGCTGAAAGTCCGTTGCTCGGACGGCTGAAGTGCCCCGACACCGACGACGCGGCGCGTCAATTCCTCGCCTCGATCGTCCCGGATTGAAAGCACCACCGAGTATTCCGAGGCGCCAGCGGTAGCGGGATGCCGGATGGTTCCTTCGACGCGCAGCGGCGTCGATGTGCGCAGCGACCTCTTCTGCGCTTCGGCACCGAAGCGCAGGTGATGGTCGCACGCCGGACAGACGACCGCACTTTCGAGAATCGTGGCCTTGCAATGCGGACAGGTGCGCGTCTGGCCCGGGAGCAGCGAGCGCACATTGCTCATGAGGGGCTGCCGTCACCCTTCGCGAGACTGAAAGTGCGCGCCGAGGTCTGTTCCGTCCAGCCGAATTCGACCTGACCACGCATGCGCGAGCCGGCGGCCACCGTGAACGATCCGGCTTTGACATCGCCCGCCAACACACCGGTCTCGAGCAGCTCGACCCGAGTAGCTCCCTCGATATTTCCGTGCAATTCGCCGCCGATCGTGACGGTTTGAGCGCGAACCTGTCCGGTCAGGTGAGCTCCGGCATCGATGGTGAGGTTGCCCTGCACACTGACATCACCCTTGAAGCGGCCGGCAATCCGCACGTGTCCGCTGCCTTCGATCTTGCCTTCAATTGTCAGGTCCGCGGCGATTACCGACTCCTTCGGTTCGACTGCAGTCCGCGGCTGCTCGCGCGCCCGGCGTGTCTCGGCGCTCAATGGCACCGCGGTGGGTTTGTCAGCGTCACGCACCGAGGGCTCGCGAGACGAAGTCGGCGTCGTGCCGCCGGTGGTTGAAGCCTGTTCCTTCCAAAGAGCCATAACTGAATCCTCCCCATGCCTTGAGCGAAAGAAACCGGATGGTAAACCTCCGAGGCCTCTGGGACAGCTCGAATTTGTCTCAGACTGTGCGGATGCTTGAGCTCTAACCCGGGCTCCGAAGGCCGTTCAGCTGAACTTGTGCCTATATAAGAAGAGTCAGGCGAGAGGGTCCGGGGGGTACTTTGGGTGCATGCACCGTTCATGCCCGTTGACACGGTCTAGGCTGGAAATCAGAATACGCGGCTCGTTTTTCGCGGAGGGGTACCCAAGCGGCCAACGGGAGCAGACTGTAAATCTGCCGGCTCATGCCTTCGTAGGTTCGAATCCTACCCCCTCCACCAGCCGAGTGGTGCGGGTGGCGAAGGCCGGCAGCGGACCGGGTGATCGGGTGGAGAGCTGCGCTGCGGGTGTAGTTCAATGGTAGAACCTCAGCCTTCCAAGCTGATGGTGTGGGTTCGATTCCCATCACCCGCTCCAAAATCAGTCTGAGAGCGTGGGGCCCTGACGAGCGAGTCCCACGCCCACGTAGCTCAGTCGGTAGAGCACGTCCTTGGTAAGGACGAGGTCACCGGTTCGATTCCGGTCGTGGGCTCCATGAAGAAAGCGGCCTCAGGCATGGGGCCTCAGGTTCGAGAAGGTAAGCGATTTTCGGTTTCTGCTTGGGGCGCGAGCTCCAGGCCTGTGGCCTGTTACTAACACTGCAGCGCAGAGGATTACTGCTGTGGCCAAAGCAAAATTTGCACGCACCAAGCCGCACGTGAATGTGGGGACGATTGGGCACGTGGATCATGGGAAGACGACGCTGACGGCGGCGTTGACGAAGGTGATGGCGGAGAAGTTTGGCGGGGAGTTCACGGCCTACGATCAGATTGACAAGGCGCCGGAGGAGCGCGCGCGCGGGATCACGATTGCGACCGCGCACGTGGAGTATCAGAGCGCGAACCGGCACTACGCGCACGTGGATTGTCCTGGGCACGCGGACTACGTGAAGAACATGATCACGGGAGCGGCGCAGATGGACGGGGCGATTTTGGTGGTGAGTGCGGCGGATGGTCCGATGCCGCAGACGCGCGAGCACATCTTGCTCGCCCGCCAGGTGGGGGTGCCGTACATCCTGGTGTACATGAACAAGGCCGACATGGTGGACGATGCGGAGCTGCTCGAGCTGGTGGAGCTGGAGGTGCGGGATCTGCTCTCGGTGTACAAGTTTCCGGGGGACAAGACTCCGATCATCGTGGGCTCGGCGCTGAAGGCGCTGGAGGGCGAGGACAGCGAGCTGGGCGTGAAGTCGGTGCTGAAGCTGGTGGAGGAGATGGACAAGTTCATCCCGGTACCGAAGCGGGCCGTGGATGGGGCGTTTTTGATGCCGGTGGAGGATGTGTTTTCGATCTCCGGGCGCGGCACGGTGGTGACCGGGCGCATTGAGCGCGGGATTGTGCGGGTGAACGATGAGGTGGAGATCGTGGGGTTGAAGGCGACCACCAAGACGATCTGCACTGGGGTGGAGATGTTCAGAAAGCTTCTCGATGAGGGGCAGGCGGGGGATAACGTTGGGGTGCTTCTCAGAGGCACGAAGCGTGAGGAAGTGGAGCGTGGACAGGTGTTGGCCAAGCCCGGGAGCATCACCCCGCACACCAAGTTTGAGTGCGAGGTGTACGTGCTCACCAAGGAGGAAGGCGGGCGGCATACGCCGTTCTTCAAGGGGTACCGGCCGCAGTTTTACTTCCGGACCACCGATGTCACGGGAGCGGTGGAGTTGCCGGCGGGGACGGAGATGGTCATGCCGGGGGACAACATCAAGATGGTGGTGGAGCTGATCAGCCCCATTGCGATGGAAGAGGGTCTGCGCTTTGCCATCCGCGAGGGCGGCAAGACCGTCGGCGCAGGCGTCGTGTCGAAGATCCTTCAGTAGTTTTTCCTGTAGGCCAGTAGCTCAATTGGCAGAGCGGCGGTCTCCAAAACCGCAGGTTGGGGGTTCGATTCCCTCCTGGCCTGCCATGCGCGACTCTCAAGTGAAATGACAGAACAAGTAGAAACAGAGCCGACCGCCCTCGACGTCGCCAAGCTTGCGCTGGGGATCGTCGTCGTGGTCGCCGGTCTTGGGGCCTTCTACTACTTCAGCGACCAGTCACCGGCGATTCGCTGGCTGGCCGTGCTCGTGGGGCTGGGCGTCGGTGCCGCGATCGCCCTGCAGTCGCAGTACGGCCGCCACTTCTCGCAGTTCGTCCAGTCGGCGCGCGTTGAGCTGCGCAAGGTGGTCTGGCCGAACCGGCAGGAAACGGTGCAGACGACGATCGTGGTGTTCGTCTTCGTGATCGTGTCGGGAGTTTTCTTCTGGCTGCTCGACATCCTGCTCGCGTGGATCACGAAGCAGCTCACAGGACAGGGGAGTTGATGATGTCGTTGCGCTGGTACGTGGTGCATGCGTACTCGAATTTCGAGCACAAGGTGGCCGAGTCGCTCAAGGAGCGCATCAAGCGCCATGGGCTGGACGTTAAGTTCGGCGAGATCCTGGTGCCCACCGAGGAAGTGGTCGAGATGCGCGACGGTCAGAAGCGCAAGAGCGACCGCAAGTTCTTCCCCGGCTATGTGCTGGTGCAGATGGAAATGGATGAGGACACCTGGCACCTGGTGAAGGAAGTGCCGAAGGTGCTTGGCTTCATCGGCGGCACCAGCGACAAGCCGGCGCCGATCACGGACAAGGAGGCGATGTCGATTCTGCGCCGCGTGGAAGAGGGCGTGGACAAGCCGCGTCCGAAGGTGTTGTTCGAGCCCGGTGAGGTCGTGCGCGTCACTGACGGTCCGTTCAACGACTTCAATGGCGTGGTCGAATCGGTGAACTACGAAAAGAACCGCCTGCAGGTGGCGGTGCAGATCCTCGGTCGCTCGACGCCGGTGGAGCTGGATTTCAGTCAGGTCGAAAAGGCGTAACGGGGAGCCTCACGGCGTTCGGACCCGCAACAGGTGACACATGGCTAAGAAGGTTCAGGGCTACATCAAACTGCAGATTCCTGCAGGGCAGGCGAATCCCAGCCCGCCCGTCGGGCCGGCGCTCGGCCAGCAGGGCGTGAACATCATGGAGTTCTGCAAGGCGTTCAACGCCCAGACTCAGAAGTTGGAAAAAGGGCTGCCGACTCCCGTGGTGATCACGGTGTACACCGACCGCAGCTTCACCTTCATTCTCAAGACGCCGCCGGCTTCGGTGCTCCTGCGCAAGGCGCTGGGGATTGAAAAAGGCAGCGGTACACCCAATACGGCGAAAGTCGGCAAAGTCACCCGCAAACAGCTCGAAGAGATCGCCAAGCTCAAGATGCCAGACCTCACCGCGGCGGACCTGGACGCGGCGGTGCGCACCATCGCGGGCAGCGCCCGCAGCTCAGGCATCGACGTGGAGGGGGTCTGACATGCCTGCAGCCAAGCGTATTCAGGCCTGGAAGGCCAAGCTCGTTCCGGGCAAACAGTATTCGATCGATGAAGCGATCGCGCTGGTCCAGGAGTTCGCCAAGGCAAAGTTTGCCGAATCCGTGGACGCGGCAGTGAATCTCGGTATTGATGCCAGCAAGTCGGATCAGCAGGTCCGGGGCTCGACCGTGATGCCGCACGGTATCGGCAAGAGCGTTCGCGTGGCGGTGTTCACCGGCGGCAAGAACGCCGACGCTGCGCGTGAGGCAGGCGCGGACATCGTCGGCCTGGAAGATCTCGCGGCCAAGGTGAAGGCTGGGGAGCTCAATTTCGACGTCGTGATCGCAAGCCCGGATGCAATGCGGGTCGTCGGCCAGCTGGGCCAGATTCTTGGGCCCCGTGGCCTGATGCCGAACCCGAAAGTGGGCACGGTGACGCCGGACGTCGCTGGCGCGGTCAGGAATGCAAAGGCTGGCCAGGTACGCTACCGGGTCGACAAGGCCGGAATCGTCCATTGCCCGATCGGCAAGGCGAGTTTCGAGCCGCAGAAGTTGAAGGAGAACCTGGTCGCGCTGCTGCACGATCTGCAGAAGCACAAGCCTTCGACCTCGAAGGGTGTGTATCTCAAGAAGCTCACCGTGTCCTCGACGATGGGGCCCGGTGTGTCTGTCGATCAGGGGAGTTTGAATCTTTAAGCCGATTGATGGAAAGCCGGTGCCGCGAGGCGCCGGTGCCGTCGAAGACCGCAGGTGGGTCTAACGGACCCTTAATGACGATGACCTGCGCAGATGGTGTTACCCGAATCAGTGTTCACTGGTGAAGGTCACCATCCAGAAAGGACGGGCGCACAGGGAAGAGCGTCCGATGGTGGTGGATCTTCAAGCAGGAGTAGCACATGCCGATGAACCTTGAAGACAAGAAAGCTCTCGTTGCCGAAGTGAATGCGGTGGCGGCGAAGGCGCTGTCGGTGGTGGGCGCGGAAAACCGCGGCCTCACCGTGGCGCAGATGACCGAGCTGCGCGCGAAGGCGCGTGCGCAAGGCGTCTTCATGCGTGTGGTCAAGAACACGCTGGCTCGCAAGGCCGTCGCAGGCACGCCGTACGAGTGCATCAGTCCGGCCCTGAAGGGCCCGCTGGTGCTCGCGTTCTCGAAGGATGATCCGGGCGCTGCCGCCCGCGTCGTCAAGGCGTTCACCAAGGATCACGAGAAGCTGGTGGCGACGCTCGTTTCGCTGGGTGGCCAGCTGCTGGGACCGAAAGACATCGAAAAGGTTGCCAGCCTGCCGACTCGCGAACAGGCACTTGCCAAGTTGATGGGCCTCATGAAGGCGCCCATCTCTAAGTTCGTGCGCACGCTGGCCGAGCCGCAGGCGAAGCTGGTGCGGACCATCGCTGCCATTCGCGATCATAAGCAGGCGGTGGCGGGTTGAGCGCGCATCGTATCGGGTAACTCAGAAGTAATTTTTCCGGAGACCAAAATGGCTGTCAGCAAAGAAGACATTCTCGACGCAATCTCCAAGATGAGCGTCATGGAAGTGGTCGAGCTCATCTCCGACATGGAGAAGAAGTTCGGCGTCACTGCCGCCGCCCCGGTTGCGGTGGCTGCCGCCGCCGGCGGTGCCGGCGCTGCTGCTCCCGCCGCCGAGGAGCAGACCGAGTTCACGGTGACCATGAGCGAGTTTGGCGCCAACAAGGTGGGCGTGATCAAGGTCATTCGCGAGATCACCGGTCTCGGCCTCAAGGAAGCGAAGGACCTCGTCGAGGGCGTGCCCTCGACCGTCAAGGAAGGCGTTTCCAAAGCGGACGCGGAAACCATCAAGAAGAAGCTCGAAGACGCCGGCGCCAAAGTTGCCATCAAGTAAGGATGGCGGCTTTCCACGGCGCGCATACGACGCGGCTGGCCGGGCAGCGGATCTCCGCCGCCCGGCGTGTCGCTATTGGTGCGGCATTTCGCCGCAGCACTGATTGAGGTTATTCGCAATGGCCTATTCCTTTACCGAGAAGAAACGCATTCGCAAGGACTTCGGCAAGCGCCAGAGCATTCTGGACGTGCCGTATCTGCTTGCGATCCAGCTGCAGTCCTACAAGGGCTTCCTGCAGGCCGAAGTGCCGGAGGAGAAGCGCGGCGAGGTGGGGCTGCACGCTGCGTTTCACAGCGTTTTCCCGATCACCAGCTACTCGGGCAATGCGACGCTCGAATACGTGAGCTATCGCCTCGGCGATCCCGTATTCGATGTGAAGGAGTGCCAGCTGCGGGGTCTAACCTACGCCGCCCCGTTGCGCGTGAAGGTGCGACTGGTAGTGTTCGACAAGGACGCGCCGGGTGCAAAGAAGCCCGTCAAGGACATCCGCGAGCAGGAGGTTTACCTCGGCGAGCTGCCGCTCATGACCGATAACGGCACATTCGTCATCAATGGCACCGAGCGTGTGATTGTGTCCCAGCTGCATCGCAGCCCAGGCGTGTTTTTCGATCACGACAAGGGCAAGACCCACTCTTCGGGCAAGCTCCTGTTCTCGGCGCGCATCATCCCCTATCGCGGCTCGTGGCTCGACTTCGAGTTCGATCCGAAGGACTGCGTGTTCGCCCGTATCGACCGGCGTCGCAAGCTCCCGGTCACGATCATCCTGCGCGCGCTCGGTTTCACCGAGGAACAGATGCTCGACACCTTCTTCGAGAAGAATACCTTCCATCTGTCGAAGAGCGAGATCGCGTTGGGGCTCATCCCGCAGCGCCTGCGCGGCGAGACGGCGAGCTTCGAAATCCGCGTCGGCAAGCAGGTCATCGTCGAGGAAGGCCGGCGCATCACTGCGCGGCACGTGCGCCAGCTCGAAGAGGCGGGTGTCAAGACGTTGCCGGTGCCGCAGGAGTACCTGCACGAAAAGATCCTGGCCCACGACGTCGTCAACAAGGAGACCGGCGAGATCCTCGCCAAGGCCAACGAGAAGCTGACCGCCGCCACCGTGGCGAAGCTGATCGAGGCGAGAATCGAGTCGATCGAGACTCTGTACGTGAACGATCTGGATCGCGGCGCGTACATCTCGGACACACTGCGCATCGACCCGACGCGCACGCGCCTGGAAGCACTGGTGGAAATCTACCGCATGATGCGTCCGGGTGAGCCGCCGACCAAGGATGCGGCCGAGAATCTGTTCCAGAACCTGTTCTTCAACCCGGAGCGCTATGACCTGTCGCCGGTCGGGCGCATGAAGTTCAACCGTCGCGTCGGTCGCCCGGAAATCACCGGCTCGGGCGTGCTCAGCAAGGAAGACATCATTTCGGTGTTGCGCACCCTGATCGACATCCGCAACGGCAATGGCGAGGTGGACGACATCGACCACCTCGGCAACCGCCGCGTGCGCAGCGTCGGTGAGATGGCGGAGAACGCCTTCCGCATCGGCCTGGTGCGAGTGGAACGCGCGGTCAAGGAGCGTCTGACGCTCGCCGAGACCGAGGGCCTGATGCCGCAGGAAATGATCAACGCCAAGCCGGTCGCGGCCGCGGTGAAGGAATTCTTCGGCTCCTCACAGCTCTCGCAGTTCATGGACCAGAACAACCCGTTGTCGGAAGTCACGCACAAGCGTCGCGTCTCCGCGCTCGGCCCAGGCGGCCTGACGCGAGAGCGTGCCGGGTTCGAAGTGCGCGACGTGCACCCGACGCACTACGGGCGCGTATGTCCGATCGAGACACCGGAAGGTCCGAACATCGGCCTCATCAATTCGCTCGCGGTCTACGCGCGCACCAACCAGTACGGCTTCCTCGAGACGCCGTACCGCAAGGTGACCGATGGCCGCGTGACCGACCAGATCGAATACCTGTCGGCGATCGAGGAAGGCCAGTACGTGATCGCGCAGGCGAACGCGACCCTCGATGCGCAGGGTGGCTTCACCGACGAGCTCGTGTCCTGCCGGCACGAGAACGAATTCACGCTGTCGACACCTCCCCAGGTCCAGTACATGGACGTGAGCCCGAAGCAGATCGTGTCGGTGGCGGCCTCGCTCATCCCGTTCCTCGAGCACGACGACGCGAACCGCGCGTTGATGGGCTCGAACATGCAGCGCCAGGCGGTTCCAACCCTGCGAGCCGAGACCCCTGTTGTCGGCACGGGCATGGAGCGCGCCGTCGCCATCGACTCGGGTGTCACCGTGATTGCGCGCCGTGGCGGAACCGTCGATTCAGTCGATGCCTCGCGTATCGTGGTGCGCGTTTCCGATGAGGAAACCACCGCGGCCGAACCGGGCGTCGACATCTACAGCCTGACGAAATACACGCGCTCGAACCAGAACACCTGCATCAACCAGCGTCCGCTGGTAAAGGCCGGCGACCGGATTCAAGGCAGTGACGTTCTGGCGGACGGTCCCTCGACTCACCTCGGCGAGCTCGCCCTCGGGCAGAATCTGCTGGTCGCGTTCATGCCGTGGAACGGCTACAACTTCGAAGACTCGATCCTGATCTCCGAGCGCGTGGTGCAGGAAGATCGCTTCACCACGATCCATATCGAGGAGCTGACCTGTGTCGCGCGCGACACCAAGCTCGGTCCCGAGGAAATCACCGCCGACATTCCCAACGTGGGTGACGCGGCGCTGGTGAAGCTCGACGAGGCGGGTATTGCGTTCATCGGCGCGGAGGTTCGCGCGGGAGACATCCTGGTCGGCAAGGTGACACCGAAGGGCGAAACGCAACTCACGCCGGAAGAGAAGCTGCTGCGTGCGATTTTCGGCGAAAAGGCTTCAGACGTTAAGGACACGAGCCTGCGCGTCCCGCCGGGCATGGATGGCACGGTGATCGACGTGCGCGTCTTCACTCGCGATGGCGTCGAAAAGGATGCACGGGCACTCGCCATCGAGAAGTCTGAGCTCGAGCGGGTCCGCAAGGACCTCGCCGACCAGCAACGCATCCTCGAGGACGACCTGTACCAGCGCGTTGCCGCGATGCTGGTGGGCAAGACCGTCGAGGGTGGTCCCAAGAAGCTCAAGGCGGGCACGCAGATCACGCACGAGTACCTGGATGAAGTGCCGCGCGAGAACTGGTTTGAAATCCGCGTGCGCGAAGAGGATGCCAACACGCAGCTCGAGGCGGCGGCGGAGCGATTGCAGACGCAGCACAAGGCCTTCGAGAAGCGCTACGAGGAGAAGAAAGCGAAGATCACCGCGGGCGATGACCTCGCTCCGGGCGTGCTCAAGATGGTGAAGGTGTATCTCGCGGTCAAGCGCCGTGTGCAGCCGGGCGACAAGATGGCCGGCCGTCACGGCAACAAGGGTGTGATCTCGACCATCGTCCCGATCGAGGACATGCCGTACCTCGAGGACGGCACGCCGGTCGATGTCGTGCTCAATCCGCTCGGCGTGCCCTCACGCATGAACGTCGGCCAGGTGCTGGAGACGCATCTCGGCTGGGCTGCCAAGGGACTGGGGCTCAAGATCGGCCGGATGCTCGACGCGCAGAGCGCAGTGCAGGAGGTGCGCACGTTCCTCGACACGGTCTACAACGAGTCGGGAGGTCAGAAAGAAGACCTGCGCTCGCTGAATGACACGGAGATCGTCGAGCTGGCGAGCAATCTGCGCGAAGGCGTGCCGATGGCAACGCCGGTGTTCGACGGCGCCAGCGAGGATGAGATCAAGCGCATGCTGAAGCTCGCTGATCTGCCGACCAACGGGCAGACGACGCTCTACGACGGGCGTACTGGCGAGAAGTTCGATCGCCAGATCACGGTCGGTTTCATGTACATGCTCAAGCTCAACCACCTGGTGGACGACAAGATGCATGCACGTTCGACCGGCCCGTACAGCCTGGTGACGCAGCAGCCGCTCGGTGGCAAGGCACAGTTCGGCGGACAGCGTTTCGGCGAGATGGAAGTGTGGGCGCTCGAGGCCTACGGCGCTTCCTACACGCTGCAGGAAATGCTCACCGTCAAATCCGACGACGTGCAAGGCCGCACGCAGATGTACAAGGCCATTGTCGATGGCAACCACGAGATGAAAGCGGGGATGCCGGAATCCTTCAACGTACTGGTGAAGGAGATCCGCTCCCTGGGCATCAACATGGAGCTGGAGCAGGAGTAAGCGCGAAGCCTCGGGTCGCGAGACCTGTGGCTCGTGCAAGCGATTTCAGAAATTCTGTAGCCCGGGATTTCCGGCGCTGACAACCGGGAATCTCGAAGATGGTGAATACATGAAAGATCTACTGAAGCTCTTCAAGCAGCAGACCCCGATCGAGAACTTCGATTCGATCCGTATCGGCCTGGCTTCGCCCGACCTGGTGCGTTCGTGGTCTTACGGCGAGGTCAAGAAGCCGGAGACCATCAACTACCGCACCTTCAAGCCGGAGCGCGACGGCCTGTTCTGCGCCAAGATCTTCGGCCCGGTGAAGGACTACGAGTGCCTGTGCGGCAAGTACAAGCGCCTCAAGCACCGCGGCGTCGTGTGCGAAAAGTGCGGCGTCGAGGTCACCCAGTCCAAGGTGCGTCGCGAACGCATGGGCCACATCGAGCTCGCGAGCCCGGTGGCACACATCTGGTTCCTCAAGTCGCTCCCGTCGCGCATCGGCCTGATGCTCGACATGACGCTGCGCGAGATCGAGCGGGTGCTGTATTTCGAAGCCTTCGTCGTCATCGACCCAGGTATGACTTCGCTGTCGCGCGGACAACTCCTCACCGACGAGATGTATCTCGAGGCAATCGAGGAGCACGGCGATGAGTTCGATGCACGCATGGGCGCGGAAGCGGTCTATGAGCTGCTGCGCACGCTGGATCTCGCTGCCGAGACCGCCAAGGTCCGCGAGGACATGGCGGCGACGAGCTCCGAGACCAAGATCAAGCGGCTCTCCAAGCGCCTGAAGCTGCTCGAGTCCTTCATCGAGTCGGGCAACAAGCCCGAGTGGATGGTGTTGACCGTGCTGCCGGTGCTGCCGCCCGATCTCAGGCCACTGGTGCCGCTCGACGGCGGGCGCTTTGCGACCTCGGATCTCAACGACCTGTACCGGCGCGTGATTAACCGCAACAACCGCCTGCGCCGCCTGCTCGAGCTCAATGCGCCCGACATCATCGTGCGCAACGAGAAGCGCATGCTGCAGGAAGCGGTCGATGCGTTGCTCGACAACGGCCGTCGCGGCCGCGCGATCACCGGCACCAACAAGCGTCCGCTCAAGTCGCTTGCAGACATGATCAAGGGCAAGCAGGGCCGGTTCCGTCAGAACCTGCTCGGCAAGCGCGTCGATTACTCCGGTCGTTCGGTCATCGTGGTCGGACCGACGCTGCGTCTGCATCAGTGCGGCTTGCCGAAGAAGATGGCGCTGGAGCTGTTCAAGCCATTCATCTTCTCCAAGCTGCAGTTGCGCGGCGAAGCTTCGACCATCAAGGCGGCCAAGCGCCTGGTCGAACGCGAAGGGCCGGAGGTCTGGGACATCCTCGAAGAGGTGATCCGGGAGCATCCGGTGTTGCTGAACCGCGCACCGACCCTGCACCGCCTCGGCATCCAGGCGTTCGAGCCGGTGCTGATCGAGGGCAAGGCCATCCAGCTGCATCCGCTGGTGTGCACGGCGTTCAATGCCGACTTCGACGGTGACCAGATGGCGGTGCACGTGCCGCTGTCGCTCGAGGCGCAGCTCGAAGCGCGCGCGCTGATGATGTCGTCGAACAACATCCTCTCGCCCGCGAACGGTGACCCGATCATCGTGCCGTCCCAGGACGTGGTGCTCGGCTTGTACTACATGACCCGTGAGCGCGTAGGTGCCCGGGGCGAAGGCTCTTTCTTTACCGACGTGCAGGAAGCGCATCGCGCCTATGAGACGCGTAACGCCGACCTGCAGGCACGCGTCAAGGTGCGGATCACGGAGCGGCTGCCGGACGCGAATGCGGATGGCGAGTTGCGCAACAACACGCGCGTCGTGTCGACGACCGTGGGCCGCGCGCTGCTGTTCGAGATTCTGCCGGCGGGCCTGTCCTTTGATCTGATCAACCAGGACATGACCAAGAAGGCGATCTCCGCGATCATCAATGCCTGCTATCGCACGCTCGGCCTGAAAGAGACCGTCGTGTTCGCCGACCAGCTCATGTACACGGGCTTCCACTATGCGACGCGCGCCGGTGTTTCGATCGGCGTCGACGACATGGTGGTGCCACTGCAGAAGACCCGGATCCTTGCGGCGGCTGAGCACGAGGTGAAGGAGATCCAGGATCAGTACGCTTCGGGTCTCGTGACCAGCGGCGAACGCTACAACAAGGTGGTCGATATCTGGTCGCGCACCAACGACCAGGTCGCGAAGGCGATGATGGAGAAGCTGAGCACCGAAGAGGCCACGGATGTCCGCGGCCGCAAGGTGAACCAGAAGTCCTTCAATTCCATCTTCATGATGGCCGACTCGGGCGCGCGAGGCTCGGCGGCCCAGATTCGCCAGCTCGCCGGCATGCGCGGCCTGATGGCGAAGCCAGACGGCTCGATCATCGAAACGCCGATCACGGCGAACTTCCGTGAAGGACTGAACGTCAACCAGTACTTCATCTCCACGCACGGCGCGCGCAAGGGCCTTGCGGATACGGCGCTCAAGACCGCCAATTCCGGATACCTGACGCGCCGACTGGTGGATGTCGCACAGGATCTGGTCGTCACGGAAATCGATTGCGGCACCAACAACGGCCTGATGATGACGCCGATGGTCGAAGGCGGCGACGTCGTCGAAGGGCTGGGCGAGCGTGTGCTCGGCCGCGTACTGGCCGAGGAAGTGAAAGCACCGGGCAGTGAAGAGGTCATCGTCGAAGCGGGCACCCTGCTCGATGAGGGCTGGGTGCGAACGCTGGAGCAGATGGGTGTCGATCAGCTGATGGTGCGTTCACCGATCACCTGTGCGACGCGTTACGGCGTGTGCTCACAGTGCTACGGGCGCGATCTGGCCCGCGGCAGGCGCATCAACATCGGTGAAGCGGTCGGCGTCATCGCGGCCCAGTCGATCGGCGAACCCGGGACACAGCTCACGATGCGCACGTTCCACATCGGTGGTGCGGCCTCGCGGGCGGCGGCGGCCAACAGCGTCGAGATCAAGGGCAAGGGCACCGTCCGGCTGCACAACATCAAGACCGTGCATCACGAGAAGGGCCACCTGGTCGCGGTATCGCGCTCGGGTGAGCTCGGCGTCGTGGATGAATTTGGTCGCGAGCGCGAACGCTACAAGATTCCATACGGAGCGATGATCAGCGTCAATGACGGCGACCAGGTGACGTCGGGCCAGGTCGTGGCGACCTGGGATCCGCACACTCACCCGGTGGTCACGGAAGTCGCGGGCTTCATCAAGTTCCAGGATTTCGTGGACGGCATCACGGTCAACGCGCAGGTGGACGAAATCACCGGCCTGTCCAGCATCGTGGTGAGCGATCCGAAGCAGCGCGGATCGGCCGGCAAGGACATGCGTCCCGTCGTGCGGCTGGTCAATTCCAAGGGCAAGGAAGTCACCTTTGCGAATACGGACATTCCAGCGGTCTACGCACTGCCACCCGGCGCCATCGTGAGCCTGGAGGACGGCGCCAAGGTCACGGGGGGCGACGTCATCGCGCGAATTCCGCAGGAGTCTTCCAAGACCCGCGACATCACCGGTGGTCTGCCGCGCGTTGCAGACCTGTTCGAGGCACGCAAGCCCAAGGATGCGGCGATCCTCGCCGAGCGCACGGGTACCGTGAGCTTCGGCAAGGAGACCAAGGGCAAGCGCAGGCTGGTCATCACCCACGAGGATGGCGAGAAATACGAAGAGCTGATTCCAAAGTGGCGTCACCTCAACGTGTTCGAAGGCGAGCAGGTGGAGAAGGGTGAAGTGATCGCCGATGGCGAGCCCAATCCACACGACATCCTGCGGCTGCAGGGCGTGGAAGCGCTCGCGAACTACCTGGTGCGCGAGATCCAGGACGTCTATCGCTTGCAGGGTGTGAAGATCAACGACAAGCACATCGAAGTGATCATTCGCCAGATGCTGCGCAAGGTCGAGGTCGAAGGCTCGGGCGAAACAGGGCTGCTCCGCGGTGAGCAGCTCGATCGTTCGCGGGGCCTTGACATCAACGAGCGCGCCAAGGCGGATGGCAAGTCGGCTGCGATCTTCGAGCCCGTGTTGCTCGGTATCACAAAGGCATCGCTGGCAACGGAGTCGTTCATCTCGGCTGCATCGTTCCAGGAGACCACGCGCGTCCTCACTGAGGCTGCAGTGCGTGGCCTCAAGGACGATCTGCGCGGTCTCAAGGAGAACGTCATCGTTGGTCGTCTGATTCCGGCAGGCACCGGCTTCGCGTATCACGCGCGCCGACGCCGCAAGCCGGAGGACATAGCACGGCGCAGCTTCATGGACGTGGGTGGCGGACTGCCGGAGATGGAAGAGTCCGGCGCGGGCGTCAGCGACGACGCGGAGGCTCACGCTGGGTGAGGACGACGGAGCGAGTGCACTTAACGTGCAGTCGCTTCGGACGAACGCCCGCACATGGATGTGCGGGCTGGATCAGCCCACAGGGACGTAATCGCACGATCTCTTTCTGCCGCACACGGACGTGCGGGCCGGATCAGCTCACAGGGACGTAATCGCGCGATCTGTTCTGCCGCACATGGAGGTGCGGGCCGGGTCAGCTGACAGGGATGTACTGCTTGACGCCGTTGTCGCTCCGGGCGAACGCCGAAGGAGGCTCATGCTGTCCCGCTTTGTGTTGTGCGTCCTTCGCTTCCCGATGTTCCTCGTGCTCTGCGCGCTCACAGCGCCTGCCTATTCCGCCAACGAAGCCGCCGCGGTGCGGCTCTACGCCCTCGATTGCGGCCGCGCGGAGTTCAAGGACATGGCGATGTTTTCCGATACCGGCGAATACGACGGCAAGGTCGGTGCACTCGCAGTGCCCTGCTTTCTGATTCGCCACCCCAAGGGCAGCTTGTTGTGGGACACGGGTCTCGGCGACAAGATTGCGGAAAACAAGGATGGCGCAGATTTCAATGGGATTCACTTCACGGTGAGCACAACGCTGACGGATCAGCTCAAGGCCATTGACCTCGCGCCGGCAGTCCGGATCTGGTTTCAGGAAAGGATGGACAGCCTCGAATACTAAATGCGTCCCTGTGACCCACCTCCAGCGATCAGTCCATGCCGATCTTGGTGTGAAAATCGGCTCTACATCTCAACTGATTTTAAAAGGCAAACCGCGTGGACCCCAAACCCTGTGCAAAGAAGCGTAATTTTCGGGGAGCTACTGCAGCATTGCGATGCTCCGAATGAGGGTGAAGTCAAAAACAAAAAGGGGGCCGCAAACGGCAGCCCCCTTTGCTCTCCGGATAGACGCCTGTGGCCTGGGACGCCTGCTCCATCAATTGCGTTTCAGTTCTTATCCCGGTTAAATTTCATTCCAGATCACCACGGATGGCGGTCCCGTCCATCCGTAGATCAACATTGTTATTCCCGTAGAAGATTCGGCAACGCGTTGCACCGTAAACGGCTCCCGGCCACTGATATTCAAATGGATACCATAGGGATCATTGCTCCAGGTACCGGTTTCGTAACCACTCGTATCAGGAAAGTTCTTATAACTGGTCAGCTCGAGTGAGAAATCAGCATTCAATTTATAGAGGCGGGAAACATACCCTCCCTCTGCGTTGGAATTCACTTCGAGAAATGCCTTCCCTGACAGCTCCTGTGCGGTGAACGGCAACGTGCACGCATGGATGATGGTCACATCCATTGTGGCCGTCTCGGTGATCCCCCCAGCGGAATAGGTCGCCGAAACCACCACCGACTGATCGCGGGCGACCCCTCCCGGACAATAAAGCACCCCGCCGGTACTGATCTCTGCCCATGGAACTTACAGTCCAGACTGGTGTAACCGTAGATGTTGAATTGTCGCTCCAGCTCGCAGTCGCCGTGTACGTGGCGGCTACCAACGACGGGCATCGACGACGGGCCGTTGATGGAAAGACCGGTCAACGTGGCGGCCGGCGGGGGGGCGGGGAAGAGGCGCCTAGCACCGCTGTAAGTGTTCCTTCTTCAGAACACTCTCCTCCATATCCCACTTTGCTATACGTTCCCACAAGGGAACCATCCGGCTGCATGGTCAAATAAACTGTCACCAAGGAACTGCCGGAACCGGTGAGAATGGCCGTATTCACGTTTGCGACACCACCTGCCGTCCCGGCCGTTCCAGCAGGCGTATAAGTGACGAGGCCGTACCCGTGGGCTATCTTCACGTTCTCCGTGACCGTTGCCCCGGGAGAGTGTCCGGGGCAGGTAGAGTTCACAAACGTGGTTGTTGCCGTCCACTCTCCAGGCCCCGGAGAGAAACTTGCCTCGGGCATGAAGGTTTCTGCAACATTACCATTCCCGGTTATGGGATCGATCAGGGGCACTGCGGATCCAAGAAAGTGTAAGTTATTGAAGTCCAGAACACCGAGATCCAGAGTCGTTTTCTCTTTGAATGTGAATACATTCCCTCCTGTTACATTCTTGAAAGCAAAACTCCTCTGGGTGGGAGTTCCCTCGTTTGCGATGAACATCAGATAATAGGCTCCCGGGGCCACACTCAGCGAGAACGTTTTCGGGGTGCCGCTGGCAATACTTCGCGCCGCTTCTATGCCTGTGGATGCGTAATACGCAATCGCAACAGTTCCGGGAACCGTAACCGTGATGAACACGGAATTTGTGGGTGTGGGTGTCGTACCCAAAGCACTTCCGTCATCTCCTCCTCCACACGAGACAAGGATCATCGCCAGAAACGCCAATAGCAATGAAGTGGGGAGATATGTGAAAAGGATTTTTCTCATCCTGATCTCCCTCCTTTCGAAGCCTAAAGGTGGGTTAGATTTCACGCACTCCCTCCGCGGATGCCTCGAGGTCTGACGTTGCCGTCGCGCTCATCACCTCCTTCCGTAGACGACGTCGGGGAGACTACGGGGAGCAAATATCCCGGCACTTCCGGCGCCTGAGGATTTCCCATAGCTCCTCGATATTCGAGAAAGCCACCTTCCTCCCGGTCCCCGCCACCTCGGCCGTCCCGATCAGAATGCGGGGCTTCTCCCGTCCCAGCGATAGATGCGAACCACGTAGCTTTCCATGCCTCTCCCATTCGCGTCGCTGACCGGCGGACGCGGTGGCTCCGGCACGGTCGTCCAACGCGTGAACAAAGTAACGCAGGGCGACTCACGGATTACCCACCGATTCGGAAGAAAAACGGTGAAGGAGGATTAAGGGCGTATCTCTACGTAAAATATCAAGTAATGGCTTGCCAAGGTCAGGGGTGTGCGGGGGAGGAAATTATCCTTGGGACCGGCCGAGCGAGGCGGCGATGGCCCGGGTTTCGGCGGAGGGATCCACGCCGAGGACCGAAGACAACGTCTTCCGGCAGCACCGAAAGACGGATAGGGCTTCGGACTCCCGCCCCTGCCGGATGTGACAGACCATGAGCCGGCGGTACATCTCCTCGGCCAGGTCGTCCGCTTCAATGCCTTTCCCGTAGCAGGAGACTGCCTCCCCCCACCGCTCACCGTCCTCATAGCACTGACCGAGGAGTACGACCGCACGGAGGAATCCGCGCCGCAGCTTCTCCCGCGGCGAAGCAGCGCAGGTCATATCCTCGGACAGAAGGAATGTCCCTCTGTAAAGAGATAGCGCCTTCTCAAACAGGCGGATCGCCTCCGGCCCCTTCCCCTCCTTCCTCGCCTTCTCCGCCTGCCCGAGGGACCGCGCGAAGGCCCAGACGTCGACCCAGCATTGCCGGTTCGAGAGGGAAAGATGCCCCTCCTTGAGCACCAGGATCTCCTCGTTTCCCAGGAGTTTCCGCAACCGGCTCAAAACAACCTCGAATGATTGATGGGCCAAGTCTCCGTCGGCTTCCGGCCAAAGTAGTTCGGCGAGCCGCCCCTCGGGCACGTCGCGTCCACCGAGAGCGACCAGCGCCTTGAGAAGCGCCAGCGGCTTCTGCTGCACCTTCCGGCCGAACTCGATGGGCCGGTCATCCACCAGGAGTCCGAACCGCCCCAGCGTGTAGACCTTTACAGCCCAGGGCCACTGCTCCAGGTCCGGATACGCAGGGTCCGGCGCAAGCCGGTTCCGCCGGATGAGTTCCCTAACGTAATCGACCTCGATCCCCTCGTTGAGCGCTTTAGCGGAGACCCTTTCGAACATGACCGTCAGCCGTGGCAATACTCCGAAGAGCCCGACTTCGCGACCGACCTTAAGGCCCTTTCTCAGGGGAGCGATCGCCGCCGCGTCGTCATCCCGCTCGAGATGGAAATACGCTTCGGTCAAATACGATATCCAGACACCAAAGGATTGCTCGATCTCGGAGCCGATGCGACGAGCCTCTGCCACAAGTCGGGCGCTTACCTCGTCCTCATGGAGCGCATGGAGAACGTGGGCCAACAGGACAAGTGCGCCGGGCAGGTGGGTGATAAACCCGCTTTCCTCCCAAAGCTTCTGGCACTCTTTGGCATGATAGCCGG
>CAVOLM010000013.1:0-107940 GCA_963696675.1 uncultured Gammaproteobacteria bacterium | reverse complement strand
ACCTTGAGGATACGAGCCATGATCAGACGTGGAAAAAAGCGTGCTCTCGGACTCGATGAGCCGTTGCGTCATCCCGATCACAAGAAACCCGTGACGCGCCGTGACTTCCTGGCGCAGGGGTTCCTGACGGGATCCGCGACTGTGGTCGCGCCGAGCCTGCTCGGCTTGCTGCTCAATCCGCGCGTGGCTCGCTCGGCGCTCTCGACGGACATCGATGCACTGCTCAACGTGTGCAAGATCACCGCGGGCGCCGGCAAGATCCCGTTCATCTGCTTTGACCTCGCCGGAGGTGCGAACATCGCCGGCTCGAACGTGCTCGTGGGGCAGCAGGGCGGACAACTCGATTTCCTGTCGACGGCCGGCTACTCGAAGCTGGGCCTGCCGGGCAACATGACGCCCGCCAGCGCGACTACCAATTTCATCGATACGCAGTTCGGCCTGGCATTTCACACCGACAGTGCGTTCCTGCGCGGAATGCTGACTCGCGTTGCTGCGACTACGGCTGCGCGCGTCAACGGGGCGGTGATTCCGGCTCGTTCCGAGAACGACACCGGCAACAACCCGCACAACCCGATGTACGGTATCGCGCGCACGGGTGCGAAGGGCGAGTTGCTCACCCTGATCGGTTCGCAGAGCTCGGATTCGGGCGGCAACTCGATGGCGCCCGCGATGATGATCGATCCCACGGTGCGGCCGACCAAGATCGATCGCACCAGTGACGCCAAGGGCCTGGTCGACACCGGCGAGCTCGGTACGCTCCTCGGCAGCCAGGCTGACACTGTATCTGTCATGGAATCGATCGAGCGCATCAGCAAGATGAAGCTCGACACCGTTAACACGCAGCTTGGCAATCCCGGCGATGCAGACACCAAGCAACTGACGCAGTGTGGGTATGTGAAGACCGCGTACCTGGCGGACAAGTTCGGCAACCCGGCCGCCATCGATCCTTCCGCCGACACGCGCATCAAAGGTGCCGCGGGCATCTTCACGGACGCCGAGTACACCGGCGATCGCGAGTTCGAAAAGACCGCCTCCGTGATGAAGCTGGTCATCGACGGATACGCTGGCGCCGGCACGATAGCCATGGGCGGTTTCGACTACCACACGGGCGATCGCTCCACAGGCGAAGCTCGCGACTTCCGGGCTGGCGTCTGCATCGGCGCGTGCCTGGAATTCGCAGCGCGTCGTGGCGTGCCACTGATGATCTATGTCTTCAGCGACGGCTCTTTGTCGAGCAATGGGATGATCGATAACTCCACGGGTGGACGGGGCAAGGGCGTATGGACCGGTGACAACCAGTCCACCGCGTCCTCGTTCTTCCTGGTGTTCGATCCAAACGCTCGTCCGACGGCGCTGCGGCAGCAGATCGGGTTCTTCCGTGCGAGTGGCGACGTGGAAACCGCTTCTCATCCGGGCGCCAACGCCGTCAACCTGCTGGTGGAGACCGTGATCCTGAACTACATGGCGCTGCACGGTGAGCAGGGCCAGTTCGCGACGCTGTTCCCGAATCACGGCCTGGGCAGTACCTCGCTGCGCGACAGCCTCACGGCGTTCGGCCAGATCATCGTAGGGGCACGCTCGATCGGCGGCGTCCGGACCGGTTCGCCAATCGCTCCAGCGACGACTCTCGTAGGACAGTGACGCGAGCATCGCCGGGAGCGAGATCCGTCTCGTCTGCGACCGCTTCGACAGCCGCACTTCGTATCCGCAGGTCCCTGTAATCGCTGCCTTTGTCGCCAAGCGGCGACGGCGGGATTGTGCGCGCAGTCGCGTATTATGTTCGCCCGGCGTGTAAGCTCATCACTCGCGTGCCGGAGGCTGAAATCAGCGAGATGGTGCGGATGTATTCATTTCGAAATTCACTCGCCGCGCGAACCAGGCGCGTCCTGCCGAGATTGGGCATGTGCGTGCGCACTGCCTGCGCAATCCTGTTCCTTGGCCTGGCCGTCGACTCGCATGACGCGCGTGCCGACCTCGCCGGTGGAACCACGGCACCGGATTTCGTTCTGAAGAGCCTCGCGGGCACCAACCTGCGCCTGTCGGAATATCTTGGTGAAGTGGTCATGCTCAACTTCTGGGCGAGCTGGTGCGGGTCGTGCCGCCAGGAGATGCCGCAGCTCGATCGCCTCTACGCCACGTATCGCAGCGCCGGGTTCGTGGTGCTCGGCATCAACGTAGATGACGACGTCACGCGCGCCCTCGATGTGGCGCGCGCGCTCAACGTGGCCTATCCGATGATGCTCGATCCCGGCAAGAGCGTCGCGCCCAAGTACCGCCTGGGCGAACTGCCGATGAGCGTGCTCATCGATCGTTCGGGCGTGGTGCGCTACGTGCACAGCGATTACCAGGTGGGCAAGGAACAGCCTTACGTAGCGGAACTGCGCCGTCTCCTGAACGAGTAGACACTGCCTTGCAACAGTCCAGAAATCTCATCGATGAGGTGCCGGAAGTGCGATCGCGCAAAGATTCCTTACGCGGAGAACGCGGTTTGCAGCGCCTGACACAGGCTGTGTCGCGTCAGCGTCGCGTCGTTGGCACTGCTGTGCGCGGCAGCATCAGCCGACGATGCCGCCCCGGCGGCGAACCCGCCCGCAGCCACGCCCCCTGCTCCCCAGGCCGAGGGCGCCCCGCCTGGGGACTTCAAGAGCCTCGATCAGGAAGTCCAGGGACTCAAGACCGAGGTCGTCGAGCTCAACAAGGATCTGTTCGTCCTCGAAGAAGAGCTGCTGTTCCCGGCGAACACGCAGATCGCAGTCTTCGTCTCGCTCGATGTCGGCGATTTTTTCGCCGTCGATTCCGTGACCCTCAAGATCGATGACGACGAAGTGGCCAACTACCTCTATACGCAGCGCGAAGCCGAAGCGCTGATGCGCGGTGGCGTGCACCGCGTGTATCTCGGAAATCTCAAGGTCGGCAAGCACGAGCTGGTCGCCTTCTTCACGGGCAAGGGCACGCACGAGCGCGACTACAAGCGTGGCGCGACAGTCAAATTCGAAAAGAGCATCGGCGCCAAGTATGTCGAGCTCAAGATCAGCGACCGGGTGCGCAAGATGCAACCCGAATTCGTCATCAAGGAGTGGGAGTAGGGCGTGCGCTTGCGGCGCGCAAGCATTGCGGCACTCGCCGTATGGGTGCTGGCTGGCCGCGTCGGCGCAGCAGAGGAGCCTGCTGCGGCTGCTCCGCCCGCGGTCGCTACGCCGCCGAGCGGCACGCTGGCACCGACCACCATCAAGGACTTGTACTACGGCGACGTCCTCTTTTATTTCTACCAGGACGACTACTTCAATGCCCTGACGCGGTTGCGTGCCGCACAGGACAAGGGCCGCGTTTCGCATCACGCTGACGAAGCCGAGCTGCTCCTCGGGGGACTTTATCTCTCCTACGGTGAGCACCTCGAGGCAGGCAGGATTTTCGAGCGCCTCCTGGCGCGTAACGTTTCTCCTTCCGTCGCCAACCGCGCCTGGTTCTACCTCGGCAAGGTCTGGTATCAGCGCAGCTACTGGTCGCAGGCCGAAGGCGCGCTGCGCAAGGTCAAGGGCGAGCTGCCGCCGCGGCTGGAAGCCGAGAAGCGCAACCTCCTGGCGCAGGTGTTGATTCAGCAGGGGCGCTACGACGATGCGATCGCCGAGCTCAACGGCTGGCGCGGCCCGCCGGACTGGACCGCGTACGCGCAGTTCAATCTCGGCGTCGCGCTGGTCCGCAAGGGGCGCATGAACGACGCGGCGACGATGCTGGATGGCGTCGGCCGGATTGAGACCAGCGACGAGGAACTGCTCGCGCTGCGTGACAAGGCGAACCTGGCACTCGGCTATGCGTACCTGCAGACCGACCAGGCCGCCAATGCGAAGCCGGTTCTGCAACGAGTCCGCCTCCAGGGTGCGCAGTCCAACAAGGCATTGCTGGCGGTCGGTTGGGCCGAGTCAGCCGACAAGAACTATCGCGAGGCGCTGGTGCCGTGGATGGAGCTGCACCGGCGCAGTCTCCTCGATGCCGCGGTCCAGGAATCCTACCTGGCCGTGCCCTTTGCGTTCGCGAAACTCAATGCCAACGCGCAGGCCGCCGACTACTACAACACGGCGATCCTCTCCTACTCGGACGAGTCGACCCGCATCGATGAGTCGATCGCGGCGATTCGCAACGGCAAGCTCCTCGACACGCTGCTTGCGCACGATCGTGCCGGTAACCAGGGTTGGTTCTGGCAGCTGGAAAATCTGCCGCAGGCGCCGGAGTCGCGCTACCTGTATCACCTGCTCGCCGGCAACGAATTCCAGGAGGGGCTCAAGAACTACCGCGACCTGAACTTCATGCAGCGCAATCTCAGCGAATGGTCGCGGAGCCTGGTCGCGTTCGGCGACATGGTCGATACGCGCCAGGCCGCGTACGAACAGCGTCTGCCCAAGATCGATGCCAGTCTCGCCGGCGTCGATCCGAAGGATCTGCAGAACAAGCGTGTCGAACTCGAGTCACGGCTCAGTGCCGCGGAGCACGCCGGCGACGTGGTCGCGCTGGGGACCGCCCGCGAGCAGGAAATGTGGTCCAAGATCCTGAGCCTCGAGGATGCACTCGCGGCGCAACCCGACGATCGCTCGCTCGACGAAACGCGCGACAAAGTGCGCTTGCTGAAGGGCGTCCTGTCCTGGCAGCTCAATGAGAGCTACAAAGCGCGCGTGTGGACGACGCGGCGCAGCCTCAAGGATCTCGATGTCGCGTTGCGCGAGATGGAAAAGCGCTGGCTGCGCGTTCAGCAGGCACGTGACACCTTCCCGAACGACACCGCGGGATTTGCCACGCGTGTCGCGGCCCTCAAGCCGCGCATCGAAGCGCTCAACACGCGTCTCGCCGCTGCGGGCCGCAAGCAGGGCGAATACCTGGCGGGAATTGCCATCAACGAGCTTGAAGCGCAGAAAGAACGTCTCGCCAGCTACCAGGTGCAGGCGCGCTTTGCGCTCGCGACCATCTACGACCGCGCGGCGAACACGGGAGCTACACCGTGAAGCGGCTGGTGGCAGCACTCATCGGCGGGTCCGCCCTGTTGGCGGCAACGACCGCCTGGTGTGGCAAGCCCAAGCCCGCACAACCAACGATCGGGGACCTTTCCGGCCGACAGGTGGAAGTGCACACCGACAAGCCTGTCGATGCGGGCTCGGCCCGCGCGATGGAGAACTATCGCGAATTCCTCAACCTGAAATCCAACGACCCCTTGCTGCGTGCCGAGGCGATGCGCCGGCTGGGTGACCTGAACCTGGAAGCGAGCGAAATCGAGCGCGGCGAGCGCGAGCAGAGCGCCGCTGACGCGATGCAGTCCGGTGAAGCGATCAAGCTCTACACCGCACTTCTCGAATCGTATCCGGAGTATCGCCAGAGTGATGGCGTGCTTTACCAACTCGCGCGCGCGTACGAGAGCAACGGACAGCCCGAGCAGGCCCTTGGATGCACTCGACCGGCTGGTGAGCCGCTTCGGCTCCAGTGCGCTGATCGATGAGGCACAGTTTCGCCGCGGTGAAATCCTGTTCAGCGCCAAGCGCTATCCCGAGGCCGAGCGCGCCTACGCTGAAGTCATCCGGCGCGGCCCGCAGTCCACGTTCTTCGAGCAGAGTCTCTACAAGCACGGCTGGGCGTTGTTCAAGCTGGCACGCAGTGACGAGAGCCTCGGCTCCTTCGGTCAGCTGCTGGACCGCAAGCTCATCGATCCGAAAGATCCCAGTAAGGTCGTGGACATGCAGACCCTGACGCGTCCCGAGCGCGAGCTCCTCGAGGACACGTTCCGCGTCATGAGCATCACGTTTTCGTATCTGGATGGCGCGCAGTCGGTGGATGAGTTCGTGGCCAAGCGCGGCAATCCCCGCTACTCGTACCTGCTTTACTCCTCGCTCGGTGACCTCTACATCACCAAGGAGCGCTACCAGGATGCCGCGCAGACCTACGAGGCCTTCGTCAAGCGCGATCCCATCGATCCGAACGCTCCGCTCCTGCAGGTGCGCGCGATCGAGGCGTATCGCAAGGGCGGATTCGCTTCGCTGGTGCTGTCGGGCAAGGAGCAGTTCCTCGAGCGCTATGGCTTCGGCTCGCCGTTCTGGGCCGGCCGCGAACGTGCCCAGTTCCCGGCGGTGGTGGCTGAGCTCAAGAGCAGCGTGAAGGAGCTCGCCCAGTATCACCACGCCGAAGCTCAGAAGACCAAGAAGCAGTCCGAGTACATGCTGGCTGCGCGCTGGTACCGCAGTTATCTCGACTGGTTCCCGAACGAGCCTGAATCTGCCGACAGCAACTTCCTACTCGCGGAGGTGCTCTTCGAGGCGAAACAGTATCGCGACGCCACCAAGGAATACGAGCGTACCGCCTATGCGTACCCGTTCCATGCGCGTTCGGCGGAGGCGGCGTATGCAGCACTGCTGAGCTACGACGCGTACGAGAAGCAGCTCACCGATCCCTCGCAGGCGGCGGAGAAGCAGGCCTGGCACTCCGCGAACGTGGAGAGCGGCCTGAAGTTCGCGACCACGTATCCGCAGCACAAGGAGGCAGCGAACGTCCTCACGCGCACGGCTCGTGAGCTGTTCGAAATCAAGGATCTGGATCGCGCGGTCGATACTGCGCAGCGTGTCCTGGCGCTGCAGCCGCCGGTCGATGCGACCAAGCAGCGCACCGCACTGACTGTCATCGCCCACTCGCGCTTCGACCAGGGACGTTACGCGGAAGCGGAAGCCGCATACGTGCAGCTGCGTACCGTGATCCCGCCCGGTGACAAGGAACAGAAGGAAATCACCGAGAAGCTCGCGGCCGCTGTCTACAAGCAGGCCGAGGCCAAGAAGGCTGCCGGAAATTCCGTCGGCGCCGTGGATGATTTCCTGCGCGTGGCGCAAGTCGCGCCGGATTCGAGCATTCGACGCAACGCCGAGTACGACGCCGCGGCGGCCCTGGTGACGATGAAGAATTGGCCGCGGGCGATCGAAGTACTGGAGGGTTTCCGGCGCAATCATCCGCAGGATCCTCTCAATGCCGAGGCGACCCGGAGTCTCGCCGTGGCGTACACGGAAACCGGGCAGGCAGCACGCGCCGCTGCGGAATTCGAGCGCATTGCCGACACGCCGACGGAGACCCCTGAGCTACGCCGCGAAGCGCTGACGCGTGCCGCCGACCTGTATCAGAAAGCAAACGATCGCAGCAGCGCGATTCGCAGCTACACGAAGTTCGTGGAACGCTTCCCGGCGCCGCTCGACCCGGCGATGGAAGCGCGGCAGAAACTCGTCGACATGGCGGCCGAAACGCATGACATCAAGGAGCGTGACCGCTGGCTGCAGAACATCATCGATGCGGATCGCGCCGCCGGGGCCGCGCGCACGGAGCGCAGCAAGTATCTCGCCGCGAAGGCGACGCTGGTGTTTGCCGAACCTGCCGGCGCCGCGTTCGCGCTCGTCAAGCTGAGCGCGCCGCTGAAGAAGAATCTTGCTCTGAAGAAGGATGCGATGGAGCGGGCTCTCAACGCCTACGGCAAAGCCGCTCAATATGGCGTCGCCGAAGTGACGACCGCGGCGACCTACCAGATGGCGGAGCTGTATCGCACCCTCGCCAAGGACCTGATGGAGTCGGAGCGCCCGAAGAATCTGAGCGAGGATGAGCTCGAGCAGTACAACGTCCTGCTCGAAGAGCAGGCTTTCCCGTTCGAGGAGAAGTCGATTTCGATCCACGAGGCGAATGTCGCGCGCGCCAGCGAAGGCGTGTACGACGAATCGGTGCGCAAGAGTTTCGAGGCGCTGGCCAAGCTCAAGCCGGCACGCTATGCAAAGGCGGAAATCAGTGCGGAGTTCGTCAAGGAATTGCGCTGAAGCGCTGAGCCTGGTGCTCGCGCTCTGCATCGCCGGCTGCGCCAGTGCGCCGCCGGCGCCCGAGCCCGTGGCTGCGCCCGCGCAAGCCACCGCAGTCACCGGCAGAGCCGGTGATTCCCGAGCGCGCCAGCCAGCAGTTCGCGCAGGCGGTGGCGTTGCTGCAGGCCGGCAAGTTGACCGACGCCGAACTCGAGCTCAAGCAACTCACCCTGGCGTATCCCGAATATCCGGGCCCATACGTCAACCTGGGTCTGCTCTATGAGCGTGCGGGCAAGTACCCCGAGGCGGAGCAGGCCTTGCGCCAGGCCACGCAGAAAGGCATGCCCAGTGCGCTGACCTACACCGAGCTTGGCATCGTCTATCGTCAGCTGGGCCGCTTCAAGGACGCCGAAAGCGCCTATGCAGAGGCAATCAAGATCGACCCGAACTACGCGCCCGCTCATTTGAACCTGGGCGTGCTTTGCGATCTGTACCTGCAGCAGCCGCAGCGAGCACTCGAAGCCCTCGAGCGCTACATGCAGTTGTCGGGGAACAGCGACAAGCGTGTTGCGACCTGGATCGCGGAACTCAAAGCACGCGTCGGCTCCAATCCACAGCCGCAGACTGCCGAGGCTTCACCATGACTCGCCTACGTAGCGCAATCGTTGCGGGCTCGCTGTTGTCCGCGTTCGCCGTCTCGGCGCAGACGGTGCCGCCGGCCGATGAGCGTGAATCGGTGATGCCGCAAGCGCAGACCAGCGCACCGACGCCGCCGGCCGAAAGCCCGGCTGCGACGGAGAAAGCATTGCCGGCCACGCCTGAGAGTGCTCCGGCGCCCGCAAGTCCTGCCACTGAAGGCGCGCCCGTCGACGGGAAGTCCGCGTCGCCGCGCGGCTCGCAGTTCAAGACCGTCGATCGACTGGAACTGGAAGGCTCATCGATCACGGGCAACCGCGAATTGCCGAAGGTGCTCTATATCGTGCCTTGGAAGAAGGCCGATCTCGGCGATCTCATCGGCCGCCCCGCCAACAGCCTGATCGATGAAGTGCTGGCGCCCGTGGACCGCGACGTGTTCAAGCGCCAGATCGAATACTTTTCAACGCTCAACGGCGAATCCGCAGCGACTATCGGCACCACCGGCGCCAGCGCCGGCACGCTGAGCCCGTTAGCCACATTACTTGCATAGGCATTTTTTGAGAGGAGACCCGCATGGACCTTTATGCCCACATAGTCCGCTTCTTTCAGGGAGGCGGCGCTTTCATGATCCCGATCGCGATCGTCGCCGCCCTGGGACTGGCGATAGCGCTCGAGCGCTACATCTACCTGTCGATCGTGAGCCTGCGCAATCGCAGCCTCTGGAACGACCTGACGCCGCTCCTGGCGCAGGGCGATTTCAAGCGCGCGATTACGATGACGTCCAAGTCGGACGCGGCGATCGGCACGATCCTCAACTATGGCCTGTCGCGCATTCAGTCGGCGCGGCGTCGCGACGACATCGAGAAGGCGATGGAAGAGAGCCTGATGGAGATCGTGCCGCGGCTCGAGAAGCGCACGCACTACCTTGGCACCTTCGCCAACATGGCGACGCTGCTCGGCCTGCTCGGCACCGTCATCGGTCTGATCAGCGCCTTCGCTGCCGTCGCTACGGTGAATCCGGCGGAGAAGGCCAACCTGCTCTCGGCCAGCATCTCGGTGGCGATGAACTGCACCGCGTTCGGCCTGATGGTGGCCGTGCCGCTGGTGCTGACGCACGCGGTGCTGCAGACCAAGACGACGGAGCTCGTGGACAGCCTGGAAATGGCTTCGGTGAAGTTCCTGAACAGCATCACCGAGCGGCGCGGCGATCTTGCGCCGGCTACCTGAGCTTCCAGCCCGCTAAAGGCATCCAGCCATGTATTCGACGCGACAGGCACGCGCGCGGCTGATACGCCGCCTGCGCCGTGGCAACGGCGAGGCCCTGAACCTCGTTCCGATGATCGACATCTTCACGGTGCTCGTGACCTTCCTGCTGATGACGGCGGTGTTCTATCGCACGGTGATCCTCGAACTCAATCTGCCGACCGCGCAGAACGAGGAGACGCCACCGCCGCCGACGTTGCAGCTCGAAGTCATGGTGCGTAAGGCCAAGATCCAGGTCGCCGATCGGGGCACCGGTCTCCTCCAGGAGTTCCCGAACGGCATCAAGGGTTATGACCTCAACGCATTGTCGCAATTCCTGCAGCGGGTGAAGGAGCGATTCCCCAGCAAGCTGGACGCAACGATCCTTCTCGAACAGGACATCCCGTATGACACGTTGGTGCAGGTGATGGACACGGTCCGCGTGGTGGACCAGAAGCAGGGCGAGCGCACCGTGCAGGCGGAGCTCTTTCCGGAAATTTCGATCGGAGATGCGCCGCTATGAGACTTTCAGGTCGCGCCAAGCGAATGATCATCCACCAGGAGCGCAATCGCGCCGGCGTGTCGCTCAACCTGATCCCGATGATCGACATCCTGAGCGTCATGGTGTCGTTCCTGCTCGTGTACTCCACCGAGGTCGAGGTGTTGCAGAACACCAAGGGCATCGAGATCCCGGAGTCGGTCGCGGAGCAGAAGCCGCGCGAGACGGTCGTCATCATGATCACGCGCGATGAGCTGCTGGTACAGGGTCAACCGATCGCGCGGATCGCCGACATCGAAAAGATGGACGGCACGATCATCGCGCCGCTCAAGGCCGCGCTCGAGCGTCCCACCGTCGCCATGCCGCGTCGCGTGCTCGAGCGCGAGATCGCCGCCCGCGAGCTCACGATCATGGGCGACAAGGTCGTGCCCTACAACGTGCTCAAGAAGGTGATGGCGACCTGTACGGATGCGAACTTCGGCCGCATCTCCCTCGCGGTGCTGCAGAAGGACAAGCCGGTTGCAATCGCGCAAGTCCCGTAACGGCGCGGAGTAAGCACAGTGCTCAGACCTTACTACCGCGAATTCGACCTTCCCTGGAGCGTCAACGACGAGGATCGGGAGCGCTTCAAGAAGATCCTGTTGTGGGTGATGGGCCTCGTGCTGCTGCTCATGATCGTGATACCACTGCTGCCGACCCCGCAGCGCAAGGAGGCCACCGAAGAACAGGTGCCGCCGCGACTTGCCAAGCTGATGCTGGAGAAGCGCGAGCCGCCGCCGCCTCCGCCGCCTCCCAAGGAGGAACCGAAGCCGGAGGTCAAGAAGGAACCGAAGCCGGAGCCCAAGCCGGTCGACCGGCAACAGGAGGCGCGCAAGAAAGCAGCCGTCGCCGGGCTCCTGCCGTTCAAGGACGAGCTTGCAGACCTGCGTGACAATCGCATGGTGGACATCGCCACCGCGAACCGTCCGCTCACCGATATCGTACATGCCGGCGATATGGCGCAGCGCTCGCTCATCACCTCGAAAGTCGGCCAGGGGAGCGGCGGCATCAATACCGCACAGTTGAGCCGTGGATTCGGCGGTGGCGGCGGAGGCCTGGCCGGACGCGCCACCACCACAGTTTCAAGTGGCATCGGGAGCGGCGAGCCGAAGGCGGTACGCAGCGGCAGCGGGCAGAAGGCCTCGCGCAGTCGTGAGGAGATCGAGCTGGTGTTCGACAAGAACAAGGGCGCGATCTATGCGCTCTACAACCGTGCGTTGCGCGACAACCCGGCGCTGCAAGGCAAGGTCGTGCTCGAGCTGACCATTGCGCCCTGGGGCGAAGTGACGAATTGCCGCGTGGTGTCGAGCGACCTCAACGACCCAGACCTTGAACGCAAGCTCATCGCGCGCGTGAAACTGTTCCGCTTCGAGGACCGGGATGTCGAGGCGGTCACGACCACCAAGCCGATCGATTTCTTCCCGGCGTAGGCACGGCAGGCATGCGAGCCATGCGCCCCTCGGTACTGCTTCTCATCACCCTGGTGGCTGCTGCTGCGTATGCCGCCGATCTGCTGTCGGCGATCAGACTGGCGGACACCATCATTACCGGTGAGCGGCGCATCGCCATCATCGAAACGAGTCACGGCGAGCAGCGCTTCATCACCGAGGGCGAGACGGTTGCCGGATGCCTGGTGAAGCATATCCGTGTCGATGGGGTGGACCTGCAGTGCCGTGGCAGGGCGCGGTCACTCGGATTCGCGGGACGCGCGCGCAGCGCCGCAGCGCACCCGGCAGAACCGGCCGGTTTTATGTCGATTTCATGAAACCGCTCGTCGACCGACGAGCGCACATTGCGGCGGGCCGACGCAAGCAATAATAATGTGTCGAGCGGGGGAAACGCGTGAACATCCAGTCCGAGATCGAGTACTTCAGCGAGCTGACGGCCATCGACAAGGGCCGCTTCCTGGCGTTGCTCATGCACGAGCTGGCTGAGGAAGCCAAGGGAACCTACGGTCCGGGCGCCGAGCAGGTGAGCGATGGTGCGCATCTGCGCTTCATCAACGAGCTCCAGCACCGCCTGAGCCGGCTGGTCTACCAGTTGCTGGGCGAGGACCCTGCGCGCCCGGGCGACGATGTCGTGGTGCGCATGCTGCTTTCGCCGCGTGCGGACAAGACTGCGGAGCGATTCATCGCCAGCGCATACCGGCGCGTGTTGCAGGGGTTCGACCGCCACGATACGACGGTCCTGTTGAACCAATAAGCTCAGGCCTTGGGCCGGAGCTTGTCGGCTTCGGCTGCGTCTGCCTCGAACAGCGACTCCAGCTGCCGGCGGACTCGATCGCACTCTGAACCAGCTTGAAGTACATCCTACGGCAGGGCGCGGGACTCCAGTACGAAGACGCGGCGGGCGAGGGGTGACTCGAGTGTCGCGCGGTCGTAGAACCGGCTGAGAAGCCCCGCTTCGAGCAGGGCAGGATTCCCGGCAACGAACTGCTCCCACGTCTCCGCGGGGTTGAGCGCTCGATGCGTCTGCAGCAGGGACATGTAGGCGACCGTTACGGTCTCATGGTAGCGCTCGGGCTGCCCGTGGCTCGCCGCGTAGCGACGCAACGTGTCGCACATGCGGTCGAGGGCGGCTCCAAACGTCATTGCCTGCAGGTAGATCCAGCCGGCACGCAGGTGATCACGATGACGAAATGCAGCAGGCGGCAACGTGCAGCTCTCGAGGGCCGCGAGGAATTCCGCATCCGTCATGGTGTCCTCCGGGCGCGCTCGCGCAGCCGGTGGCTGTCGCCCGCGCGCAGCTCCAGTCCGTAGATCCGCCTCAGATCGCGCACGTGGGTGAGTGTCGCAGGAGCGAACGGCGTCTTGCCCTCGAGCGCATGCAGGGCGATACCCTCGATGAGATCGCCAAGGCTCATGTCCTTGTACTCGGCCAGCGCCTTCAGGACCTTCAACAGGCGCTTCTCGATGCGGATGCCGGTCTGTACGCGCTCGATCGTCGGGCCTGTCTCGGCAGTCATCGGGTGCAACCTGTGTACATATGTACCAACGTACAATATACGCCAGCCTATCAGTCCTTGTCGAGGGATCTGTCCAATCCGGCCGTGGTTGGGTCTGACGGGCTGACCCTTCCCTCAGCCGACACGAACGACACTTGACCGCTGATTCTGGTGTCGGCTTTCGCGGGACACGACAGCGTGTGCTTCGCATCATCAAGCAAGAACGGGCTCAGGGAAGGGTCAGCCCGTCAGACCCAACCCCATCCGTCCCGTCGGCTCTACAGTCAACAGAAGGTGCAGCGCCCAGAGCGGACTGCTCTTTTCCGGCAGCCGTGGCATCATGCGCTGCTTCGCCATGCACCGACACGACATCGAATTCCCGCCCAAAGACGCGGCCCTGCGCGAGGACGTGCACGCCCTCGGCGCCCTGGTCGGAGAGATCATTCGCGAGCAGGGCGGAGCAGAACTGTTCACCATGGTGGAACAGGACCGCGTAGCAGCCATCGCGCGTCGCGAGGGTGAAGCGGAAGGCGCCCTTGGCCTCACGAGCAGGGTGCAGGACCGGCCACCAGCAATTGCGCGCGACCTGGTGCGCGCGTTTTCGACCTGGTTCCAGGTCGTGAATCTTGCGGAAAAGGTTCATCGCATCCGGCGCCGGCGCCAGTACTTCACCAGCCAGAGCGCACCCCAGCCGCAGGGCGTCGCCGATTGCCTGCTGCGCCTCAAGGAGCAGGGCCTATCGCTCGAGCAGGTCATGGAGCTGATCCGCACGCTGCGCATCGAGCCGGTCTTCACCGCGCATCCGGTCGAGTCCACGCGGCGCACGATGCTGCGCAAGCAGCAGCGCATCGCTCAGCTGATGATGCTGCGCCTCGATCCGACGCTCACTCCCCAGGAGTTGGCGAGCGTCTGGGGCCGCGTGCGTACGGAAATCACCACCGCCTGGCAGACCGAAGAGCATCCGCGCCTCAAGCTCACCGTGGCGGACGAACGCGAGCACGTGCTGTTCTATCTCAGCGAGATCGTCTATCGAATCGTGCCCGCCTTTTACGAGGAGATCGAAACCTCGCTCCGCAATGTGTTCGGTGCGGCGGCCGACCCGATCGAGCTGCCGGCGATTCTCGATTTCGGTTCCTGGGTCGGCGGGGACATGGACGGCAATCCCGACGTGCACGCCAAGACGATCCGTGAAACGCTGGCGCGGCACCAGCAGCTCATCATCTCGAACTACTTCAGCGAGGTGCAGAGCCTCGCGGAGAAGCTCAGCCAGAGCGCGAGCCGCATCAGCATTTCCACGCCCCTGCAGAAGCGCATCGAGGAATATGCTGCGCTGCTGCCAGCTGCGCAGGCCACGACGCCGGCGCGGCACGACCGCATGCCGTACCGCGTGTTCATGGCGCAGGTCGCCGAGCGGCTGCGCAACACCTACCAGGCGGGGCCCAACCACTACGACAACGCAGGGCAATTCCTTGCGGACATCGACGCTGGTGGCATCGAGCCTGCTGGCCAATCGAGGTCGCTACGCAGGCTATCACGCGGTACGCCGCCTGCAGCATCGCGTGCGGACCTTTGGTTTTCACCTCGCGACGCTCGATGTGCGCCAGCATCGCGACGTGCACCATGAAGTGCTGGCGCAGGGTCTCGGCGATGAGCAGTGGTTCGCGCGCAGCGACGAGGAACGCCTGGCGCGATTGCGACTGGCACTCGAGAAGGACCAGGGCCCGGTCGAAACGCTCGATGCTGTGGGTCGGCGTACGCTGTGGGTATTCGAAGCGATCATGCAGTGCCGCCACAAGTACGGCCAGCTTGCAATCGGTGATTACATCGTCAGCGGCGCGACCGGCCCGGATGATGTGCTGGCAGTCATGTTGCTCGCACGCTGGGCGGAAGCGAAGGACCGGCGCACCGATGAAGTGCCGTTCGATATCGCGCCGTTGTTCGAATCCACGCAGGCACTGGAGCAGTGTGGCGATGTCATACGTCGCCTGCTCGCGGAGCCGACTTATCGCAGACACCTGCAGGCGCGTGGTAACCAGCAGATCGTTCTCATCGGCTATTCCGACAGCAACAAGATGGCGGGCATCGCCGCCTCACGCTGGGCCACGCATCGCGCCCAGGCGGAGCTCGTGCGCACGGTGACGGACAGCGACGTCAGGCTCACCGTATTTCATGGTCGCGGCGGATCGGTGAGTCGCGGCGGCGGGCGCATCGATGCGCTGGTGCGCAGCGCGCCGCCCGGGGCTGTCAACGGGCGGCTGGTCGTGACCGAGCAAGGCGAGGTGGTGAATCAGAACTACGGGCTGCGGCCGGTCGCCATGCGCAGTCTCGAACGCGCATTCAATGCGATGGGGCTCACTCTCGCAGGAGCTGGGGCACAGTCGCCGGAGGATTCGCGCTACCTCGACGTGATGGCGACCCTGGCTTCGGCCAGTCGTGCAGCCTACGAGCGGCTCGTGACCGGCGATCCGGCTTTCTACGAATATTTCCGCCAGGCAACACCGGTCGATGCCATCGAACGGATGCAGATCGGCAGTCGCCCGCCCTCGCGCGCCGAACGCAGTGATTTCGATTCGTTACGGGCTGTTCCGTGGGTATTCGCCTGGACCCAATCGCGCCACATCCTGCCGGGATGGTTCGGGGTCGGCACGGGTCTGAAGGCTGTTGTCGAACGGCACGGGCGCGAAATCCTCGAGCAGATGCGCCGCGAATGGTTCTTCTTCTCGGCCCTCATGGACGATGTGGAGGCGATGCTCGCCAGGACCGATCTCGGCATCGCCGCGTTCTACAACGGCCTCGCCGAGCCGCAGCTGCAGCACTATTTCCAGGACATTCGCGCCGAGTTCGAGCTGGCCTGTCAGCTGCTGCTGCAGGTCAAGGGCAGCACGCAGCTCCTGGACGGCGATCGGACGCTGCAACGCTCCATCCTGCTGCGCAACCCCTATGTCGACCCGATGCATCTGATGCAGGTGGACCTGCTCAAGCGCTGGCGTCGCACCGAACGACGCGACAACGAGCTCTTCCAGGCGCTGCTCGCCTCCATCAGCGGTATTTCGCAAGGACTGCACAGCACCGGCTGAGCCCGGAGATTCCCCTCTGGCTGCGTGTGCGGCAGCTCACGTTTGACAGCGCTGCATACCCCGACCGCGTACCACTTCATTTTTCGTCCCGCCAGGCTGTGGCGTGCGGCACACAGCCGCACTTATGTCACCTGTGATGGCCCACTGAGTTTCGTCACTTCGTCAACAGTCGCGCACGCACTTCATTCAAGATGGGTTCAGTTGGCTGCGGCTAATCTCGAGCCACATATGAGCAAGAATGGATCGCGGGTTCGCCCGCAAAGCACCGACTACCCGTTCTACGGGGGTGACCGGCGCAGTGAGCGCTGGCGCGAGTGGGCGCAGGGCCACAATCAGAGCAGCGAGTTCAACAGCGACTCGACTCTGATCCGGCGCTCCTGGTTCGGACGGCTTCTGGGCTTCCTGCCGAAGAAATAGTCAGCCCTCAGCGATCACGGCCACGCTCTGGCCGGGTTGCAGGCGTTCGCCACCGCGTATTACCACGCGGTCACCTGCCGATACCTTTCCCTTGATTTCGATCAGTCCCCCGCTGCCGATTCCGGTGCTGACCGGCACCCGTTCCACAGTCCCGTTGGGCATCACCCGCAGAATGTAAGCGTCGTCATTGCGCAGGATCACCGCATCGCGCGGAACGGCCACGACGGTCAGGGGCGTACTGGTCGGCACCTCGACGTTGACCGGCGATCCGATCGGCCAGATGCCGTCCGGAAGCGAAACACGAATCTCCATCTGGCGCGAACGCTCATCGCCAACCGGGATCACGGCGCGGATTGGGCTGCGCACTTCGCGGTTGGCATGATCCACCACCCTGACCTCGCGCCCGCTGCGCACGAATGAGGCCACCTGCATGGGCGCCTGGGCACGCACCTCGACATGGGATGTATCTACGAGCCGCGCGACTTCACCGCCCGCCGCGACAAATTCACCGGGCTGATGCAGCCGCTCCACGACCTGCCCGGCGAAGGGCGCAGTCACCCGCGCCCGGTCGATGTCGTGCAACGTCTGGTCGCGCGTCACACGCGCCTGGTTGATTTCCTCCGCCGTCATGTCGCGCTGTGCAACGGCTTCGTCGAGCTGCGCCTGCGAGGCGATCTTCTGCTCCATGAGCCGTTGAAAGCGTGCGACCTGGGAGTCCTGGTACTTGCGATTGGCCTGCAAGCGGGCAATGGTCGCGTCGTTCTCCCGCAGGTGCAGCTTCAGCGAGGAGTCGTCGATCCTCGCGATGACCCCGCCGCGCTCGATCTCGGTGCCGGGCTCTGCGACCCAGGTCAGGCGTCCGGGAGTTTCCGCCGCGATGCGCGCGTCGTTGCGGCTCACGACCGTGCCGGTCGCGGTCATTGTCGTGGTGATGGATTGCTTGCTCGCTTTGCCAACCTTGACGGGCGCCGCGGGCGCATTCGCCTCTTGTGCGGGAGCCTGGAATGCAGCGAGCGCCAGTGCGACGACGCCAGTGGCGAGGAGTGCGTGTTTCATATGAGTGCTCCGCGTCATCAGGCGACTCGCTCCAGTCTGGGCGGGGTGAATTTGCGGGCGGGCTGTGCTTCGGTGCCGGGCTCGCGCTCGCCGAGCCGCAGCAGTGCCGGCAGCAACAGCAATGTGAACACCGTGCTCACTGTCATGCCGCCGACGATAACGGCGCCAAGGCCGCGATACAGCGTGCTGCCGGGCCCGGGCACCACGGCGAGCGGCAACATGCCGACGAGCGAGGTCGCGGTGTTGCAGAGGATCGGCCGGATACGGAGCTGAATGGACTGCACGACCGCCTCACGCCGGTCGAGGCCGGCGCGCTCGCTGGCGCGCGTCTGATCGACGAGCAGAATCGCATTGTTGATGACCAGCCCCATCATGATCACGAAGCCAATCATCGTGAGCAGGTCGAGCGGCTGGAAGCTGATCAGGTTGAGCGCGCGCAGCGCGAGCACGCCGCCGACGGTCGCCAGCGGAATCGTCAGCACCACCAGCAGGCTATCCTTCACTGAACGGAACATGGCGGCCATGATCAGGAACAGCACCAGCACCGCAAACGCGAAGTTCTGGCCCATGTTGGTGATCGCGTTGCTCAGATTATCGGCGCTGCCGCCATAACGAATACTGCCGTCCGCGGGCAGCATCTTCTTGATCACGGGTTCGATGTCGCGTTTCAGGATCTCGACAGATTCCTCCAGGGACATCTTGCGAGGCGGCGAAATACCGAGCGATACGGTGCGCTTGCCGTCGACACGGCGCAGGCCGCCGGGCCCGACTTTGGTCTCGACTGCCATCAGGTCACCGAGCGGCATCACGCCGCCGGCGGGAGTCGCCAACGGCACGCTCGCGAGCTCTTCCGGACTCTTCCAGCCTTCCGCGCGCAGGATCACGTCGAGCCGCTTGTTACCGTCGAAGTAATCCCCGATCCAAAGGCCGTCACCCATCGCCCGAACGATGTTGCCGGCGGTGGAGCGATTCCATCCCGCTTCGGTGAGGCGCCGATCATCCGGTGTCACGCGCAGCTCCGGCTCAGCGGCTTCAAGACCCTGCCAGGGCTGGACCTGTGCACCGGGCATCCGCTTCTCGATCTCCTGCATCGCGGCGCGGGCGATTGGAAACAGCGCAGTCACGTCGGCGGACTGCAGCATCAGATCGATATTGCGCCCGTCGCCAAAGCCGCCAAACAGGTTTCCCTCGGCAACGAATGATTCCATGTCGGGAAAGCCGACCAGGATCTCTTCTTTCAGGAGCCGTTCCAGCTCCGGAAGTTGTGATTGATCCTTAACCCGCGCCCCGATAGTTCCGCCACCACCCGGCCAGACGAGCACGTAATAGTTGAGGAGCGCGGGTTGCTTGACGCCCTCCATGTATGGCCGCATGCGCTGCGCGATGGGCTGCACGATCTCGCGGTCGATCGTGTCGACGCTGGCGCCGGGAGGAAATTGCAGGAAGCCATCGATCGCGGCGCGTTTGACCGGCGGCAGGTAATCGAGCCGCGGCAGCAGCAGCCAGCTCAACAGGATCGGCGCGCTGATGAGTCCCATGATGAGCAAGCGGCGCCGTTGACGGCCGTCGGTGAGGGCGACGATGCGGCGCGCGAACCGATCGGATCTCTCCTTGGTTTCGGCGCGCAACGGTGGCGGCTTCACCCAGCGTGCGACCACGACGGGCACGACCGTGACCGCCACGAGCATGGAAATCACATTGGCGATCGAGATCGTCAGTGCGAGGTCCGCGAACAACTGACCCTCGGCATCCTTGAGCCACAGCACCGGGAGAAAGATGGCGACCGTGGTGATCGTGGATGCAAGAAGCGCCGGCCAAACTTCCTGTGTGCCCCGACTCGCCGCGACTTCCGGCAGCTCGCCGCGTTCCTGCAGGCGCAAAGTGTTTTCCAGCACGATGATCCCGGCATCGAGGACCATGCCGACACCAAAGGCGAGGCCGGCGAGGGAGATCACATTGAGCGTGCGGCCGGTGAGCTGCAGCGTGATGAAGGTCGACAACAGGCAGATCGGAACCGTGAGGCCCACCAATATCACGGCGCGCGTGTGTCGCAGGAACAGCCACAGCACGCCGAGCGCGAGCAACACGCCCGCGAAGAGGTTGCTCGAGACGAGGTTGATCGCCTGGTTGATGAACAACGACGGATCGAACGACTGCTGGATCGTGAGCCCCATTTCCTTGAGTTGCCCCTCGCGCAGTTCCGCAATCTGTTCCTTTACCGCGCCAAGCGTATCGAGAACGTTCGCGCCGTTTTCCTTGATGATCTGCAGGCCCATGGCGGGGTTGCCGTTCTGCATCGCGAGATTCTGGCGATCGCCGCGCCGCACCTGGATATCTGCAATGTCCCGCAGGCGCACCGGGCTGCCGTTACGCCACGCGAGAATCTGTTCGCCGAGATCCTGCGGTGAATAGCGGCCGGCGAAACGCAGAGCGTAATCACGGCGGCCAACTTCGACATAGCCGCCCGAAGTGTCATTCGCAGTCCCGGCGACTGCCGCGACCGCGGGAATCTCGATGCCGAGCTCCGCCGCGCGATACGGATCGAAGCGCACCTGTAACTCTTCCGGTGCGCTCGCGTTGATATTGACGACGGCGACACCGGGCACGGACTCGATCCGGGGCTTGACGACGTCCTCGAGAAACTTCTGGTAGTTCTCGATCGGGCCGGGTGTTCCAGGCAGCAACTGCACGAAGAACCAGCTCAAGGTCTGATTGGCGCCGCCGCCACCATCCTCGCCGAGCGAGATCACCGGCGGAGTCGCGTCGCGCGGCAGGGTCGGGAGCTGGTTCATGCGGCCGATGACGTCCATCATCGCCGCCCGCATGTCGGTGCCGACATTGAAACGCAGATTTATGGAGCTGCCGCCGGCGTTGGCAAACGCGTTGAGCTCCTTCAGGCCTGGCAGGCCTTGCAGGGCTGCTTCCTGTGGTTCGATGAGTTCCGATTCCACCTCAGCGGGCGCCGCCGCGCGCCACCCGGTGAAGATCGACATCTGCGGCTCTTCGATGTCCGGGAACAGCTGGATCGGGAGCTTGAGCGCGCTATAGATGCCGAACGCGATGACCAGCGCCATCGTGATGATCACGGCCGCAGGGTTGCGGAGCGAACCATCGGTGAGCTTCACGTTCACGCCCTCCCTAAGGGCTGCGATGAATCATCTGCTGCGTTCCACGCCTTGACGCCGCTCGGGCAGATGAGTTGCCGCTTGCAGACTTCACGTTGCACTAGAAAGTTCCACTGCAACCGGAGCGGAAAAATCGCCGTAATCCCGGCCGACTCTACGCGCGGGAATTAACTGTGTCGTGCACCGGAAGTTGGATGTGCGATTCGAGCCGCTGGTTTGAATCAGCGAGCGTTTCGTACCTGACTACGGCGACCAGAACCCGTACACACGACCGATTCGCCCGCTGGGTTTGAATTCGAAAAAATTTGTGCCGCGGGTTCGTTCCAGGCGGCGAGGTACTGGTCGATGAGCGCGAGCGCGAGCGCGAGCGCTCCGCGTACGCTTGCGCCGCAGCCTGCGAGGCACCGGTCCGGGATGTGAGAGCGTTCGAGCATAACCTCTTTCGCCTTGGTGTAGTCCTCCCAGAGGCGGCGCGATTCAAGATCCATCGGGCTCAGCTTCCATTGCTTGAGCGGATCATGAATTCGCCCGAGGAACCGCAGGTGCTGCTCCTCGTCCGTGATTGAAAACCAGTACTTGAGCAGCCGGATGCCTGAGCGCACCAGCATGCGTTCGAACTCCGGTACGGAGCGAAAGAACTCTTCGTATTCGGCAGGTGTGCAGAAGCCCATCACGTGCTCGACGCCCGCACGGTTGTACCAGCTGCGATCGAACAGCACGATCTCGCCGCCGGCCGGCAGGTGTGACACGTAGCGCTGGAAATACCATTGCGTGCGCTCGCGATCGTTCGGCGCGGGGAGTGCCACCACGCGGCACATGCGTGGATTGAGCCTCTGGGTGATGCGCTTGATGGCGCCGCCCTTGCCGGCGGCGTCACGCCCTTCGAACAGGATTACGACCTTCTCGCGTGCCGCAACCACCCAATCCTGCAGCTTCACGAGCTCCGCCTGGAGCCGGAACAGCTGCTGGAAGTAGTTTCGCCGATACTCCTTCTCCGCCGCTGCATCCGCAGCCGGAGATACGCCCGGAAGCGGATGGTGGTCCTCGATCTCCATCTCCAGCTCTTCATCGTAGCTGTCCGCGAGATCGCGCCCGATGCGTTGGATGACCTCATCGTGATTAATCGGTGGCCACGAATCCATTGAGGCGCCCTCAGAATAGATGCCGGAAAAGCCAGTACAGGCTGCCCGCCAGCACGATCGCCATGGGCAGCGTGAGGACCACGGTGGTGGTGTTCATGTGGCCGCTCGGTTCAGTGAGGCTGAGAAATCGTCCGCCGCAAATATTTCAGTTTGGGTGGGCCCTTCATTCGCGACTATCGTGGTTCAAGGCGCGGTCGACAAGTGCACGTGGGGCCGATTGCGGCCCAACCAGATTCGTGGGGGACACTCTTAATAAGAGAGCTTGCCCAGCCCTGATGACTGTATATAATCACAGTACCTGTAGCCAGTACAGGTTCTTTTCGTTTTGCAGCTCCACAACTCTCCACAGGGGTCTCCGAGTCTGCCGACTCCATGGCCGCTTCGCTCGACACTTTGTTTTCTTCCGCCGTTCTCTGGAGAGCGAAGGGAGCAGTGCAGGTTTCATCCGCCTGCATACCGAGCGAATACGCGCTTCTCGATGAGCGTTTGCCCGGCGGCGGCTGGCCCTGTCCGGGTCTCATCGAAGTCCTGCATGCCTGCACTGGCATCGGTGAGCTGAGCCTTTTCGTTCCGGCGCTCAAACGGCTGATCGCCAGCGAGCAAGCCCCTGTGCCGCGCAGCATCGCCTGGCTCAACCCGCCGCATCTGCCTTATGCACCGGCGCTCGCCGAACGCGGTATCGACCCGGCGCGGGTGCTGATGAGCGGAGCACTGACTCCGACCCAGACATTGTGGGCGACCGAGCAGGCCCTGCGTTCGGGGGCCTGTCTCGCAGTGCTGGCCTGGATCGAGAGCGCGAGCCTGCATTCGTTGCGACGACTCAAGCTCGCTGCGCACGCGGGGGGTTGCGTGGGAGTGCTGTTTCGCTCCTTGTCACAACGCAAACAGGCTTCGCCTGCGACCTTGCGCCTCGCTTTGTGGGGCGACGATGCGCGTCTCGCGATCGAGATCGTGAAAGCGCAAGGTGGCAAAGCCGGCATCGTGATGCTGGATCGACGCTGACGACGACTGGGTCTGTCATGCGCGCGCTGCGCAACCTGCCCCTGTTTCCTTCCGACCCTGCCGCTGAGCGCACGCACGCGAAAGCTCAGCCACGCCCGGCTCGCGCTCTACGCGAACCACCTCATGAGGCGAGACTTTCCCCCACAGCAGCTCGTCGGCTTTGGCTCGCGATCGATCTGCCGCGACTGGCACTGGAAGTGTTGCAGGACTCCTCATCCCGGGACTCCCTGGCCGTCATCGATCCGCAGAGTCGCCAGCAGTTCGTGCTCGCCTGTAATGAAAAGGCACGCGCTGCCGGCGTTCGTGCAGGGCAGTCGTTGAATGCCGCGATCGCGCTGGAGCCGGATCTGCAAGCTCGTGCGCGCGATGCGGCGCGTGAACACGCACGACTCGTGCACCTCGCAGCGTGGTGTCAACGACAGTTCACGCCCCTGGTGAGCCTCGAGCCACCCGATGAATTGCTGCTGGAAGTGAAGGGCAGTCTGAAACTGTTCGGCGGCGCGCGAGCGTTGGTGGAACGCCTGGCCACGGGCCTGCGTGAGCAGGGAGTGACTGCGCGCCTCGCCCTGGCTCCCACACCCACAGGCTCTTTGTGGCTGGCACGATCCCGTCCCGCATCGCGCGAGAGCGCTGAAGCAGCCGCCAGTGCCGTGATCATCGAGAAACCCGGCGAGCTGACCCGACATCTTGCGACTGTTGCCATCAGCTCCCTGCGCTGGCCTGCGGAAGTCATGGTGCTGCTGCTCAACATGGGTGTGCACACCGTCGGCGATCTCGTGCGTCTGCCACGCACCGGATTTGCACGTCGCCTGGGAGCTCGCTGGCTGGATGAGCTGGATCGCGCATTCGGCCGCCGCGCCCAGGCACGACGCGGATTTCGCAGCCCGGAACGATTCGATGTGCGGCAGGTTCCCGGATCATGAAATCGAAACTGCGCAGAAGCTCGAGTCTGCATGTGAGCCGCTGCTCGAGTGCCTGCAGCGTTTCCTGCGTGAACGACAAGCTGCGATCGCGTTATTGATCATCGAACTCAAGCATCGGGCGCATCCGCTGACCCGAACTCATATCGGCCTCGCGTTGCCGAGCGGCGAGGTCACGCATCTGCGTGGCCTGCTGGCCGAACGGCTGGCAGCGCTCGCACTGCCGGCGCCCGTCATTGCCCTGCGATTGCGATCAGGGGCGCTGCTTGCAGCGATGCCCGCGAATGGCTGGCTGTGGAAGCAGGCACAGAGCCACGAGACCATCGATGCGCTGCCGCGACTGATCGAGCGGCTGCGCGCCCGGCTCGGCAACGACCGGGTGTTCGGCGTGCATGCGGTCGAAGATCACCGGCCGGAATGCGCCTGGAGAATCGGTGGCGGCAATGAGCCTGGTCAGCCGCGCGGCAGTGAAGCCCGACGAGCTGTCGAGCGTCCTTTGTGGCTGCTGGCACAGCCACGCGCGATTGCGCGCCAGGGAAAGAAATTGCGAGGGCCGGAGCGCATCGAGACGGGTTGGTGGGACGGCCGTGAAGTGATGCGCGATTACTTCGAGACGCGTGCCGAGGATGGCGTGAGGCTCTGGGTGTACCGGGAGCGCCGGACCCCGCAGCGCTGGTACGTGCACGGGCTGTTTGGATGAATGCTGCAGGCTTCTCTTCATGTCTTACGCGGAGCTTCACTGCAGCAGCAATTTCAGCTTTCTCCACGGCGCCTCTCATCCGCACGAGTTGGTTGAACGCGCCGCGGAGCTCGGCTACAGCGCGCTCGCGCTCACCGATGAATGCTCCGTCGCGGGTGTGGTTCGTGCGCACGAAGCGGCAAAAGAAGCGCGCTTCAAGTTCATCGTAGGCAGCGAATTCGCGCTCATTGATGGACTGCGGTTCGTTCTGCTCGCCATCAATCGCGCGGCTTATGGTCGGCTCTGCCGCCTGATCACGGGTGCGCGCCGCCGCGCGGACAAGGGCAGCTATCGATTGGCACGCGAGCAGATCGCTCCTGGCGATCTCGACGACTGTCTCGTCCTGTGGCTTCCGGGCAGTCAGCCGGAACCTGCGCAGGGCGAATGGCTGCAGGCGCGCTGTGCCCTGAGCGCACCTGGCTCGCTGTAGAGCTGCTGCGCACCGGTGACGATCGCGGCCGACTCGCTGCGCTGACAGAACTCGGCGCGATGTTGAACCTGCCTCTCGTGGCAAGTGGCGGCGTCCAGATGCATGTCCGCGAACGACGCGCGCTGCAGGATCTGCTCACCGCGATCCGCCTCAACAAGCCGATAACCGATGTGGGCTATGAATTGCAGCCGAGCGGCGAGCGGCACTTGCGCTCGTGCACTGAACTGGCGCGTCTGTATCCGCGCGCGCTGCTCGAAGAAACCGAACGCATCGCCGAGCGCTGCGAGTTTTCGCTCGATGAGCTGCGCTACGAGTACCCCGAGGAGCTGGTGCCCATGGGCGCAAGCGCCGCAGGATGGCTGCGCAAGCTGACCGAGGACGGCGCGCAGCGGCGTTGGCCGCAGGGAGTGCCGCCGCACGTGCGCACTCTCATCGAGCACGAGCTCGCACTCATCGCGGAGCTGCGGTACGAGGCGTACTTCCTCACCGTGCACGACCTGGTGCAGTTTGCGACCAGCCGCGAAGATCCTCTGCCAGGGACGCGGCTCGGCCGCCAATTCCACGGTCTGCTATTGCCTCGGCGTGACTTCCGTCGATCCCGGGCGCCAGGACGTGCTGTTCGAGCGCTTCATTTCGCGCGAGCGCAACGAACCGCCGGACATCGACATCGACTTCGAGCATGAGCGACGTGAAGAGGTCATCCAGTACGTGTACCGCAAGTATGGTCGGCATCGCGCCGCCATTGCCGCCACGCTCATCACCTATCAGCCACGCAGTGCGTTGCGCGATGTTGGCAAGGCGCTGGGACTCGATGCCTTGCAGGTCGATCGTCTCGCGCACGCGATGCACTGGTGGGACGGCAGTAAGGTTGCCGAGGAGCGCGTCCGTAGCGCGGGCTTCGATCCGCACAATCCGCTGCTCACGCGGCTCCTGGAGCGGGTGCACGAGCTGATCGGGTTCCCGCGCCATCTTTCACAGCACGTCGGCGGCTTCGTGATCTCGCGCGGGCCGCTCGAAGAACTGGTGCCGATCGAGAACGCCACGATGCCCGATCGCACCGTGATCCAGTGGGACAAGGACGATCTCGATGCGCTCGGGCTTCTGAAGGTGGACGTGCTCGCGCTCGGAATGCTCTCGGCGCTGCGTAAGTCGCTCGAGCTGCTGCGGGATTTTCGCGGCCAGGAGTACACGCTCGCTTCGATTCCGGCCGAAGACCCCGCTGTATACGAGATGATCCAGCGTGCCGACACGGTCGGAGTGTTCCAGATCGAGTCGCGCGCGCAGATGTCGATGCTGCCGCGCCTGAAGCCGAAGAATTTCTACGACCTGGTGATCGAGGTCGCGATCGTGCGCCCCGGTCCGATCCAGGGCGACATGGTTCATCCCTATCTCAGGCGCCGCAGCGGCGAGGAGCCCGAGAGCTATCCGAGCCGGGAAGTCGAGAAAGTCCTCAAGCGCACGCTCGGGGTGCCGATCTTCCAGGAACAGGTCATGCAGCTCGCCATGGTGGCGGCCGGGTTCACCCCGGGCGAGGCCGATGACCTGCGCCGTTCGATGGCGGCATGGAAACGACGTGGTGGCCTGGAGCATTTCGAGCAGCGGCTGCTGAGCGGCATGCGCGAGCGCGGCTACAGCGACGACTTCGCGGCGCGCATCTTCAGGCAGATCCTGGGCTTCGGTGAGTACGGCTTTCCGGAGTCGCACGCGGCGAGCTTCGCACTGCTGGCGTATGCCTCGGCATGGATCAAGTGTCACCAGCCTGCGATCTTCACCTGTGCGCTGCTCAACAGTCTGCCGATGGGCTTCTATGCGCCCGCGCAGTTGGTGCGTGACGCACGTGCGCACGGCGTTGAAATCCGACCCGTGGACGTGCTCGAGAGCGACTGGGATTGCACGCTCGAGCGGCGTGAAGATGGTGAGCCTGCATTGCGCCTCGGGTTGCGACTCGCGAAAGGCTTGTCGCAGGCTGCTGTCGAACGGCTCGTAACGGCCCGCCGCACGCGTATCTTCGAAAGCCTGCAGGATCTCGCGGAGCGTGCGCGTCTCGAACGGCGTGACCTCAATGCGTTGGCCGATGCCGGCGCCTGTTCGCGCCTCACCGGCAACCGGCATCGTGCCGTGTGGGAAGTCGCGGGCGTGGAGCGAGCACTGCCGGTGTTCCCGCAGATCAAGGTGGCCGAAGGCATCCCGATGCTCGCCGCTCCGACCGAAGGACAGAACCTGCTCGCGGATTATCGCGCCCTGGGGCTGACCCTCGGGCGTCATCCGCTGGCGTTGCTGCGCGAGCGCTTGCGTGCAAGACATCTCCTGACGGCCAGCGAACTCGGTGCAATCGCGCACGGCAGGAAGGTCGGCACGGCGGGGCTCGTCATCACGCGTCAGCGTCCTTCGAGCGCGAGCGGCGTCATCTTCATCACGCTCGAGGATGAGACCGGCCATGTGAACCTCATCGTGTGGCCGACCGTTGCTGAAGCCGCAGCGGCGTCACTTTCTCGAAGCGCGGCTGCTCGAAGTGCACGGTGAGCTGCAACGGCAGGGCGAAGTGATGCACGTGATCGCAGCGCGATTTACCGACCTCAGCCGCTGGCTGGGAACGCTGGCAGCGAAATCGCGCGACTTTCGTTGAGCGATGGTGTCACATAACGAACGAAGGTCTGCCGGAGGAGTCATCAATGACGCAGGAAACAGCGGTAGTGGTAGGGGTCGGGCCGGGCCTGGGAGCGGCGCTCGTCAGGACCTTTTCGCAGGCGGGCTATACAGTCCTGGCGGCAGCACGCAGCACACCCGCGCCGGATGAGATCGCGTCGCAGGGTGGCGCCGGCCGGGTGATATCGATCGAATGTGACGCGACCGTCCCGCAGCAGGTGCAGGAACTGTTCAACACTGCAGAGCGACACGGACCGTTGCGTGCCGCAATCTTTAACGCCGGCACCTTCAAGAAGCAGGACGTCGCAGACACCGCGCCGGAGGAGTTCGAGCACAGCTGGCGCGTCGGCTGCTTCGGCGGGTTCCTGGTCGGTCGCGCAGCGGCTCGTGCCATGCTCAAGCACGGTGCGGGCACCATCCTCTTCACCGGCGCCACCGCTTCGCTGCGGGGCGGCGCGGGGTTCGCGAATCTTGCCTCGCCCAAGTTCGCGCTGCGCGCGGTGGCGCAGAGCCTGGCGCGCGAGTTGAGCCCGAAGGGCATTCACGTGGCGCACGTGATCATCGATGGGCAGATTCATTCGCAACGCTACGCGCAGCTGCTCGGTGACCGAGGTCCCGATTCCCTGCTGGAGCCAAACGCCATTGCCGAGGCGTACCTTGCGACTTCATCGCCAGCATCGCAGCGCGTGGACGCACGAGCTCGACCTGCGACCGTGGGTGGAAAAGTTCTGAAGCAGGAAGTGCTTCCGACAGCGCAGGCGGCTCAGCCCGTGAGCTCGAAGTCTCCCGGAGGCTCTGGGGGACCCGCGGTCTGCGGCTCGATGCACTCCTTGCCCTCGTTGCGAGGGTTGTTCACGTAGGTGCTCACCGGGTAGTACCTGAACTCCTGCACGGTTCCCGTGGCAATGGTCTGACCGAGCGCGCTGATGTCGTCGTTCCCCGGATCGAGCCACGAGGCGAATAGCTCCTCTCGCAACACGACCGGCATCCGGTCGTGCAGCTGCGCGAGGCCGGGCGTGGGCGTGCGCGTGAGAATCGAGAAGGTGAGAAGGGGTTCGGAGCCACTTTCCGGATGCCAGCGTGACCACAGACCCGCGAAGCACAGCGGCTGCAAGCCCTCGAGATGGATGAAATAGGGACGGCGAACCGCGCTGAGCTCGCCCGTCGTGGTGTCGACGCGCGATTCGCTGCGCCATTCGTACCAGCCTAAGGCGGGCACCAGGCAACGCGCACCGCGAAATGCCGCCTGCCACATGGGCAGGCTGGCGGCATCTTCCGAGCGCGCATTGATCGTGAGCTTGGGTGGCTTCGCCTGCTTCCACCAACCGGGGATGAATCCCCACTTCATGGCGCGCGCTTCGGGGCCGTCTGGGCCGGCAGTCACGACCGACAGCCGCATGCTGGGCGCCGCGTTGTAGATCAATTCGAACGGATCGTGCCAGCGCACCTGGACGGCGCGTTCCAGCGCAGCCATCACGCGTGAAACGAATCGGGCGCACATGCAACGAGTATAGGGCATGCGCATATCAAGGACTGTTCGTCCCCGCGCCGGACCAGCCCGTATAAATCAGGAGCCGCTTCGTCCCCTGGCGCTTGCTGCACTAAGAATCAATTCGTAGCTTGCGGCGCACTGGCCGCAAAGTGCCAGCGATCCTTCAGGGCGACTAAAGGGGATACAAGATGAAACGCTCATGGACAGCGGCGCTGGTCGGGCTCGTGTGGATGGCTTGTGCTCACGCAGCGCAAGCTCAGGTCAAGGATTCCGCAGCGCACTTGCAGGAATTTCGCGCGCAGCGCGACGCAATGAAGCAGGGCGCCTCATCCAGGCTCAGTGGAGCATTGGTACGACTCCAGCAGGCAACACAGAAAGGAGTCGCCACGCAACGCGGCCTTTCGGTGGCGCGGGCAGCGCGCAATCCACTCATGAAAGTGGTGGACGGCTCAGTGGTGATCGATGCGATCGCGAAAGCTGGCCAGGCCGAAGCGCTGCGCACTGAGCTCGTGAGTCGCGGGCTGCAGAACGGAACCGTGTTCGGCAACGTGGTCTCGGGCCGCCTGCCAGTGAGTGCACTCGCCGATCTCGCGTCGATCAGCTCGTTGCAATTCGCGCGGCCGTCGGTGCGTGCTCACGATGCGGGCCTTGTCACCTCTCAGGGTGATCGCTCGTTGAATGCAGATGTGGCGCGCGCGCGCTTCGGAGTCGATGGCACGGGCATCCGGGTCGGCGCCCTGTCGGATAGCTTCAACTGCACGACCGGGCCGCTGCTGCCCGACCAGATGCATACGACCGCCGAGCAGGATGTTGCCAACGGCGATCTGCCCGCGGGAGTACTGGTACTGAAGGAGGATCCAACCTGTGGCGACGGCATCGACGAAGGGCGCGCGATGCTGCAGATCATCCACGACGTGGCGCCCGGCGCGCGTCTCGCGTTTCACACCGCCGATGATGGCGAAGCGGACTTCGCCAACGGCATCGTGCAGCTGGCGCTGCAGGCCGGTGCGGATGTTATCGTCGATGACATCAGCTATCTCACCGAGCCGATGTTCCAGGACGGCAACATCGCGCAGGCAGTCGACTATGTGCGCTCCAGGGGCATCGCCTACTATTCATCGGCCGGCAACCGTGCACGGCAGTCGTACGTGTCGCGCTTCCGGCCCTCGGGCCTGTTCGGCGCGTCCGGCGAGCAGCACGATTTCGATCCGGGACCAGGCGTCGATACCTTGCAGGCCATCACGCTCACGACCGGAGCGATCGAGGTCCTGAGCTTTCAGTGGGATCAACCATTCGCATCGGTGAGCGGTGCGCCGGGCGCCACCAGCGACCTCGACATCATCTTCTATGACCTCGACGGCAACCTGGTTGCGTTCTGCGACGACAACCTGGAGCCGGCCGTGTGCCAGCTGCCGGGCATCGATGTCAATCCCGGCGCGGATCCCGTCGAGCTCGCCGTGATTTCGAATCAGAGCGGCGCGGATGTGCAGGTCGCCATCTCACTCGAGCTGTTCAGTGGCGCGCCGCCGGCCGTCACGAAATACGTGTATTTCGATTTCGGCGACGGCGCGATGACGGTCGATGACTTCGATACGCAGAGCCCGACGACATTCGGGCACTCGAACGCGGCGGGGAGCGAAGCGGTGGGCGCTGCCCCCTGGTACAACACCGCGGAATGGGGTCCGGCATTTCACCCGGAGTGCGTGCCCGCGTGCCTGGAGATCTTCTCCTCGGCCGGTGGCACGCCGATCCTGTTCGATATCAACGGCAAGCGCCTCAAGAAGCCGATCGTGCGGGTCAAGCCGGGGGTCGTGGGCCCGGACGGCGGCAATAGCAGTTTCTTTTTCGCGCCGTATCCTTTCGAAGTACCCGGCAGCACCGAGCCGGATGAGTTTCCAAACTTCTTCGGCACTTCGGCATCCGCGCCGCATGTCGCTGCGGTCGCTGCGCTCATGCTCGACAAGCGTAACGACGGGATCGCCGCGGGGAATGATTGGAGGGTTTGTGTGAGCGCGAAGCACCACAAGGAGCAGACGCTGCTCCTGCCGCCGGCCGCAGCGGCGCAGCGCGTCGCCGCCGGCGCGCGCTTCCGCGACTGTGATGCGATCACGCCGCAGGAGATCAACGAGGTGCTGCGTGACACGGCTGAGGATATGGAGCTCGCCGCCGGGCGACTCACCGAGCCGTTCGTCGTGGGCCGAAAGGGATTCGATCCGGACACTGGCTACGGCTTCGTCAATGCGGTGAAAGCCATCCGGGAAGTGAAGAAACACTGATAGCAACGCCGACGAATCCAGCGAGCAGGTTCCTGCCCTTGACGGGTGCATCCCGAGCCTGAGCGTTGGTCCCCGGAGGGGCCACAGGAGTGGCCCCTCTGTCTTCGCCACAACTCGTGTACCGTAGGCGCCCTCTGGTCGGCGGGAGCCTCATGCGGCATCGATTCACTCCGGCATCGACGGCCCAGTTCAAGCAATGATCCGAACAGCAGGGGCGAGCGCGATCCTGCTGACGGCTACGGCGATGATCGCTTTTGCGGCCAATTCGCTCTTGTGCCGCATGGCGCTCGGCGCTCACCTGATCGATGCAGCCACCTTCACCACGGTTCGCGTGTCGTGTGGCGCCGTCTTCCTGGTGTCGCTCGTGGCAATTCGGCAGGGCTGCTCGCTGCGCATGCGCGCTGACGCGATCGCTGTCGGCGCGTTGTTCGGCTATGCGATCGCGTTTTCGTTTGCCTATCTCGGCCTGTCTGCCGGGACCGGGGCGCTGATCCTGTTTGGCGCAGTGCAGATCACGATGATCACCGCCGGGCTGGTGAGGGGAGAGCGGTTGTCAGTCATGGGATGGTCAGGGCTCGCGGCTGCCTGCGTCGGACTCGTGCTGTTGCTCGCGCCGGGCATCTCCTCACCGCCGATTCACAGCGCGCTGCTCATGGCCCTTGCGGGCATCGCTTGGGGGATCTACTCGTTGAGGGGACGCGGGGTTTCTGATCCGATGCAATCAACCACGGCGAATTTTGTCTGGGCGGTACCGCTGGCCCTGGTCTCGATGCCCGTGCTTGCTCACCCATGGCACGCGTCAACCCGCGGCCTGGTCCTTGCTGCAGTGTCGGGCGCATTTGCATCGGGTCTGGGCTACGTCGTGTGGTACGCAGCGCTGCGTCGGCTCCCCGCCATTTCCGCGGCCACGGTGCAACTTTCGGTCCCGGTCATCGCCGCCGTGGGCGGCGTGCTCCTTCTTGGAGAGCAGCCAACCCTGCGCCTGCTGGTCTGCGGCGTCGTCGTGCTTGGGGGGCATTGGGCTGGTCCTGCGCAGTCGGGCGAGCGCCGTTCCGGCCTGACAGAGCCACCACTGGCTTTGCCGGCCTGTCGCCACATGGCGACAGATTCGGGTGCTCCGATCCCGGCTTCGTCCAAGCGGCCGAAACTGCCAACCGCGTAGCATTCACCCCGCGACCCACTGGCTAAAGTCCCGGCGCACGTCCCCGTTGAGTCAAACCGAGGAAGGCTGCATGGGGCTTTCGGAAACGATCGTGGCCGCGATGATCGGCGCGATGGCGACCATCATGACTGCGACTTTTCAGCTGGTCATGTCATTGCGTGGCCGCGCCAAAGCGGAGAGCCGGCCCAAGCGTAGTGCCGCGCGCTCGCTGGTGACGCTGGGCGTGATCGTGCTCGCGTCGGCGGTGGGCGGATTTGCCTATTCGGAGCTGCGCGCGGAACGCGTGCGGGAAGACACCCGCCAGCTGCGCGAGGAGCTGTCTACCCAGCTGAGGGAGCTCGCCACTTCCACCGAGCGGCTCGAGCACCTGCGCTCCGAGCAGGCCGAGACGGCCAGCGCTCCCGCACAGCCGGTAGCCCTCACCGGACCGGCGAATTCCGAAGCCATTCTTCGCTTGCACCCCTGCCGCGTCGAGCCGATCAGTGTCGGTGTCGAAACGCCTGCTTGCGACGAGGCTACGGCGGAGCGGGTGGCGCTGTGCGCGGTCGTGCCACTGCAGGCCAAAGTCTCCAGTGTTGAGCTCTTTGCCAAGCCGGACGACGATCTGCAGGCGTGGGAGGCGAGCAAGGTCGAGTTCAACCACGACGTCGAGGGAACCCGATTCGCGGATGCGCCGTACGATCAGATGCAGGGAGCAGAGCATCGCTCGGTCTGCGTCAATCTCGCCCACTGGAATAGCGCCCACGGCCATGTCGCCAGGCTCCTGGTCCACTACGTCCCTGCGGTAGCTCCGCTCGGACCTCAAACCACCCTGGCGCGCTCACAGTAAGACGCCCGCGCGGGTAGAATCCGCGACTGTTCCTCGCGGAGTCTGCCCAATGCCCGAGCTTCGACTTCTGTCCGAGCACGCCTGCTTCGGCGGCACTCAGCGCTTCTATGCGCACGCCTCGGCCGAATGCCGCACGGAAATGCGCTTCTCCGTCTATCTGCCGCCGCGGGTGAAATCTGGCGCCGTGCCGGTGCTCTATTACCTCGCCGGGCTCACGTGCACCGAGGAGACCTTCATGATCAAGGCGGGCGCGCAGCGCCTCGCCGCCCAGCTCGGCCTCATGCTGGTCGCGCCGGATACCAGCCCGCGGCAGGCGCGCATTCCCGGTGACGATGCGAGCTGGGATTTCGGGCTCGGAGCGGGGTTCTATGTCGATGCGACGCAGGCGCCCTGGGCGCAGCACTACCGGATGTACAGCTACGTTACCAAGGAGCTACCGGCACTCATCCAGGGCGAATTTGCGGTATGCGCGGATGCACAGGGCATCTTCGGTCATTCGATGGGCGGCCATGGCGCGCTCATCTGTGCGTTGCGAAATCCAGGCCAGTACCGCTCGGTCTCGGCATTTGCGCCGATCGCCGCCCCGATGCGTTGTCCGTGGGGGCAGAAGGCCTTCAGCGGCTATCTCGGCGCGCAGCGGGAGTCGTGGGCGGAGTATGACGCGAGCGTCCTGGTGGCGAAGCGCGGTTTCGCGCGACCGATCCTCATCGATCAGGGCAGTGCCGACAAATTCCTGGCCGAGCAGCTCTATCCGCAGGTGTTCGCAGATGCCTGCCGTCAGTCCGGTACCTCGCTGACGCTGCGCATGCAGGACGGCTACGATCACGGCTATTACTTCATTTCCACCTTCGTCGAAGACCACCTGCGTCATCACGCAGGGCAACTGGGCACCTGACCTAAGTAACTCCACGAAGTGCGCAGCGCGTCACGGTTCGCGCTGCGGCGCTTGACACGGCTGCCGTATCGTACTGTAATTTCTGTCATGACAGAAATAACTGAAAGGCCAGTCGAGCTTGCCGAGCCCATACGCCGCTTCGTGCTGCATTGGGGCCACATGGGCGATCGCTGGGGCGTGAACCGTTCCGTGAGCCAGGTGCATGCGCTCCTCTACGTCGCGCCGCACCCGCTGACCGCGGAGTCCATCGCCGCGACGCTGGAAATGGCGCGCTCGAACGTCTCGACCTCGCTGCGTGAGCTGCTGGCCTGGCAATTGATCCGGCGCGTCCCGGTGCTGGGCGATCGGCGCGATCACTTCGAGGCGGAAATCGACCTCTGGACGATGGTCAACCGGATCGCCGCCGGTCGCAAGGCACGCGAGCTCGATCCGGCGCTCGCGGCGCTGCGCGACTGCGTCGCGGCGGCTGAGGGTGACAGGGCAGTGGATGCTGAAGCGACGCGCCGGCTGGCGCTGATGCTGGAGTTCGTCGAGCGATTGACCCGCTGGTACGAGCAGATGCTGGCATTGCCGCCTCACCAGGTCACGGCCCTCATGAAGCTCGGCAGCGGCATCGTCCGCTTCCTGGATCGACGCGCCGCACGCCGCCGGCAATCACACTGACAACAACGGGAGAACAAGCCATGTCAGCTCTGCAGCTTTTTATCACCGCACTAGGCGTATGCCTCACCCTGAGCACGATTCTCGTGTTGATCCTGTGGCAGCCCCTCAAGGTAATGCTGGCTTCCCTGTGCGAAGGGGGCCAGGCGATCCGGTTCTGGACCACCTTCACCGCGGTGATGCTCTACCTGAGCCCATTGCTGGTCACATTGCTGGTGCAGGCGATGAGCGATGACGGTACAGCGCCGCTGATCCAGGCTCTGCGGCTTGCCCTGACCACCGCGGTGCTGGGCGCTTTCCTGGCCCTCGGCGGCATGGGCCGGCAGATCGGGCGAGCGCAGCCGCGCAGCAGGCTGGCCGAGCGGAGTCGCGGCGAATGGCTCGAAACCAATCGGGGGTAAAGCGGCAGACGCGTGCCTGACCGTGGCGACGAGCACAGCTTCTGAACCACGACGTTCAACGTCAGATCTCGTCGCCGAATTTCTCGCGTCAGAACCTGGATTTCGACAAGGAGTACGTCGGTTGCGGCGTCGGCATGACCCTCACGGTCCACGTCGTCGATCGTGCACTCGTCTTCCGGAGCGAGCGCTATTACCTGCGGCTGTTTGGCACGCGTGTGTGGCTGCCCGAGTTCATCTGCCCGGGTCGCCTCGAGGCGGTACACCGTGAAGAGCGGGAAGGCCGCTTCAGTTTTACGTTGCGAATCACTCACCGCTGGTTCGGGGAAGTTCTCTACCAGGCAGCCTTCTTCACCGACGCGCCCGGATGACCTTCGGGAGCAGAACGGGTTGATTCTTTGCCCTGCGGCATCGAATATTCGTGCATGCGTGCGGCAGTATTCCATGGCAGAGAGGACCTTCGGCTCGAAGATGTGCCCGAGCCGACGCCGGGGGTCGGTGACGTCAAGCTGCATGTGCAGTACAACGGCATCTGCGGCAGCGATCTGCACGAATACTACGATGGTCCGATCACCACCCGGCGCGACCCGCATCCGCTCACCGGGGTCAAGAACCCAGTCATTCTCGGCCATGAGTTGAGTGGCATCGTCGTTGAGTGCGGCGATGGCGTCGAGGACCTGCAGATCGGCGACCTGGTCGCGGTGGAGCCGGTCGAGACGTGCGGACACTGCTTGTTCTGCCGTGCGGGGCAATACAACCACTGTGGCCTGCTGGCCTTTCACGGCTACAACCGCGGCGGCGGCGGCTTGTCTGAATTCACCGTCGTGCGCCGCTCCATGGCACACAAACTTCCTCGCGCCATCACGCCAGCGCAGGGTGCATTGATCGAGCCGATGGCGATCGCGTGGAGCACCGTCAATCGTTGTCGTGTCCAGGCGGGACAGATCGTCGCCGTTCATGGCGCAGGCCCGATCGGCATTGGTGTACTGCTTACGCTGCTTCGGCGCGGTGTGCGCGTGATCATGATCGATCCGTCGCCCGCGCGGCGCGCGGTGGTTTCCGCCCTCGGCGCCGAGCAGGTGCTCGACCCGCGCGACACTGACATTGTTTGCGCGTTGCGCGATCTCACTGGCGGTCGCGGCGTGGATGCTTCCGTGGACGCGGCTGGGGTGCCCGCGGCCTTTCAGGCTGCGCTACGCGCAACGGCAGTGGACGGCAACGTCGTCGTGGTCGCAATTCATACGCAACCGCTGCAGATTCACCCGATGGAGATCCTGATGTCGGAAGCGCGCATTACGGGTGTGGCGCTTTCGTGTGGTGCCTTCCCGAGCGTGATTGCCGAGATGGCGGCCGGCGCGTATCCCGCCGACGGCTGGGTCGAAACGATCCCCTTCCCACAACTGATCCGCGATGGCTTCGAGCGCTTGCATCGCCAGGACGGCGTGAAACTCCTGGTCGACGTTGCGGGTACCACCTGACAGGAACTCAAACGATGGTGAGTAGCATCACTCGTCGCAATTTCGTGGCGGGCGCCGCCGGAACCAGTGCCGCACTATGGCTCGCGCAGCGCTCCTTCGCCGCTAGCAAGCTGGGGCCGATCTATACGGAAGTGGAGCGCCGGCACCAGGAGGCCGTCGCACGACTGCAGGAATGGATTCGCCACTATGGCATCGCGGCCGAAGACAACAAGGTGACTGAAAGCTGCGAGTTCACGATGAGCTTGCTTCGCGATGCGGGGTTTCAGCACGTAGAGAAGATGCCGACCGACAGGCACCCGGGCATTTTCGCTACGTTGGATGCGGGCGCGAAGCGCACCATCGGCATCTACTTCATGTACGACGTGAAGCAGGTCGAAGGACAGGAATGGTCGGTGCCGCCGTGGGAGGCCCGGCTGGTCGAGATGCCCGACCTTGGCACGGTGGTGATGGGTCGCGGCGCGGTGAATCAGAAAGGCCCGGAATCTTCTTTCCTCGCCGCGCTGCATGCAATCCGCGGTGCCAAGCGCAAGGTACCGGTGAATCTGGTACTGGTCGCGGAAGGCGAAGAGGAGATTGGCTCACCGCATATTCGCCAGCTCGTACTTGCACCGACGGTGCGCGCCGCGCTCGGGAAATGCGACGCAATGCTGATGCCCGATGCTGCGCAGGACCGCGACGGGAGCATCACGATCTCGCTTGGCGCCAAGGGGGTGGTCGAAGCCGAGCTCGTAGCGAGCGGTGAAAAGTGGGGACGTGGACCGGCGAAGGACATTCATTCGTCGAATCGCGCGCGCGTCGACAGCCCGGCGTGGCATCTCGTGCAGGCGCTCAATACCCTGATCGACACCAACGGCGATCCGGCAATCGACGGCCTGTTGGACCGGGTGAAACCAATTTCCGCAGCGGACAAGGAGATGCTCGACGTGGCCGCACAACGGATCGCAGAGCAGACCACCAAGAACTCGCTCGGCGTTCAGCACTGGGCACGCGATGCGAGCTGGCGACAGGCGCTGGAAGATATCTGCAGCCGGCCCACCGTGAACATCGAAGGCCTTGTCGGCGGTTACACCGGCCCTGGTGGCATGACAATCCTGCCGCACCGTGCCGCGGCGAAACTGGACCTGCGCCTGGTGCCGGACATGACCTACGAGGACACCGTCGCTAAGCTCAAGGCGCATCTGAAGAGCCGCGGCTACGGCGACATCGAAGTCAACGCGACTGGCGGCTACGATCCAACCACGACCGACCCCAATTCACGGATCATCCAGGCACAGAAATCCGTGTATCGAAATGCGGGGATCGACCCGATCCTGTGGCCGCGACGCGGGGGCTCCTGGCCCGGGTATGTGTTCACCGGCACGCCGCTCAATCTCGCGGCGGCTCATCACGGCCTCGGGCACGGCGCGCGAGCCCATGCGCCGGATGAGTACTACCTCATCGACTCGAAGAACCCGAAGCTCTCGGGCATGGACGGCGCGGTGCGCTCGTTCGTCGATATCCTGTTCGCACTGGCCTAGCGACCAGCCGGATCCGGCAGTCAGACAGCGCGAAAGCAGACGTGAAACGCCGTGCCGCGGCCAGGGGCGCTGTCCACCGAGATCGCCGCGCCGTGCGATTCCGCAATCGTCTGCACCACTGCGAGGCCAAGGCCGGTACCAGAGTCGGATGCCTTGGTGGTAAAGAACGGCTCGAAGATCTGCTGCAGCGTTTCCTCGTCCATGCCGCAACCATTGTCGCGTACTGACAGCCGAACATAGCTGCCCGGCACGAGGTCAGGGGAGGCGATCACGTCTTTGGGCTCCACGCGATCCTCGCTCACGCTGATCGTGATGATGCCCGGGGCCGGCTCGATCGCCTGCCACGCGTTGATGCACAGGTTCATCAGGATCTGCTGGATCTCACGTGCGGCGACCAGGATCGGCGGGACCGGTTCGATACGCGTCTGAATCGCCACATTGCGGGGCAAAGCGGCTGTCAGCAGATCGAGGGACTCGCGCACGATGGTTCCCAGGTCATGCTGCTGTCGCGGCTCGATGCCGTTCTTGCCGAAACTGAGGATCTTCTGCGCCAGATCGCCGGCCCGCGCGGTCGCGCGCGTGATCTGGCTCAGGTGACTGTGAGCGCGATGGTCATCCGGCAGCGTGAGCTGGGCCAGCTCGACGGCGCCAATGATCGGAGCGAGTGCGTTCTTGAGCTCGTGCGTGAGCTGGCACGCAACGGTACCGACCGCTTCGAGGCGCTGCGCGTGCAACACCTGGTCCTCACGCGGTCCGCCTTCGTTGATTTCGCGAAACGACCAGATGCGATTCTCGCGTGAGCTGCCATCGTCGGTCAGCGGGGCGGTGCGGCACTCGACCTGTTGTCCGTTGGTCAGCTTCCAGGTCCATTTCGCGGCCGCCACCGAATCGAGCCCGAAGGCCGTGATCATGTCCTGCACGGTCTGTGGCTCGTCGACCAGGCGCAGCACCGCATTCCAGACATCCGCTTCGACGTTCAGGCGCGTCTCCGGGCCGACCTTCCAGAGACTTCGAAAGCGATCATTGGCATGCGCGACGGTGCCGGCGTGCGAAATGATCACGATGCCATCGCCGTTCTCGTTGCCATACCACTCGAGCAGGAGCTGATCCAGACAGGGATCGTCCGCGAATACGCGCTCCGCACGCGACTCCTTGCGCACGGCGGTCGAGGCATGGCCACTCGAGTGCGCACTGCCGGCGATCCCGCGGGCGCCGTGCAGACGACTATGCGTTGTCAGATCACAGGCAGAGATCAGTTTGAATGTCGCGCGCATTTGAGCCATCCGTGACACCGGTGACAGGGGAACCGCGGGCGGACAGTAGCTGCACCGCCACACATTGCGAATGCGTGAAGTCCCGTAGCGGCGGACGGAAGACTACGTAGGCGAGTGAGGGGAACCCTCAGGCATCGATGATCCGGTTGCGGACGGCGTACCTGACCAGGTCCGCCAGCGAATCGAACCCCATCTTGCGCATGATGTTGTTGCGGTGAGTCTCAGCGGTCTTGACCGTGATGCCGAGTCGGCGGGCGACTTCCTTGTTGGTCTTGCCTTCTGCCAGCAGCTGAACGATCTCGCGTTCCCGCGGGGACAGGCTCCCGCCGATGCCTGCCGCAGAAAGGCTGCCAGACCCGAGATACCCCTTCAGGATCAGCCGCGCCACCTTGGAGGTGAAATACGGCTTGCCGTCAAGCAGCGCCTGGATGGCAGCGACGAGCTCGTGACCGGCGTCAGACTTGAGAAGGTAGCCAAGCGCACCCGCATCGAGGACTTCACGCACCACCTGTTCGGATTCGTGCGCCGTCAGGATCAGCACGCGTGTGTGCGCCGCTTCCGCAACGATGCGGCGCGTGGCCTCGAGGCCGTTCTGTTCTGGCATCGCGAGGTCAAGTACGGCGACGTCGGGCTGGTGCTGGACCGCGAGCTCCACCGCCGCTCTGCCGTCGCCAGCCTCCGCCACGACATGCCAGCCGTCGACTTCGGTGACCACGGCGCAAAGCCCGCGTCGCACGAGCTCATGATCGTCGGCGATGAGAATCGAGGCCTTCTTCACGCGACTACGGGTGACATGAGCGGCACGGACGCGACAATCGAGGTACCGGTGGAGTCGGACTCGATGGTCAGGTTACCGCCCAACTGGCGCAGGCGCTCGCGCATTCCGGCAAGACCGACGCCGGTCGCCTGCGCGGTCGCAAGCATTCCAGACACGGCGAGGCCGCGACCGAAGTCCCGCACCTCGATGCAGACGCGGTCAGGCTCTGTCTTCAGGCGCACGCGCGCCATCTTGCTGCCGGAGTGTTTCTGAATGTTCGAGAGCGCCTCCTGCACGACCCGAAACAGCGACAGCTCCTGGTCCGGTTGCAGTCGCGCGCTGGTTGCGGGCAATTCGAGCTGCACCGGGATGCTGCTGCGCGCAGTGAAACCATCAACCAGCCAGCGCAGCGCGGTCGGCAGCCCGAGCTCGTCGAGCAACGGTGGGTGCAACAGGTAGGCCGCGGTGCGAATCTCCTGCGAGCACTGGCGGGCGAGCTGTAGGCATTCGGCCAGGAGCTGACTCACCTTTGGATCCTTCGACCCCGGCGGCAGCGACGGCGCGATCGAGCGTCAGCTTCCAGCGCCGCGAGGACCTGGCCGGTCGAATCATGCAGCTCACGCCCGATGCGGCGTCGCTCCTCGTCCTGCAACTGCATCAGTTTGCCGGCGAGGATGCGGATGTCCTCGGCGGCGCGCGCGCCCTCCGCGTTGGCGAACGCGTGACCGACCTGGTCGGCAAGCCCGCCGGCAAATGCGATTTCGTCCGGCTCCCACGCCCGGCCGCGTGCATGTTGTTCCAGGCACAGAACCCCGATCAGCCCTCCGGACAGGCGCACGGGCGAGTCGAGCAGGGCGCCGACGTCCCACGGGACGAGATAGTCGTCCAGCAACGAGCGCGTGCGCGGATCAGTGTGGGTGTCGGACACGGGAACCGCGCGATCGGTGTTCAGCGCCGCGAAATATTCCGGGTAATTCCCGGCCGTGAGATCGATGCCGTGCACGTGCCTGCCAGAGTCCGCGTCGTAGCGATCCAGGCAACGCAGCGTCGCCCGATCCTCGTCGAACAACCACACGCTCGCGCTGTTGACGCCGAGCGTGCGCGCCCCGTTTTCCGTGATGAGGTGCAGCCCGGCGATGAAGTCACCCGAGGCCAGTAGCGGATCGATGGCGAGCCGGAGCAGGACCGTCGATTGCGCTTGCAGGCGGCGCGGTGAGCGCCTTCTCCCGCTCAGCGCGCTCGCGGCGCGCAGTGACGTCCTGCAACAGCGTCTGCGCTGCGGGGCGTCCGCCGAAATCCACGCGCACTCCGGTTGCCTCGACCCACACCAACGTGCCGTCCTGGCGGATCACCTGCACTTCGATGGGCGGCGCCGGCACGCCCTCCGTGATGATGCGGCGGGTGCGCTCCTCCAGAAGACTGAGGTTGTCCGGATGAGCGAAGGAAAGGACCGGGCGGTCAATGACTTCTTCCAGCGTCGCTGCGCCCACGAGTCGCACCGCGGCCGGGTTCGCGAACAGGCAGTGCACGCCATCGTGCACGAGGATGGCCTGCGGCAACGCATTCACGAGGGCGCGGTAGCGCTGCTCGCTCTCCCGGAGCGCCTCATCGACGCCCAACTCGCCTGGCGAGGGTGATTGCGGCACATCCATACGATCGGGATCCGTGCGGTTGCAGCGCCATTCTTCGTCGGCCGCCGCGCAAAGTCACGTTTTCGAGGCTGACCGGTTCGCGGCGACACCCAAAGCGGCAGCCTGCTGTTTCAGGTCAAGGAGGTGCTGCGGTGATCTCGTCTGCCGTCACGAACCGTGGCGCGATGTCCACCGGAACGTCGGCGAGACGATCGAGCAGGCGCTTCACCTCGGGCCGGATCACGACCATGCGCTCGAGCAGCGCCTTGGCCTTCGCGTAATCGCCGGTCGCCTGGATGGTCATGATCTGGCGAGTCAGCGCTGCAACGGCCTTTCGGGCCTTGGCGAAGTTGAGCCGGAATGTCCCGTCGGGCTGCACTGCAATAGCGCCCTGGTCGAGGAGAGTATTCACCTGCAGCGCCATGCCCTTGGCGTGCGAATCGGTGAAGCCGAAGCGCAGAGTGCGAAACGTTGAAGCGAGGAAGGTCGTGTAGAAGGCGCGCTCCTGGCTCTTCGGCACTACGCCCTTGTCCGCGAGATACTGAAGCGCCCACAGGCCCGAGATGTCGGCCTTGGCTTCCTCGAGCGTGCCGTTGAGCTCCTTGAGCTCCTGGCGCACCGTCGTCTCGCGTCCGCCGACGCGAATCGTCTGCGGGCCGAGCCCATGCATCAGCTCGTGCATGAGGATGTGCGTGAAGAAGGGCTCGAATGCGACCAGCGCCTGGTCGTCCTCGGCGAGCACGCGCTGGGAAATCGGTACCAGCACGTGGTCGAATTTCGCGTGCTGAAAATTCTTGAGCATTACGCGCTTCGAGCCCTTGAGCGCGACGACGCGTTCGTCGTTCGGCAGATTGTAAGCGGCAGTCTGCACGCCGTGGTTGCCGTCGCCAGACGAGAACACGACATCCGCGACACGGATCGGTGAGAAACCGCCGAGCTTGGGATTGCGGAATTTCGCATCGATGGGCAGGTGATCCTCGAGTTCCTGCAGCTCGCGGCTGAATCGCGCCAGTTGTCCCGTCGCCTCGGTGTCGGTGAGCAGGATGAAGGCCTCGAACGCCGCCTTGAAGTTGAACCACTCATCTTCATAGACCTCGTAGGGACCGATCGTCGGCTCGATCGATGCATCGAGCTCCATCCAGGCGATGTCGCTGTCGTAGTAGTCGTTGGTGAGGAATGCGCGGCGCGCGTTTCTCGAGGAAGCTCTTGAGCGTCGGCTGCGTCGTGGCCGCCGCTGATTCGCGCAGCAGGCGCGCGGCCTCGGTGAGCTCGCCCTGGTACTCGACGCTGTAGGGCACGGCGGTGAGCGCTCCTGATGGCAGACGCCGAATCGTGGTGAAGAACCCTTGCGCGGACTCGCGCTCCTTCGCCGGCAACGACTCCATCCACGCCTGCACTTCCTCGCGCGTGGCATCGCCCGGATAGAAATTTCCGCCCTTGGGCTTGGGACCAACGCTTGGGATGAAGGGCGATCCTCGTCGAGCGCCGACCACGGTCCCTTGTTGATCATGAAGTAGCGCAGGCGCGACTGCCCGAGCGGCGATGCGTCATTCAGGAGCAACAACAGCGTGCTGGGGCCGATGGCCGACACCTGGCGCATGAACAGCGGATCGAACAGCCGTGCCGCCTCGATCATCCTGCGCAGCGCGAGCTTTTCGTTCGCGGGCAGACTCGAAACGTCGACCTTGACGTCCACTGGGACGAACCGCCTCGCCATCGCATCGAGCTGCGCCGCCGGGAATACCAACTCAGTCGCGCACACCGTGCTGCTCATCAACAGACACACAGAGAAAAAGAATGCGCGCATCTGCAGACCTCCTCGGGCGCGACACGACAAACGACAAATGAATTTCGGCAACTAATGCCACACAGAAAGACTACCACTGCCCTCGTGCGTGAAATCGCTGTCGCTAGCATGCAGCAAAGGCATTCAGAAACCGCATCGGGCATGCACGTCGCGGCATTGCCCGATGGCCTTTGGCCATTGAATCGCGATCTTGAGGAGGACTCAATGATCTATCGTAACAATCAACTGGCACGCGCCGTACGCTACGCACTGCTTGCAAGTGCGGCGACGGCTGCCAGCACGAGCATGCCTGCGTTCGCGCAGGAGGCGCAGGAAGCTGCACCGGCGTCAGAGATCGGAACTGTCGTCGTCACAGGGTCCCGCATTCCACAACCAAACCTGACCAGCATCAGCCCGGTGACGTCGGTCGGCAACGAGGAGTTCAAGCTCGAGGGCGTCACGCGCGTCGAAGATCTCGTCAACAACCTGCCGCAGGCGGTTGCCGACTTCGGCGGCAACATCTCCAACGGAGCGACGGGCGCAGCCACCGTGAATCTTCGCGGCCTGGGCTCGCAGCGCACGCTGGTGCTGGTGAACAGCCGCCGCCTGATGCCGGGCGATCCGACGCAGAACGGCGCCTCATCGCCTGATCTCAACCAGATTCCCGGCGCCTTGGTCGAACGTGTTGAAGTTCTCACCGGCGGTGCGTCGGCCGTGTATGGAGCGGACGCCGTGGCCGGCGTGGTCAACTTCATCATGAATGACCACTTCGAAGGCGTGCGCCTCGATGCGCAATACGCGCTCTATCAGCACAACAACAGCAACAGCGCCAGCGATGTGGTCGCGGCCAGCGGCTTTCCGACGCCCGACAGCAACGTGACCGATGGTTATTCGAAGGACTTCACGTTCATCATGGGTATGAATTCCGGCGATGGGCGCGGCAATGCGACCGTGTATGCCGGCTACCGCACGCTGTCGGCGATCACACAGGCGAGCCGCGACTTCAGCGCCTGCACTCTCGGTTCGGGTGACGAATTCTCCTGTAACGGCTCAGTGACTTCCGCACCCGGGCTGTTCCAGCCGGTCAACCAGGATCCAGCCGCTTTCGGCGCCGCCGCCGAGCCGAACAACGGCTACTACACCGTTGATGCTAACAATAATTTCCGGCCGTACGATTTTGCGACAGACGTGTACAACTTCGGGCCGCTCAACTATTACCAGCGCCCCGATGATCGCTACACGGCGGGCCTGTTCGCCCACTACGACATGAACGAGCATGCCACTGCGTACACCGAGTTCATGTTCATGAACGACAAGACCGTGTCACAGGTTGCCCCGAGCGGCGCGTTCTTCGGTTCCAACAGTGGCCAACCGCCGTTCTATGGCAACTATGTGGTCAACTGCGACAACCCGTTGCTGTCCGCCTCGCAGGTCAACCTGCTGTGCAACGACCCGCTCGTCAACCGGCAGCCGGGCCAGAACGATGTATTCCTCGGCCTCGGCCGGCGCAACGTCGAAGGTGGCGGACGCCGGGACGATCTCGAACACACTTCCTATCGCGGAGTGCTGGGCGTGCGCGGCAATTTCGGTGAGGCGTGGAGCTATGACGCCTACGGCCTCTACGGCACGACGGTCTACAAGGAGAACTTCCTCAATGACTTTCTCCGCGGCGCGACTCGGTAAGGCGCTTACGGTCGTGAACGATCCCACGACCGGCCAGCCCGTGTGTCGCGTGAACGTGGATGCCGATGTCACCAATGATGACGCGAAGTGCGTGCCTTATAACATCTGGCAGAACGGTGGCGTGACGCAGGAAGCTCTCAACTATGTGCAAGTGCCGGGGTTCAAGCAGGGTCAGACCACCGAAGAAGTCCTCAGCGGTTCGGTGACCGGAGATCTTGGTCAGTACGGCGCCAAGCTGCCGTCTGCCAATGACGGTCTCGGTGTCGCGTTCGGCGCGGAATATCGGCGCGAAGAGCAGGAGTTGAAGACGGACCAGGCCTATCAGACCAACGATCTGCTCGGCCAGGGCGCTCCCGAGCTCAACACGATCGGTTCGTTCGATGTCAAAGAGCTGTTCGTCGAAGCTCGAATGCCACTCATGCAGGACAAGACGGGCGCCCAGGATCTTGCGGTGGAAGCCGGCTACCGGTATTCCGACTACAACCTGGGATTCAATACCGACACCTACAAGTTCGGCCTGAACTACGCGCCGGTCGAAAGCGTCCGCTTCCGTGGCAGCTACCAGAGAGCAGTGCGCGCGCCGAATGGACAGGAGTTGTTCCTGCAGGATCGTGTGCAACTCGACGGTAATAGCGATCCATGTGCGGGCGCACTCGATGCCAGCGGGGTCGTCAGCGGTGGGCGACTTCTGGCGGAATGTGCCAATACGGGCGTCACCGCAGCTCAGTACGGCTCGATCCTTGAGAACCCGGCCTCGCAGTACAACGGGCTGGTCGGGGGCAATCCGGACCTCGATCCGGAAAAGTCGGACACCTACTCCTATGGGTTCGTACTGACGCCGAGCTTTCTGCCGCACCTCAGCTGGTCTGCGGACTACTACGACATCAAGGTGGAAGGCCTGATCAACAGTGTCGGCGCGGACGTGATCATCAACAACTGCCTCAACACTGCCGACCCGGGCTTCTGCAGCCAGGTCCACCGTGCGCCGGGATCCGGGTCACTGTGGATCGGCACGCTCGGCTTCGTCGATGATCCGATCATCAACACCGGGTCGCTGCGCACCAAGGGCATCGATACGGAGTTGAACTACAACTTCGACATGGGTGGCAACGCGGGCCGGCTCGCGTTCCAACTGATCGGAACGTACGTCGACACGTTGACAGTGCAGCCGACCACGGGCTCCGCTTCATACGACTGCAAGGGCTTGTACGGCCTCTCGTGCGGCGTGCCGACGCCGGATTGGCGCCACAAGTTCAGGGCCACCTGGTCTACGCCGTGGAACCTCGACCTGTCGTTGAGCTGGCGTTATATCGACAGCACCAAGCTCGACACTACGAGCTCCAATCCGCAGCTCAACGGCGATGTCCCGGCGACGGACGCCAGCATCAAGTCGATGAGCTACCTGGATCTGGCCGGTGCGTACGCATTCAATCAGAGCATCACATTGCGGGTCGGTATCAACAACCTCACGGACGAGGACCCACCGCTGATCGGGCAGGACAGTTGCCTGGATGTGTACTGCAACGGCAACACGTTCCCGCAGCTCTACGATACGCTCGGGCGCTACGGTTTCGTCAGCGTGACCGCAGACTTCTGACCTTCATCACCTCAAGCGTTCGGCGGCGGGCTTCGTGCCCGCCGCTTTTTTTCAGCGGTCCAGGTCTCTCAGACGAGCTTAACCGCCGCGCCGGTGCGGATGGAGTCGTAGATCGCGAGCATGATCTTCACGTCGCGCAAACCCTCTTCGCCGGAGACCTTCGTGGGCTTGCGCTCCAGGATGCAGCGCGCGAAGTCATCCATCTGCACGGCAAATTGATCGCCGCCCGGCAGGTTGATCTCCTTGCCATCGCTGCGTCGCCCGCGAATGCCGCCGTAGTAGAAGGCGGGATCGAGCTCGAACCAGCCGTGCTCGGCCTGGGCCCTGAAACGCGCGATGCCATGCGCGTTGTAACTCGCGGAACAGTAGGCGAGCGCCCCACCGGGGAACTTCGCCTGCCAGACGATCGACTCGTCGACTTCCGCGAATTTCACCGGATCGGTCTTTGATTCGGTCGCCGAGATGAGGATCGGCTCTTCGCCCGTCAGGTAGCGCATCGCCTGCACCGCGTACACCCCGACGTCCATCAATGCGCCACCACCGGCCAGGGCACGCTTGAGTCGCCACTGGTTGGGATCACCCACCGAGATGCAGAAGCCCGCCTCGACGATCTTGACCGCGCCCAGCTCCTTCTCCCGCGCAAGTCTCACGCACTCGAGATTGTTGGGCTCGAACTGCAGGCGGTATGCGATGCCCAGCAGGCGATCGGCTGCCTTGCATGCCGCCATCATGAGCTCGCAGCGCTCAATCGAGACCTCCATCGGCTTCTCGCAATACACGTGCTTGCCCGCCTTGGCGGCCGCGAGCGTGTGCGGCAGGTGAAGCGCGTTGGGCGTGACGATGTAGACGACGTCGATATCAGGGTTATCGGCCATCCGCTCCATCGTGTCGTAGGTGTAGACGTTGCGATCCGGGATGCCGTATTGGGTTTTCCAGCGCGCGGCCTTATCGGGCGAGTCCGTGATCAGGCCGGCCAAGCGGCAGTACTGCGTCTTGAGCAGGGCAGGCGCGATCTGCTCGGCGCTGAGCTTGCCGAGCCCGCAAATGGCAAATCCCAACTTCTTTCGGGACGATTCCGCCAGAGCGCGCGTGACGCTCGTGCTGATGAACGGAGCGGCCGCGGCGATTGCAGCGCCGCGGCGCACGAACTGTCGACGGGTCTGCATGCTCATGCGGCGTGCCTCGTGAGTCCCGGAGAACTGAGTGCTGACTAGCGCGGATTCGGACTCGGCACGGGTTCCGGGTGCGCCGTGAGCACGCGCGAGACCTTCGGACCGAGCCAGCGTTCGATGTCATCGATCAGCGTGAATGCTGCCGGCACGATCACCAGCGTCAGTGCGGTGGAGGTGATGAGACCGCCCATCACGGCGACCGCCATCGGCGCGCGGAACGAGGCATCGCCGTGGATTCCAATCGCGACCGGTAACATGCCCGCCACCATTGCGACCGTGGTCATCACGATCGGGCGTGCGCGTTTGTGGCCCGCTTCGAGGAGTGCCGTCATCCGGTCCTTGCCGGCGCGCATCTCCTCGATCGCGAAATCCACCAGCAGGATGGAATTCTTCGCGACGATGCCCATCAGCATCAGGAAGCCGATTACGACCGGGAGCGACAGCGGGAATCCCACGATGAGCAACGCGACGGCCGCACCGCCGATCGAGAAGGGCAGGGCGGACAGAATCGTGATGGGCTGGAACACCCGCGCGAACAGCAGCACCAGCACTGCAAACACCATCAGCACGCCGGTGAACATGGCGATCGCGAAGTTGGCGAACAGTTCACGCATCACTTCTGCATCACCGACTTCCACCTTCCGGACACCCGCCGGCAGGTTGCTCAGGGTGGGCAAGCGCGTAGATCTTTTTCAGTCCCTCGCCGAGCTCCACGCCGTTGAGGTCGGCCTCGAGCGCGATACGACGGCTCTGGTTGTAGCGCCGCACGCGCACCGGCCCTTCGCCGAAACTGATATCAGCGACGGCTTTCAGCGGCACCGGTGTACCCGACGCCGTCGGTACCGGGAGGTTCTCCAGCGTACCCAGGTCGCGCCGCGCGCTCTCCACCAGGCTGACGCGAATCGGGATCTGCCGATCGGACAGGGAGAACTTGGGCGCATTCTGCGGCAAGTCCCCCAACGTCGCGATGCGGATGGTCTGGCTGATGCTCGCGACACTCACGCCGAGCTCGGCGGCGAGGTCCAGGCGCGGCCGGATGATGATCTCGGGACGTGGCAGGTCGCCGTTGATCCGCGGTTCGCGCAGTTCCTTCAGGGTCCGCATCTCTTCCACCACCTGCCGCGCGGTACGGTCGACCAGCGCCGGATCATCGCCCGTCAGGTAGATGGTGATGTCGCGCCCGTAGCCGCCACCCGATTGCTTCTGGAAGTTGATGCGGGCGTCCGGAATTCTGCGCAGCTCCTTGATGAGGCGCTCCTCCCACTGCTGCTGCGTAAGCTTGCGCTCCTCGCGCGGCACCAGGGAAATGAACAGGTTGGCGATGCGTACTTCGCCCGTCTCGTCAGTGCCGATGCTCTCAACGACATCGGTCACTTCGGGCTGCTGCTTCAGGATCTCGTACGCTGCAGCGGATACCCCGGCGGTCTCTTCGAGCTGAACGCCTGGGGGCAACTCGATATTGAGCTGGGAACTCGCGAGATCGGCCTCCGGAATGAACGACGTGGGCACCATCGACAGGGCGACGAGCGACAGAATGAAAAACGCGGCGCCACCGGCGAGCGTGCGCCAGCGGTGATTGACGCACCAGCGCAAGGTCTTCAGGTACCAGGTCATGATCGGTCCGTCGCCGTGGACCTTGATGTTGTCCGACTTGAGCGTATAGGCGGCGACGACCGGCGTGATGAGACGCGCGACCAGCAATGAGAAGAAGACAGCTGCCGCAACGGTGAGACCGAACTGGATGAAGTACTGCCCCGTGATGCCGGGCATGAAGCTCACCGGCAGGAATACCGCGATGATGGTCGCAGACGTGGCAACCACTGCGAGGCCGATTTCGTCGGCTGCATCGAGTGCCGCCTTGTAGCCGGTCTTGCCCGTGCGCATGTGGCGCACGATGTTCTCGATTTCCACGATCGCATCGTCCACCAGCACGCCGGCGACCAGCGACAGGGCGAGGAGACTCACCTGGTTCAGGGTGAAGCCCATCCACTGCATGAAGGCGAAGGTCGGGATGGCCGACAACGGAATGGCGAGGGCCGAGATCGCGGTGGCGCGCCAGTCGCGCAGGAAGAACCAGACCACGGCCACGGCCAGGATGGAGCCCTCGATGAGTGCTTCGATCGCGGACGAGAACATGCGCTTGGTGTAGTCGACGGTCGTGAAGACGACCTTCAGCTTCACCTGCGGGAATTCCTTGCCGATCTTGTCGATCTCGCGCGTGACGAGGTCCATCACGGTCACGTCGGAAGAACCCTTGGACCGGAACACGCCGAACGTTGTCGCCGTGCGGCCATTGAGCCGCGAGACGCTGCGGATTTCGGCGACGCCATCGCGCACTTCCGCGATGTCGCTCAGGCGCGCCACTCGTCCGCCTGGCAGATAGATGCGCGTCTGCCCGAGTTGCAGGGCGGTGTGTGCCCCGCCCAGTACGCGGATCGACTGTTCGCCGCCGCCAACCTGCAGGCGCCCGCCCGGCGCGTCGAGATTGATCTGGCGCAGTTGCTGATTGACGTCCACCGCGGTGAGCCCGAGCGCCTGCATCCGCGCCGGATCGAGCTCGACGCGGATCTCGCGATCGACACCGCCGCCGCGCTGCACCTGTGCCACGCCGTTCACGGCCAGCAACCGCTTGGTGACGGCGTTGTCGACGAACCAGCTGAGCTCCTCTTCCGTCATGTCCGTGGTGCTGACGGCGTAGTAGACGAACGCTCCGCCTTCGACATCGATGCGCTGGACCAGCGGTTCTTCGATGCCCTCCGGCAGATTGCTGCGCACTTTGGCAACGGCATCGCGCACATCCGTCACGGCGCGGTCGACTGGGGTGCCGATCTGGAACTCGATATAGACGAATGCAGCGCCTTCGAGCGCTGCGGAGGTGATGTTCTTGACGTTACCGACGCTCGCGACCGAGCCTTCGATCTTCTGGATGATCTGTGTCTCGATCTCGGTCGGCGCGGCGCCCGGCTGACTGACCGTGACCTCGACCAGCGGAAAGGAAATGTCCGGGCTCAGGTTGATGGGCAGGCGGATGAAGGCGACGATGCCGAGGAAAAACAGCACCACGAACAGCACCACGGGCGGTACCGGGTGCTTGATGGCCCATGCCGAGATGTTCTTCATCATTTGCGGGCCTGCTGCGCCGCTTGCGGCGCGAGTTCGACGACCTCGCCTTCACGCAGGAAGCCGCCCGCCATCGCGATCACCTTCTCGCTGCCCTCGAGGCCCTCACCGATGACCACGCCGCCTACTGTCGTGTCGGCGACGTGCACCGCACGACGCTCGATCTTGTTGCTGCCGTTGACGACATAGACGTAACTGCCCTTCAGATCGGAAAGCACTGCGGTCTGCGGCAGCACCGGGCGCCTCGCTTCGCCCACCACGATCTGACCGCGTGCGAATGCGCCCGGCCGCAGGGCCGGATTCGATTCCAGTGCGATACGCACTTCGCCCAATCGGGTTTTCGGATCGATGACCGCACCGAGCAACCGCACCTTGCCGCTGAACGGCGTGTCATAACCGGTCAGATAGACCGTTGCCGGCTGGTCGGGCCGCACCCGCGCAAAATCCTGTTCCGCGAGCGAGCCGCGCATTTCGATCTCACCGCCGCGCGCCAGGCGGAACAGCGGCTCACCACCCGGAGCGGCGGTCTGTCCAAGCTCTGCGGTACGCGTGAGCACCAGGCCGTCCGCCTGAGCTCGAATTTCCGAGCGATCGAGGCGCGCCTGCATTTCCGCAAGCTGTGCGGCCGCGACGTTGACGCGCGCCTGGTCCGTGACCGAAGCAGCCCTGCGCCTCTCGATTTCCTCCGCAGACAGCGCACCGGCGGCCTCGACCCCCTTGGCGCGCCCGTACTCTGCCTGGGACAACGCTGCTTGCGCGCGCGCTTCTTCGAGTGACGCGGCCAGGCGATTCAACTGCGGCAACAGCACCGATTGATCGAGCTTCGCCATGATTTGTCCGCGCTTGACCTGATCGCCGGCCTCCACATAGATGGCGACGATTCGACCGGCTTCGCCTTCTGCGCCGATCGGCACGTCATAGCGGGCGAAGATCGTGCCGCTGAAAGTGACGCTCGCCGTCACCGGCACCACTCGTGGCGTGATCACGGTGACCAGCGGTGTGGATTGCTCCATCAGCGGGGCAACTTTCGGCGCTGCCGATGAGAAGTGCTGCTTCGCCCAGACCAGCGCGATCGCGACCACCAGGACAACGAGCCCCGCCACCCACCATTTCGGCGGGATGTCCCTGATTCTCTGCAGCCGCCCCGGCAGGCTCCGGTCCTGGTAAGAGCGAGCCGGCGCGGGCATATGATCACGGTTCATGGAGGCGACCTTGCGGAGTTCGAAATCCTGTTCGGGCTGCGCGTTCAAAGCGGTTCTCTGCTGTCGTTGTCGTGGCGCCACATAGCGTGGCACGGGGCCGCGAAGTTTAGCGCGCCGCAGTAAAAATTTCGCCTTTGGTGACCACGCAGGTGCGAGCCGCTGCCAATTGCGGACCAAGCGAACGTCAGCACACGCAATTGCGCCGCTCATCGCCCGGCCAACTGAACTCGAGGCTGAAGCTTGCGGTCCATGCAAGACAGTCGTTGCACTCGCCCCCAATTCGACAGCAGGGACGTACCGTGGCTGAGTCCGATCTCGCATAATCGCGCGATGCGCCGCGTTGCCAGCCTCATTCTTCTGACTGCGGCCGCCGTGTGTACCAGCACTGTGACCGCTGCCACGGTCGTCTCGAACCGGGCTAAGACGAAACTCGTCATACCGCTGCCCAGGCCGCTCGATGTCGAAGCCGCCGGACACTTCGCGGAGCTCGCGCTCGCATGCCTGCACCGGGAGTATCCCAACAAGATTTCGCACGTGCTGAACAGCGATGCCGATGCACGCCCGCCGCGGGAGCTGACTCCGGCGTTCTACGGTTGCTATGACTGGCATTCGGCCGTGCATGGACACTGGCTGCTGGCGCGGCTCGTGCGGCTGTATCCGGATGCACCGTTCGTGACCGTCGCGCGGGCTGAGCTCGCGCGCAGCCTCACCACCGATAACCTCGCAGGCGAGGTCGCCTATCTCGAAGGCGAGGGGCGTGAGGCGTTCGAGCGTCCCTACGGGCTCGCGTGGCTCCTGAGGCTCTGCGCGGAACTGCGCGAGTGGGAGGATCCTCAAGGGCGCGAGTGGCTCGCCGCATTGCTGCCGCTCGAGGCCGCGGCTGCTGCCCAGTTGAAAGAGTGGTTGCCGCAACTGGCCTACCCGGTTCGCAGCGGTGAACACAGCCAGACCGCCCTTTCATTCGGGCTGATGTGGGACTGGGCGCTCGTGGCCGGCGATACCGAGATGCGCGATCTGCTCGCGGCCAAGGCGGGGCAGTTCTATTCGCAGGACAAGAAGTGTCCGCTCGCTTTCGAGCCATCCGGCACGGATTTCCTGTCCCCTTGCCTGGCCGAGGCCGATTTCATGCGCCGCGTGCTCGAACGGAAGGCGTTTTCGCGCTGGCTGGGACGCTTCTTCCCCAGTCTGGCGAGCAGCGATCCGACGCAATGGCTGAAGCCCGCAGTCGTTACCGATCGCAACGATCCGAAGCTCGCTCACATCGACGGACTCAATCTCAGCCGTGCGTGGATGCTGGATGGAATCGCGAGCGCGCTGCCGCAAAACGATCTGCGCGTGAACGTGCTCCTGATCGTGGCAGCGCTGCATCGACAGGTCGGACTCCCCGCGGTGCTGCACGTTTCATATGTCGGCAGTCACTGGCTCGGGACTTACGCCGTCTATCTCACGAGCCGCGCCGGAATCAATGTGGGTCGACAGGCCTCGGCTGCCGCGAACAGCGGGACGTAGGCGGGTTCAGTCAACGTGGTGTCGCGAAGACCTGCGTCCAGTAGATACCGTCTTCACTCACGGCATTCACTGCGTAGGCGACGCCCATCTGCGTGAAGTCGGGATTCATGACATTGGCGCAATGTTCGGGGCTCTGCAGCCAGCCCTGAATGACGTCTTCCACGCCGGGCGTTCCGGCGGCCACGTTTTCGCCGACCTTGGCCCACTTGTAGCCGGCGCGCGACGCGCGCTCGGCGACACTGGTGCCATCGCTGCCTCGATGAGTCATGTGGCCGTGCCGTGCCATGTCCTCCGAGTGAGTGAGCGCAGTGCGATCGAGCTTGATGTCCAAACCGACAGGTCGTGCGGCGCCAAAATTCTGCCGGCCGCACTTTTTCGCCTTGGCACGAGCTTGGTTGACCAGTTCGAGAGCGCGCTTGCGAATCGCGGCGGCATCCTGCGCCTGCGGCAGGGTGAAAGGCGTCGCTAGCACGATCCAGACGTCCTTGCCTCGTTCCCAGGCTCCAGCACGCTCAAAATCTGCGTTGAGCACGTCCGCACAAAAGCGCTCGGCGATCACGCGGGTAAGTGCCTTTTCGTCTGGAGTCCCGGCGATCGAGATCGAAGTGGATAGTCTTGCATGGAAGTGCGCCGCAGCGACCGCCTCGCCGAGCGCAGCGCCGCTCGCCATCCGCATCGCGACCTCATTGAGCGCGGGATCGCGGACCAGCTTCGCACTGACACCCGCCTTGCCGTCACAGCCCTGCGTGCGTACCGAGTTCAGCGCATCGAGTGGGCCACCCGACACTCGACCCGGTGTCAGAGTGGCGCTGACCGCGATCCATGTCGCGACCCTCCGCACCCATCTGTTTCGCGATGCCGTCAAGAAGAATGGCGAGCCGAGGCGGGCTCAGCGATGGTCGCGATCCGGGTACTCATAGCGCATGAACATAGGCCAGCTTCGGCTCAACGCGCAACGCCGCTCCGGCTGCAGCCGCGTTGTCGACTCCGTCAGTTGTTCGACCCGGTACCGGACTGGACGATCGGTTCGCCGCGCGCCTCGAGCCACGCGGAGCGCGCAATCGGCTGCACCCACCAGGAATCGAAGAGCCGCGTACGCACGGGATCATCGAGCGTGTAGGCCGATGCGAAGCCCGAGGTGTCGAGCGCCTTGCGCGTCGCCTCGAGATCGAGCCCCTTGGCTACCGATGCTGTGACCTGTTCACGGATCGCGCTCAGCATGCTCGCGAGTTGCTCGATGTAGAGCCGATCGTGCAGCACGTCGCCGTGCCCCGGTATGAGCGTATCGAACGGCAGCGCGCTGATCGCCTGCAGCGCCGCGATCCATTCGCGCGGGAAGCTGCCGATGCCGTACGGGATCGGATGCACCACGATGTCGCCGCTGACCAGGACCCGATCCTGTGGCAGCCATACTGCCGCGTCGCCGTCGGTGTTGGCCTTGCCGAAGTAGCGCACTTCGATGTCGCGGTGGCCGCGGTGCAGAACCAAACGCTCGTCAAACGTCGTGTCCGCGGGCGTGATCTGAATTCCCTGCAGCGCCTGGTACATGACCTTCAGATCGTCCAGCATGCGCGCCGCGTCCGCTGGCAGCGGCTTGCGCTTGCCCTGCTCCTCGAGCTCGTGCATGTAATCCTGGATCTGCTTCGGGTACGTGGCGATGTAGGTCATCGGCGGGCCGGTCATGTCCTGGTAGGTCAGTTCATGGCTGATGATGCGGATCGCAGGAAATGTGGCGCGATAGACCTGGTTGCCAAAGTTGTGATCGCCATGCCAATGAGTCGTGATGAGGGTCGACACCGGCTTGTCGGTCACGGAACGGATCAGGCGGATGGCATTGGTCGCCGCGAGCGGCGAGCCGCCCCCATCGACGACCACGACATCCTGCTCGTTGACGATGAAGGTGACATTGCCTTCGACGGGCTGGCGCAGCGCGTCGGGCCGGCGGATGAGATAGATCTGCGGCTTCACGGGCACGAGCTCGAGGTCATAGATGCCGGCGGCACGCGCGGGCGCCACACACAACAGAGCCACCGACAAGAGGGCTGCGAACGATTTCATCGATACCTCGCCTGGCTACCAGAATGAAACAGGAATATGTGCCACGAGTGGCCGCGCCGGGAGTCTGCCGCGATGGTCAGGCAGGAAGCCGCGACGGACGGAGCGCTGCCGCGGCGCGAGGACACGGGTGTCCGACGAAGCGATTTGCAATCTGCGCCGGCGCGTTGGGACCAACAGTCTTGCGCATTCGTCGCACGCCCGGGCCCGTTCATCGCGTTTTTGATGTCGTTCGTCGTACACCAGGATCATCCGTGCCTTCATCCGTCCCGTCAGACGCATAATGAGCGCCGTCTGTATCCGGAGCGCTACGCTTCAACCCAAAATCCGTGCAAGCAGGTTGAATCCGTGTCCACCATGAGCCTCACGCGCGAGCCGACGTATCGCGCACGCGACAGAATCATACCGGCCACACCATCAGGCGGGGCAGGGCGCGACCATCAGGCGGTGACGCAGCAGAGCACGACGCACATCCAGGTGTTCAGCGCGCTGTTCTGGACATCGATGTTCCTGATGCACACGTTGCAGACCGCGCTCGTCAACCAATACAGCGATGGCGCCTCGATCTTCTGGCGAGCGATCTTCAGCTCCCTGGGCTTCGTGCTGTGCCTGCCGCTCGGCTGGGTGCTGCGCCGGACCCTCGGTTGGGATCTGCGGCACAAGGCGGTCGCAGTGGCTCTCGTGTGCGTGCCCGTGGCTGTCACGTATGCGACGCTGGGCCATCTGATCTGGTTCGACCTCCTGCAGCACAGCGCTCCCTACGGCGCGCTGGTCAATATCGCCCTGCAATCGCTCTACAACCTCGTCCTGTTCCTCATGTGGTCGGGGTTCTGCGCGGCGATCCTGTATGCGGCGCGCCTGCGCGAGCGCGAACGCAGTCTCCTCGAGGCTCGTGCGCTCGCGCACCAGGCTGAGCTCGAGATGCTGCGCTACCAGATCAACCCACATTTCCTGTTCAACACGCTCAATGCGGTTTCTGCGCTGGTGGTCACTGGCCAGACGCAGGCCGCCGACCAGGTGATCGCGAAGCTCGCGCGTTTCTTCCGCAATGCCTTGAGCCGGGAAGGCACCACCAAGGTGAGTCTTGGCGAGGAAATACGCGTGCAGGCGGAGTACCTCGACATCGAGCTCACCCGCTTTGGCAACCGCGTGAGGTTCACTACCGCGATCGCGGACGGGCTCGATCGGGCGCTCGTGCCGCACCTGATCCTGCAACCTTTGATCGAGAACGCAGTCAAACACGGCGTCGCGCGCATGTCCGACGCGGTGCGCATCCAGGTCCGGGCGATACGAACGCGCGCAATCGTTGGTACTCGTAGGTGCAAAACGATGCTCCAGTTCAGCCCTCCGTTCGTCCCACCACGGGATCACGGGTCGGCCTCGCGAACGTTGGTCGGCGCCTTGCGAGCTTCTACGGCTCCGAGGGCGGGCTCGCGGTGATCGAGCGCATGGGGAGCTTCACGGTGGAGCTGAGTCTGCCCCTGGAGATCGCGGCATGAACATGCAGGTGCTCGCAGTCGACGACGAACCGCTCGCCCTGCAACGCCTGGAGTGGTGCCTGCGCGACCTGCCCGAGGTCGAGCTCGTCGGCAAGGCACGCGACGGCCGCCGCGCGCTCGAGCTCATCCGCTCCCTGTCACCCGACGTCGTGCTGCTCGACATCGAGATGCCCGAGCTCAATGGTTTCGAGCTCATCGATGCCCTGGGCGACGAGGAGTTGCCGCAGATCGTATTTGTCACTGCCTTCGACCATTTCGCCGTGCAGGCCTTCGCCACCGGCAGCGTCGACTACCTGCTCAAGCCGGTAGAGCAGGAACGGTTGCGCATGGCGCTGGAGCGCGCACGGACGCGCATCGAGCTGCGGGATGCGCAGATGCGTGTCGGCGAGCTCAAGACGCTGGTGAATACCTTGCGTCAGGGCCGGCGCGCGGCGCTGGAAAACCGCTACGAAAATGAGCTCTGGGTGCGCGAGGGCGACAGCCGGGTTCGGATCCCGGTGAATCTCGTCGAGCGGATCGAGGCGGACGGCGATTACGTCCGACTGCACGTCGGGCAGCGCGTGCGCTTGCTGCGCGCGAAGCTCGGAGCACTCGCCGAGCAGCTCGATCCGAGGCTGTTCGTGCGTGTGCACCGCTCCGAGATCGTGCGGCATGACCTGGTCGCTGCGATCCGGCGCCAGGACTCCGGGCGTGCGTACGCTGTCATGCCAGGCGGGCGTGAAATTCCGATCAGCAAGCGCTATCTCTCGCGCGTGGTGAAGACGTTGCGCCTCGGCAAAAGCGACCCGGAGCCCGAGCGCACCTAGCCACTTCGCGCCGCCGTTCGGCGCGATAACAGGTCACCTCGCAGCACGGTGCCGACGTTCCACGGCACCAGGACGCTGATTCAACGCAATTTCATTTTCCGCGCTTGCTTTCGCGCTTAGCGTATTCGCCTGTGTGATCGGCGCAACGCAGTTGCACCGTTTCGGGATCCGGCAAGGCAGGTGACAACGTGAGCCTGACGATTCGCAGATTCCACTACGCAAGCGCGGCGAATGGCAGCATTGCAAAGCTTCCGACGCGCGACACGGAAGTGCATTGGATCTGCGCGGGCCGCAACCGCTACGAGGTCGACGCAAGGGTGCCGTCGATTCATGCCGCGTGGCACGGGCGTTATCAGCTCAGCGTCGATCAGCGTGCAGTGGCACTCGATGACGAGGTATTCCTGGTTCTTAATGCGGGCCACGCTCTGAACGCGGGTTTCCGGCGCGGAGCGGCCGGGCGGGCGCTGGCAATCTATTTTGGCCCCGAGCTGTTCGCGCAGGCCTTCGATGCGATCGGCAGAAACGCGGAGGCAATTCTGGCGCCAGCGTCGGACGGCGAGCGACCACTGTTTCACGAGCACGTTCGGCCGCGCCACGCGTCGATTGCGTCCGTGCTGCGCTTCATGGCGCACCACATCGAGCATGGCATCGAAGAGACGCTGTGGTACGAGGAGCACGTCGCGCTGCTGCTCGAACGGGTATTGCGCAACGAAGCGGATATCGGCAGGCACGTGTCCGCTCTGTCACGTGCGCGGGCGCGCACGCGCCGTGAGATGTTCCAGCGCGTCGCGCGCGTGACGGACTTGATCCACTCTGCGTACGAACAGCCGCTCACTTTGCGCGAGCTGGCCGGCGCAGCGCGCTGGTCGATGTTCCACATGCTGCGTGAGTTCAAAGCGGTGCATGGACAGAGCCCGTATGAATACTTGCAACGGCGACGCACCGAGGCGGCGGTGAGGCTTCTGCAATCGACCGATCTGGCGGTGGCCGAGATCGCCGATCGCGTCGGCTTCGATGATCGCAGCACGTTGGTGCGGCGTTTGCGCCGCTATCACGGCATAGGCCCGCGAGAATTGCGTGCCTTGGCGCAGGTCGAAGGCGATGCCGCTGCTGGATCGCGCGTACGCCACGAGCGGGCCCGCGCGGGGAGCGTGCTGGACTACTCGGCTTGAGCCCCGTTGCGGCTCAATGTTGCTGCGGTTTCCTGAGGTAGTCGTTTCGGTCCGCTGAGCGAACCCTGACCAGCGGCTGTGCGCCGCCGCGCGCAAGGGTCAGCGGCACATCGGTGCCAACCGGGCCGAGGCGCCAGATGCTGCGGAACAGGTCCGCCAGGCGAGACACGGGTTCACCTGCGACCTGCAGGATCAGGTCGCCCGGCCGCACGCCCGCGCGAGCGGCGGGCCCTTGCTCCGCAAGCCCACTGACGACCAGGTGCCCCTGCATTTCCATCGTGTACATGCCGAGCCAGGGACGTGGTGCACGTGCCGGTCGCCCGGTGGTGGACATCTCGTCGAGAATCGGTTCCAGCAGATCGATGGGCACGAACATGTTCGCCTCGGTCTTATCCGCGGACTGCTGTTCCTGCACCAGCAGTGAACCGATGCCGAGGAGCCTGCCCGACTCATCGATGAGCGCCGCGCCGGACCAGTGAGGATGTGCGGGCGCCGTGAACAGCGCCTCATCGAGCACGTACTCCCAATAGCCCGCGAATTCTCGTTTGGCGATGATCCGGGTATCGAGCGCGTGCCCCAGGCCGCCGTGACTGATCGCAAAGACTCTCGAACCGGTCGCGACCGCGCTCGAGGAACCCCGCGGCAGCGGCGGCAGAGCCAACTGCCCGAGCGGCAGGACCAGCCCGAAACCGGTGGCATAGTCGAAGGCGAGCGGATGCCCGGGAACGACGGCCCCGTCGATGCCCGTGAGCCAGATCGATTCCGCTTCGGTAATGAGATAGCCGATCGTGAGGAGCAGGCCGTCCTGGCGAATGAGGACGGCGTTGCCGGTGCGCTCGGTGCCGAGGACGCTGGCCGTGAACGCATCCTCAGGCACTTCGGCACGCAAGGCGACGACTGACCGGAGCACCTCGTGCAGATCGAAACGCAATTCCGCCGGGCGCGGTTGCAGCTGCTCGGGGAAAGCCCAATCACTCAATTGACCCATGCGGCGCTCGAGCGTCGTAGCCAGCCTGTGCGGTTATCTTAGGAGCTTCCTGGGTTCGATGCGCGGGCGCGCGCCAAAGTTTCCCTCGGGTGTTGCGCGCGCCCATCGCGCGGAGCGCAATTGCTCTCCTGCTCCGTCGGCGGGTCCAACAGCCTTGGAATCGGGCCGGTACGCTACGCGGGGGTGACAGATCCTGCGATGAGGATGATGGCAACCCGATGACGTAGCATTAGCACATCTTCAGGAGGCTACGTTCATATGACTCGAAGACTTGCGATCATGACGCTGTGCCTGGCCTGCGCCCTGGGCCTGGTGTCCCCTCTGCAGGCTGCGCGGGACAGCTCCGTTTCGCGGCCTGGCGCGGCGATCGGCGATTTCGGCCTCGACCTCAGCGCCCGCAAGCCGAGCGTGAAGCCAGGCGATGACTTCTTCAGCTTCGCCAACGGCCAGTGGTACGACACGTTCACGATTCCCGAGGATCGGACCAGCTACGGCAGCTTTGTCGTGCTCGACGATGCTGCGCGCAAACGCGTGCGCGGCATCATCGAAGATGCAGCCGCAAAGAAATCCGCACCGGGCACACCGGAGCAGAAGATCGGTGATTTCTATGCGAGCTTCATGGATCTGGAGGCCATCGAGGCCGCAGGACTGAAGCCTGTCCAGGCTGACCTGGATCGAATCCGCAACGCGCGCTCGCTCACGGACATTGCGGCGCTGTTCGGTTCGCCGGGCTTCGAATCGACCTTTTCCGTCACCTTCGATGCCGACCTCAAGAACCCGAACGTCTACGCCGTCACCATTGGCCAGGCTGGCCTGGGACTCCCGGATCGCGACTACTACCTCAAGGACGACCCGAGGCTGAAGGAGATTCGCGAGAAATACGTGGCCTTCATGGAGCAGATGCTGACGCTCGTCGCTTACCCGGAAGCATCGCAGCACGCCAAGGCCATCATGGATTTCGAGACGGCGATCGCCCAGGCGCAGTGGCCGATCGAAAAGCAGCGTGACGTGGAAGCGAACTACAACCCGCGCACCAAGAAGGAGCTGCTCGAGCAGGCGCCCGGTTTCACCTGGCAGGCGTTCCTGGAGCCCGGTCGCCTCGGCACACGCGAGAAATTCGTGCTCGGCGAAATCACGGCCGTGCAGGACATCGCGAAGCTGGTAGGCAATACCGATCTCGATACCCTGAAGGCGTATCTGACCGTTCACTACCTGACGGATCACGCCCGCTACCTGCCGGTCCGTTTCGATGACACGGTGTTCGCGTTCTACGGCCAGACGCTGCGTGGGCAGCCGAAGAAGCGCGAACGCTGGGAGCGCGGCGTCGGACAGGTCAACGACTCGCTGGGCGAGCAGGTCGCGCAGGTCTACGTGCAGAAGTATTTCACCGCCGACTCCAAGGCGAAGATGCAGGAGCTGGTCAATAACCTGCTCGCGGCATTGAAAGTGCGCATCGAGGGGCTCGACTGGATGACACCCGAGACCAAGAAGCGCGCGCAGGAGAAGCTCGCGAGCTTCATCACCAAGATCGGTTACCCCGACAAGTGGAAGGACTACTCCAGCCTCGACGTGAAGCGCGACGACCTGATCGGCAATGTGCTACGTGCGCAGATCTGGCAGTGGGACTACCAGGTCGACCGACTCGACAAGCCGGTCGATCGCGCCGAATGGGGCATGCTGCCGCAGGACGTCAATGCCTACTACAACCCGCTCAACAACGAGATCGTGTTTCCCGCCGCGATCCTGCAGCCGCCGTTCTTCGACCCGAATGCGGATGCGGCGGTCAACTATGGCGCGATCGGCGCGGTGATCGGGCACGAGATCGGCCATGGCTTCGACGATCAGGGACGCAAGTTCGGCCCCGATGGCTCACTCACCGACTGGTGGACAGAAAAGGACGACAAGGCTTTTACCGCGCGCACCGGGAAGCTCATTCAGCAGTACTCCGGGTTCGAGGCGCTGCCGGGTCTGAACGTCAAGGGTGAAAACACCATCGGCGAAAACATCGGCGATCTCGGTGGCCTGAACATTGCCTACGAGGCCTACCAGCTCTCGCTCCACGGCAAGAAGTCGCCGGTCATCGAGGGTCTGAGCGGCGAGCAGCGGTTCTTCCTCGGCTGGGCGCAGGTCTGGCGCGAGAAGTATCGCGACGACACGCTGCGTGAACTGGTGCTTTCGGATGTCCACAGTCCGCCCAAGTTCCGCGTCAACGGCTCGGTGCGCAACATGGATGTGTGGTATCGCGCCTTCGACGTGAAGCCGGGAGACAAGCTCTATCTCAAGCCGGAAGAGCGCGTCCGGATCTGGTAACCCAGGGGCTGTGTGTCCGGGATCCGGCGCCCCTAGGGTGCACATGTTGTTGAGCGCTTCAGGAGCTCTGAGACGTCCTGCAGCGCGAGATGCGGACGATGGGCAGCTGGCAGGCGCGAGGCTTCGCCAGCTCCCCACACGCCGGTGCGCACTGCAATGCCCAACGCGCCGACGCGTCGCGCCATGAACACTTCGATCGCCGGATCGTCTCCTACCACGACGAGCTCGGCGGGATCGATGCCGAGGCGTCGGCAGGCACAGCGCGCGGCTTCAGCAGCGGGCTTGCCGAGCACCGTCGCTCGCTTGCCGGTAATGCTGGTGAGCGCGGCGCAGAGCACGCGCGAGGAGGAGAGAATTTTTCCCTGTGCACTGGCGAAGTAGGGCGCGAGTGAACCGGTGTAGAGGCGCGCGCCCGCGATGATCGCCTCGCACGTCGCCTGGATCTCATCCATCGTGAACTCGCGGTACCACCCGACGAATACGGCATCGACGGGCTCATTCGCGGTGCCACGCACGATCTCCAGTCCCGCCGCTTGCAGCGGCCGCCAGACGCCCTCGACTCCCAGCACGCGTACGCGCCGGTACCCCATGCGTGTGAGGTATTCCGCCGCCACGCTGCTCGGCGTGAGCGCAAGGTGATCTGCGACGTGAATCCCTGCCTGGCGCAGCTCGTGCACGTATTCCTCGGGTGTGCGCACCGTGCCGTTGGTGAAGATCGCATACGGCACTTGTCGCTGCTGAAGTCGCTCGAGCAGCTCGACCGCGCCCGGGAGCGGCCGGATCGAGCGATTGTTGCGGTCGCCGAGCACCAGCGTGCCATCGAGATCGAAGAGGAAAGCCCGCGCGGTGCGCAGGCGTGCGTGCACGTCGGTGGCAGCATCCATGAATCAGGCCCGGCGACGCAGCTCGAGGCGGAAGTTCGGTTTCTCGACGATGAGCTCCGCGGCATCGCTCCTGCGGCTCATCTCGCGGATCAGGTCTACCAGTGGGCGGGTGTCCGGGTTGTAACGAGCGTCGGCGGGTTGCGCGGCAAGCATCGCGTCGACCTGCTCCGCCGGCATCACGGCACGCAACAGGAACTCCTCGTCGGTCATCGACTTTCGGGAAGCGACGTCGCAGCTCGGCGAGGGATGGCGGCGGCGGTTCCGCGGCGAGCTCGCGCGCGCGCGGGCGCGCGAGGATTCGATCCTTGACGTTCGGGTCAACGGGCGCCGTGGGGCGTCCGAACCGCCCGATCACATAGCGGATCACCTGGTCTGGCACATTTGAGTAGCGTTCCGGGCCGATGACGTTGAAAAGCGCCTGCGTGCAGACGATCTGCGGGAAGGGCGTCACCATGATCGGGTAGCCGAGTTCAGCGCGCACCCGTATGGTTTCTTCGATGACCGCCGGCAGGCGATCACTCAGGTTCAGTTCCTCGAGCTGGCGGATAGTCGTCGTTATGGCGCCGCCCGGCAGTTGATGGCGCAGGAACGCGGCGTCGTACTCCTGTGGTGCTCCGGCCGCCAGCCCCTCGGCATCGGCAAGACTCGCGAAGTAACTGGCAACCCGCGCCAGCGAAGCATCATGGACATCCACCGTGTGTCCGAGCTCGCGCAGGTTGGCGACCACCCGGCGCGCGTCCGGCAGCGATGTGCCGTTGGCGAGTGGACCGCAAGCGACGTGCAGGACATCGATTCCGAGCTCGGCAGCCGTCATGTACGTCAACGGGGCAAGGCCGATGGTGCAATGGGAATGCAATTCCAGCGCCTTGGCACCAATGCGGGCACGGACGGCCGGAATCAGCGTGCGTGCGCGCTCGGGAGTCAGGAGGCCGGTCGGGTCCTTGATGTACAGGCGCGCGACATCGGGCGAAGCAGCGAGCACGCCGGCGAGATCGGCGTAAAAGGCGTCATCGTGTACGGAGCTGATCGTGTAGGTGAGCCCGGCGAGCACCTCGCCACCCTCCTGGCGAATCATCCGCGCGCCATCGAGCAGCGCCTGGCGGTCGTGCATGGGATCGATCAATGCAAATCGCGCGATGCCGTTTTTCACCAGCGTGCGATAGGCGAGTCGCATGAACTCCGGGTCGGAGGTCTCCCACGAGATGAAACGAAAGCCGGTGGTGATGAATTGCAACGGCGTATGGGGCGCTGCGGCGCGCATGCCCCGGATCAGCATCCAGGGGTTCTCCTTGTGCGTGCGCACGCACACGCCCATGTGAGTGCTCGAGGTGAAGTCGATCGCGTGCAGCCCGATCCGGTCCATGATCGGCGCAATCTGCAGGGTTTGGGCAATGTTCAGCCCGGTGGCGCCCCAGATGCTCTGGTTGCCGTCCCGGATCGAGACATCGACGAGCTTGATATCCGACATTGTCAGCGCTGACTCCTGCTTCGATTCTAACCTTCGCCGCACTCATTGGAGCAAGATCCGCCAAGTGGCGGGCGGCAATCCGATGATAAAATCCACCGCCTCATGGCGGTTGCATCTTTTACCCTCTTCGACACGGCCATTGGCCGCTGCGGCATCGCATGGTCTGAACGCGGTGTGGCTGGAGTTCAGCTTCCCGAACGGCGCGAGATCGAGACGCGGGAGCGTCTACTCGGGCGTTTTCCACAGGCGCGCGAAGATTCTCCACCCGCCGAAATCCAGCTGGCGCTGGACGGAATCGTCGCGTTGCTGCGCGGGGAAAGGAGCGATCTATCCGTGGTAGCGCTCGACCTCGAGGGCGTACCGCCGTTCCATCGCCGCGTCTATGAGATTGCGCGCACGATTGCACCCGGCGCCACGCTTTCGTATGGAGAGATCGCGAAACAACTCGGCTCGCTGGGCTCGGCGCGGGCGGTAGGCCAGGCGCTCGGGCGCAACCCATTTGCAATCGTGGTGCCGTGTCATCGCGTCCTGGCCGCAGACGGTCGGCTGGGCGGCTTCTCCGCGAACGGAGGCATTGCGACGAAGCTCCGGCTGCTCTCGATCGAGAGTGCCCACGCGAACGGGCAACTTGCGCTGTTCGAGGGTGACGGGGTATTCGGTTTCGATCCGGCCACAGCGCTCGAGCATCTGCGCGCCGTCGACCCAGCGCTCGCGCGACTCATCGATGCTGTCGGCCCTTTTCGCATGCGACTCGACCGGACGCCGAATGTCTTCATGGCGCTCGCCGAAGCGATCGTGTACCAGCAACTCAACGGCCGGGCCGCCGCGACGATCTTTGCGCGTCTGTGCGCGCTTTTTCCACGCGGCCATGCGGGACCCAATGCCGAACAGATCCTGCGAGCAACCGATGCGAAGCTGCGCAGCGCGGGCCTGTCCCGCTCCAAGATGCTCTCGTTGCGCGACCTCGCCCGCAAGGCGGTGGATGGCAAGATCCCGACGCTTGGCGAAGTGCATCGCATGGATGACGAAGCGATCATCGAGCGGCTCACGGAGGTGCGCGGAATTGGGCGCTGGACGGTGGAGATGCTGCTCATATTCCGTCTCGGCCGGCCCGACGTGCTGCCGGTGGACGACTACGGCGTTCGCAAGGGATTCGCGATCGCTTTTCGCAAGCGCAAACCGCCGCACCCCAAGGCCCTGCAGAAATACGGCGCGCGCTGGCAACCGTACCGGACGGTCGCGAGCTGGTATCTGTGGCGCGCTACAGACCTTGGGAAGGACCTCAAGAGCTAGCGGGTGTCACAGACTCGATCGATCGGGCCTGGCAGTACGCCAGCGGCTTCGGGTCGAGCCGACACAAATTGTCCGGCCCTTTGCCCGCCGCAGCGCCCGGGCGTAGCCTTCGGGCCATGCTTGTCGCGACACCATTGCAGCGCGGACCAATCGCCGTGATCGACTGTCGCTGCACGACCGGGCCGGAAGATCGGCCCTTTGTCGAGCTTCATGACAAGCACACGGTGTCTTACGTGCGCCGCGGCACCTTCGGCTACCAGCATCGCGGCCGGTCGTTCGAGCTCGTCGCCGGGTCGATTCTGGTCGGCCACCCCGGCGATGAGTTCATGTGCACGCACGATCACGCGCACGGCGATGAGTGCCTGTCTTTTCACCTCGAGGCACATGTGGCCGAGTCCCTCGGCGCCGGAGCCGAGATGTGGCGCGTCGGCAGCGTGCCGCCGTTGTCGGAACTGATGGTGCTCGGCGAGCTGGCGCAGGCCGCGGCAGAGGAACGCAGCGATGTCGGCCTGGACGAGGCTGCGCTGTTGTTCGCGGCGCGGTTCACTGAGCTGGTGCTCTCGTGCCAACACGCTGCGCCGCAAGCGCGCGCAGCCGATCGCAGGCGCGTCGTGGAGACGGCGCTGTGGATCGATGACAACTCTGCGGAGCCGATCGACCTCGAGAGGGCGGCCGGGCACGCTCGCCTGAGCGCATTTCACTTTCTGCGCCTCTTCACACGCATTCTGGGCGTAACACCGCATCAATACCTGGTGCGATCAAGGCTCCGTCGCGCGGCGCGCATGCTGACCAACGATGACCGGCTGATCAGCGACATCGCCTACGAGAGTGGATTTGGTGACCTGTCGAACTTCGTACGCAGCTTCCATCGCGCGGCTGGTGTCTCGCCACGCGCATTCAGGCAGGCGGCAAGAGGCGAACGCACTGCCATCCAGGGTCGGGTCGCGACCGTCAGCCGGTGAGCCCGAGAGGGCTTGCGTTCTGGTAAGCCATAGTTTACCGTAAGACATGACTTACGATACTGCCCTGGCCGCGCTCGCCGATCCCACCCGCAGGGACGTCTTCGAACGACTGCGTTCGGGTCCGCGCGCGGTTGGGGAGATCGCCGCAGAAATGCCGGTAAGCCGGCCGGCCGTCTCGCAGCATCTCAAGGTGCTGAAGGAAGCCGGGCTGGTTGCCGATCGTGCCGAAGGCACGCGACGCGTCTACTACATCGATCCGCAGGGGCTCGGCCCGTTACGCAAATGGCTCGATCAGTTCTGGGATCAGGCGCTCGCGGCGTTCCAGACAGAGATCGAGCGCTCGCGGCCGGCGCTGAACACGCAATCGAAGGACAAGAACGATGAATCGCACCATCACGGCCGCGCCCGTCCGCAAAAGCGTTCGCGTCGGCGCTCCGCCCGCACACGCGTTTGAGGTTTTCACCGCGGGCGTGGCCCGGTGGTGGCCGCACACGCATTCGATCGGCACCTCGCCAATGAAGGAAGCGGTGATCGAGCCACGCGCCGGCGGACGCTGGTTCGAGCGCGGCGAGGATGGCTCGGAATGCGACGTCGGCAAGGTACTGGTCTGGGAGCCGCCGAATCGCCTCATCCTCGGCTGGCAATTGAGCCCCCAGTTCAAGTACGACCCGAAGGTGACATCCGAAGTCGAAGTGCGCTTCATCGCCGACGGAACGAATGCCACGCTGGTGGAACTCGAGCATCGTCATCTCGAGCGTCACGGCGAGCAGGCGGACACGTTGCGACAGGCGGTCGATGCGCCCAACGGCTGGAGCAACTTGCTGAATCTGTACGCGGCGGTGGTCGCGCAATGACCCGACAGGCAGGAGAATCGATATGTTGAATCTCTACGTGTTTCCGCCATCGCCGCGCGCGTTCAAGGTGATCGCGCTGGCCACGCACCTCGGCCTCGACTTCGAGAAGCGCATGGTCGATCTCACCAAGGGCGAACAGAGACGTCCCGAGTTCACGGCCCTGAACCCGAACCAGCGCATGCCGGTGCTGGAGGAAGACGGCTTCGTGCTGTGGGAATCGAACGCGATTCTCCAGTACCTCGCGGACAAGAAACCCGCGAGCGGTCTTCTGCCCACGGATACGCGCGCTCGCGCAGATGTCACGCGCTGGCAGTGCTGGGATCTCGCCAACTGGGATCCCGCGTGCGCAGTCATGATCTTCGAGCGCCTCGTCAAGAAACTCCTGCAGATCGGCGAGCCCGACCTGGGGGAGATTGCCAAGGGCGAAGAGCGCTTTCACCGTGCCGCGGGCATTCTCGATGCGCACCTGAAGGGGCGTAAGTACGTCGCGGGCGACAAGCTCACCGTTGCGGATTTTTCCATCGGTGCACCGCTGAACCTCGCCGCGCCGGCGCAGCTTCCGGTCTCCGGATATGCCGAGATCAGGCGCTGGCACGCAGGCCTCTCGGAGCTACCGGCGTGGCGCCAGTCGATCGCGTTCCCCGCGACCTGAGAGCGCTCGTAAAGCAAAACTTAAGGCTCATAAAGAGACCGTGTTTGTTCCCTTGGGCGGGCGGGAGCAACCTGCCAGCGTCCCGACGAATCGTGATGTTCGTGATTCGCAGCCCAGGCAGGAGACACAAGATGAGCAAGCGACAGTACTCGATCTTCGACACCATCATCGCCCGCATCAGCCAGGGTTCGGTCCCCTTCGATGCGGTGTACTGGATCGATCCGGACGACGAGCGCGCGGTCAGCGCGGCGGACATGGTAGATCCACGGCCCCAGAGCACCTCACGCATTTCAGAGCGCCTGGCAGTTCAGGAGTGCGCGACGTGCGACTGACCGATTCGCAAGCGACGTCTCTGTCCAGCGTGCACGGCGTCCTGACGTATGTGGCGCCGGGGCAGGGAAGACCACGGAACTACGCGGATGACCCGCCGCCGGGTGTGCCGCAGTCGACGGCGCGATATGAAGATCGCACTGTCGCCATCAGCAATCTCCGGCAGGCGCCTGAAGTCTTTTCTGATCGATCGCGAAGGCTTTCAGTTCGCAACCGCGCCCAGTGGCTTTCGTCGCTTTGATGATCGTGATGCGATCGAAGCGGGCTACTACGCGGAGGCCCAGCGCGTGGTCGCCGACCTGACCGGGGCATCAAGCGTGATCGCATTCGATCACACGCTGCGTCATCGCACCCCGGGGAATTCGCGTGGGACTGCAGTCACGCCCAGGCCGCCGGTGCATCGCGTGCACGTCGACTTCACCGCGATGTCCGGGCGGCGCAAGGCTGGCGAGATCCTGGGCGATCCGGACCATGAGCTCCTGCGCAAGCGTTTTGCAGTGATCAACGTATGGCGGCCAATTCGGGGACCCCTGCAGGACTCACCCCTCGCGGTGAGCGATGCACAGAGTGTGGCGTTCGATGACCTGGTGGCGACGGACCTCATCTATCCAGATCGGGTAGGGGAGTTCTATACGGTCAAATTCAATCCGTCACATCGTTGGTTCTACGCGCCGCGAATGACACACGAAGAAGTACTGCTGCTCAAATGCTTCGACTCAGCCGAAGATGGCACAGCGCGCTTCGCTCCGCACACGGCCTTTGCTGATCCAAGCGCCAGCGAGGATGCTCTGCCACGAGAGAGCATCGAAGTCAGAACTTTCGCTTTCTTCGACGCCTGACAAGTTCTTACTGGTTGGGCGGGACGGTGTCGCGCAGATCGATGCCGCTCTCCGCGATCAGGTAGAGCATTGCGGACCAGGCCGCTACGTTCTGCTCGAGGTCGTTGCGATCCACCTTGTTGAGTGTATCGTCCGCGGAGTGATGCGTTGCGAAATAGCGCCGCGCATCCTGGCTCATTCTCACGATCGGCACGCCTGCCTTGCGCAGGTCTTCGACGTCGGTGCCGGCGAATGTTGCACCCTCGCGGTCTGGCAGGATGCCGAGCGGGGCCAGGATAGCTGCGAGCTCGAGCAGGCGCGGATCATTCCAGGCATCCGTCGAGAAGGCGATCCGGTAGATTCGGCCGCTTCCCATGTCGCTCTCGCTCGCCAGCGCGATGTTGGAAGTCTCGTTGCGGTGAGCTTCAGCGAACGCGGCGCCGCTTCCGCCCGTTTCCTCCGAGCCCCACAGAACCAGCCGGAGGGTCCGTCGTGGCCGCTGCGGCTGCTGGGCGATCAGGCGGGCCGCGGCCAGGCAGATGGCGATGCCGGCACCGTCATCGTTCGCACTTTCTGCAACGTCCCAGCTGTCCAGGTGCCCGCCGATCACGATCATCTCCCCGGACCGGTCGCGACCCACAATATCGCCGACCACATTCCACGCCGGCGTCTTTTCGATGACGGTGGATGCCAGCCTCATGCGCACCCTGACCGGCTGTCCGCGCGCGAGCAGGCGTGCCAGGAGCTCGACGTCCGGTACGCCGAGAGCGGCGGCGGGAATGCGTGGAGCGCCTTCCGCGTAGCGAGTGGCGCCCGTATGCGGCAAGCGCGAGTCGCTCGTCGACAATGAGCGGACCAGAAACCCGACAGCGCCGCGTGCCGCCGCCACCGAGGGCCCATCGCGTCTGCCGCGCGCCGCAGCTCGATAACCCTCCTCACCCTGCGCTACGTTGATGGGCTGATTGAGCACTGCAATCCGATCGGCCAGCGCTCCGGGAGGTGTGGCCGACAGGTCTTCGAAACTCGAGAACATGGCAATCTGCGCTTCGATTCCCCGTGGCGGCGTGGGAATGCCATTGCCAAGTCCGAGGATTGCGAGAGCATGCGGGTAGGGCGCCGTGACCTCGGCGGACTCCGTGCCGCGAAACCACGCGTTCTCTTTGACGAACTCCTCGACGTGCACATTTTCAAGACCCAGCGCTTTCAGCGTGGTTACGCCCCAGTCCCTGGCACGCGCCATCGCCGGCGAACCGACGGGCCGCGCTCCAATCTCAGTCGTCAGCGACTCGAGAACGGGCCAGGCCTCAGACCCCGAGAGCGCTCGATCCCGCAAGCGCTCTGCCACGCGCCGGATGTCGTTGCCGGTTTCGGCAGCAGGGAGCTCGTGCGTCAGAATCGCGCCGAGGAGCACAGCTGTTGAGGCAGCCGTCAGAACTGCCTGCCCATACGCCTTGCAAATCATGAAATGACTTTCTGCAAGCCGGCGATCAGACGGTCGATTTCGGCTTCTGTTGTATAGAGGTAGCAGGAGGCTCGTGCGGCGGACTCGACGCCCAGCCGCTTCAGGAGCGGCAAGGCCGACAGGTCGCCGGCGCGAATCGCGACCTGTTGGTCGTCGAGCGAGCGCTGAACCTGTTGGGCACTGAGCCCGGCGATCTCGAACGAGAACACCGGAATTCTGCGTTCGGCATCTTTGGGTCCCAGCACCCGCAGGCGCGGGACGTCGCGAAGCCTGCGAAGCGCATAGTCAGTCAGGGCATGCTCGTGCGCAGTCACCGCCTCGCGACCCAGGGAGTCCAGGAATCGAATCGCCGCCGCAAGACCGAGCGGACCGGGTGCATACGGCGTACCCGCTCCGAACTTGTGTGCAGCGTGCTCGAGTTGCACGGATCCGCTCTCAAGAGCATGGGCCATGTTGGAACCCGCCTGGTACGGAGGCATGGATTCCAGCAATTCGCGTCGTGCCCAAAGAACGCCGATGCCCATCGGCCCCAGCATCTTGTGGCTCGAGAACGCGAGGAAGTCACAACCCAGGGCGCGCACATCAATTGGAATGTGGGGCGCTGACTGAGCGGCATCGATCAACGTCAGCGCGCCCGCCCGTCGCGCCCGCGAACAGATCTCGGCCGCGGGATTGACGTAACCGACGACGTTCGACACGTGGCTGAATGCGAAGAGGCGTGTTCTGTCGCTGAGCTTGCGATCGAGGTCTTCGAGAGAGATGCGTCCGTCGTCATCAACGTCGACGAATCTCAGCCTGGCACCGACGCGTTCGGCTGCGAACTTCCAGGGCAGCAGATTCGAGGCATGCTCGGCCACGGTCAGCAGGATTTCATCGCCGGCTCGCAGCGCGATCGAGCCCCAGGCACTGGCCGCGAGGTTGATCGCTTCCGTGGTGCCTCGCACCCACACGATTTCCTCTGCGCTGGCCGCGTTGATCCAGGTCGCCACCGCCTGGCGCGCACTTTCGTACTGCTCATGGGCGCGTCGCGCCAACAAGTGCTGGCTCTTGCCGGGATTTGCGTTGTCGCGCGCGTAAAAGTCGGTCAGCACCTCGAGCACGGCACCAGGACGCTGCGTGGTGGCTGCACTATCGAGATAGACGAAGGATGGACCGGCAGGCGACTGCGTGAGTGCAGGGAAGAAGCCTCGCCAGTTGGTGGCCGGGGCAGGGGGCGTCGCAACGCTCTCAGGCCGAGCCTCGATGCATGAACCGGCCATGATGCCGCCGACCAGGCGCACAACATCTCTGCGAGTGATCACGCTGTCTCCACTGCCAGGGGGCTGACGGTTAGGTTGAATCCGTTGACGCCTCCGGAGTATGTGATACGATGATATCAAACACAACTACACATGAGATATGAATATATCTAAAGCCTCGCATCAGGTACCGCCGCGAACCATCGTTTCACGCGGCAACCAGGAATGGTGGGTGTTCGCGTTCAACCTGCCGGCGCAGCCTGCGTATGGCCGCGTAAAGATCTGGCGGCGTTTGCAGGATATCGGCGCTGCAGCGTTCAAGAACGCCTTCTACATCCTGCCCGCGAGCGACGAGCTGCTCGAGGATTTCGAGTGGACCCTGCGCGAAGTGCGCAATGCGGGCGGCGACGGAGTGATCTTCAGGGCGACGGTGCTGCAGGGGATGTCGCACGAGGAGCTGATCGCGCTATTTGACTCCGCCCGGGGTGAGCAGTATCGCGAGCTCGCGGAAGCGATCGCGACTTTCAACGCCCAATGCGAGCGCAAGCGCACCAGGCCGACACCGAGTGAGGTTGTCGGTGCCCTGGCGCGTTTTCGTAACCGCCTCAGCGCGATCGAAGCAATTGATTTCTTCCAGGCGGATGGGCGCGAGCAGGCCCATGCGCAGTTGCGCGACCTGCAATCACATACCGCAGAGCCGGCGCTGCCGAAGGAGGCACCCGAGATGAACACCGCACGACTGGACGAGCTGCAGGGGCGCACCTGGGTCACGCGCGCCAACGTACATGTCGACCGCATGGCAAGCGCATGGTTGATCCGCCGCTGGATCGATGCCGAGGCGAAGTTCAAGTTCGTCAGCGACCGACAGTATCGCGCGGCCGCCAACGAACTGCGCTTCGACATGTACGAAGCTGAGTTCACGCATGACGCCGAGCGCTGCACATTCGAAGTCCTTGCCGCCAGGCTCGGGCGCGAGGACGAAGCGCTGGCAGCGATCGGCGAGATCGTTCACGACCTCGATCTCAAGGATCAGAAGTTCGGGCGCGAGGAGGCCGCAGGGATCCAGCAGTTGTTGGCGGGCATCGTGGCGGCCAACGCGCGCGACGAGGCTCGCCTTGAGCGGGCGTTCGTCCTGTTCGATGATCTGTACAGCTCGTTCACGCAGGATCGCTAGGACTTGTTCGATACGACTCAGCTCCTGCTATTCATGACGGCGACCCTCGCCCTGAATCTGGCGCCAGGTCCCGACGTCCTCTATGTACTGGCCAACAGCGCGCGGCATGGGATTCGGGGTGGTGTGTTTGCGACCTTGGGTGTCTCCGCGGGGATCGTGTTTCATACCTGCATCGCCGCGTTCGGGATCGCAGCCGTGCTCCTGGCGCACCGGTGGGCCTTCGATGCGCTGCGAATCGTCGGCGCGCTGTATCTGATCTGGCTGGGCATCGCGGCGTGGCGCTCGGCGGGCATACCTGAGCTGCCCGGAGCGATCGACCCCCGGTTGAGCCAGGTCTTCCGCCAGGGCCTGGTCACCAATGTGCTCAATCCCAAGGTGGCGCTGTTCTTTCTCGCCTTCCTGCCCCAGTTCGCAGATCCGACACGCGGCAATATCACGCTGCAGGTGCTGACCTTCGGCGCGCTCTTCATCGTGTCAGGGACGATCGTGAACTTGCTCTATGCGTGGGCGGGCGGGGCATTGAGCGCAACGCTGCGCCGCGACGTGCGATGGCAGCGCCGCCTGAATCGCATTTCCGGCGGTATTCTCTTCGCTCTGGGTGGCAGATTACTGTTGTCGCCGCGGCTCAGCTGAGCGGCTATCTCCACTCATTCCCGCCCTGGTCCTGGAACTCGGCAAACGAGTCGCGACGCGACAGCCCGTTGAAGATCGAATCACGAACGAACAGCTTCGAGCCGATTGCAGCCTCGAACGAAGCCGACGCGCCTTCGACGTAACTGTTGGCGATGTGTACGACGGCATCCTGCACGACGACGCCGGTGCCGGATGCCACGATGCGACTGTTGGTCAGATACAGCTCGCACCCGGCGCGCGCGGTGACCCCATCTCCATCCACATAGATCCTGCGATTGTCGAGGTGAATCATGCGCTGACCCTCGCAGATGATAGGGTCGGCCTTGCGCATTCCGGCCTCGGCTGCGGATTCGGTCGTAGTGGCGCCGCCGGAGGAAACGATGCTGATGCCCGGGCCGCTGACTTTGACCTGGCCGTCCGCGCGCTCGATGGTGTAGTCCTTGCTCTCTGCAGGCATGGAGGTCCTTGCCTCTTGCATTGGTCTTGCGGGCAAGGCTTCGGCTGATGAGGCCGCTGGCGCCGGCGGTGCCGCTACAGTGTCGGATTCAGACTCTGCTGAGGACGGTGTCGGCGCGAAAGGAGAATCTTCGGGCCCGGCCGGCACTGCCGTTCGGGATATCTGGGCGCTCAGTTGTGAGACCGGTGCAGCGGCGAGCTCACTCAGTTTCACGGTCTGCACTTGCCCGGTGCGTTTGTCGCGCACGGTGAAGACTCCCGCCTGGATATCGGTTGCGACCACTTCAAGGTTCGGGTTGCGCTCCAGCGCCATGCGTGCCCATGCGATTTCGGTAATGCCCTGGGAAGCGCTGGGCGCCTTCGACTGCTGGCAAGCAGTCAGGAAGAGCAGGACCGAGCAGGTAGCCGTCAGGCAGACGCCCGTTCGAAATCGAATCAGAGACTGAGCGTGCATGTGACCTCCGCTCGCAAACCGCACCGTGACCTATCGTCACTCCGGCGCGGGCGGGAGTCCATCCGTTTCCGGGGATCTGAGGGCTCCGGGAGGAAGTATTTTTCGCGGGCGATGTTCAGTTTTCATTTCTTTCTGATCGTGAGCGCAGCGGAAAGGGCGGCCGCGAGCGACAAGCCGGCAGCGATTAACATAACCAGTCGTATCGACCCGACAAACGAGTCCGTGATGATCTCGGCCGCGAGCTGGCGTTGCGATGCTGCGAGGTGCCGCGGCAGTGTCGGAATTACAAATCCACCCCGTGCCTGATCCACCACGACCCTCACATCGGATGAGGGGCGCGCATCGGCGAGACCCTGGTCGAGCGATTTATTCAGCACGCCAAGCGCAACGGTCCCGAGTACGGCGATCATCAGCAAGCTCGCGACCGAGGCTACCGCGTTGTTGATTCCGGAGGCGACGCCCGTCTGACGAGACGGTACCGAGTTGACGACCGTCGTGGTCAACGGAGCGACGGTGATCGCCATCCCGAAACCGAGCACGGTCATCGGCGCGAGCAGCACCCAGTAGTGCTGGTTGCGGGTCGCCAGGGCCAGTAGCACGAACCCAAGCGCCACAACGCTGGGACCGATGATGAGTGGAGCGCGTGCACTCGTGCGATCGGCAAGACCACCCGACCAACGCGACAGCATGCCCAGGATCAAGGAGAAGGGAAGAAACATCGCCCCCGTCGCAGTGGCCGAGTAGCCGTGTACCTGGATCAGCAGGAATGGCACGAAGAAGAAAGCGCCACCCAGTGCACCGTAGAGGAGCAATGTCAGCAAATTGACACCACTGAAGGTGCTGGAGTGAAACAGCTCGAGCGGCATCATCGGCGTGCGGCTGCGTCGCTCTTCGAACACGAACACCACCAGGAGTAGCACTCCGGCGATGCTCGAACCGAGGACGACCGGGCTGCGCCATCCCAGCGCCGCGGCTTCGATCAGTCCGTAAACGAGTGCTCCGAGACCGGCAAATACCAGCGCCGCGCCGCGCCAATCCAGTTGGGAGCCCGCTTGCGGGTCGCGGCTCTCAGGCAGGTGCCGAAGGCCGATCCACACGGCCAGCATCGCGAGCACCGGATTGATCAGAAAGATCGCCCGCCACGAGCTGTGATCGACGAGCCAGCCGCCGAGCAAGGGGCCGAGGCCTGCCGCGATCGCGGAAGCTCCGGACCAGATCCCGATTGCTGCACCACGCTCTTTCTCCTCGAATGTCGCACCGATGATCGCGAGCGAACACGGGATCAGCAACGCGGCACCCACGCCCTGAATCGCCCGCGAGAGGATCAGCACGCTCGCGTTGGGAGCGAACCCGCAGCCAAGCGACGCAACTGCAAAGATGACGACTCCGATCAGGAACATGCGCCGACGGCCGAGTTGATCGCCTGCGGCCCCGCCAATCAGCAGCAGCGCCGACATGCAGAGTGTGTAGGCGTTGACGACCCACTGCATCGCGGCAAGCGATGTGCCGAGGTCGGTCTGCATGCGCGGCAGGGCGACGCTGACGACCGATTCGTCCACGAATGCCATGGTGGAGGCGAGAACTGAGGCCGTAAGCACCCAGCGCTTTTGCTGACGGGCACAATCCGACGCGCCGCGGGTCGAACGGATCAGCGCTTCGTCGCAGGGGCGTGCCTTGGGGTTGATCATGGGGTGGCGGCTCCGACACGAGTATCCACTTGATGTCCGCCGATCTGCCACCAGATCCCCGCCACGATCTGCTTAGGAACCCGATGACATGAGCAACCGCGATCCTCGCTCCTGGATGTGGGCTGAAGCGCTGGAGCTGCTCGAGGAGGCTGACAGCCTGCATCGACAGTTTTATCGCGCCGTCGGTCGCCCAGGAGTGCAACTGCATTGGGAACCACCGGTCGACATCGTCGAGACCGCAACCGAGATTGCCATCCTGCTGGCGCTGCCCGGCGTGCCGCCCGAGCAGATCGAACTGCACCTCGACGACAGCGGCGTGCTGGTGAGAGCCGCGAGGCACTCGAGCGCCAGTGGCCGCGCCGCGCGCATCCGGCGCCTGGAGATTCCCTATGGATGCTTCGAGCGTCGCATCGCCCTGCCGCAGGGCCACTACGAGCTGACCGAGCAATCCTCGGTCAACGGCATCCTGCAACTGCGGCTTCGCAAGTACTGAGGGACCAAATTGCCATGAGTGAAAACGAGTCACCCGCGACTGGAACGCCCACATCCACCGTGTCCGATGACATGCTCGTCATCCTGCCGGTGCGCAACATCGTGCTCTTTCCGGGTACCGTGCTGCCGATCGGGATGAACCGTGAAGGGTCGATCGCCGCCGCGCAGGAAGTGGTGCGTGCGGAACGCAAGATTGGCGTTCTCCTGCAACGCGACTCCGACAAGGACGAAGTGACGGGCGATGACCTGTATCGCATTGGCACGGTTGCTTCAGTGCTTCGCTACGTCACCGGGCAAGATGGTGCGCACCACCTCGTGTTGCAGGGTGAACGGCGCTTTCGGGTCCTCGATTTCCAGCCGGGGCTCCCGTATCTCATGGCGCGCGTCGAGTACCTGCCGGAGGAGACACAGTCCTCCAGCGAGATCGAAGCGCTGGCACTGAACCTCAAACGCCTGGCCGCCGAGGCCATCGGGTTGCTCCCGCGCGCACCGGCCGAGCTCGCGAATGCCGTGCAGAGCATCGAGTCGCCGTCGGCGCTCGTGGACCTGATCTCGAGTTTCCTCGATGTGAAGGTCACGGAACGCCAGCAGCTGCTCGAGACACTCGACCTCAAGGCCCGCCTCGATCGCGTTTCGGAGCTGGTTTCGCATCGCATCGAAGTGATGAAGCTGCAGCGGCAGATTGAAGAGCAGACGCGTGGCGCCATCGATGAACGTCAGCGCGAGATCCTGCTGCGCGAGCAGATGAAGCAGATTCAGAAGGAGCTCGGCGAGGACGCCGGTCTTTCGGAGGAAATGAAGGAGCTCGGCGAAGCGATCGACAAGGCAGGCATGCCTGAGGAAGCGCAGGAACAGGCGAAACAGGCGCTCAAGCGGCTGGAGCGCATGCCTGACACCGGTCCCGAGTACTCGATGCTGCGAGCCTGGCTCGACTGGATGATCCAGCTGCCGTGGTCGAAGCTCGACGAGGAGGCCATCGACATCGCGAACGCGCGGCGCGTCCTCGACGAGGATCACTACGGGCTCGACAAGATCAAGAAGCGCATCCTCGAGTTCCTCGCGGTGCGCAAGCTCAATCCGCAGGGCCGCAGCCCGATCCTGTGCTTCGTCGGACCGCCGGGCGTCGGCAAGACCTCATTGGGCCAGAGTATCGCTCGCGCGCTGGGTTTGAAGTTCGTGCGCACCAGCCTCGGCGGCGTGCACGACGAGGCGGAGATTCGGGGTCACCGACGCACCTATGTTGGCGCTTTGCCCGGCAGCATCATCCAGGCACTGCGCAAGGCCGGAACGCGCAACCCGGTGCTGATGCTCGATGAGATCGACAAACTGGGTGCTGGCATTCACGGCGATCCGTCATCGGCACTGCTCGAAGTGCTCGATCCGGAGCAGAACAACACCTTCCGTGACAACTACCTTGGTGTCCCGTTCGACCTGTCGCGGGTGCTGTTCATCGCGACCGCAAACGTGCTCGATACCATTCCCGGGCCGCTGCGCGACCGCATGGAGCTCATCGAGCTCACGGGATACACGGAAGATGAGAAAGTCGAGATCGCGAAGCGCTATCTCGTCAAACGGCAGCTGGATGCGAATGGCCTCAAGCCAGAGCAAGCCTCGATCACCGAAGAGGCGCTGCGACACATCGTGCGCGACTACACGCGCGAGGCGGGCTGCCGCAGTCTGGAACGTGCGATTGGCGCGGTGCTGCGCAATGTCGCGGTGCGCATCGCGGAAGGAACGATCCAGCAGCGCACCGTCGAAGCCGATGAATTGCGCTCGATCCTCGGCGCGCCGCGCTTTGAAAGTGAGGCGGCAATGCGCACCAGCGTGCCAGGCGTCGCAACCGGCCTTGCCTGGACGCCGGTGGGTGGCGACATCCTGTTCGTTGAGTCGACCCGTATTCCGGGTGGCGGCAGGTTGATCCTGACCGGGCAGCTCGGCGATGTAATGCGCGAAAGCGCGCAGGCTGCCCTGTCACTGGTGAAATCCCGCTCCGAGTCCCTGGGGATCGATCCGCACCTATATAAGAAGAGTGACCTGCATATCCACGTGCCGGCCGGTGCGATCCCGAAGGATGGGCCGAGCGCCGGTGTCGCGATGTTCACCTCGCTCGTGTCATTGCTCACCGGCAGGACGGTCGCGAGCGACGTCGCGATGACGGGCGAGGTCAGCCTGCGCGGACTGGTGCTGCCGGTTGGTGGCATCAAGGAGAAGGTGATCGCAGCACATCGGGCCGGTATCCGGACCGTCCTGCTGCCGGCGCGCAATCGCAACGACGTCGAGGATGTCCCCGAGAGCGTTCGCAAGGAACTCAAATTCGTGTTCTGCGAGCGCGTCGATGATGCCCTGCGCGCCGCGCTCGGTATCACATCGCCGGTGACGGAGTTGCGCACGGCGGTTTGACCGCAGTCGAGCGCCTGGCGATCTAGATCTCGCCCTTGCGCGCGAACGCGCCGATATGCTCGGCAGCTCGAAATGCCAGCGCCTGGATCGTCATCGTCGGCTGACCTCGGCCCGAGGTCACGAGGCTGCTGCCGTCACACAGGAACAGATTCCGGATGTCATGGGAGCGATGGTAGCGGTCGATCACGGAGGTCGCCGGGTCGTCGCCCATCCGGCACGTCCCAAGCAGGTGCATGGAGGAATTCTGCTCCGTGACTGGCGCGCGCCTCACGATCAGGGCACCGGCAGCCTCGAGAATCTCGACGGAGCGATCCTGCAGGAAGCGCGCAGTCGCCAGGTCATCGGGATGATCCTTGTACGTGACGCGGATCGCCGGCATGTTCCAGTCGTCTTTCAGGTCAGGATCGAGCGTGATGCTGTTGGTCTCGACCGCGAGCGAGGTTCCATGGCCGGCGATCAGCATCGAACGCGGAAACTCCTCGAGCCGCGCCTTGAATTCGTTGCCCCACGACGGGCCCTCCAGGGCGGAACGCAATGCCCAGACCATTGGTTGCGGGCCGATGCGTGCATCTAGCCCACCGCCGCCATAGAAGCCGCGCTTCGGATCGGCGTCGTAGAAATCGTGCAGGATGCGGGTCACCTGCACACTCTTGTATTCGTTCAGCTCGTGCTCGAACACACCGGAAGTGCGAGAGGCGTAGTTGAACATCAGGAACTTGCCGACCACCCCGCTCGAGTTGGCGAGTCCGTGCGGGAACGATGAATTGGCCGACATGAGCAGCAGGCGTGGCGTTTCGGCGCCGTTGGCGCAGACGATCACCGCGCGAGCTTTCTGGAAATGCTCGCGCCGCTCGCGGTCGAAGTAAGCGACGCCTGTGGCGCGGCCGCGCTTGTCGGTTTCGATGCGCACGACGTAGCTGTTCGCACGAATCTCGCAGTGCCCGGTCGCCTCTGCCTCCGGAATCATCGAGAACAAGGTTGAAGACTTGGCTTGCACCTCGCATGCGAACCCGTGGCAAAAGCCACAGTTCACGCAAGCGGGGCGACCGCGATAGGGCTGGGAATTGATCGCCATCGGCGCAGGGAAGGGATGAAGACCCAACTTACGTGCGCCTCGCTCGAACAGCACCCCGGATGATTTCACCGGCAGGGGTGGCATGGGATACGGCTTGGTGCGTGGCGGGTCGAACGGACTCGCGTATGCCAGTCCGCTGACGCCGATCTCCCACTCGACCCGCGTGTAGTACGGCTCGAGCTCCGCGTAGCTGATCGGCCAGTCAGCCAGGTCCGCTCCGGCAATCGCTCCGAGGCGACTACGCTCGTTGAAATCGACCTCGTGAAAGCGCCAGTAGTTGGCCGTGAAGTGCACGCTCGTGCCGCCAACGGTACGCGCGTACCAAAGCGGTGGCTTGTCCACGATGCGCTCGGCCTTGTGTGCCGGATCGCTACGGAAGCTCTGTGGATTGCGAGTGGCGTCGTTCGTGATGCCGGACAGAAACCAGTACTTGAGCTCATCGTGCTCGAAGTCTGCCGGAGACAGCCGCGGTCCCTGCTCAAACAGAACCGTCGAGAACCTGGCCCCGGCAAGCTCGCGCGCCAGGATCGCGCCGGCCGCACCAGAACCCACGATAGCGAAATCGACCTGCTCGGAATCCCGGAATCGACGCTCGCTCATGATCGCACTCCAGGGCAACACTGACTACGTGAACAAAGCTCGATGAACACAGCGACCGTCGCTGAGTCGCCGCTCAACAGGAGAGGTGCAAACGGTTTGTGCATGAGGAGCGAATCATACCTGTGCAGCAGCTCGTTGGTCCGCGATTGCACGCGAAGAGTTCCATGACAGCAGAACAGTACTCGCGGTCGAAGTGTCTGATCCCGGCTCGAGCTTGCTTTCAGGCTCGAGACGTGTCACGCGATGCGCAAACCGTTCGCGACGGGTCATCACGTTGAGATCTGTCACTGTGCCGTCGATCCTCGTCGCGTGGGTCGCCGACTCGCCACAGAACGAAAAGGGTTCGGAGCGGTCAGTCAGGTCGAACACCTCTCCGTCGACGCTAAGATGCAGGCCAGCGCCCGCGATGATCGTGAGTGTGCGGTCGATTGCCGCAAACCGAGAGAAAGGACCATCCGAGGCGACTCGCGCCATGCTGATGCGCCAGTCGAAAGACTCGAGCGTCGCTGTCGTCGGCGCGATGGCGATCTCCGCCGTCTCGCCGCCACCATTCTTCCAGGGCATGTGACGATAACTATCGGCTCTAATCAGAAGCATCCTGCCGGACCTCACGGCCTTGATCGCAGACGGCGAATCATACTGAAATGCGCCCACGGACTCGCCGTGCTACGGAATCAGTGGTGATGACGCATTCAAGACCCTGGCTGATCGTGCTGGCCGCGGCCGCGATCATGATGATCACGATGGGCGATCCGGCAATCGCTGGGCCTGTATGTCGCGCCCATCAATACCAGCACCGGCCTGGGAATCGTGGCGATCAGCTTCGCGATGGCGGTTGGCCAGTTCGTCTGGGGCGCCGTGCAGCCGATCTTTGGTGTGCTGGCTGACCGCTATGGAACGGAACGCGTACTGATCGTCGGTGCCATCCTGCTGGCTGGCGGCCTGGCGCTGACGACATTCGTGTCCAGCGAATGGGCCCTCATCGCGACATTGGGCGTGATTTCGGCGGCCGGGCGCGGGCGCGGGCAGCTTTTCGATTCTCATCGGCGCTACCGCGCAACGCATCGCGCCGGAAAAAAGGGCGTTTTCATCCGGCTTCATCAATGCCGGCGGAAGCCTGGGCCAGTTCGTGTTCGCGCCGCTCTATCAGGCGTTCATCAGCGCGTTTGGCTGGGTTGCTGCCATGTATGCGATGGCTGTGGCAGCCATTGCCACGATCCCGCTGGGCCGCGTGCTGGTAGGCGATTCCCCGGCACGAGATCACGTATCGATCGCTGCGGCCGAGCTCACTCTGAGAGATCAACTGCGGCTCGCCTCACGCGATCGAAGCTACTGGTATCTGCACGCCGGGTTTTTTACCTGCGGCTTTCACATCGCATTCCTGGTGACGCATCTGCCCGGCGAAGTGAGTCTTTGCAGCCTGCCGCCGAGCGTCGCCGCGACCTCGCTGGCCATCATCGGGCTCGCGAATATTGCCGGCAGCCTCACTGCGGGCTCGCTCGGCAACGTGTTCAGGATGAAGTGGCTCCTCTTCTGGACCTACTTCACGCGCGCCGCCGCCATCGCCGTCTACATCTCCGTGCCGAGGACTGCATTGACCTTCTACGTATTTGCCGCCGTGCTTGGATTTACGTGGCTTTCTACCGTGCCGCCGACTGCAGGACTGGTCGGCAAGCTCTTCGGAGTGCGCTATCTCGCGACACTGTTCGGGCTCACGCTGTTGACACACCAGATCGGCGCATTCTTCGGCGCATGGCTGGGCGGCATCGCGCTGGTGAGATTCGGCGACTATGGGTGGATGTGGTATGCGGACATGACGCTCGCGCTCGCAGCAGCGTTCATCAATCTGCCGATCCGCGAGGCGCGCGTCCTGCGCGCGCAACCGCAAGCTGTCGGATGACTCCTCAGCGAGGCTGTGAAACAGTCGCGGCGGTCTGGCCAAACAGAATCTTGCGTGCTTCATCGGAGAGCGGCTGATCCGTCGGCACGTACACGTCTTTCGCGCCCTCGTAAGCGCGAATCGTCGCAGGCCGCGCCTTGATAGCTTCGAACCAGCGCCTGAGGTGCGCAAAGTCCTCGAGGTTCTGACCGTGGGCCTTGAACGGCACGATCCAGGGATGGCTGGCAATATCCGCGATGGAAAATTCTCCGGCGATGAACTCCCGATCCGCGAGCCGCCGGTTGAGGACGCCATACAGGCGGTTGGTCTCCTTGGTGTAGCGATCGCGTAAGGCAACTTCTCCGGCGCGTAGACATTGAAGTGCCCGTTCTGTCCCGCCATCGGCCCGAGGCCGGCAACCTGCCAGAACAGCCACTGCAGCACTTCCGCACGTGCATGAATCTCGGCCGGAATAAGTTGCTGCGTTTTCTCGGCGAGGTAGAGAAGAATTGCGCCCGATTCGAACAGCGACACTGGCCTGCCGCCACCCCGGGGCTCGTGATCCACGATCGCGGGCATACGGTTGTTGGGCGAAATCGCGAGATATTCCGGCTTGAACTGATCTCCTTGCCGATGTTCACGGGAATGATCCGGTGCGCAATCCCGGTCTCCTCGACGAACATGCGGATCTTGTGGCCGTTCGGCGTCGGCCAGTAATAAACATCAATCATTGCGCAGCGGCTCCTTCGACGGGTCGCGTGGTCGGCTTGCCTTTGTCCTTCACCATGAAGACCAGGAACTTCGCCGGCTCGGTCTGGCTCGCATTCGCCGAGACGCGGTGCACGTCGTCGGGGCTCTCATAGAATGTATCCCCTGGCCTGAGTGTGACCGGTTCATGCCCATCGATCTGCATGGTGAGTGCGCCCTGCAGCACATAGACGATCACGTTCGCATCGTGTCGATGCGCAACCGAGTGGCCAGCGGGCAGATACTCGACCGTCGACATGATGATCTCCTTGCCCTCCACCCCGGCGAGATCCCTGGTCATGAGCGGCGTCACTTTTGCCGGCCCGTCGGCGCACGCCGTCCCGATACCGAGGCCGAGCAACAGCAAGGCGGTGAACCTGCCACCGAGCAGCGGGCGAGCCTGAACAGCAGTAATTGGCGTCATGGTGTCTCCTTGGTTGCGCAGGATGAGGCGCGACGTGGTCTCGGTGACAGGTCCAATTCCAACACGAATGACGAAACCATTTCCGGGCGAGCGCGGCTCCTTGCGCCACCTGCGTCAAGGGAGCACCCGGGTGCGATAAATCATGATTTCGCTACAGAGAATACGAGCCAAGACAGCATCGGACGTCACCCGTGCGGTTGAATAGCAGGAATGGCGAGTAGTAGACTGACTTTAAATAGGTATGGCCCTTGTCTTTGCGGCACTCGGCGATCGCTGCCGTGTGCTGCAAAGCGAGACAACCCGCGTGGCCTGGAAGGAGTCTGAACGGGTGCCTGTCGTCCCCAAAGCGGGGTCCACCCGCGTTGGGCGCGGGAAGGCACCAGAGGCCACAGAAGAACTACAGGTCCCACGCCTCGGATGAGCCAATCAATAGAATCTCTGGTCGAGCCTGTGTCCGCCGACGCACCCTGTGGTGTCAGTCTGGAAGACACGCCATTGCTGGCGGGCTTCGATACCTACCGCCTGTTCGGGAGCGATGTGCGGCTTCCGGCAGATACGGATTGGCGCGAAATTCGCGACCGCTCTTACGAAGCGCTCGCTCAAAGCAGGGACTTACGCCCTCTGGCTCATCTGGCTGCTGCGGTCGTGCGAATCGATGGGATCGATGCGCTCTGCTCGGTACTGGGAGTTGCGGACACTTGGCTCCGCGACCGCTGGAGCGCCGTGTTCCCAGGCGTCGAAGAAGACACAATCCTCCGCAAGAACGCGCTTTCATGTTTTGCGGATCGAATGGCCGTCGTGGACGCGGTGCGTCGGACCCCCATCGTCGCGCACCGACAGCTGGGTGCGTACGGCTTGCGACATCTGGAGCTGGCCACTGGTCAGCTGCCCCCTACCGAAGCCGACACGGACGTTCCCACGGTGGCCCAGATCGAGGCCGCCCTGGAGGGTACGTCGGTGGAGGAACTCCAGGCGCGGGCGAAGAGCATTGCGACCGGGATGAACGCGCTTCGGAACATCACGACCACAATGCAGACCCAGGGGGGATTCGAGTCCGCCCCCGATTTCGCCCCGCTTCTCGCGCCGCTGACGCGCATCGATCGCATGTTGACTGATCACCTCACCAGCCGCGGAGAAGCGATGGCCACGAGTGGCGAAGGGGGCGACGTTCAGGCCGACGGCGGCGGAACAGTAGCCGTCGGTAACCTGCGCTCGCGCCACGACGCGATTCGCGCTATAGATGCGGTCGCAACCTATTTCCGGAAAAACGAACCTTCGAGCCCCGTTCCTCTGCTGCTCGATCGAGCGAAGCGCTTGGTTTCCAAGAGCTTCCTGGAAGTGGTCGAGGATATCGCCCCCGAGAGCCTTACACAGGTACGGGTGCTCGGCGGCATCAAGGCTGACGAGCACTAGCCCGCAAGCTCCAGGAGATCACCGTGGCCAAAGCCAAGCAGTCAGAAATTCATCGCCCGCAATCGCGCGCCGCGCGTGCAGATCGAGTACGACGTCGAGCTGTACGGCGCGCAGAAGAAAGTCCAGGTGCCGTTCGTCATGGGCGTCATGGCCGACCTCTCCGGCGACGCGAAGGAGCCGCTGCCGCCCGTCGACGAACGCAAGTTCCTCGACGATCGACATCGACAACTTCGACGAGCGGATGAAGTCGATGAAGCCGCGAGTCGCGTTCAGCGTGCCGAACACGCTGACCGGCGAGGGCAACTGAACGTCGACATCACGTTCGAGAGCATGGACGACTTCTCGCCTGCCGCGGTCGCGCGCAAGGTCGATGCCCTGAACAAGCTGCTCGAGGCGCGCACGCAGCTTGTCCAACCTGATCACCTACATGGACGGCAAGGCCGGCGCCGAGGAGCTGATTGCCAAGGTACTGAACGATCCGGCGCTGCTCAAGTCGCTCGCCGACAAGCCCAAGCCGGCAGGGTCGAGAATCAAGTAGCCATCCAGGGGGACGAACAATGGCCGAAGCCAAGCAAGAACAGACGGCGCAGCAGCCGCCCTCGAGGTCGATCAGTTCGCGAGCACTGCTGCAGAAGGAATTCAAGCCGAAGACCGACCGCGCGCGCGTCGGAGGTCGAGAATGCCGTACGCACGCTCGCCGAGCAGGCGTTGCGCGAGACGGCGGTCGTCTCCGACGACGTCATCGGCACGATCAAGGCGATCATCGCGGAGATCGACAAGAAGCTCACCGACCAGGTCAACCTGATCCTGCACAACGAGCGCTTCCAGCAGGTCGAGAGCGCGTGGCGCGGCCTGCACCATCTCGTCAACAACACCGAGACCGACGAGATGCTCAAGATCCGCGTCATGAACATCTCGAAGAAGGACCTCGCGCAAGACGCTCAAGAAGTACAAGGGCGCGGCCTGGGACCAGAGCCCGATCTTCAAGAAGCTCTACGAGGAGGAGTACGGTCAGCTGGGCGGCGAGCCCTACGGCTGCCTGGTCGGCGACTACTACTTCGACCACACGCCGCGCGGACGTCGAGCTGCTCGGGCAGATCGCGCAGATCGCGGCCGCCGCGCACGCGCCGTTCATCGCGCGCCGCGGCGCCGTCGCTGATGGGCATGGACTCGTGGCAGGAGCTCGCCAACCCGCGCGATCTCGCCAAGATCTTCTCGTCGCCCGACTACGCTGCCTGGCGCTCGCTGCGCGAGTCGGACGACGCGAAGTACGTCGGCCTGGCCATGCCGCGCTTCCTGGCGCGCCTGCCGTACGGCGCGAAGACCAGCCCGGTCGAAGAGTTCGACTTCGAGGAAGAGACCGGCGGTCGGCGATCACAGCCAAGTACACCTGGGCGAACGCGGCCTACGCGATGGCCGTCAACATCAACCGCTCGTTCAAGCTGTACGGCTGGTGCTCGTCGATCCGCGGTGTCGAATCCGGCGGCGCGGTCGAGGGCCTGCCGGTGCACACGTTCCCGAGCGACGACGGCGGCGTGGACATGAAGTGTCCCGACCGAGATCGCGATCAGCGACCGTCGCGAAGCGGAGCTGGCCAACTGCGGGATTATGCCCCTGATCCATCGCAAGAACACCGACGTCGCCGCCTTCATCGGCGCGCAGTCGCTGCAGAAGCCGGCGGAGTACACCGATCCGGATGCGACTGCCAATGCCCGGCTCGTCCGCGCGCCTGCCGTATCTGTTCGCGAGCTGCCGCTTTGCGCACTACCTGAAGTGCATGGTCCGCGACAAGGTCGGCTCGTTCAAGGAGCGCGCCGACATGGAGCGCTTACCTCTCCGACTGGATCAAGGGATACGTGCTCGGCAATCCCGGCGACGCCGGCGACGAGCTCAAGGCGCAGAAGCCGCTCGCCGGCGCCGAGGTCAAGGTCGAGGAAGTCGAGGGCAATCCTGGCTACTACAACGGCGAAATTCCATCTGCGGCCGCACTATCAGCTCGAAGGCGTCAACGTGACGTTGAGTCTCGTGTCGCGCCTGCCATCTCAGAAAGTGGCGTAGCCAGACACAGGCGGGCGAATCGAAGGCTCAAAAAACGGGGAGGTACAGTCCATGGCGCGCGACATGTTTCTGATGCTGGATGGCATCAAGGGAGAATCGCTCGACGATAAGCACAAGGGTGAGATCGATATCGAGTCATTCTCGTGGGGCCTGGCGCAGACGGGCTCGGGACACCGTGGGGGCGGTTCCGGCACTGGCAAGGTGGACGTGCACGATATCAGCATCACCAAGCTGGTGGACATGGCCTCTGCGCCACTGATGCTCGCTTGCGCAAACGGCAAACACATTCCGAAGGCCAAGTTGACCGTGCGCAAGGCGGGCGAAAGCCCGCTCGACTATTTCACGGTCGACCTCGAAAGCATTCTGGTGTCGAATTATCAGACCAGTGGACACGGAGACAGCAACGAGCGGCCGACTGAATCCATCTCGCTCAACTTCGTCAAGATCAAAGTGGAGTACTGGACGCAGAGCGACAAGGGCGCGAAGGGTGAGAACGCGAACTTCTCGTGGGATGTGTCCAAGAACGTGAAGTACTGAAGCCGCTCGCAGGGGACGCTCGGCGCGGAAGGCGTAACGCGCCCGAGCGTGGCTCCTGCAGGGCGTGCCGGTAAACACTCATGACTGACGCCGAAGCAAAGCTTCGCGCCGGCGACATCGGCGGATGCCTCGCGGATTTGCAGGCTGGCGTCCGTCGCGATCCGGCGGACGCCAAACAGCGCGTGTTTCTTGCCCAGGTCCTGATGCTGGCGGGACAGTGGGACCGGGCCGTCACGCAGCTTTCGGTAATTGCGGAAATGGATGCGTCGGCGATCCCGATGGCGCACACCTACCGCGCGGCCATTCAATGCGAACAACTGCGGGCCTCCGTGTTCAGCGGTGAGCGTTCGCCGCTCATCTTTGGCGATCCGGAGCCATGGATCGCGCTCATGGTGCAATCCCTCGCGACGTTGCGCGCCGGCCGGCCGGAGGAGGCAGCGCGTGTGCGCGACGAGGCGCTGGAAGCAGCCCCGGCAACGCCTGGCACGATAGATGGAACGGCGTTCGACTGGATCGCGGATGCGGATTCGCGTCTCGGCCCAATACTCGAAGTGTTGCTCAACGGTGCCTATTACTGGGTGCCCTTTCACCGCATCTCCCGCATCGTCATCGAGGCGCCCGCCGACCTGCGCGATCTCGTATGGCTCCCCGCACAGTTCACCTGGGCTAACGCTGGCGAAGCTGTGGGTTTCATTCCGGCACGCTATGTCGGCAGCGAGAACGCTGACGACGATGCTCTGCGGCTGTCGCGAAAAACGGATTGGGTGCCATTGGGTGAGGAGGCCTTCGCGGGACAGGGACAGCGGGTGCTCGCGACGAGTGCCTTGGAGACCCCGCTCCTGGAAGTGCGCGAAATCGTGCTTCGTCCCGGCGGCGAATAAGCGCCGCACAGCCATGTCAGAACTGGGGCTCACCGACCGGCTGCAACCCGCGCTGCTCGACCGCCTGATTGACGATGAACGCTCGGTTGTCCTCGTCGAAGTAACAACGAGCATCGAGCTGCTCGAACAACTCGCGCTTTCGCCCGAGGCGTTCACCGATATTCTGCGCGGCCAGGGGCTCGTGTTGCAAAAGCACGCGCGCCTGGGAAGCACCCTCGAGCTGCACTGTACGGCGTCGCGCGAGCACACCAGCCCGGCGCAATTGCGCTCGCTCATCGTCAGGCCGCCCGGTGCTCCGGATGGTGTAGCGCTGCAGTCTTTTGCGAGTTTCGATTCTCACGTCGTGCCGAACGTCGAGCTCGAATCCGCCGACCGCCGCATGATCTCCATGCGCAAGCTGCGCGAATGTGTGTACCGTGATCTGGGATGGCTCTTCAATTCCGTGAACCTGGATTCAGAGCAGGATCTTGGTCACGTGCCCTATGTGGCGGCATCCGTACTCAACTATGGCCTGCCATCATTCGCCGGACGCATGGCATCGTCTATAGATCAGAGCAAGGCTGCGGAAGGCCTGCGCCGTGCGATCGAGTCGTTCGAACCTCGCCTGAGCGGTGTGCGTGTCAGTCCGCGGCCGCCGAGAGAAGGTGAGGATGACGGTACCCTCGAGTTCACGATCGAAGCCGAGCTCTGGGGACAGCCGGTGTCGCAGCACCTGCAGCTGCGCACGACAATCGATGTGGTGAGCGGTGACGTGACGGTCGCTGAAGACCGCGGAACCTAGCATGGATTCCAGGCTGCTCGACTACTACAACCGCGAACTGCAATTCATGCGCGAGACGGGTGCTGAGTTCGCGCGCGCCTATCCACGGGTCGCCGCGCGCCTGGGACTCGACGGCCTCGACTGCGCGGATCCATACGTCGAGCGTTTGCTGGAGGGCTTTGCGCTGCTCGCCGCGCGCGTGCAATTGAAACTCGATGCCCGCCATCCGGACTTCACGCAGCAGTTGCTGGAGCTCGTGTATCCGGGATTTCTGGCGCCGGTCCCATCGACGGCAATCGTAGAGTTCGTACCGGACATGGAAGAGGGTTCGCTCAAGGAAGGTGTCCGCATAGAACGCGGCAGCTCTTTGAAGACGCCGCTTGGTAAGGGCGAACGTACGGCGTGCGAGTTCCGCACTGCACAGGCCGTCACGTTATGGCCGGTTGCGGTCGTCGAGGCGCGATACCTCTCCGGTGCCGGCGCTCTCAGCACGCAGGGGCTGCTGGCGGATGCGCGCACCAAGGCAGCCATACGCCTTCGCCTCAAGGCTGCGGCAGGGATAACTTTCGCGGCGCTTCCAATCGACTCACTCGACTTCCACTTGAAGGCGACCCCCGGCATCGCGTCACGATTGCACGAGCAGATTCTCGCGAATTGCACGGGGCTTTGCGTTCGTGCCTTGCCGGCGATCGGTCACGGAACGACTCTACCGGCCGCCAGCGTTATCGAAGTGGGATTCGACGACGGCGCTGCTCTTCTGCCTCTTTCGCGCTCCGGCTTCGCCGGCTTCAGGCTGCTGCAGGAATATTTCATGCTGCCGGAGCGCTTTCAGTTCTTCGGTTTAAAAGGCCTGAAGCCTGCGCTGCGCACTTGTGCAACTGAAGAAGTCGAACTCCTGATATTCCTGGACCGTATTCAACCGGTGCTGGAGAACGCGCTCGACGCAAGCCAGTTCAGGCTCAACTGCTCGCCGGTATTGAACCTGTTTCCCAAGAGTTGCGATCGCCTCGAGCTCGACGGCCACGACGTCGAGCATCACGTGCTGCCCGACCGCAACCGACCGCAGGATTTCGAGGTTTACAACATTGAGAAGGTGACGGGCATCATGCGGGCCGGTGAAGACAACTTCCCGATTGCGCCGTTCTACACCGCTACGCACCGCTCCGCTGCAAACGAGCAGCGCGCCTACTACACGATACAACGCCGTCCGCGGCTGCTGTCCACACGACAGACTCGCACCGGCGAGCGCACCAGCTACCTAGGTACGGAATGTTTCATGTCGGTGGTGGATTCCGCAGGCCGATTCGAGCGAGGCGAAGCGCGGCAGGCCGATGTGCAGGCGTGGTGCACCAATCGTGATCTGCCCATCCGGACAAGCTTCGGCAAGGGACGAACAGACTTCGTGCTCGAGAGCGGTGCGCCCGTGGCAGCCATTCGGTGCATTACCGGCCCAACATTGCCGCGCGCGGCCCCGGCGTACGGCGAGACGGCTTGGCGCCTCGTGAGTCACCTGTCGCTCAACTACCTTTCGCTCGAGTCACAGGGCATCGAGCTGCTGCGCGATTTCCTCACGCTGTACGCGGATCAGAACGACAGCGTCGCGGCACGGCAGATCGAAGGAGTGCGCGACGTCAGTTTTGAACCAGTGGTGCGTCGCATGCCGGTGCCGGGACCCATCAGCCACGGACGCGGACTGCGCATCAACCTGACGCTGGACGACGCGGCGTTTGAAGGCACCGGGCTTCTGACAATCGGGGCGGCGCTGGAGCGTTTCTTCGGGCGCTACGTGAGTCTGAATTCCTTTACTCAGCTGCGACTGCTGTCGGCATCGCGCGGTGAGATCAAGCAATGGCCAGTGCGGATCGGGACGAGACAGGTTCTTTGACGCCGCTCGATGAGCTGCGCAGGACGCCTGAGCGCTATACGCTCTTCGGTGCACTGCGGCTCATCGAGCAGACGCATGCGCAAAGGCCTCGGCTCGGCGAATCGCGCAAGGCGGCCGACGATGGGGTGCGCATCACGCAGCAGCCGCATCTGTACTTCGCACCAGCCGACGTTCTGGCATTCGACGCGAAGGATGGCGAAGTGCCTGAGCTCCAGCAGCTCGGGTTCGGTGTGTTTGGCCCGAATGGCGCGCTGCCGCTGCACTTGACGGAGCTCGCCTATTCCCGAGAGCGTCAGCTCGATGATCCGGCACTCGCCGACTTCATCAACACGTTCCAGCACCGGTTTGCCTCGCTCTTTTATCGCGCGTGGGCGAATGCGGACCCATGCGCGAGCTTCGATCGGCCTGGCACGGATCAATTCCGACTGTACTTGGGAGCCCTTATCGGTATCGGAGCCGTTGGCGCACGCGAGCGCGATGCCGTACCCGACTATGCGAAGCTCTCACGGGTCGGGTTGTTCGCGCCGCATACGCGCTCCGGGGCCGCGTTGGAGCAGATCCTGACGGAATACTTTGAGCTCGCGGTCGAGGTCATTCCCTTCGCAGGCGCGTGGCTCGACATCGCCCCCGATGCCTGGTGCCGGCTTGCACGCACGCCTGAGCATGCACTCCTGGGGGCCGGCGCTACGCTCGGCAATAGCACCTGGCAGTGTCAGTCGCGATTCGAGATTGCGCTCGGCCCGCTACGCATCGCGGACTTCGTGAATTTTCTGCCCGGTTCACGCGGGCTCGAGCAGCTCAAGGCAATCGTGCGGCTGTTCACGAATGAACAATGGTCTTGGCATGTGCGACTCCTCCTGGAGCGGACAGACCTGCCGCCGATTCGGCTGGGTCAGAGTGGCTGGCTGGGCTGGACGACGTGGCTCGGCCCGCGTGACAAGGTTGCGCGGGACGCGACTATCGAAGGTTCCCGGCCTGCAGCGCCGATGTAGCCGGGTCTACGGAGTGAGAATGATATGAGTGATATCAGCCGCGTCGCGCTTTTCGGCAAGCTGAACAATGTCGGCTACAAGGCCGTTGAGGGTGCGACGGTCTTTTGCAAACTGCGCGGTAATCCGTACGTCGAGCTGGTTCACTGGATTCACCAGGTCGTGCAGCTGCAGAACTCCGACGTGCACTCCATCGTGCGCGCGTTCGAGCTGGACGCAGGCCGCCTGGCGCAGGATCTCACGACGACCCTCGATCGCTTGCCACGGGGCGCGACGGCAATCTCCGATCTGTCCGTGCATCTCGTCAATGCCGTCGAGGAGGCGTGGCTGTGGTCGACGCTCAAGTTCGGTGATTCGCAAGTTCGCACCGGTCACGTCATTGCCGCGCTGCTCAAAAAGCCGGGGCTGCGCAGCGTGCTGACGGGCATGTCGCGCGAATTCGAAAAGATCAAACCGGATCAGCTGGTCGACGAATTCGCGCAGATCACGACGAACTCTCCGGAAGCCGCGCTGAGTGCGAAAGACGGCACCTCGCTGGGCGCCCAGGCGGAGCCGGGCGAAGCGAGCGGCGCGATGGCGCCCGCGCAGATGGGCAAACAGGAAGCGCTCAAGCGCTTCACCGTGGATCTCACGGAACAAGCAAAGCTGGGCAAGATCGATCCGGTCGTCGGGCGCGACGATGAGATTCGACAGATCATCGATATCCTGATGCGGCGAAGGCAGAACAATCCGCTGCTCACCGGTGAGGCTGGCGTGGGCAAGACCGCCGTGGTCGAGGGATTTGCGCGCCGAATCGCATCGGGAGATGTGCCACCGATGCTCAAGAACGTCTCGCTACTCACCTTGGACATCGGCCTGCTGCAGGCCGGCGCCAGCATGAAGGGGGAGTTCGAGCAGCGCTTGCGCCAGGTGATGGACGAAGTGCATGCCTCGGCGAAACCGATTGTGCTGTTCATCGATGAGGTGCACACGCTCGTCGGAGCAGGCGGTGCAGCGGGCACGGGCGATGCCGCGAACTTGCTTAAACCCGCGCTCGCGCGCGGTACGCTGCGCACGATCGGCGCGACGACGTGGGCCGAATACAAGAAATACATCGAAAAGGACCCCGCGCTCACGCGTCGCTTCCAGACTGTGAAGATCGAAGAACCCGAAGAGGCGAAGGCCGTGCTGATGATGCGTGGACTCGTCTCCGTCATGGAAAAGCATCATCGCGTGCAAGTGCTGGATGAAGGGATTGAGGCGGCCGTGAAGCTCGCGCATCGATACATTGCGGATCGCCAACTGCCGGACAAGTCGGTGAGCCTCCTCGATACGGCCTGTGCGCGCGTCGCCATCAGTCACCATGCAACTCCTGCACAAGTCGAAGACTGCCAACGACGCATTGAGGGGTTGCAGGTTGAACGTGGAATCATCGAACGGGAGGGCGCGATTGGTGTCGATGTGACGGATCGCGCGGCACGCGTTGAGCAATCGCTGGTTCGTGAGACGGCAGCTCTCGAAGAGCTTCGAGCAGCCTGGGCCCGCGAGAAAGAGGTCGTCGACGAGATACTCGCCTTGCGTGCGAAATTGCGCGAGGCGACTGGCAAGGCTGATGCTCCGTCAGGCGGCGGTGCATCGGCCAAGGAATCGGAACGTCCAGACCCTCCAACCACGCCGAAGTCGGTCGCGTCAGCAAGCGGCGAATCGGCGGGCAAACCAACCATGTCTGCTAGTGAGCAAAATGCCGCCCGAGAGCGCTTGAAGGAATTGCAGGCGAAGCTCGCGGAGCTGCAAGGCGAACGTCCGCTCATGCTACCCAGCGTCGATGAACGTGCGGTGGGTTCCGTCGTGGCGGACTGGACCGGAATTCCCGTTGGGCGAATGGTGAAGGACGAAGTGGGGGCGGTGCTCAAACTGGCGAGCACATTGGGCCAGCGCGTAGTTGGGCAGGATCACGCGCTCGAAATGATCACGAAACGCATTCAAACGGCGCGTGCCGGCCTGGAGAATCCAAACAAGCCTATCGGAGTGTTCATGCTGGCGGGCCCGTCTGGCGTCGGAAAGACCGAAACCGCTCTCGCGCTGGCGGAAGCCATGTACGGCGGCGAGCAGAATCTCATTACGATCAATATGAGTGAATTCCAGGAGGCGCACACCGTCTCGACGCTGAAAGGCGCGCCACCGGGATACGTCGGATACGGTGAAGGTGGTGTGCTCACAGAGGCAGTGCGTCGCCGCCCCTATAGCGTTGTGCTGCTCGACGAGGTGGAGAAGGCGCATACGGATGTGCATGAGATCTTTTTTCAGGTCTTCGACAAGGGGATGATGGAGGACGGCGAAGGGCGGCTGATCGATTTCAAAAACACGCTCATCATCCTGACGACCAATGTCGGCACCGATCTCATCATGAACATGTGTAAAGACCCGGAACTCCTGCCTGAGCCACAGGGGGTGGCCAAGGCACTGCGCGCCCCGCTCCTGAAGACTTTCCCACCGGCGCTTCTCGGCCGCCTCGTCGCCATTCCTTATTATCCGCTGAGCGATGCGGTGCTTGGCCGGATCATCCGCTTGCAGCTGGACCGCGTGGTTGCTCGCATCCAGCAGAATCATGGGTTCGAACTCGCGTACGACGATGCAGTCGTGAAGCTCGTCGCCGCACGCTGCACTGAACCGGAGAGCGGCGGACGCATGATCGATGCAATCCTGACCAACTCTGTGCTGCCGCGGATCAGCCACGAGATCCTGTCGAGAATCTCCGGCGGTACACGGCTATCCAATATCACGATGACAGTCCGTGACGGGGACTTCGCCTATACGTTCTGAGGTACGGCGGCAATGGGTACCAACACGTTCGATACAAATCGGGAAACGCCCGATCACCGAAGCTTCGCGCAGCAGCAATCGCTGCTGAGTGAGGCAAGAAAAAATGTGGGTGTGGACAGGCTCTACAGCTGCAACGACCCAACGCTGTGCATGAGTGACGCCGGGGTCGCCAGCCTGATCTCTAGAGAGCTGGAGATTCCGGGCTTCTACGTGGATATCGCGGGCGTCGGAACCTATGGAATCGGGCACAAGATTCACGAGATCAGGAACGACAACGCGCCCTCATTCCTCCTGGTCGCGGCAGCCCAGCTCGAAAAAACTCGGGGCGAACTCGTGCGTGTCGGCTTGTTCCGGTCCGGCGACGGCAGCCGCTCGGCGCGCATGAAGTTCCTCGGCCGCAACGTACTACTGCAGCTCGGCGCATCCGATCGACAGAAGATGGCAAATGCGGCAACCGAGGTTGCCAAGGCGGACTTTGGAAGTCGCGCGGAGTCGATGGTGCGCGAAGAGCTGAGACTGCTTTCATTGCAACCCATGACAGTCTTTCGCAAAGACCTTCCGATCTACGAGGCGGTCGTGCGCCGCGCACTGGGGGAGGAAGCAATCTCGCAATACGAATTCGACTTGCTGGTACAGCTCGCGTTCAACACACCGCGGCGTGCCGTGTTTCGAGTGGCACAGCACTGGTCGGTTGCGAGTCACGGTGCTCACCATGAGCGGAAACGGGCGCAGGAAATCATCAAGAGCAAGCTCCTCGAGTACAACAAGATCAGGCGGGGCGGAAAGCACGTTACGAGTTCGGAATTGAGCGACCGCAGAATGCAGGAAGCAAGCGGCTTGTTGCTCCGGCTGTCTGAGGAATCGCGCGCCCTTGATTCGATGCATCGCGTGGAAAGGGCCGGAGCGGATCTTTAGGCATATCGGGCATTTCGGCAGCTACACATGGCAACGCAGAGCGATCGCGTCTACCAGATCAAAAGTCCTTTTGGAAAGGACGTCCTGCTCCTGCGCCGAATGAAGGGCGGCGAAGCTCTAAGCGAGCCGTACGAGTGGCACCTCGACTTGCTGAGCGAGAAGCCAGATCTCGATGGCGACAAGATCCTCGGCCAGGACGTCACCATTTCGATGCTGCAGCCGAACGGGAAGAAACGTTTTTTCCACGGCTTCGTGAGCGAGTTTTCTCAAGGCGGCTGGGTGCAGCAATACTTCGAGTACCGCGCCGTCGTGCGCCCCTGGTACTGGTTCCTCACTCGGACGTCCCATTGCCGTATTTTCCAGGAGAAGACCGTCCCGGACATCTATGAGGAGGTCGTGAAGGCATACGGCTTCACGCACTACGACCTGCGGCTGTCCGGCACGTACGAGCCGTGGGAATACTGTGTGCAATACCGCGAGACAGACTTCAACTTCCTGAGTCGTCTCCTCGAACAGGAGGGCATCTACTATTTCTTCGAGCACGAAGAGGGCAAGAACACCATGGTCCTGGCTGATGACCCAAGGGCTCACAAGACACGGCGAGGACTATGCGGTTGTCCCGTATTACGCGCCGGGCACGCCGGACACGCAGCGCGAACGTGATCACTTCCACTCCTGGGAGCATGCCTACAGCCTGCGGCCCGGAGCCTTTGCGACGACGGACTACGACTTTGAAGTGCCGCGCAAGTCGCTTGCTGCCACCGAAACTATCGCGCGCAAACACGAACAGGCGACGTTTGAAATTTTCGATTACCCCGCCGAGCTCTCCAAGCTCGATGCCGGGCAAAGCAAGGTGACCGCCAAGGTCCGCATCCAGGAGTTGCAGACGCCTTACAGGGTCTCACGTGGTCGCGGGGATGCGGTGGGCCTGGCGCCCGGCCTGCGGTTCAAGCTCGACATGCACCCGCGCCCGGACCTGAACATCGAGTATCTGATCACCGACGCGCGATACACGCTGAGCACGGATGGCTATGAACCGGGCGGTGGACAGCTGGGCGAAGAGTTTCACATCTCGATTGAAACCGTTGATGCGAAGACGCACTACCGTCCCGAAAGGAGCACACCTAAGCCGGTAGTGCAGGGCGCACAGACTGCCGTTGTCGTCGGCAAGTCGGGCGAGGAGATCTACACCGACAAATATGCGCGCGTGAAAGTGCAGTTCCACTGGGATCGCGACGGCAAACTCGACGAGAACAGCTCCTGCTGGATTCGCGTCGCGCAGGCGTGGGCGGGCAAGGCCTGGGGCGCGATCCACATTCCGCGCATCGGCCAGGAAGTGATCGTCGGCTTCCTGGAAGGCGATCCCGATCAGCCGGTCATCATCGGTCGCGTGTACAACGCCGACATGATGCCGCCCTACAATCTGCCGGACAACAACACGCAAAGCGGCATCAAGACCCGCAGCACCAAGGGCGGCGCGGATCAATTTCAACGAGATTCGCTTCGAGGACAAGAAGGGCTCCGAGCAGCTCTACATTCACGCGGAGAAGAACCAGGACGAGGTCGTCGAGAACGACGAGACGGTATCCATCGGGCACGACCGCACCGAAGACGTCGGTCACGACGAGAAGATCACGATCGGGAACAACCGCACGGAGAAAGTAGGTGTCAACGAGGACATCACGATCGGGTCGAACCGCACGGAGAAAGTAGGCTCGAACGAGAAGATCGACATCGGCTCAAACCGAGACATTGCGGTGGGCGCCAGCGAGACAGCAACTGTGGCCTTGCAACGCACGCATTCGGTTGGCATCAACGAGACCATCACCGTCGGCGCCGCGCAAGAGGTGACGATCGGTGCTATGCAGGCGATCACCGTCGGCGCGAACCAGACCGTGAATGTGGGTGCCAATCATTCGTTGAGTATCGGCTCCAACCGCTCGGTGAAGGTGGGCAGCAATCACACCGTCAATGTGAGTGGCAACGAAACGGTGTCAGTGGGGAAGAATCAATCGGTGAGCGTCGGTGCCGATGAGACTCACAGCGTCGCGGGTGGTCGTACCACGAGCGTAGGGAAAGACGACAACCTGAAGGTGGCGAAGAATCTGGTGGTAGATGCTGGAGATTCCGTCACGATCAAGACCGGTGACGCGAGCATCACAATGAAGAAGGACGGCACCATCACCATCAAAGGCAAGGACATCACGATCCAGGGCAGCGGCAAGATCAACGTGAAAGCCGACAGTGACATCACGATGAAGGGCAGCAAGATCCTGCAGAACTAGTTGGAACCTGTTGCTTGCGTGGGACGATCGAAAGCGGAGGCGGACATATGAGTGCAGTGGAAGTTGAAGTGATTCATGAAAGCGACCAAGTCGTGGCGGCGGAACCGAAGCGAATCGCCGCTCATGCGCGAATCGAAGGCGTCGTGACCGGAACTCTGCTTGGATTCAAGAACGGTGGGTCGACCCCGCTCGTCATTTATCCAAATCAACCGCGCTCGGGAGCGCTTGCGGCGCGTGCGATCCTCGATCTGCATGCCGCTCACATCGGCAAGGCCGTAGTTATGCAGTTCGAGGCGGGTAATCCGATGCAGCCAATTGTAATCGGGTTATTGCGTGAAGGCGAAGGTTGGCCGTTGCCAGAGCAGCCAGGCCGGATCGAAGTCGACGTAGACGGTGAACGCCTCACTATCGGTGCCAAGCGCCAGCTCGTGCTCAGATGTGGGAAGGCGAGCATCACGCTCACCAATGCTGGAAAAGTGTTGATCCAAGGTACCTACGTGTCGACTCGTTCTTCAGGCGTCATGCGGATCAAGGGTGGTTCCGTGCAGTTGAACTAGGTAGCTGCAATGATCGTCGAGAGCAATGTGAAGCTCCGCGTACGATGACCCAGTTATGGAACTCATCAACTCCACGCGCATGAATGCTGGTTACACAATGGGTATGAACCCGAGTGGCCGCGAGTTCTTGGTAGTTGCGGTCAAAGGCACGTTCCGCATTCCGTCCGAATCGGGCGCACCGCTCAGATTGCATGAGGAACAGGTACCGCTCGTGATGAGCGATGTTTTCTTCGGTGAGCCGGGGCTTTCCGCGCCGAAGTATGAGGGAGACTTTGCTCCGCGCAAACAACGCTGTGACGTTCTACTGAACGGAAGCTCCTATGCACCGGGCGGCAAGGCTGCAGAACGTGTCGTCGTTCGCGTCATGATCGGCAGCTGGTCGAAGTCATGCGCGGTAGTAGGAGACCGCTTTTGGTACAAGCCAGCTGGCGTGGTTGCGACGGCCCCGAAACCCTTCACGACGATGCCGATCAACTATGACCATGCCTTCGGCGGAACCGATTTGCGGCACGAAGACCCGGCACAACACGCAGCATTCATGCCAAATCCGAGCGGCCGCGGGTTCCACAAGCATTTGATCACTGAGTGGATTCAAGGCTCGCCGCTGCCAAATACAGAAGAGCTGAACGAGTCTGTCACACAACCTGACGGCAACTATCGACCGATGGCATTCGGTGTGATTGGTAGACACTGGGAGCCCCGATTTCGATATGCGGGAACCTACGATCAGAAATGGTTGGACGATTCGTTTCCATTTCTCCCTTCAGATTTCGACGACCAGTACTATCAATCCGCACCGCTAGATCAGCAGCTGCCAACGCCTGTCGGCGAACAGCAAGTCGCGCTTTTGAATTTGACTCCCGACGGGCACCGCGAATTCGTGTTGCCGCACTTTGAAGCTCCCGTTCACATATTTCCGAAAGGCGGCGCTCGGGAGGATCTCGCGGCGTTACTCGATACGATCGTGATCGAACCCGATCTCGAGCACGTGACCATGACGTGGCGTGTCTGCCGGCCACTCAAAAGGAACATGCTTGAGATCGCACAGGTCCTCGTAGGCCGCAAGGGACGGGAGTGGTGGCAGCAGCGCGAGGAGGTTTCGTTCCCGATTCCAGTCGTGGTAGAGCCACGCCAGCGTGCCGAGACGACGGAGTAGCTTACGCCATGGCCGGGCAAGCTTTGAGCATCTTGAATACCGGGATGGTGAGTTCGGTCGGTTTGAGTGCACCGGCCGCGTGTGCGGCAATACGATCCAAGCTCACCAATCCCAGTGAGTCGCGCTTCATGAATTCGGCTGGCGACTGGATCATGAGTCAAAGCGTGCCATTCGAGGAGTCTTGGCGCGGGCGCGAAAAGTTGGCCCGCATGGCCGCGATGGTGGTCGAGGAGTGTCTGGAGGACGTACCTAGGGAAGAGTGGGAACACATTCCGTTGCTCCTGTGTATTGCTGAGCGCACGCGTCCCGGGCGCGTTGTCAATGCGGAGGAGCAACTATATGGCGCTGTGTGTCGGATGCTGGAGGTTGAGCGGTTCGGGTCTTCGTCGTCCGTAGTTCCTCATGGTCGCGTTAGTGTCGCGGTTGCGCTCGCGCAGGCTCGGAAATTGCTCTACGGGTCGTCTGCATCGGCGGTGCTGATTGTCTCAACAGATTCGTTGCTGACTGCGCCCACCCTAAAGGAGCTAGACCAACAAGCTCGTCTACTCACTGCGAGTAACTCAAATGGTTTCGTCCCCGGCGAAGCCGCCGCTGGCATATTGGTCGCGAGGCCGAGCAGTGGCATCACCACGTTGCTCGTAGAGGGCATCGGTTTCGGCATAGAGAAAGTCACTGTGGAAAGCGAGGAACCGCTGCGTGCTGAGGGGCTCGCAAGCGCCATAAAAGGTGCGCTGCTCGACGCTGGACGCGAAATGCACGAAATGGACTACCGCATCGCAGATCTGTCCGGTGAGCAGTACTACTTCAAAGAGGCAGCGCTCGCGGTCGCGCGCACGCTGCGTGGGCGGAAAGAAGAATTCGATATCTGGCATCCTGCCGAATGCATCGGTGAATCTGGGGCAGCCAGTGGCTGCGCCGCTCTGGTGGTCGCGAATGCGGCTGCGCGCAAGTCATACGCGCCGGGACCGAACGTCCTCGTGCACGCGGCGAACGATGCCGGACAGCGCGTGGTGGTCGTCGGTCGCTACGGAGTGCCCTGATGGCCAATCAAGTCTACGCGAACATGATGGAAGTCTCGTGCAAGGCGGCCGCGGGGAAATCGATCTGCGCAATGCCGGATGTGTGTTTCACGCCTCCGCAAACACCTGCAACGCCGCCCGGTGTGCCGATCCCATACCCAAATACGGGCCTGGCATCGGACTGCACCGACGGTTCGACCACGGTGAAGATCTCAGGCCAGGAGGTGATGCTCAAGAGCAAATCCTATTTCAAGAAAAGCACCGGCGATGAGGCGGGCTGTGCCCCGAAGAAAGGCTTCATGAACAGCACAACACAGGGAAAGTGTACTTTGTCGCCTGGTCCATGGATGTGAAGGTCGAAGGCGAGAACGTGGTGCGTCACCTGGATATGACGACACATAATCACGGATCGAACGCAAACGAAGCCGTCCCATGGCCGTATCTTGACGCCATGAGTGTCGCAAACGAAACGGGTCCATGTGCCAAAGACATTAAGAAGGAGAAGACGGCCTGCGAAGGCTACAAGCCCTACGGCGATCGCGACGCGTGTGCCGAAATGAGGGCTGAGGTGCCGTATCAACCCACAACACGACTCGCGAAATCAGGCAAACCAAACGACCCACCGCAAGCTGATCAACTTGCCGACACGGCCGCTGCGCACGATTGCGTAAACGCGCGCCGTTGCAATTTGACGCCCTATAAGCCGAGCAACTGCTGCTCGCCGCAAACAGGTCACCATGTGGTCGAAGCTAGCTCATTCCTTGAGAACCGCGACGCGCCCAAGACCGGCAACACCAAACTGGAGCCCTTTGTGGCTAACCAACTCAGTCCGGATCGGACTCGGGAATACCATGCAAACGCGGCACCGTGTGTGTGTGCGGACGGTACGGGTAACGTGGGTGGTACGCACGGAGCAATGCACACATTTCAAAGCATCGCGGCAGCCAAGGCGGGTCAGGACGTAGACATCGGCGGTGGCAAGATAGAGAAGGTCCAGACGTACAAGCAGGCGAAGCAGGGCGGCGTTGAGGCAGTGCAGGAGGTCTTCCCTTATTCCTTCTGCGACCCGAAATGCACAGAGGCCCAACTCGATGCTTACCACAACAGCTGTGGAATCAGCGACAACACTCAGGTGAAGGCTGTTCAGTGCGGAGCTACGACGCCGGCGGATGTTGAGCGCATCCGCAATGAAATCGCAGCGCGATACTCGGAGCTGCTTCTGAGCAAAATGGGTTAAGGGCTGAGGAGCACGCAGTGGGGCGATTTGCAGGCATTGGTTCAGTACGTATTCGGTCAGCCATGCGACGAAAGTTCGGGCTACCTGACCTTGTCCATAGATGCACTTGCTGAAAAGAGACCCCTCACTGCTTCGTATTGTCCTGGCAGCAGGGCAAGTTTTCTGAGGTGGCGAAGGAAGGCTGGTTACCCGGGGGTATGGCAGACAGCAATGTCGATGGCAGTGTGGTTGTGGTCAGTAATTTTGGCACCACACTTGAAATCAACGGTGCAGGTGTGATGCGCGATATGCAAGTCGACTCGAGTACTGCCGCAGGATCGGAAGATCCGTAAGCGTGGCCCCCTGCGCTGCGTGCGGCGCATCGGTACTCGCGTGTACGCCGTCGGCGGCGATCGCCAGGCATACCGACGGGTCCGAGCCGGCGAGTGGATTGCATTCGACGATACCGCTCGCCCCAATCCCTCCGACAGCACAGTGTACGGGTTTGAGTCAGTCGACGGGTTCGCCGAGGACGATATCTATGCAGTGGGGTGGAAGGGTGAAATTTGGCGCTTCGATGGATCTGCATGGGAGCTGCAACCCAGCCCGACGAACGTCTTGTTGACCGCTGTGTGCTGTGCACCGAATGGGTGCGTGTACGCAGGCGGAAGAGAAGGTTTGCTACTCAGCGGCCGAGGTAATCGCTGGGACGTTGTTGACACGGGAAGTCTCAGGGCCGACTTCTGGAGCATCGTTTGGTTCGACGAGGTGCTCTACCTAAGCGGAATGCAGGGCCTGTTTCGCTTGTGGAAAGGACAGGTTGAATTCGTCGATCCCGGTCTCGGACCTTCGAGCTTCAATACATTGGCCGTGGAGGCTGGCACGCTTTGGTCCATAGGGGCGACGGATGTGCTCGTGTTCGACGGCCGCCACTGGCAGCGAATAGATTAGACGATGCCTCTACGGAATCCGATCTCAGCCGTTCTTGACCAGCATGTTGAAGATGCGGCAGTGCTGTACAACAGCCGCGCGTGGCTGCTCAGCGCGCCCAATTGCAGACTGCATCATTTGCGTCGTAGCGATGACCGACTGGCGGCGCACTTGGATGGGATAGCGATTGGCGGTGACATCGCATGGACGGCTTGCGAGTCCGCACTCGAATGGCTGAGCTCTGCGTCACTGTTCGTGGCCGCGGTGACAGCAATCGAGGGCAAGCGGCTGCACCACTTGTATCGATTGTTTGCGCTTGCGCAGTCTGCCCAAGACTCGCAGCGCGGATTGCGAGCAGCCTTCGGCTGGGCCGATGCGCCGGCACTGCGTGACATCGTGGTGTCGATGTTGGATGCATCGGAACCGGCCGTGCGGGCTACGGCCATCGCGGCAAGTTCCATGCACCGGGTGGATCCAGCGTTGGGTTCGGCACGACGACTGGAAGAACCCGATCCACTGGTGCGCGCGCGCGCATTTCGCACGGCAGGGGAGCTTGGGAAGGCGGAGTTCGTTTCGACGCTTGCCGCTGCACTCGCTGATGATGACCCGCAGTGTCAGTTCTGGGCTGCGTGGTCTGCCGTGTTACTCGGGGATCGGGAACGAGCGCTCGATTTCCTGACGACCATCGCGACTGAAGGTTCGCCTTTCCAAAGAGCGAGCCTTTCACCTTGCGTTGCTCGCGATGCCCACGAAAAGGGCCCACGATTTCCTTAGACATCTTTCAGAGGAACCTGCTCAGATTCGCCCATTGATGCGCGGAACCGGCCTCGCTGGCGACCCCATGTACGCTTCCTGGCTTATCGGTCACATGTCCGACGACAAGCTTGCAAGACTGGCTGGCGAATCCTTCAGCATGATTACGGGCGTCGATCTCGCCTGGCTCGATCTCGAACGCAATCCTCCCGAGAGCTTCGAATCGGGTCCGAACGACGATCCGGACAATTCGAACGTCGACATGGATGAGGACGAAGGGTTGCCGTGGCCCGACCGAGCCAAAGTGCAGACATGGTGGGATCAGAACGGCGCACGGTTTACGACCGGCGTGCCTCACTTCATGGGTGCGCCGGTTAATAGCGCACACTGCATCGAGGTGTTGAAGATCGGCTATCAGAGGCAACGGGTTGCCGCCGCACATCATCTCTGCTTGTTGAACCGGGGGAAAACCGTTGTTCGAATGGCGCGCGCCAGCCTGGCGGCAAGCACACTTGCTCTCGCAAATGAACTGATGTGAGTCGAGCGAAGGCAGCACATCGGCAACTACCATGGGCGGCACCCGCTACGGCATCCTCGGCACCGACGCCCCGCCAACGCAGATCGCGTCAGCTGGCGACATCGATGTGCTCGGCGATGGCAACGCCCCCGGCAGTCTCGGCATCGATGAACCGGACGCACCTAATCTCGGGGCCCCACCGGCTATTCCGCTCGACACTACCGGCCGCAAGATCGCGAAGGTCACGAAGGACTGGGATACACGCCGAATCCCCGCACGACGCCTCCAATCGTCGTCCAGGGCGCCACGCTCGAAGCCGCCGGCAACGCGCTGAACCGGCTGCGCGAATGGGGCGATGGCGGCGGCGAGTTGCGTACCGAGAAGATCGGCAAGGGCAACACGACGGACCTCACGGTCGTCATGCACGCCAACCTCGTGCATCGGCTGCCGACATGGGCGAACTACGCCAAGGCGTCCACGGCGGCCAGGCCGAGTGGGACCGCATGGTCGCGAAGCTCAAGATTCACGAAGACCGCCACCTCGAAATCGCGATCGAGGAGGCGAACAAACTCGCCGCGGACCTGTTGGTCACGACATCGGCGACATCGCAGACATGGTCACGGAAGCGAACAGACGGATGGCCCAGCGCCAGCAGGACATGGACGATGCCTGCGACCACGGCGCCAAGGAGAACGTGCCCTACGGTGACGTCATTCTCGATATCTCCATCAAATGACCCACCACCCGGTGACGCAACATGCTGAGCGCGCGCGGCATCCTGGCCGTACTGTCTGCCGTCTTTCTGGTGCTCGCACTTACCCGCATCGCCGAGGGTGGGAGGGCGTCGAATCCCGCCACTCGCACGTGGTTGATCATCGGCGTCATCTTTGGGGTGGTCAGTGCCTGGCTTTGGTTACGTGCCGCCGTGAAATGGATGTTTGTTGCTTGCACTTCCCGTTACTTTCAGGTAGTTACGAGCAAGTCCTTACGTTAGAGTAGAACCGTGCCGCGCGCCAAAGTCGTGGATTTCGACTACTACCAGTTCCTGGGTTTGCTGCGTCGAGCCTCGGACACCGGTGCACGTATCGATAAGACGGATGCTCGCTGGGCGGAGTATGTGAAGGCTCACAGCATCAACGAAGTCGCGGCGTCGGCCATCGCCAAGCAGAAGTTCGATAACGCCGTCGCGGTCATCATCAATGAGGGCCGCGATTCAGACGGTCTGTATTTCTATTCGAAGAACGAAGAGGCATGCCTGAGGCTCACCACGCTCGCTGAATAAGCCGTGGCTCACCGCGGCAACGAAGACTAGCGACGCGTGGTGCAAGTTCTTGTCTCGCCTGAATGCTGATAGAGTTTGCGTCATCGGGAGCGCGTCCCACGGCCCATGTATCTCACGCTCGAAGTTGTCAGTCCCCAGGCCGCGTCCATGGGCGCGGAGCAGCGCAAGATCGTCGGCCCGAAGGGGCTCACCATCGGTCGCGTACCGGGTAACGACTGGATCTTTCCCGACCCCTACATCTCCAAGCACCACGCGCGCATTTCGTATTCGAACGGCAGCTTCCAGATCGAGGGCTTGGGTCGTAACCCCATTGCGCTGGGCCGCAGTGACAACGCCGTCGCCGCGAACCAGCCGCGTCCGCTGCGCCACGGTGACCGCCTGTTCATCGACCAGTACGAAATCACAGTCGCAGTGATGCAAGGTGACCCGCCAGGCACAGTCGCGCCCGTGCCTTTGAGCGAGGATCCGTTCGAGCTGATCTCGCCGGCCGCCAGGCCAGGCTCCGCCCCCGTCATTCCGCCTCCAAGGGGTACCAGACGAGTGGGACAACTCGATCATGGGTTCTCCCGCCGATACGGGAACGCTCGACCCCCTCGCGGCACTCGGAGGCAACACCCAGACGCCGAACCCGGTCTGCCGCCGGTCAATTGGCAGCAGGCTTCACCGCTCGCCGATCATTTCGAGCTTCCGCGGATGTCCGCACCTGCCTCGGGCGGGATCCCGGACAACTGGGACCGATCGAGATTCATGGAGACGCCGAAGCCAGCCGCCCCGGAAGCGCCAAAGCCCGCGCCACCGCCTCGCCGACCTCCGCCCCCGCCGCAACGAGCGACGCCGCCAGCGCCTCCGAGGGTCGCGAGGCCATCTGCTCCCGCGCCAAGTGTCGCACCAGCGCCGCGACCCGCGCCACGGCCCGAGGCACCACCCCCACGCAGCAGTGTGCCGCCACCGCAACCTGCGCCCGTTTACGTCGCGGGCAGCCCGGATTTGGCGGAGCTATTGCGCGGCGCGGGCCTGTCGG
>CAVOLM010000012.1:0-99354 GCA_963696675.1 uncultured Gammaproteobacteria bacterium | reverse complement strand
GCATGAACCGCGTTGCGATCAGCAGGCAATGGCTGCTAGGCGCGAGGTGCAGCCCATGGTCGATTCCATGGCCAAGCCTCGCAACGCCGCAGACACGCCTGCTCATCGCAACCCGTACGGGACCGGACGCTTTTGGCCTGCAGCGTCGTTGCAGCCTCCTCATGTGGAGTAACCACACCACAGCATCGCCTGCGCCTAGCTGCAGGCCAAAATCGTCGCGGTCGCGGCCATGCGGAATGCTCAGGCAGACTCCCAGAGCGATGCGCGCTCACCTGCATCGCCTCCTGCTCCTGGTCGCGCTCACCGGCCTGGCCGGACGCGTGCTCGCCGGTGTCCTGCCCGAGGATCGGGCCGATCTCATGTACCACGTCTACGACGGCGGCGGCGTGCAGATCGACGGTCCATCACTCCTGGTGCGCAAGGGCTTTCTGGAGAAGGTATCGGTCGTCGGCAACTTCTACATGGACATGGTGTCGAGCGCATCGATCGATGTCGTCACCACCGCGAGTCCGTACAAGGAAGAGCGCACGCAATGGAGCGTCGGCGTCGACGCAATGCGCGGCAAGACGACCTATAGCCTCAACTACATCAACAGCTCTGAGAACGACTACGAGGCTAACACTGCCTCGTTCAGCCTGAGCCAGGATCTGTTCGGCGATCTCACCACGGTGACACTGGGCTACTCGCGCGGCTGGGACACGGTGCGGCGGCGTGGCGATCCGACGTTCGAGCAGCCACTCGACCGTCGCTCGTACAGCGTCGGCTTATCGCAGATCATCACCAAGAACCTGATCCTGGGCGCCGCTTTCGAGACCATCACCGATGAGGGGTTCCTCAACAACCCGTACCGCTCGGTGCGCTATCTCGATCCGACCAGCGGCACTGGTTACAGTTTCCAGGCCGAGGTCTACCCACGCACGCACACGAGCAACGCAATTGCCGTGAACGGCAGGTACTACCTGCCGTTCCGCGCCGCCGTCAACGGCGAGTACCGCTTCTACTCGGACACCTGGGGCATCACTGCGCACACCGCGGATGTTGGCTACACACAGCCGTGGAAGAAGAAATGGATCTTCGACGCGAGCGTTCGTTACTACACGCAGAAGAATGCCGATTTCTACAGTGACCTGTTCCCGCGTGCCGATGCGCAGAACTTCCTGGGACGTGACAAGGAACTGGCGACGTTCCAGAGTTACGGCCTGGGCGTCGGCGCAAGTTACGAGTTTCCGGGTGGCTGGCCGCGCTTCGTGCAGAAGGGCTCGCTCAACGTGCGCGTCGAACATCTGTGGTTCGACTACAAGGATTTTCGCGATATTCGCGTGGCGACGACGCCGGGCACTGAGCCACTCTACAGCTTCGAGGCCAATGTGCTGCAGTTGTTCGGCTCGATCTGGTTTTGAACGATCCGCGGCTCAGGGATGAGCGCCAGACAAGCCTACCGGATCCTTCTCCGGCCGCGCGAGCCCCTTCGAGTAGTAGATCTTCTCGTCCTTGTCGATCGCAATCACGTCGACGTCGCCGAGTGCATCGAGCACGCGCATGCCTTCCTTGATCCCGAGTACGAATATGGTCTTGGACAGCCCATCGGTGCGCGTCGCGGTCGGACCGATGACCGTCACGCTGCGAACCGCGCTGGCGGATTTGCCGGTAGAGGGCGAGAGGATATGGTGATAGCGCACGCCATCGGCCTCGAAGAATCGCTCGTAGTCGCCTGAAGTCGACAATGCCGCATCGACGAGCGGAATGCGCGCGATCACCTTGCCCTCCTGGCGCGGATCGCGAATACCGACCATCCAGGGTTCACCGAACCGATCGCCAATGATGCGCGTGTCGCCGCCCGCGGTGACGAAGGCATGCTCGATGCCGCCTGCACGCAGGATTTCGATGCCGCGATCCACCGCCCAGCCCTTGGCGATGCCGCCGAGATCGATGCGCACCCCAGGCTGGGTGAAACGCACGCTGTGCGCCTGAGCATCGAGAATGACGTGCTTGTAGCTGACCGCTGGCAGTGCCTTGGCGATGGCGGCATCGCTGGGCTTGATGTGGCGCCGGTAGTCGTAGAGATAGCCGACGCTCGCGTAGGTGATATCGAACGCGCCCTCGGTGATGCGCGAAAACCCGAGCGCCGTCTGCAGCAGCCCGAACAGGTCGGCATCCACGACCACTGGATGCTTAGCGGCTTCGGCGTTGATGCGCGAGACCTGGCTGGTGGGCTTGTAGGTACTCATCAGTTCATCGACGCGCCGCATCTCGTCCATTACGCGGGTGATGAGCTCATCGCCCCGAACGCGATCCGCGGCCCACAACTCGACCGCGATGCGCGTGCCCATGATCGCCTCCTCGCGCGAGACCCACTCCGCCCGTGCCGGTCCCGCGGCCGAGAGATTGGCGACCAGAGCGCCCAGGAAGAAAGGAAGGAGCTTGTGATAGTGAGGACCGTGCACGTTCATTCGCCCGCCAAAAAAGATGGCGGCGATTATTGACCGATTGGCAGCAGTCGCGACAGAAAAAGAAACCGCGGTGTGCATAAAGCACACCGCGGATTTTGCGCAGGACACCTACCCTACCAAGATGTCCTCAGCGCGGGGGAGCGAGCAGCGAGTCGTGTTCAGAGCGCAGGTATGCGGACATCGGCACTTCGCCGCCTGGAACCCACAACGGCTGCCGTTCGAGTGCCGTCGGCTGCGTTGAAAGCTCCGAATGGCCCGAGGTGGCCGCGAGGACGAGACCGGCGCCAAACACCAGCGCGGTGGCGCTCACGAGCGCGGCCTGTCGAATCCTTCCTTTGTTCATGCGATACACGGCGTTTCTCCTGCGCGTACTACTCGGCCTGAAGTCAGGGCTCATCTCGGCGGAATCGGGAACGGCACGTTATCCGTCAAATCAGGTGCATTCGGCAGGGCGTCAGCAAATCTCGGCGGAATCGGAAATGGCACGTTGTCGGCAAGAACGCTGCCTGCAATACCGAGACCGAAGGTCACGAGCAGGGCAGCCAGAAGATGTTTGTGCATGGAATGGCGCTCCGGAGGTAGGGTTTATTGGTTGATTGCGATACCAGAGTCCGTGGCCCGCCTGGGCCTCTTCATAAGGAATAGCGAGAAAAAGTGGGATCGCTTCTCAGCTTCGGCAAGAAATACTTCAGAGAGTTTTCACCAGTGGCCGCTTCGAAGCGAATTTTGCAGCGCAACGCGTCGCTCTGGCCGGCGCAAGCTGCTGTTTGTCCCTAGACTTTTCAGAGACTTGCTGTCATCTTGGCACCGCCAGTCGAGCCCGGGACCGTTTCGTCGTTCGCCGGGAGGGCGGCAGGGCAAACACGCCGAGCGCTATGACCCGACCCAGTTCAGTGACCCAACTCCTGCGGGACTGGCGTTCCGGGCAGACAGATGCGCTCGATCGACTGACTCCCCTGGTATACGACGAACTGAAGCGGCTGGCCGATCGCTTCATGAAGCGCGAACGTCCCGGTCATACCCTGCAGGCAACCGCGATCGTGCATGAGGCTTATGAGCGTCTGACAGCGATGGACGTTCCCTGGGTCGATCGCAAGCATTTCTTTTCGATCGCGGCCCGTCTCATGCGCCGGATCCTGGTCGATCACGCCAAGCAGCGGTCCACCGACAAGCGTGCGGGCAGCGTCACTCTATTCGAGATCAAGGAACACGACGCCGAAGCTGCCGACATCGGCTTTGGTATCGTCGAGATCGACCAGGCACTGAGTCAGCTCGCCGCGGTTGACCGCCGGCTGGCTGACATCGTCGAAATTCACTACTTCTCCGGATTGAGCGTCGAGGATACGGCGGCCGCGCTCGACATCTCGGTCTCGACGCTGAATCGGGAACTGCGCACCGCCAAGGCGTGGCTCACCAAGACGATCCGCGCCGCCCTGCATGACACCTGAGCGCTGGGCGCGCCTGCAAATCGCGTTTCATCGCGTGGCCGATAGTCCGCCCGCGGAACGCGAATCGACGTTGCGGCTGGTCTGCGGCGAGGACGCGGAATTGCGCCGTGAAGTCGAGGCGATGCTTCAATCCGACGCTGACGGCGATCAGCGCGTGCGCGATGCGATCGTTGGCGCGGCCACGCAGGTGGTCGAGGACAATCGCGCCAGCCTGATCGGCGCATCGCTCGGTGCCTATCGGGTCACGGGCGTTCTCGGTCACGGCGGGATGGGCACGATCTACCTGGCGGAGCGCGCCGACCGGCAGTTCGAGCAGCGCGTCGCGATCAAGCTGGTCGAACAGATGGCCGTGCATCCGCAGTTGCGAACGCGCCTGCGCGCCGAGCGGCAAATCCTTGCCAATCTCGAGCATCCGTACATTGCCCGCTTGATCGACGGCGGCGAAAGCGAGGCTGGCATCCCCTACCTCGTGATCGAATACATCGATGGGTTGCCGATCGACGAGTACTGCCGGACTCATCAGCTCGGGATCCGCGCCCGGCTGGAGCTGTTCGAGAAGGTGTGCTCAGCCGTCGACTATGCACACCGCAATCTCGTCGTGCATCGCGACCTCAAGCCCGCCAACATCCTGGTGACCCCGGACGGTACGCCGAAGCTGCTCGACTTCGGCATCGCCAAGCTGCTGGCACCCGAGCCCGCTGCCTATACCCTCGCAGTCACGCGCATGCAGGACCGCCTGCTCACGCCCGAGCATGCGGCTCCCGAGCAGGTGCTCGGCCGGCCAATCACCATCGCGACGGATGTCTACGCACTCGGGGTCCTGCTCTATCAACTGCTCTGCGACCGGTCTCCCTACGCCCTGCACAGCTCGACGATGCAAGGCCTGGAACGCGCGATCTGCAATGAGGACCCGCCGCGACCCAGCAGCCTGTTTCGCTCCGGCCGCTCGAAGGCGGTGCTCGAGGCCGGGGGCTTTGATCCAGCGCTCGTGGCCGCCGCTCGCAGCAGCAGCATCGACCGGGTGCGGCGCGCGCTTGGAGGCGATCTCGACGAGATCGTCCTCAAGGCGATGCGCAAGGAGCCCGAAGCGCGCTACGAGACCGCCGCGCAGCTCGCTGCCGACCTCAGGCGGCATCTGACCGGCGAACTCGTCAGCGCCCGCCAGGGAAGTAGCCGTTACCGTGCCTACAAGCTGGTGCGGCGCCACGCGGCGGCAGTTGCGGTGGTGTCGATCGTCATCCTCGCGCTGGCCGGATTCGCGGTGCTGATGTGGGTGCAGCGACAACGACTGGAGGCACAGAGCAGAGTCGTTGCCCAGGAGCGCGATCGCGCTGCCCAGGTCTCGGCTTTCATGGTCGACATCTTCTCGGCCGCCGATCCGTTCAATGCACAGGGTCGCGAGATCACTGCGAAAGAACTGCTGGAACGAGGTGCTGCGAGAATCCAGGGCGACCTGAACCAGCAGCCCGAGGTCCGCGCGCAGATGCTCGACAGCATCGGCTATGCCTACCAACGCCAGGGCGACCAGCAGCGCGCCATTCCGTTGCTCGAACAATCCCTGCAAATCCGCAGGCAGGCCGCGACCGGGCCCTCGGGATTGCTGGTCACGAGCCTGAGGAATCTGGCAGATGCGCTGCGCATGGCCGGCAATGCGGCATCTGCCGAAAGCTACTACCGGCAGGCCTTGCTGATGAGTCGCCAGGTCTATGGAGAACGCAAGCCAGAGGTGGCCGCGGTCATGGTCGGGCTCGGCCGGCTGCTCTATCCAAATCGATCCCGCATCGATGAGGCCGAGAAGCTGCTGCGCGAAGCGCTCGCCATCTATACCGAGACGCTCGGGGCCGAGGACAGCGAAGTGGCGGCGACCTTGTCAGACCTCGGCAACCTGATGTTGTGGAAGGACTCGAAGGAGGCCCTCGCGACCGCGGAGCAGTTTCACCGGCAGGCGCTGCGAATCTACGCGTACAGCGTTCCGCGCACGCATCCGGACTACGCCCAGACCTTGGGCTCGCTGGGCTACGAGTTGATGAAGCGCGGCAATCTTGCTGAGGCTGAAAAAGTCCTGAACGAAGCGCTCGAGCTCAAGCGCCAGGTGTTCGGTCCGGACTCGCCGCAGCTGACCGGGGTACTGCAATCGCTCGCCACCGTCCACGAGCGGCGCGATGAGCTGAATGAGGCGATCCAGCTCGTGAGCCAGGCGCTCGCCATCACGCGCAGGAGCAGCGGTGAGCGTTCGGTCGACACCGGGGTGTTCTTCGATTCTCTGGCGTTCATGCAGTGGAAGGCGAACAGGCTCGAGGATGCGCGCCGCAACGTAGCGGCGGCCCTCAGCATCTATGGGGAAAAACTGCCCGCCGATCATGCTTACATTGCTTCCTCTGAGCACCTGTTGGGCGAGATCCTCCTGTCATCTGGTGATGCCCGCGGCGCAATCACTCCGCTCAGGCATGCCGTCGATGTCTGTACGAACAGCTACGGGCCCGGCAGCTGGCGCACAGCGCGTTCACAGAGTGCGCTGGGAGAAGCGCTGGCCGCACTCGGCGAAGCGACCGAGGCCGAGGCGCTACTCCTGGGCAGCTATCACACCCTGCAGGCGCTACTCGGCGATCGCGACGACCTGACGCTCCTGGCCCGCAAGCGAGCATTCAAGTTCCTCAGCACCCACGGCCGCGGCGCAGAAGCTGATCTGCTTCTCAGCAGCACGCGGTAGAATCCCGCCGGGGTAGAATCATCCGGAACCGATACAGCGGTCCGCGGTCGCACTGACTGCGAGCGTTCAATGGGTCCATAGCGGGGGAATCATGTCGTTGACCTATCGCATTTCCTGCTTTCTCTCGGCTTTGCTGCTGGTGCCGATTCTCGCGACTGCGCAGTCACGTGAAGAAGCGCGCCTGCTGCAGGCCACAGAGGTCGTGGAGGAGCTGAGTGCAATGCCCGATCAGCGTGCGCCCGACTGGTTGCTCGCACGAGCCCATGGCATCGCGGTGATTCCGAACGTGGTGAAAGTCGGCCTCGGAATCGGCGGCAGGGGCGGCAAGGGTGTGCTGGTTGTGCGCAACGCGCAGGGCGGCTGGAGCAATCCCGTGTTCATCACGCTGGGCGGTGGCAGCTTCGGCTGGCAAGCCGGCGTACAAACCGCGGATCTGCTCCTGGTGTCTGACCACCGAGCGCAGCGTCGAAGGAATTACCGCGCGGCAAAGTGACCTTGGGCGCCGATGCCTCCGTCGCAGCCGGACCCGTCGGGCGGCAGACCTCGGCCGCGACTGACATCAATCTCTCCGAGGTCTATTCGTACTCACGTGCGAGTGGCCTGTTCGCCGGCATCGCGATCGACGGCTCGGCCATCGCGATCGACAACAAGGCGAATGCCACTTTCTATGGCAAGCCGGACTTGAAGACGGCAGACATTCTCGCGAGCACGGACCCACTACCGCCCGCGGCGCGTCGTTTCATCGAGACGCTGGACCGGGGCACTCGTACCGCGGCAAACGCCGTCGCGCCTGCGGCTTCTGCACCTGCTCCGGCGGCTGCGCAGCCTACGACTCCGGCGACTCCTGCGTCACCACCGGCCACGCAGAATCCGCCAGCGGCGCCAGATACCAAGACCTACCCGATGGAAGATCCCAATCCCGGCCAGGAACCGCCGCAGTGACGTCCAGGGAAATGTGCCTGTTGCTCGACGCGTAGGTCCGAGGCTGCCGACGCCTCAGCCCAGACGCTGCATCAACCAGGCGCCCGCCAGGACCGCGACCATGATTGAGGTCGCGGGGACGATGCGGCGCAGATACAGGGGCGATTGCCGGGCCGCATAGATGATCGGCAACACCAATAGAACGATCGTGAGCTGACCGATCTCGACGCCAAGATTGAATCCTGCCAGCGGCCACGCCAGGGACGTCGAGGCGAGATCGAGCTCACGCAAAACATTGGCGAAGCCAAAACCGTGCAGCAGGCCGAAGGTGAAGGCGAGCAGCGTGCCGCGTTGCGCCATGCGGGGATAGAGATTGACGACCCCCGCTACGATCACCGAGGCGGCAATCCCGATCTCCACCGGCCGCTCCGGCGGCACGACGACTCCTAATGCGGCGAGCGACAGCGTGATCGAATGAGCAATCGTAAACGCGGTGACGATTCGCAGGACAGTCCCCGCGACACCCGTCCATCGAGCCGCAGGCTCCCATGAGCCACCGCCGTCACCGTGCCCATTGGTGCGCGAAACCAGCACGGCCGGCAACAACAGCAGGATCAGAAAGGCGATATGGTCGTATCCGATCCAGATGTGCCGGATGCCTTCCTTGAGGAAGGCGGCCAGCGTCTGGATCGCGCTGGCCTCGCGCGGCGCCTGCCAGCGCGGTTGCAGTGGGGACAGGAGCGTGGAGCGGATCGCGGCGCCGAGTGCGACTTTCATCAACACGCGATGCGAGGCATCGCGATCGAAGAACAGCCGCGACTCCACCGCCAGGGCGCCATCGCTTTGCGGGCACTGGCCCCCGAATTCGAGTGCCAGGTAGTAGCCGTCACTGCGTTCGTTCAGCAGTTGCCGACCCCGCGTCAGCGCACAGTTCGCCGCCCCTTGTTGCACAGTGAGGCGTGACAGTACGTACTCAGCGGTGCGCGGCGCCTCGCGATCGAGGTCAGCCCAGGTCACCGCCCCATCACCGTCGCTGTCCAGGTTGAGAGCGTCGTTGAGATCGGCGATGCGAATTTCCCACCGGCCATCCAGATGCCGAGCGCGTGAATCCGCTTCGATCGTCAGGTAACTCCCGCTCAAGGCGTGGCCGAACGAAAGGCCAGGGAACAGCAGGCTCAACGCGAGCAGCAGCGTGCGCATGAACGTCAGCCTGCTGGCCCGGCGGGCGACAGCAATGCATCGAGTGTGGCGTCCTGGTACGAAGTGCGACGCTGCCACTCCGTGACCTCGGCGATGGCTGCTCGATCGTGCGCAGCCAGCCCGCATTCGACCAGCAGGCGCGCGTCCGCCGGTTCACGCTGTTGAGCCCAGTTGTCTCGAGCTGCTCGTAATGCGACGGCTGGATCCCCGAGCAGGCGCAGCTGCACCCTGGCAAGGTCGCGCGCATGGATTCGCTCTCCCCGGTTGCGGGCCGCCTCAAGACGATCCGTAAGGATTGCCAGATACGCGTTGGGCTTACCGGCGTTCAATGCAGCCTGGGATTCGGCCAGCCTCATCAGCACGCCCTCGGTGACGGGCAGCCCCTGCAGGACTTGATCCACTTCACCGGAACGCTTGCGGGCCAGCAGCAGATCGGCGAGGGCAAAGCGCGCGTAGAAGTCGTTCGGATCCGCGGCCACGGCGCGACGCAGGCTGCGTTCCGCCGCAGCGACATCCCCTGATCTTTCCTCCAGGTCCGCCAGCGCGGCGAGCACCCAGCTCGCATGCGGTGGAAGCGATGGCGCTGAAGATGCGCAGAGCCGCGATAACAACAGCCGCGCGCGTTCGACCTGACCGGTCATGCCCATGACCTGCGCGAGACACGCGCTGCCCGCAACGCCTTCGCCCGCAGCCAGAACTGAGGCACATTCCGCGCGTGCCTCCGTGAACCGGCCTGACGCTTGCCAGATCGCGGCGCGCATCAGGTGAGCGCGCGTATTGCCGTGGTCCTGTGCCAAGGCTTGCGAAATCTGTTCGAGGGCGGGCTCGTACTCATGTCGATACTGCAGGATGTCGGCGAGTTGCAGCCGCAGCTCCGCCGGCGCGGAAGGCCCCTGCAGGCGCGGCGTCAGCAAAACCTCGGCACGACCGAAATAGCGTGGCTCTGCGCTGCGGCGTCCGATGGCGATGTAGGCCTCGGTGAGAGCGTAGATTCGTGCGGTATTGTCAGGATCGGCGCGCAGCGCAGCCTCGAGCGATGCGAGACGCTTGAGCGCCGGATCGGCGGGCACGCGCAGCACGACCAGTGAAGCATCGCGTGGCACGAACGGCTCGGCACAGGCGATTGTCGGCAGGGTGGCGCCGGCAAGACAGATGACAAGGGCGGCACAGATGGCTTGCATGACTACGGCATCCTCGGTCAAGACTGTGGCAGGCCCGCTCACCGGGCCCGCCACATAAATGGCCATCTTCAGAACAGGTTGTCGAACGCCGCGGAGTTGTCGTCCGCGTCACCGTCGAGCGTGAAGCCCCTGAGCTGCCGAACGTCAGAGCCCTCCTCGGTCGCAAACGTGTCACTCGCAAATTTCGTGAATGACACGAATACAGGTTTCACGGTCACAGCGAAGGTGCGCGTGACGCTCTGGCCCGCTCCGTCCTTGGCACTCAGCGAGATGCTGGTCATGCCGAACGCGGTTTCCACGGGACTGATCAGCAACGTTCGCGATGTGCCGCTACCCGCAAGGGTCAGCCCACCAGGGGCGACGATGCTGGTATCGGACGAGGTCACGCTGATCACGAGGTTGTCGGCAGCGGTTTCACGATCGTCAACGCTGAATGGAAGCGGTGCCGTAGTCGTGTCCTGATCGATCGCCTGGTCGCCGATCACGGAGAGTGTCGGCGGTCCATCGACCGGTGCAGGCTGAGCTTTATAGCCGCTGCCTCCGCAGCCGGCCACGGCCAGTGCCGTGGTGGCTACGCAGATTACCGAGCGAATTGAGATGTGCATGGTGATTCTCCTGTAGCCCGCACCGCTCAGTTGGACGCGCCAGGGAATGGCGTGCGCAGGTACGGAAAGCGCGTGTCGAAGTCCGCAGCGCTGACCGGAGCACCGTCGGTGAACGGCACGTTGCCCACGGGCGCATCGCTTGGCTTGCACAGCCCGAGATCGGTCGGCTGACCATTGACGGGAATCGGGTAGCACAACGCGCCCATCACGACGCGCAACGCCACGTCCACCACGTCATCTCCGGGACGCCGGCCATTCGGAAACCCCGCCAGATCGCCGCCGGCGACGCCGAAGGTGCTCTGTTGCGCGGCCGGAGTCGCGGCAATCTGCGTGTTCAGTCGCGTCATCTCCGATGGCGTAACCTTGGCAAGCTGGTTCACTCCTTTGAAGCCAGTCAGGAATGCCGTCACCAGATCGTTGCGCGGGAAATTCGCCGGCGCGAGATTCGGGATGTTGGTACCGAGCGTCTGGTTCACGGCGTCGCGGAACAGGATATCGAGCAACGCAGGCAGCGTCGGGTTGGTCACGTAGGTCGCGAACTGCCCGTCGTCCCTGGGTTCACTCGCATTGAAGCGGTCCTTGTCGGGAATGCCGATCACCACCTCGTTGACCAGTGGCATCGACAGACGGGACACCTGTGTGAATGCTCCGCCGTTGATTTCCGGACGATTGAACGTCGGCCGTGGATTGAGAATGCGGGCCTGACGCAGGCTGGCGCTGGTCCACGCGCCGATCACGCCGTTGCCGCTGCCAGTCAGGCAAGCAGCCGGAATCTCGAGGGCTAGCGTCGTGATGTTCTTGTCGCCGATCGTATCGTTGGCGCGATCTTGGTTGATGCCGCCGGGGAAGCCCTTGCCATCCCCTGCACCCGGAGCGCTGTCGCCTTCGACCGGCACGAGATTCACCAGGTCGAATACTTTGCCGAGATTGACGGCAAATGGCTCATCACGCTGCCCGACGAATACGCGGCCCTGCCCCGAGCAACCCGGGATGCTGATGTCGTAGAGGAAGCTGCGGGCGTAGGCTTCGTAGGCGTTCGCATCGCCGAAGGTCTTGGTGCCGACATAATCGTACGGCTTACCGAACGTGCCGCCGCCGTTCGCCACGTTGGTGATGGCGGCGCCCTGGCCGTGCCGCTTATCGCCGCGTACCAGAGACAGCGTGTATGACTCGCGGAAATTGAGTGCCGCATTACTGCCCGCACTCACCGGCCCGACGTTCTTGAGGGGCACCGCGACTGCCTGCTGGCTGCCGTTCGGCCCGATGTTGAGCTTGATGCCCTGGTTGCCGTTCGCCAGCGTGTTGCTGAAGCGAAACTGAAACGTGAGGTCTTCACGTGCATCGCCATCGTTGTCGATATGGATCTCGTACAGTGCAAATGGATCGAGCGCGAAGTAGTTCGGTCCACCGTAGGGATCTTCCAGAGGCACATAGTCCGCGAGCAGCGTGACGTAGTTCTCGCGACCCGGCTCGTAGCTCATGAACATGTAGAAGTCGGTGGAATCGACGGTCGGAAAGCGCGTGATATTCGGCGCCTCGCGGTGGCTGGACGCAGTGGCGAGGAGTGGTAGCGCAGCGGCAGCCAGCGCGGCGACCCAACGGACATGGTGTTTCATGGTGTCTTCCCTTGTCTTCTCTCGGGCTCGACATGAGCCCTTGTCACGCCGACTGTTCGCGGATGGGAAGATGCTGGATGCAGAGAACGCAGCAGTTTTTGCAGCGCTGCGCGTGACAAATCGGTGCACGAAATGTTTGATTCGCAGTGCCCCGTCGCCTGGATTCAGAAATGCGCCATTTTCTGGCAGCGCGTCGGCACACGACTTATAGTGCCGCGGTCGCGTCGAGGAGCCAGCCGTGAAAATCCTCAAGCCGATCCTGATTGGCCTGGTGGCGCTGATCGTGCTGCTCGCGCTCATCGGGCTGTTCTTGCCTTCGGCCGCGCACGTCGAGCGCTCGGTGAGCATCGCGGCGCCGCCCGCGGCGGTTTACGATATCGTCAACGATCTGCGCCGTTTCAACGAGTGGTCGCCATGGTTCGAGAAGGACCCGAACGCCCGCTATTCCTTCAGCGGCCCGGAGCGCGGCGTTGGTTCCCGTCTGGCATGGTCCAGCGATGACTCCTCGGTTGGCGCGGGCTCACAGGAGATCGTCGAATCCGTTCCCGAGCAGCGCGTGCGCACGCATCTCGACTTCGGCGCGCAGGGCAGCGGCGAAGCGGTCCTGACCCTCGCTCCCGAGGCCGCGGGTACGAAAGTCACCTGGGGCTTCGACACCGACCTGGGCAACAACATGCTCGGACGCTACTTCGGCCTGGCAATGGATTCGATCGTTGGCGCCGAATTCGAGCGCGGGCTCGGCAAGCTCAAGGCGCTCGGGGAGGCGACCCCGGTGCCCACCGAGTCGGGCGAGACTTTGAAAATCACCGAGGTGGACGCCAACGCGATCGACATTGCCTACGTGGAGGGTGTGACCAGCCTCGATCCGGAATCGATTTCCAAGGCACTCGGCGCTGCCTACTCGCGGATCGGGCAGTTCATGCAGGCGCACGCCCTGACGCAAAACGGCGCGCCGCTCGCCGTCAATCGCTTCTACGACGAAAGCGGCTGGGGATTTCAGGCCGCGATTCCGGTGGCAGGGGTGACCGACGCGACTCGAGCTGCGGCTTCAGAGACTGGTGTGATTCGCTTCGGCCGCACGTATGCCGGGCGCGCACTCAAGGGCATCCACATCGGTGATCATTCGACTTTGCCTGACGCGTACCGCGCGCTCGAGGACTACATGGTCGCGAAAGGACTGGACTCGAACGGACCCTCGTGGGAGCAATACATCAGTGATCCCGTCACTACGCCGGACGAGAAGCTGCAGACCGATGTCTACATGCCGGTGAAAGCTGGCGCCGCGACCGCAAGGAGCGGCGCGGCGAACTGATCCCAGCAAGAGCTAGAACGCGGACGCGGTCAAAGCGATATCGGCGTTCTTCCACGCAGTGCGCAGCTGCACATCGACGTTTACGGCCTCCGCAGCTTTTTTCTGCGCCTTGAGCGCTGCGCTCAGTCCATAGAGCGACCAGCCATTCGACGGATTGCGCACGAGATCCTCGCGATACACGGCCTCCGCCTCCGCGGGCCGATTGGCCGCCAGCAATTGCGCGCCGAGCAGGTGACGCACCGGAAAGAACCAATCCCTCGGCTCGTCGTACGCGAGCTTGTCCTCGCCCAGCACGGCTTCACGCAACTGCGCGATTGCTTCGTCCGAACGATGCTCCGCTGCCGCGATACGTGCACGCACGATCGGCACGGCCACTCCGAGGACGTCTTTCGTGGTGTTGAAGCCGGAAGGCGCATCGGCCGGCACCGCTTGCGCAAGCTTTTCGAGTTCCGCCAGCGTCGCCTTGGCCTGATCGACTTGACCCTTGGCGGCGAGCGCCACCCCTTTTCCGTAGAGATATCCGCCCGTGAGAGCGTGGAGCTTGGGATCAGGCGCGGTCTTCGCCAGCATCTCGTCCCACAGGCCAAACCGCACCGTGGCCGCGTACTCCTCGGTGAGATACCAGTCGAAACCGGGCATGGCCAGCAGCATCTCATCGGGAATAACGCGGCGAGAATTGCGCACGGCATCGAGCGTCTCTGCCTGGCGCCCTTCCATCGCGGCCGAGTACGCCAGGAACTGGTAGTTGTGCCCGGTATACATCGCGTAGTAATCGGGTGGTTGCGTCGCCTTGAAATAGAGCTCATCCGCCGCGGCACCCTTGCGGTTGGCCTCCGCCGCTTCTTCGTAACGGCCGACCCGTTGCAGGATGTGCGCGGGCATATGCTCGAGATGCCCCGCTGCGGGCATCATGCCGCGCAGGCGCTCCGCCGAGGTTATTGCCTTCTCGGGGTGTGGCGAGGCCTCCAGCGTGTGAATGTAGTAGTGATTCGCACCGGGGTGTTGCGGATCGCGCGACATGACGAATTCCAGGGTCTTCTGTATTTCCACCGTTCCTGGCGAAGGCTTGCCGTCCGGACTCCACAATTTCCACGGTGTGATATTCATGAGTGACTCGGCATACAAGGTCTGCACGTCGAGGTCTTCCGGAAACTGTCGCGCGACGTTCTTCATCGCATCAGCGTAGGCCGCAAGCACGGGTGCCGAGTTCGAAGGGTCGAGCGGCTGCGCATTAGGATAGCGACGCCCAAGTGCGCCGATCAGCGCCTGCTCGATCGGTGTGGCATGGGCGGCGTTCGTGTTGCGCGAGCTGCAGGGCCTCGAAGGCGACCTTGGCGCGCGGCTCCATCATCAGCGGCAGGTTGTAGTTGGGGCCGACCGTGAGCGCCACGCCCCAGTAGCAGGCCGCACATTGTGGATCGAGCTGCGCTGCGCGTGCGAACGAGCGTGTCGACTCGTCGTGGTTGAACGCCCAGAGAAAACGCATGCCCTGGTCGAAGTACTGTTGTGCCTGGGCCGAGGACTGTCGCAATCTTGCGGTGGTAACTGCCCAGGTTGTCGAAAAGCGCTGCACCCCGCGCCCAATCGGCGACCGTCGAGGGAATGCCCGGCATGTTGTGGCCGCCCTCGGGCATCGATGATGATTGCCCGGTGGTCGCCGGTGGTGAAGAATCCGACGCCGGTTGCGGCTTCGAGCCGTTGCAACCGCCGACTGCCAGGATCGGCAACAGGACCAGTACTGTGCGCTGCATTGTTGTTCTCCCGCTGCATCCGCGCCGCTGCAGCCATGCTAGCAGCGGGCCGGGTCGATGTCGCGCGCCGCGTGCTTAACAAAACTTAATTTCTGCCGGAGTCGCCAATGATCGCAGTGAGGCATGGCAATGAGCGAGGATTCGCCGACCACGGCTGGCTGAAATCTTTCCACAGTTTCTCCTTCGCTGACTACTTTGATCCCGAGCACACGGAGTTCGGTCCGTTGCGAGTCATCAATGAGGATCGCGTAGCGCCGGGAGCTGGCTTCGGCACCCATGCGCACCGCGACATGGAAATCATCAGCTACGTCCTGGAGGGCGCTCTCGAGCACAAGGATTCGATGGGCAACGGTTCGATCATCCGCCCTGGTGATGTGCAGCGCATGAGCGCAGGCACTGGAGTAACACACAGCGAGTTCAACCCGTCGCACAGCGAAGAGGTGCATTTCCTGCAGATCTGGATTCACCCGGGGCAGCGCGGCATTGCGCCCGGGTACGAGGAGAAGAACTACCCAGCGGCGGAAAAACGCGGCCGCTTGCGCCTCATCGCCTCGCCCGACAGAGCCGAAGGCTCGGTGCTGATTCACCAGGATGCCCGCGTTTTCTGCGGGCTCTTCGACAGCGCCGAAAGCGCGGCACTTGGAATTGCGCCGGGGCGGTACGTGTATGTTCACCTCGCGCGCGGGGCACTCAAGGCGAATGATACGGCGCTGAATGCCGGCGATGCCTTGAAGGCAACAGACATCGATCGATTGACCCTGCGAGACGGGCGCGATGCCGAGGTGCTCGTGTTTGACTTACCGGGACCAGTTCACTGATCCAAGAACGCAAGCTTCCATTCGATCGTCGGGGGAGACGAGAAGATGAGAAGAAGAACCTTCTGCGCTTCAGCGGCGGTGGCATGGACCGCCACGGCCCTCTGTTCCGGCTGAATGCCAACGTGAAACCGACCGCCTGAGCAGCGTGCGGCAGTACGAGCGTGTCGCAACCGCTGCTAGACTTGGTTCCAGACGTCCGGCGAACCGGTGACGAGAACGGAGTGAAGAGCATGACTAACTTTAGGACTGTTGCGACCGGTATTGCCGCCGCGGCTGGCCTTATGCTGCAGGGTTGTTATACCGCCCCAGCGTACACGCCCGTTCCAGTCTCGTCGTCCATTCCCGCGCGATTCGATGCGTCATGGCAGGCGGCCCGTGGCGCGGCTGCCGACGAGGGCGTCCGCATTACCCACGAAGATCGCACCAGCGGGACCCTGCGCGGCGACAAGGGATCGTCCAGCGTGGTGATTACGGTGGTAACGCAGGCCGACGCATCAATCCACGTCAGTTTTTCCGTGACAGGTGACGCGAGTCTGCAGGATCGTCTGACGCGTGCCTATCAACGGCGCATGGGGCGCTGATCGGGTTGCGCCTTCGGCCAGCGACTGACCGCCGCCCGTAGCGTCAGGAGCTGTCGGGCGTAACTGGCGGTTACGCCTTCTCTCTCACTCCTAACTCTGCGGATTTGAAGCTGACCCCGCACGAGTGATCCGGGCAATACCCGCCCGGATTCTTCGCGAGGTACTGCTGGTGATAGTCCTCGGCGTAGTAAAACTCAGGCGCATCTTCGATTTCAGTCGTGATCGCATCGTGGCCGGCGTGTCGCAGTGACTTCTGGTAGCTCGCGCGCGAGCCCTCAGCAGCAGCGCGCTGCGTAGCGTTGGCGACGTAGATCGCCGAGCGATATTGCGTGCCCACGTCGTTCCCCTGGCGCATACCCTGTGTCGGATCGTGCGATTCCCAGAAAATCTTGAGTAGCTCCTCGTAACTCACTTTCCTGGGGTCGTACACGACGCGCACGACCTCGGTGTGACCGGTGAGTCCGCTGCAGACTTCCTCGTAAGTCGGATTGGGCGTGAAGCCACCCGCGTAGCCCACTGCCGTGGAATAGACGCCCGGAGTCTCCCAGAACTTTCGCTCTGCGCCCCAGAAGCACCCCATACCGAACGTCGCCACTTCCAGGCCGGCAGGAAACGGTGGAACGATGCGATGGCGATTGACGAAGTGTGTTTCCGGCACCTCGAGGGGCTTTGCACGTCCCGGCAGGGACTGGTCGGAGGTGGGCAGGGTCGTCTTCTTGCGCAGCGACAGCATTCGCAGGTCTCCTCTTAGGATTCGCGGGTGAAGCCCCGGCGCAGAGGAGACCGGAGCTCGCGACTGATTATCACGCCATTGCCTCTGCCGCGCACACGTGAGGGTGCTCGGGGGGCTTTCAAGCAGATGATAGGATTGCACGCGCAGCCACAACTCGAACATGACACGCTCCGCCAGCACTCCCCGCCTGCGTCTCATCCTGCTCTGGTACCTGCTGGTCATCGTGCTGGTCGCCGCGAGTGAACGTCCCTGGGCCCATCACTGGAGCGGTGAACTGGCGCGAGTCCTCGGTCTCATGCTCGTTGCGGCGGGCGCGCTCGGGCGCATCTGGTGCTCGGCATTCATCGCCGGATACAAGGACCAGCAGCTCGTGACCCGGGGACCGTATTCCCTGTGTCGCAATCCCCTGTACGCGTTGTCGATGCTGGCGGGCCTCGGTATCGGCCTGGCTTCAGGCAGCGTCACTCTTCTCGCGGTAACAGCCGTGCTGCTCGCGGTACTGCATGTGCGCGCCGCTGGTGATGAGGAGCGAGTATTGCTGCAACGACACGGAGAGGCGTTCAGGCACTACTGCGAGCAAGTACCGCGATTCCTGCCGCGGCGCTGGCGAGCTGAAGTGTTGCCGAGCGCGAGCGTGAACTTCGGCGTGTTCCGCAAATCCTTCCTGGACGCGGGGAGCCTGTTCGTCCTCTTCGCAGCGATCAGCACGTGCGATGTGCTGCGGCGGACGCTTCACTGGCCCGCCGCCTTCGTGCTGTGGTGAAGCGCCCGGCGCTTGCTCTTCAGCTGTTGGGGATCGATGCCGTCGACGTCACCGCGGTGGACTGGGCCGCTGGTTCTGAAGGCGCCATGTCCGGCGCGAGCGGCATCGTGTACGGATCGACTTTTTCGCGTGCCTCGCGGCGACGGCGCTCGAGCTCATCACGCGCGCGGCGTGCTTCACGAGCCTTCTCGAATTCTTCCTGGGCGGCCTTGTCGGCAGCAGGCTGCTGTGCTTCGAGGCGCGAGACCGCTTCGCGAGCGTTGCGACATTCGCGATCGTTGAGCGCGGCGCTTTGCAGCTCGTTGCAACGATGCACGACGCCTTGCAGGACCGCCGGGTCCTCCATGAGCTCAAGCGCGCTTCGTGGTGGCAGCTCCTGGCTGCAGCCGGCGATGAGAACAAGGGTCGGGAAGACCAGGACTGCGGCGACTCTGCAGCCGCCTCTGATTGTCGAACGCATGGCGTGATCCGTAGTGCAGGTGATGGGGTTGCGTCGCAGCGGCCCCGCTTGCTGCTAGCCCATCGAAATCGGGCGCAATCATATGAAACTAAAGCGCTTATGGATTGTGACCGGGGTCTCAGGTCGAGGGCGATTCTGGGCCTGCGGCGGTTACGGCCCGATAACCGGTTACTGCCGGCCGACAGGCGGCGGTGATAGATTTACCGCTGCCAACCCGCCGTGCCCGCCATGACGAACTGTAAGTGCTGGGCGATTCTGACCGTGGCGCTCGCCACGCAGGCCGTTGCCGCGCCGCCGGCCGGCTCAGTGCCCTCCTCGAACAGCATGACCGTCATCGGCGCCAATGAGCTTCTCAGCGCCGGCGCGGAAGAATTGCAGCGCGGAAACTTCCAGCAGGGCGTCGAGTTGACGCTGGCAGGGCTCGATCGCCCGAACTCGCCGCAGGATCGCGCCGCGGGTCTCGCGAACCTCTGTGCCGGTTACGTGGGGCTGGGTCAGTACGAACTTGCACTTGCCAGATGCAGTGAGTCGATCGGGCTCGACTCCGGCAACTGGCGCACGTGGAACAACCGCGCCGCTGCGTACCTGGGCAAAGGCATGTTTGAAGCTGCGCTGAGCGATGTGCAGATCGGTCTGCAACTCTCGCCCGAATCAGGCACGCTCAAGAAAACCAAGCGGATCCTGCTGGAGCGCAAGCGTGTGCGCGAAGAGCAGCGACGCAAAGCGATCCGCTCCTAGGATGGAGCTCAAGTCCGATCTGTTCGGCACCGTGAACCGGGTTGAGCGGCCGATCGGCTCTGAAGTGACCCTCGTCGTAGAGCGCGATGTGCGCCGTTCGCGCTGGTGGTTGCGTGCCCTCGCCTATCACCTCGCGCGTCGCGAAGCGCGCGCGCTGCGAGCGCTCCGCACCGTTGCCCGGTGTCCCGACGTTTCATGATTTCTCGGCCGGAGTGTTGAGGCGCGGCTGGATCGAGGGACTTCCCATGCAGCTCGCCCGGCCGCGTGACACTCGCTTCTTTAGCGATGCCTTCGAGCTGTTGCGGCGCCTGCATCGCGCCGGCGTCGCTCACAACGACCTGGCGAAGGAGCCGAACTGGCTGGTCACGCCGGAGGGTCACGCCGCGTTGGTCGATTTTCAGCTGGCGCTGGTCTCGCGTCGCCGTGGCCGCTTGTTTCGCACCCTGGCCCGCGAGGACATCCGTCACCTGCTCAAGCACAAGCGCACCTACTGTCCCCAGCGCCTGACCCGGCGCGAGTTACACATTCTTGCCACACCTTCATTGCTCAACCGTGCGTGGATGAGCAGCGGCAAGAGACTCTACAACTTCGTCACGCGCCGCATGCTGGGGTGGGCCGATCGGGAAGGCGCCGGCGATCGCAAATGGCAGTGACTTGCGGGTGCCAGGCAGTCCGATTAATCTGCGCCGCCCCGCACTCGACGTAATCGCAATGGCCATCGCCCACGTTCACAACCTGCACCGGCCGATCACCCAGGATCAACGCCCCTACGGGATCCGCATCAGCCTGCGGGAGAACGATCCGTTCCGCGGACTCCTCGGTCCGGAATGGCAGAAGTACCACTGGTTCGCGACGGCAGCGGAACGTGATCGGGCGCTCGAGGAGATGAGTCGCAAGCATGAGTATTCGCGCAGCGGCGATCGGCCGGCCCTGGTGTTCGTCAAAGTCGAGAAGCTGGCGGAGAGTCGCAGTCTTTAGGTCAGCTAGAACGGCCGGCCCATGAAGAGATAGAAGGCGGTCTCGCCTTCCGTGTCGTAGCCGACCGCCAGATACAGCGGCCCGAGAAAAGTATCGAGGCCGAGAAACAGGCTCCCATCCTTGCGCGTGTTGTTGAAGCTCGCCTGGGATCGCTCCTGCCACGTATTGCCCACTTCCATCGACAGGCCCGCGTAGACCGGAACGTTGAGCAATCCCTGGTCGATCGCCGCGGCCGATCTGCCGGTAGTAGAGCGCGCGTGCGATGCCGAAGTGCGGCCCGGCGACCGAATTGGCGGTGAGGCCGGAGAGATTCAGGAAGCCACCCAGGGTGAAGAAATCCTGGACCGGGGCGTGGCGGCATCGCTGTGCACGGTCGAACCGCCTGATGCCCACAACACGAGCGTGTGTCGCCCCCAGCTTCGTGCCACCAGTGCATCCAGGCTCAGGATGTCCGACGACGCATCGTCGCCGAGACCGGTGCGCCCGGCCGTCCACTGCATCTCCAATGCCTGCCCGGAGCGCGGGAAGTTCAGATTGTCGAGCTCGTCGTAGCGAAAGCTGGTGATGAACTCCCCGGTATCGAAATCCTCCTCCGGCAGCGTGGGCTCACCGATGTGCACGCGCGATTGGCCGAAGCCGCGCCGCACGCCGAGCGCGCAGCTCGCCCCAGCTTCCGAACCCGCGCCCGACGGCGAGTTCTGCTTCCTGGCTGCGCACCCGAAACTCCGCAATCGGCTCCTGGTCGTTGAGCAATTGCACGTTGCGAATCTCGAACAGGAACTGCGGTGCGATGAAGTAGCGTGGCGAATAGGTGATCGGCTGGTAGAACTCGGTGCGAAACAGCGGATTTTCGCCCACCTGCAGATCCGTCACCCATTCGGCGCCCAGTTGATTGACCTCCGTAATGATGAAGCGTGAGGCGGCGTTGTAGCTGCTGTTGCCCTCGAAATCATCCTGCAGGTTGAGGCTGAAACGCACGTAGTTCGGGCCCCAGGACTTGCGCCGCGCGCGTCACCTCCAGTCCGTCGCGATCGCCATCGCGCACCAGTCGATAGTCGACTGTTTCGAACTGGTCGAGGCCGTAGAGTTCGGTGATGCGCCTCTCGAGGCTGCTGGTGTCGAGTGGCTTGCCGACGAGCGGCTGCATCGCGGCATCGATGATCTTGGCATAGCGCTCCGGAACGCTCATCGCTGCGCACGAAATCGATTTGCGGGCCCGGTCGATCGCGCACACTGCGCCGCGCCAGGTATTGCGCGTACTGATCGGCTGGTACAGACTCAGCTCGTCAAGGCGCGCTGGCCACCGTCCGCGCTGCGACTTCTCCGCTCGAGATTGCCTCACCCACGTTCCTGAAGTCGAACGAAGTCATGCCGCCGAGCAGCGGTTCGATGACGACGTCGCGCTCGGTCAGGGTCGCACGCTGACGCTTGGTTTCGCGCTGGATGAGGATCGCCAGCATCTGGTTGGAGACATCGAGCGGCGACACGAGCGTGTCGCGCTTCTGCAGCGGAAAGCTCACGTCCGATACGATCAGCACATCGACGTGCATGGCGCGCGCGATTTCGGCTGGCAGGTTTTCTGCCAATCCGCCGTCCACCAGTACACGCTTGTCTACCTCTACCGGCTCGAAGACTCCGGGGGCCGACATGCTGGCGCGCATCGCCGTCGCTAAGTCGCCGTGATCCAGCACCACCGTTGCGCCCGTTTCGATGTCGGCGGCGACAGCGCGGAACGGAATCGGCAGATCGTCGAAGCTTTCGATCTGCGATACCGGCAGGGTCTGCACGCGCAGCGTCTGGTTCAGCTTCTGCCCCTGGATCAGTCCGCGCGGATACAGCAATTTGCCGCCTTTGAGCCCGAGCGGCAGGCGCACCGGAAAGTCGCGGTCGTCCTGTTTGCGTCGAAAGGCGAGATCCTTGCGCGACGGGCGGTCACGAAAGGCGTCCTGCCAGTCGATCGAGCTCATCAGCGTTTCGATGTCTGCCGCCGACATTCCGGAGGCATAAAGGCCCCCGACGACGGCTCCCATGCTGGTGCCGACGATCGCATCGACCGGCACCCGCTTTTCTTCAAGCGCTTTGAGCACGCCGACGTGTGCGGCGCCACGCGCGCCACCGCCACTCAAGACCAATCCGATGCGTGGGCGACCGGGACCCGGGACGACCGTGGCTGCATTCCCCGGGTCAGCTTCCGGTGCCGTGTCCTGCGCGAAGACGACACCTGAAAGTAGTAGCGCGGCGCAGGAACCGACGACGGTGATCCATCGTCGAGAAAGCGCGTTGCAACCGGCGGAGTTCAAGAAGGAGTCGCGCCCCAACTGATGTACACGCGCCGGTTGTGCTTTCCTTTGTTCTCGACCTTGGTGACCTGCATCGGTCCAATCTCACCCGTGCGGGCGACATGCGTGCCACCACAAGGCTGCAGGTCCACTCCCGGAATACTGAGCAGGCGGATTCTGCCCGCACCGATTGGTGGGCGGACCGACATCGTACGAATGAGCTCGGGCTGCTGCACCAACTCCTCATCGGTGATCCATTCCGAGTTCACGGTCGTATCGGCGTGAATCAGTGCGTTGAGGGTGGTCGTCACACGATCGCGGTCGATCTCCTCCTGCGTGTCGAAATCGAGCCGGCTCTTGTCCGCAGCGATTTGTCCACCCGTGACCCCGAAGCGCAGCACTGAGCCGAGCAGATGCAGTGCCGTGTGCATCCGCATGTGCGCGTAGCGTCGGTCCCAGTCGATTTCGGCGACAACCCCGTCACCCGCGCGCAAGTCGACCGGCGTCACCTCGGGGATGTGCAGAATCCGGCCCTGCTCGCCCTTGCGTGTGTCGATGATCCGGACTGAACGCCCAGCGTCGGTGCGCAGCCAGCCGCTGTCTCCGGGCTGCCCGCCGCCGAGAGGATAGAACACTGTGCGGTCCAGCTCGATGCCGCCAACGCTGGATACGATCACGTGAGCTGCGCAGGACTTGAGATATGCATCCTGCTGGAACAGAGATTCGGTGCTCATGGGTCGCCAGATTTAGCAGCGAACCTCGCGCACGTCCACCCCGACGGTGCGTGTACCACTCTCACCATAACTTGGTGGTCCGCGTCCGAGTCGCTACACTGCGCCGCAACTCGAATACCCCCTGCATGGTCCGAACGCCGCGCACGTTCCTGCTCTTGCTTTCGCTCACACTCCTGGGAACAACCGTCGCCCAGGAAGCGAGCGATTGGGAACACTACGGCGGTGACGACTTCGGACAGCGTTATTCGACGCTCACCGCGATCGATCGCGACAACGTCCACGAGCTCGAACAGGCGTGGGTGTACCGCACCGGCGAGCTTGGCGAAGGCTTCGCGCGTGCTGACAAGCTGGCGTTCGAGGCCACTCCCATCCTGATCGACACGACGCTCTATCTCAGCACCCCGACGAACATCGTCATCGCCCTCGATGCCTCGACCGGCAAGCAGCGCTGGCGTTACGACCCGAGGATCGATCGCAAGCGCCGCTACGCCGAAGCAGCATCGCGCGGCGTCAGCGCGTGGCACGAGTCACCTGCCCAGGCCGCGGGCGTCTGCGGGCTGCGCATCTTCATGGGGACGCTTGATGCGCGCCTGATCGCCGTCGACGGCCGCACCGGCCAGCTGTGCCAGGATTTCGGTCCCGGTGGCGAGGTCGATCTGGCTTCCGGCATTCAGATCCGCAGCGCACCGGACTATCTCGTCACCTCGCCGCCGGCGATCTACAAGGACCTGGTGATCGTGGGCGCGGCGATCGGCGACAATCGTGGTGTTGAACTCGAACGTGGCGTCGTGCGTGCCTTCGATGCGCGTACCGGGGTGCTGCGCTGGAGCTGGGATCCAATCCCCACCGATCCCGCCGATCCAGTAAGCAAGGAGTGGAATGCGCGCAATGCGCAGCGCACCGGGGCGGCCAATGCCTGGAGCGTCATGTCGGTGGATCCGGCGCGCGGGCTGCTGTTCGTTCCGACCGGCTCGGCGAGCCCGGATTTCTACGGCGGCGAACGGCCCGGCTCGAATCGCTACGCGAATTCGCTCGTTGCGCTCAACGCGGCGACCGGCAAAGTCGTGTGGCACCAGCAGCTCGTCCACCACGATCTGTGGGATTACGACGTGGCATCGCAGCCAGTACTCGCCGAGCTGGTCCGCGATGGCAAGAACGTCGCCGCGGTGGTACAGGCGACGAAGATGGGCGTGCTGTTCGTGTTCGATCGCGAAACAGGAGCGCCGCTGTTCGATATCCGCGAACGCCCGGTGCCGCGCTCCGATGTTCCGGGCGAGCAATCGTGGCCGACACAGCCCCTTCCCGTGCTGCCACCGCCACTGGTTTCGCACGCGCGCGTGACGCCCGAGGATGCCTGGGGACTCACGTTCTGGGATCGCGGCAACTGTCGCGACCAGATCGCCAGGCTTGACTCCGAAGGCATATACACGCCACCGAGCCTGCAGGGCACGATCCTCTATCCGAGCTACGCCGGTGGTAGCAACTGGGGCGGTCTCGCGCTCGACAGTGAACGACAATGGGCCATCGTGCCGCTGAACAACCTGCCCATGGTGGTGACTCTCATCAAGGCCGATGAAGTGCGCGCCGCGGCGCGCTCGGGTGACTTTCCGGATTCGGAGTTCGCGCTGCAGGCGGGAACTCCGTACGGCATGCGCCGCGAAGCGCTGCTGTCCCCATGGGGGTTGCCGTGTACTGCGCCGCCCTGGGGAACCCTCGCCGCAGTCGACTTGCGTCGCGGCGCACATCAAGTGGCAAGTACCACTCGGATCGACGCGTGACCTGCTGCCGTTCTTCGTGCCGACCCGCACCCTCGGTACGCCTCAGCGTCGGCGGACCGATCGTGACGGCGGGCGGATTGATCTTCATTGGCGCTGCGATGGACAACTACCTGCGCGCGTTTGACGTCGAGACCGGCAAGGAGCTGTGGAAGGGACGCCTCCCGGCGGGCGGCCAGGCCACGCCGATGACCTATTACGACAACGTCGCAGAAGCGCCAGCTGGTCGTGATCGCAGCCGGCGGGCACGGCGGCCTCGGTACCAAGCGCGGCGACTATGTCGTCGCCTTCGGACTTCCTGATCAAAGAGCGTAATCGTCCGGCTCACTAGGCGATACGCCCTGGCCGTCGAGATCGGCTATTCTTTCGCCAGCCGGGCAAAGAACACGCGCAGCAGAACCGCATGCCTTATCTCGTCATCATGTTCGCGGTGCAGGTGGCGCTGATCGTCCACGTGATCCGCACCGGTCGCAATTCCCTGTGGATCTGGGCGATCGCACTCATCCCCGTCGCCGGATCGATTGCTTACATCATCGCGGAAGTGTTGCCGGGTCTGCTCCGCAGCCGCGGGGCACAGCGCGCCAGCGCCGCCGTGCGTCGAACGCTCGATCCGCATCGGGATTTGCGGCGCTATTCCAACGAAGTGAAGGTGTCGGGCAACATCGACAGCCGCAGGCGTTACGCCGACGAACTGAGCGCGCATGGTGAATTCGATGCTGCGATCGAGGCGTACCGCGGCGCACTGGATGGGCTTTACGAGCACGATCCGCAATTGCTGCTGGGTCTCGCGCGCGCCGAATTCGGCAAGGGAGAATTTCGCGCCGCACGCGAGACGCTCGATCGGCTGATCCAGCAAAATCCTGACTTCAAATCGGCCGACGGCCATCTGCTCTATGCGCGTGCGCTCGAAGGGCGAAGGCAATCTCGACAAGTCCGTCGAGGAATATCGCGTCCTCAGCGGCTACTACCCGGGCGCTGAAGCTCGCGTGCGCTACGGACAGCTCCTGAAGCGCCGCGGTGATCTCGACGCTGCGCGCCGAGAGTTCCGGGAGTTGCTGGAAAGCTCCGAACTTGCGCCGGCACACTATCGCAAGGTGCAGCGCGAGTGGCTCGAACTCGCTCGTCGCGAACTCTAGGAGCATATCAACGACCGATTGCAGAGAGATTGTCACCCTCCCCTCGGCCACCGGCCCGGATGTGACCCTTCTGTCACCCGGCCTCGACTGATTTTCCTACCGTCCGCCTCCTAGCATTGCACGTCGCATGAATCGTGCGGTGTTGACGCCGCCCTGCGACGCGCACGCAGCGTACTGCGCACAATCCCTGGGAGAAGATTTCGATGAAAAGACTTTTCGGCTGGGCCAGTCTCACCGCGATCCTGCTGTGGACCGGAGTGGCACTCGCGGATGAACAGACCGAGGCTGAGCTGCTGAAGCGCCTGGAGCAGCAGGAGGAGCGCATCAAGATCTCTCGAGCGCCGCCTCGAGGTCCAGGACGAGACCGCGAAGACCGCTCGCCACCTCAGCGCAGGACGAACGCATCAAGATTCTCGAGCGGCGTCTCGAGATCCAGGACGAGGCCGCGAAGACCGCTGTCAGCTCCACGCCGATCGTGCAGGCGAGTCCGAAAGGGTTTCTCGTTCCGCTCGCCCGACGGCGCCAACCAGGTCCGGCTGCGGGGCGTATTGCACGTGGATGGGCGTTTCATGCAGGACGACGCCGGGTCTCGGGGCGGTCGATACCTGGCAGGTGACCCGCGCACGCCCGATCATCGAAGGCACACTGGCGAACTTCGTCGACTTCCGCTTCACACCCGACTTCGGGCAAGGGCGCACGGTGATCCAGGACGCGTTCATCACCGCAAGGCTGACGCCCGAATTTCGCATCACCGTCGGCAAGTTCAAGTCGCCGTTCGGCCTCGAGCGGCTGCAATCGGCGAATGACATCCGCTTCGTCGCCCGCGCCTTCCCGACCAGCCTGGTTCCCAACCGCGACATCGGTTTGGCGTTCGAAGGCGATGTGTTCGGCGGGCGCTTCAGCTATGCGCGCGGGATATTCGAACGGCGTCATCGATGGCGGCAGCAGCGAGACGCTCGCGGACGTGGATGTCGATGACAACAAGGAGCTGATCGTGCGGCTGTTCGCGCAGCCGTTCGCGAACTCAGACACCTTCGCGTTGCGCGGTCTTGGATTTGGAATCGCGGCTGGCCGCGCCGACTCGACCGGCACCGCCGCCCAGCCGCTCCTGCCGGCATTTCGCACCTCACCGCAGCAGACCTTCTTTCGCTACCGTGCAGGCGCCACCCCCACGCATCGCCGATGGCGAGCGGATCCGCTACTCGCCACAGTTCTACTACTACGTCGGCAGCTTCGGCCTGATCGGTGAGTACGTCCAGGTGTCGCAGGAGGTCTCGCGCACGACGCACGGCCGGGCTGAGGTCGTGGCACGATCAACAACAGCGCCTGGCAGCTCGCTGCTTCGTGGTTCCTGACTGGCGAAGAGGCAGTCGTTCCGCGGCTACACGCCGACTTCGACCTTCAAGCTGGGCGAGTCCTGGGGCGCATTCGAGCTGACCGCGCGCTACCATGAGCTCGACATCGACGACGAGGCGTTCCTCGGCGGCGCCAGTTCGTTTGCCGATCCCACAGCATCGGCGAGCAAGGCGTCGGCCATCGAGGTCGGCCTGAACTGGTACCTGACCCAGAACCTCAAATGGGTGCTGAACTATGGCATCACGCGTTTCGAAGGCGGCACGCCGACCGGGGACCGCGACGATGAGAAGTTCTTCCTGACCCGATTTGCACTGGCATTCTGATTCGCAGCGCCTGCACGGAGTTTTCAACATGGCTCCAATTTCGATTCGCACGACGTACTCTTCTGTGGCGGGACTGGCGCTCGCCGCGCTGATTCCGGCGCACGCCGCGCCGGTGACGCTGCTCAACGTCTCCTACGACCCGACGCGCGAGCTCTACGTCGACTACAACGCCGCATTCGCGAAGTATTGGAAGGCCAAGTCCGGCCAGGACATCAAGTTCAACCAGTCGCACGGCGGCTCGGGCAAGCAAGCGCGCACCGTGATCGACGGGCTCGCCGCTGACGTCGTCACCCTGGCGCTCGCCGCGGATATCGATGCGATCGCCACGCAGGGCAAGCTCCTGCCACTCAACTGGCAGAGCCGGCTGCCAAACAACAGCTCACCCTACACCTCCACCATCGTGTTCCTGGTGAGAAAGGGCAATCCGAAGGGAATTCGCGACTGGGGGGATCTGGTCAAGCCGGGTCTCTCGGTGATCACGCCGAATCCCAAGACCTCAGGCGGTGCACGCTGGAACTACCTGGCGGCCTGGGCCTGGGCATTGAAGCAGCCGGGCGGCAACGACAAGACGGCGGAGGAGTTCGTCGGCCGCCTCTACAAGAATGTGCCGGTGCTCGACACGGGCGCGCGCGGCTCGACGACCACTTTCGTGCAGCGTGGTATCGGCGACGTCCTCCTGGCGTGGGAGAACGAGGCGCTGCTCGCGATCCGCGAGCTCGGCTCGGACAAGGTGCAGATCGTGGTGCCGTCCTTGAGCATCCTGGCCGAACCTCCGGTGGCAGTTGTGGACAAGGTGGTCCTGCGGCACGGCACGCGCGATGTCGCCCAGGCCTATCTCGAATACCTCTACAGCAAGGAAGGCCAGGAGATCGCCGCGCGCAACGGCTATCGGCCGCGCGACGCCGAGATCGCTGCCAAGTACGCCACGCAATTTCCGCAAGCTCAACCTGGTGACGATCGCCGACTTCGGCGGTTGGTCGAAGACTCAGAAAACACACTTCGCGGACGGCGGCGTATTCGATCGTATCTACGCACCCTGACGCTCCGTTCCCCCCAGCGCGCGTTCCCCCCGAACGTGCGCTAACCCGTGGGCTCGCCGCCCGTCTGTGCAGACAGATGGGCGGCGAGTCGCTCGGCGTGTCCTTTCAGCTCGCTGGCACCCGGTCGCTTCCCAATGCTCCGCACGCAGCATCGGCCCGATGTAGTACAGGTGCAGACCCCGCCAGCCTTCCGAATCGATGAGTGCACCATGTTTGCCGGTCCTGAATCCGAGGCCGAGCGCATCCGGCACCGCGAGTCCTGAGCTCACCAAGTTCCGCAACAAGGGATCGCGGGAACGTCGCACGTCATAGTCGGGCCCGGTGCAGTTGATCACCCGGTCGAAACGCAGCTCGATAGTTTTCTCTTCCCCGCGGGGTCGCCAGGTAACAGAAATACCGTCTGCCAACGGTTTCATCTCACGCAATCGGCCCGCGTGCACCTGCAACGTGCCAGCACGGCGCAGTGCGTCCAGGTGCGCAACGACCGCGGGCGGCAGACGATGTCGATGGACGTCCCAGTACGTGCGCACGTGCCGCAGAAATCGGCGCCGCTCGCTCTCCGGCAGGCGCCGCCATAAGGTCGGCGCCATATTGCGCACGAAAGTGACGGCCTCGCGCCAGTCCCCGCCCAGGGACTGCGCCTCGCGCGCCAGGACGCGCGTCACCCGCAGCATGCGGCGCATCGATGCCGATGCGGCGAGCAGCAGCATGCCGCCGTTACCCTTGAAAGCGTCTGGGCGAAAACTGCTCTGCGACGGCGGAATGAGCCCATGCCGCGAAATGACGTGCAGCGTCGGCCACGGTTCGCGGCCTGAGGTCGCCTCCATAACGACGTCAACCATCGTCAATCCGGAACCCACGACGAGTATCGTCTCAGCGCTGGTGGATGGAGGCCGCGTCGACCAGGGGTCAGCCTGAAAGCGCTCCGGATGCCTCGATCGCCCGCATGACGGACAGCGCGGCGTACGTGCTCGAGGGCGCTGTTGCGCCCACAATCACTGCACGACGAGTCGATAGCCGGCGCTGGGCACGGTCTGCAACAACTGCGGCACGGCTGGATTCGGTTCCAGCTTCTGACGCAAACGGTGCACGAGCTGCTTCAGCAGTTGTCGATCGCCAGCACCGGAATGTCCCCAGACCTGCACCAGCAGGCGGTCCGAGCTCACCGTTCGGCCGTGATTCGCGAGCAGCGTTTGCAGGAGCCTGAGTTCGAGTTTCGTCAGACGAACCGGGGCGACAGGCCCAACCTGGACTGTATGCTCGGCGACGTCGAGCTTCACGCGGCCCGCCGCAAGCTCCGCCACGGGCGCGCTGCCCGCCCGGCGCAACAATGCTTTCACTCGCGCCAGCAGGGTTCGCGGACTGAAGGGCTTGGTGAGGTAGTCATCGGCGCCGAGCTCGAGCGCTTTCACGAGATCTTCCTCCTCGCCGCGCACCGTGAGCATCATGATCGGGATCACCGAACGCGCGCGGATCGTCTGGCACACCTGGAAGCCGGTCGCGCCCGGCATGTTGATGTCGAGAATCACCAGATCCGGCGCCTCCGCGTCGAAAAGGCGGATCGCGGCGGGTCCGTCGCTCGCCTTGACCACGAGGTAGCTCGCCTGCGAAAGCGCGAAGCCGATCAGCGCCAGCAGATCCCCGTCGTCGTCGGCGACCAGGATCTTCATATCGGGGGCTCGACCGGCAACCTAATGATGAAGCGCGTCTGATTGTCGGACGTGCGCGTCGCATTGATCGTGCCGCCGTGCCGATCGATGATCGACTTGACGATCCACAGGCCGAGTCCCAGGCCCCCCGGCGCCGGTTCCTCGTCTGCACCGCGCTGGAAGCGATCGAAGATCGACGCCTCGCTGCTCAACGGCACGCCCGTGCCCGGGTCGTCCACCCAGACTGCAATGCTCTGTCCACGCAGCTCGCCGCCGACCTGGATCTGGCTGGCCTCCGGCGCGAACTTGCTGGCGTTCGCGAGCAGATTGACGAATACCTGCGTGAGGCGTGGTGCGTCACCGCTGATCGAAGGCAGGTTGTCGGGCAGCGTTGATTGTCAACGTCTGGCTGCGCTGCGCCAGGAGTGGATCCACGAGTGCCAGTGCGTCCGTGACCACGTCGCGCAGATCGATGCTCTGGCGGCGGATGCCGAGCTGTCCGGATTCGATGCGCACGCTCTCCAGCAGGTTGTCGATGAGGCGCGTAAGGCGCAGCGTGCCGCGTTCGAGCGACAGCACCAGCTCCGCCCGCTGCTCTGCTGGCATCGTTTCCAGTCCACCGCGCAGCAATTCGATCGAAGCGAGTTGTGCCGCGAGCGGCGTACGGAACTCATGCGAGATATTGGCGAGCACCGAGTCACGCGCACGTCGCACGGCCTCGAGTTCCGTTTCGTCACGGATCACTTGTACCTGCAGTCCATCCACCATGGCAGCGCTGGTGATGACGGTGGTGCGCGGGTTGCCTTCGACCGGGACCAGATGCTCCACGGCACGTGCGCTGCCTTCCGCCTGTGCCTGCACGATAGGGCAACGGTTGTGGCAGGGTCGCTCGCCGTCGACCGGCTCAGGCTTGAGCACATCGCCGCAAAAGCGTCCGATGACCTCACTCGCGTTCACGCCGAGCAGTTTTGCAGCTTGCGGATTGAGGTAGCGGATCGCGCGGTTGCGATCGACGGCGAACACCCCCTCGACAATGCCTCCCAGCACCGCCTGAGCCTCGGCTTCACGGCGCCGCAGCGTGCCGGTGAGATCAACGAGATTGCGGCGCATGTCTTCCATGGTGCGCGCGAGGACACCCATTTCCGCAACGCCACCGGCGGGAATCGAAGTCGAGAAGTCCCCATGACCCAGTCGTGCAGCCGCCTGAGTCAGCGCGCGGCTCGGGCCCGCCACCTGCTGGCCGAGATACATGCCGGCAAACATCGCGAGCACGCCGATGATGAATGAGGTGATCAGAAGCCTCTTCACCAGGCGCGCCACCGCCGTATCCAGCTCCTTGGTCGGAAGGCGTGTCTCGATCAGCGTTACCGCCTCGCCGCTCGCGGCGAACACCGGAAAGCTTGCGGCGTAAAGATCCCGCGACTCGATGCGGGCGAGCGCGGAACGCCCGTCGGCGAGACCGGCGCTGTGCAATGCTGTGAAATCATCGACTGGGGCCGCGGCGAACGTGCGGTAGTCGATGAGCCTCACCGGGAGTCCTGCATGCTCGCTCAACTGTCGCGCAACCCGCCGATCGAGCACGCGTGCCACCAGCACCTTGACGCCGGTCAGATTCGGGAACCCAGAGGAGGCGCCGAGCACGGCATCGCTCAGCGTCTCGGGTGCCGCGAGAAAGCGCTCACCCTGCTCCACTTCACTGGTCAGCAACTCGGCCCACGGCAGTGGGACACCGACCTGCGCGACGATCAGTTGCCCGTCAACGACGGCGCAGGCATCGACCGCGGGACCCAGGCAGAAGCGTCTGAGCACCGGCGCAGCGGCATCCACGCGGCCTTCGGCAAGGAGCCGTGTCAGCGTCGGGTGTGAGGCGACCGCACGTGCTGCGCCGAGCGCGTCCTCTCCCGCACGCCGGATGTCTTCGCGCGCCATCGCCCCGGCAAGTTGCACGCGAGCCTGCCCCTGCGCATCCGCCTGATCGCGCAGCAGCCGGATCGCGAAGATCGAGATCCCACCGACTACGACGACCACGATGATCAGGTTGGTCATCGCCAGCCACCAGCCCAGGCTGACCTTGCTGGGGTCGAGACTCACTCGTTCCCAGACACTGCGCAGGAATTTCAGCATCGGCCCGCCGTCACCGCCGCCTGTAGCCGGTTCGCCATTCGATGAACGTCTTCACGATCAGCGTCACTACCGCAAGCAAGGTCAGGAGCGATGCCACAGCGAAAGCCCCGACGAAGTTGTACTCGTTGTACAGGATCTCGACATGCAGAGGCATCGTATTGGTGAGGCCGCGAATGTGGCCTGACACCACTGATACGGCGCCGAATTCGCCCATGGCGCGCGCGTTGCACAGGATCACACCATACACCAGGCCCCAGCGGATCTTGGGCAGCGTCACGCGGAAAAAGGTCATCCAGCCGCCCGCACCGAGCGTTATGGCCGCCTCCTCCTCGTCGTTGCCGAGCTGTTGCATGAGTGGAATCAGCTCGCGCGCCACGTACGGAAAGGTCACGAACATGGTGGCGACCACGATTCCGGGCAGCGCAAAGATGATGCTGATGTCGCGCTCCTGCAACCAGCTGCCGAACCAGCCTTGCAGGCCGAAGAGCAGTACGAACACGAGTCCTGCAACCACGGGCGACACGGCGATCGGCAGATCGATGAGCGTGATGATGAAGCTCTTGCCCCGGAACTCGAACTTGGCGAACGCCCAGGCCGCCGCAATACCAAACAGGGTATTGAGCGGTACGACGATCGCTGCGACCGTGAGCGTGAGACGAATCGCCGCCGCTGCATCGGGGTCAATGAAGCTTTGCAGATACGTTACGACGCCGCGCTCGAGCGCTGTCGCGAACACCGCCGCGAGCGGCGCGAACAGTAATGCCGCCAGGAACGTGAGCGACACACCGATGAAGAACCAGCGCGTTAGCGACGAGACGAGCGTATCGCGCCCAGGCCGCGTGGCCCGGTCTTCGAGTTGAGGGACATACGTACCTGCAGCCATCAGCGTCCTGCCGCAACCATCCAGCGCCTGCCCCACGCCTGGAGCAGGTTGATGCTGAGAAGCATGACAAACGAGATGACCAGGGTCACGAAGCCGAGCGCCGCTGCCGCCCTGTAGTTGAATTCCTCCAGCCGGATCACGATGAGGAGCGGAGTGATCTCGGTCTTCATCGGGAGATTTCCGGCGATGAAGATCACCGAGCCGTATTCACCCACGGCGCGCGCGAAGGCGAGCGCGAAGCCGGTGAGCAGCGCGGGCGTCACCGTCGGCAGGATGATGCGTCGAAAGATGTACAGGCGCCCGGCTCCCAGCGTCTCCGCCGCATCCTCGAGCTCGCTCTGCACTTCCTGCAGTGCCGGTTGCAGGGAGCGCACCACGAACGGCAAGCCGATCAGTGTGAGGGCTACCGTCACGCCGATCCACGTGTAGGCTACCTTGATTCCAAATGCATCGAGATAGCGGCCGATCCAGCCGTTCTGCGCGAACACCGCGGTGAGCGCAATGCCCGATACTGCTGTGGGAAGGGCGAACGGCATGTCGATGAGTGCATCGATGATCTTGCGACCGGGGAATTCGTAGCGCACCAGCGTCCAGGCGATGATGAAACCGAACACGGCGTTGACGCTCGCAGCGAGCAACGAAGCGCCGAAGCTCAGCCGGTAGGAGGCGACCGAGCGCGGGTCGAAAATCACGTGGAAGAACTCGCTCCACGGCATGGTACCGGTCTTGAGCACCAGCGCCGCGAGCGGAATGAGCACGATCGCGCTCAGGTAGAACATCGCGAAGCCGAACGTCAGCCCGAAACCGGGCAGCACACTGGGTTGCCTGAAGCTCATGGACGCATCGTGTCCTCACCGGGACGATAAACGACCATGATCGGCAGTCCAGGTGCGGTTGCGAACAGCGAGACGAAGCGCTCGCGGATCTGCCTGATCTCCGAGATACCAAGGATCAGCATCTGATCGCGCGACTCGCGCAGCTGGGTCGCCAGCTCCGTGGCGATGTCGCCGAAACGCAGCTCGGTACGCATTTCGAGGCTGTGCATCGCCTGCGCCTCGGAGCGTGCATCCAGCAGAGCGCGCATGCCGACCGATCGATGGCTGTCGGGTGTGCCGGGCGGCATGATGCCGATGTATACCGCCTCGGCTGCAACGTGTCGTAGCAGACTGGCGGCCACAGCCAAAGTGCCGCTGCGTGCCGCGCGATCCAGCCAGTGAATCAGGACGCGTTGCGGATTGGTCGGCGGCGGCGGCAGCACGAGTGTCTCGGTTATCCCTTGATGGAACAACCATTCGATCTGGGCGATGACGTCGGGCGCCGTGGCGAGAACTGCCACCCCGCCGCGACCTGCGCCGCTCGAGTGCTCGGCGCCATTTGCAACTCGAAGCCCAGGCTCCACGCACACATTGACCCGGGTCTTCATACGGGTGGCAAGGTCCACGAGGAACGAGTGCCGGCTGAGGTGCTCGGCCTCTTCAACACTCGTGCCGAATGCCGTATAGCTCGAGAGCGGCGTCGGCAGTACGTGAATGCGCCGCATGCCGATCGCGACGCTTGTGACCCGGGGCCAGCGGGAAGGCCCGCTGCTCGCGCTGCGTGCGGCTCGCCTCCAGCATACCCGCGCCCGCATTGCTCTCCGGTCCGAGGAGCTGTGCGGCCGCACCGTCGTTGAGTCGTATGCGAATGCGCTCCAGCGCCCCCGTGAACACGATTTCATCCACGGCACCGTGCGCGATATGCGGTGATGCCAGCGCTTCGGATGTCGGCGCGAGTTCCGCCTCTTCGGGACGCAACACCGCCACCACTTCGTGCTCGCGGCGCGTGTCGGCCCGTTCCACGCCCGGTATGTCTACGGGTGCGGCACCGAAGCGGATGCCTTCCGGTGTCTGGCGTGCCAGCAGGAGGTTCGCGGCACCGAGGAAGGTAGCGACGAAGCGCGTTGCAGGGCGTGCATACAGCTCATCGGGCGGCGCGGTCTCCAGCAGCCGCCCCAGATTCATCACGCCAATACGATCAGCGAGCGCGAAGGCCTCCTGCTGATCGTGCGTGACCAGAACGGTGCTGATCTTGAGCTCACGCTGTACCTGCCGGATCGTGCGCCGCAGCTCCTCGCGGATCTTCGCGTCCAGTGCACCGAAGGGTTCATCCAGCAACAACACTTCGGGCTTGTGCGCCAGAGCGCGTGCTACGGCAATGCGTTGCTGCTGGCCGCCCGAGAGCTGTGTCGGCAGGCGATCGTCAAGCCCTTCCAGCGCGACGAGTCGCAGCAGCTCCTTGCGCCGTTCGCGCCGGTCGCGCGCCCGCACGTGGCGCACCCGCAGCGCGAATTCGATGTTCTCCCCCACCGTCATGTGCTTGAAGAGGGCATAGTTCTGGAACACCAGGCCAACGCCGCGCTGCCGGGCCGAAACATTGGTCACGTCCCTGCCGTGCAGAGAAATGCGCCCGTGATCGACGCTCGTCAGGCCGGCAATGGCGCGCAGCAGGGTGCTCTTGCCGCTGCCGCTTGGCCCCAGCAACACGAAGAACTCCCCCTCGCGAACGTCGAGCGAAACGTCGTTCACGACGGGCACGCCCTGGTAGCGTTTTGTAACCTGATCCAGCGTTATCGACATGTGGACCTGACATCCCCGGACCGAAGCTAAGGCAATTAGATGGTACCGACAGCGGGTCTGGCCGTCAGTTGGATCGCGGTTATAAGGCGGTTACAAGCGGTTACGATCGCTGCCCGCGCCTGCGTGCACGCGGTATCTGCTGCGTTATGCAGTGGATATTGCCTCCGCCGAGCAGGATCTCGCGCGCCGGAACGCCGACAATTCTGTGCTTCGGAAACACACGCTTGACCACAGCTGCGGCGCCGCGATCGCGTTTTGCATCGAGCAACGGGAACACGATGCCACGATTGGCGATGTAAAAATTGACATAAGAGCCCGCGAGCCGAAGCCCGGCAGGGCGCGGGCGGGTACCCGGGACCGCACGCACTCCCCGACTTCCTCCCGAGTCGAATAGAGCGGGCCAGGTTGAATCAACTTGTGGATCTTGATACGTCGGCCCCGAGCATCCCGAGCCTGCGAAAGCCGCTCGAACGCATCATGGGAAATCGCGTACTGGGAATCGGTGCGGTCATCAGTCCAGGTCAGGCACACCTCACCGGGGCGTACGAAGCAGCACAGGTTGTCGACGTGGCCGTCCGTTTCATCGAGATATACCCCCCGTCCAAGCCAAATGACGACTTCTACTCCGAGGTATGCGCGCAAGTACTCCTCGGTCTGCGCACGCGTCAGGTCGGGGTTGCGGTTCGGATTCAGCAGACATTCCTCGGTGGTTATGCACGTGCCCTCGCCGTCGACGTGGATCGCGCCACCTTCGAGAATCAGCGGCGCGCGATAGCGGTCGATCTGCTCGATCGCCAGCACCTGTCTGCGCCACGCGCTCGTCCCGGTCCCAGGGCACGTACAGGCCGCCGTTCAGACCGCCCCAGGCATTGAAGCGCCAGTCGATGCCACGACGCTGGCCGCGATCATTGACGACGATTGTCGGTCCGACATCGCGCATCCAGGCATCGTCGCTGGGGAGACGCACGACGCGCACGCGCTTTGCCAACTGTGCTCGTGCATTCGCGAACTGCGCCCCCGAAGCGCCCACCGTGACTGGCTCGTATTTCACGATTGCCGCCGCCACGGCAGCAAAGGCTGCTCTGCGCGGGTGCGGCATCCATTCGCCAGTTGTCACTTCGCTCCGGCCACAGCAGCCAGCAGCCCGAGTGCGGCTCGAACTCCCCAGGCATGCGAAAGCCATGGCGGGCCGGAGTACCTCGAATCGTTCGGCTCATCGTTGCTGGCGACGCGGGATGAAAAGGACACGAAATTGTAGTCGAATACCATCCATCCATGAGCTTCCCCGCACCCAGCGCCGATTGGTATCGGACCTTCTTCATCGCGCCGTTCAACGAGCTGTGGGACCGCGTGATTCCGCAGGACGCGACGGTGCGCGAAACGCAGTTCCTGCTTGCACAGCTGCAACTGAGCCCCGGCGCCAGAGTCCTTGACGTGCCCTGCGGCTCAGCGCGCGTGAGCGTAGCGCTTGCTGCCGCTGGCTACGCCGTCACCGGTGTCGACCTGTCGATTGATGCGCTCGAGCGCGCACGTGTGCGCATGCGCGCGGCGGGCGTCGCTGTTGACTTGAGACACGCCGACATGCGCGAGCTGCCGCAGACACATGCCTTCGATGCCGCGCTCTGCCTGGGCAACAGTTTCGGCTACCTGGCCCATGAAGGGATGCTCGAATTCCTGGCAGCGCTCACCGGAACGCTTCGACCTGGCGGCCGCGCAGTGATTCACACCGCGCTATGCGCCGAGTCGATCCTCACCAGCGTCAAGCCCGAGGAGAGTTATGACTTCGGCGATATCCGTTTCGAGATTCGCAATCGCTACGATGCCCCGCAGCAGCCGCCTCGAAACCGAGTACGTGCTCACCCGCGGCGCGCAGACGTGGCGTCAGTACGGGTCACAGCAGGTCTACACCGTCGCCGAGCTCGCCCGCCTGCTGGCGGCGAATGGCCTGAAAGTGCTGGCGCTATTCAGCGGAGTGGAGGCAAAGCCGTACGCGCTGGGCGAAGGCGAGCTCTACGTCGTGGCTCAGGCGCCCACGAGGTAGAGACTGGCGGTCGAAAGGACGGTACCGAGCACTGCTCCGGCAAGCACGTCAGTCGGATAGTGCAGACCGAGGACCACGCGCGATGCCGCGACCAGGGCGGCGAACGGCACGAGCAGCGCTGCGAACTCCGGGAAGTAAGCGCTCGCCAGGATGGTGAAAGACACCGCGTGCAGCGTGTGTCCTGACGGGAAGCTGTAGCGATCGAGCGGCGCCACGCCCAGGTGGATTCGCGCATCGGAGATGAAAGGCCGCTCTCGAACCAGGGTGCGCTTGAGGCCTTTGTAGAGGGCGACACCCACCAATCCCGTCGCCACCATTTGCAACGTGGCCTGAAGACCCAGGTCGCCGAACAGGATCGGCAATACCAGCATCAAGGCGTACCAGAACACGCCGTCACCGAGCCGGCTGATGGCGCGAAAGAACTCGCGTACGCCTCGCCGAGCGCACGCGCGGTTCAACTGCACGCACAGCGATAACTCCGCCGCGTCGAAGCGGCGCATCACTTGTGTCGCTCGGCTCACCATGACATTCGCCTCCTGTCCCGGCTGACCGCGCCCGTAGCGCATGCACACTTCGGGACGCTGGCTAGGATCGATGGGTGGTGCTACGGAAGCGTTGCTTTGGGGTTAAATATTTATGACATTCATTAAGTTATATGATTCTTGTGAGGCTTGACGCAGGATTCGGTCTGCTCAGAGCGCCCGGCGCCACTCTTTTACTCTGCGCGGGATCTGCCACACTTCTGTCATGCGAATCCTGCTCGTGGAAGATCATCCGGATATCGCGGAAAACGTCTGCGAATTCCTCGCTGCCAAGGGCCATCAGGTGGACCACGTGCTCACCGGTGAGGATGGCCTGAGCCAGGCGCGCGCCACGCCTTTTGACATCATCGTGCTCGACGTGATGTTGCCCGGCATGGACGGCCTCGCCGTATGCCGCGTGCTGCGCTCGGAGATCCGCTCGGTCGCACCGGTCCTGATGCTGACCGCCAAGGATCTCGTGATCGACAAGGTCGCGGGCTTCGAGGCCGGCGCCGACGATTACCTGGTGAAACCGTTCTCCCTGCTCGAGTTGGAGGCGCGCCTCGGCGCGCTGGCGCGCCGCGCCGTCCCACGCACCACCGAAGGCATCTTGCGGGTCGCCGACCTCACCTACTGCCCCGACACGTTGAACGCGGAACGCGACGGCGTCGCCATCAAGCTCAACCCCAGCACGCGGCGCCTGCTGGTGTTGCTGATGCAAAACACGCACCGCGTCGTTACGCGCCGTGAGCTCGAGCACGAGCTGTGGGGAGACCAGCCGCCCGACGGCGATGTCCTGCGCGCGCACATGTACGCTTTGCGCAACGCGATCGACAAGCCATTTGCGCAGAAGCTCCTGCATACGCACCACGGCGAGGGATACCGCCTGGCACTTTCCGACTGATGCGACACCTCAGCCTACGGGCGCGATTCGTCTGGGGAATCTTCTTCTGCGTCGGCCTCACGCTCCTGCTGCTGGCCTGCTGGAGCATCTGGGCCAGCCAGCGCATCGAGCAGGGCCTGCTCAACGACGTGATGAGGACTCATCTCGCGATCTATGCGGGTTACCTGGAAAGGCAGGAAGTGCCGCCACCACCGCAGGATGGAAAGCTCGCGTTCTACCGGCAAAGTTCGCCGGACCTGCCGCGGGAGATCGCCGCGCTCGGGCCTGGTTGCCATCAGCGCGTGCCGGTCGGAGCAAAGCTCATGCAGGTCCTGGTCAAGGACCTGCCCAGCGGGCGCGCATTTGTCACCTTCGATGTCACTCAGCACGAGATGCGCACGGAGTGGGCGTGGCGCCTGCTCTACTGCATCGTCGTAGTCACCCTGGTCGTCATTGCAGCCACGGCAATCTGGGTCTCGCGCAGCATCCTGGCGCCGGTGACGGCGCTCGCACAGCGACTACGCCGCATCGATCCGCGCCAACGCAATCAGCGCCTCGGACCCGATCACTCGCAGCACGAGCTGGCACCGATCGCCGATTCGATCGACGGGTTCCTCGAACGGCTGGACGGCTTCGTGGAGCGCGAACAATCCTTCACTGCCACCGCGAGTCACGAGCTGCGCACACCGCTCGCCGTGATCCAGGGCGCCACCGAGATTCTCGCTGACCAGACCCGCGAACGGCCGGCAGCGCAGAAAGCGCTGAGCCGGATCCGCCGCGCGGCAAACGAAATGGCGGATTTCACCCAGGCGCTCCTGATGCTGTCGCGCGAAGCGCAATCGGAGACCGACCCGGGCGAGATCTGCGATGTGGGTGAGATCATGCCGCGCATCGCGGAGGAGCAGCGCGAGCTCCTCAACGGCCGGCCGGTTGGCATCGAGTGCACGTGCAACGATTCGTTGCGCGTGCAGGCTCCGCCAAGCCTCGTGACGATCGTGGTCGGCAACCTGTTCCGTAATGCGATCGCTCACACCGATCGTGGCGCAGTGAAATGTGAAATCGCCGGACGAACGCTGCGCATCCGCGATAGCGGACCGGGCATTTCGCCCGCGCACATGAACCAGGTCTTCGACCGCAACTTCACCACCCGCCCGGGCGGCTACGGCGTCGGGTTATACCTTACCAAGCGCATCTGCGACCGCTACGGATGGAAGATCGCGCTCGAGAGCAGCCGCACGGGCACGATCGCTTCGGTGACGTTCTAAGGCGCGTGCGAGGCGCGCATCCGTGCGCGTGCGTGGCGACTCCAGCTGCAAGTGCTCGCGACTGATGCCAGAAACGCGTCGCTGAGGCCGAGGCTGTCGGCTAGGTACTTATCCGACTTGCCGTGACCGGCAGCTTTGCTACGGTACTCAGGAATTCTCAACAGCCCAGCGCGATGCTCGCCGGGCGGTTCGGACTTTTCCGAACTGGAGGTGCGCAGTGATCAGGCATTCTGTCCTGGCGACAGGAACGGCGGTTGCGGTCACTGCGGCGCTGTTGAATTCTCTCTGCGCCGTAGCCGTCGCATTGTGGCCCGAAGAGTCGATCCGCTTCGCGAATAGCTGGATGCACGGCCTGGATCTGCAAATGATCAAGGCGACGGCACCGCCGACGCTCACGGCCTTCCTTCGCGGCCTGATCGGCATTGCCGCGATCGGTTTCATCACTGGCGTGGTCTACGCATGGGTTTACAACCGGGTGCACCACGTCGCTCGTGCACAAGGGTAACGTCCATGCGTGCTTTGCCGTACCACTACGAGTGCAGTCGTATTGTTCAGGCGCGTGTGCGTGAGCTCTTTGAGCACGCAGACGATCACACCCGACTCTCCTCGCACATGAGCCAATCCTCTGTAGGCATGGCAGGAGCGCGAATGACAATCGAGGTCGACGAAGGACACGGACGGGCGATCGGCTCCCGGATTCGTCTGATCGGTCGAGCCCTTGGGATCCAGCTCTTCGTAGAAGAGGTGGTCATGGAACGCGATCCGCCACACCGCAAGGTCTGGGAAACGGTCGGTCAGCCTCGCTTGCTCGTGATCGGGCACTATCGAATGGGCTTCGACATAGCGCCGCAGAGCGGCAGCTCACAGTTCCGTGTGTTCATCGACTACGCCCTGCCCGAGGCGACTCCTGCCCGTTGGTTCGGTTGGATGTTCGGTGGGTTTTACGCACGTTGGTGCACTCGGCGGATGGTCAACGACGCCGTCGCATATTTCCTCTCACAGCCGAAAACCGCTGCAGCGTAGGTCTTCATCCTCCATGGCAGTCAAGGGAAGTCCGGCAATGATCGCAGGCGGCATGCTGATCGTGATTGCCGCCTTCTACATCCTGCGTGAGCATTGGGGTCATGCGGTCGGCGCCTGGCCCTATCTACTCTTGCTTCTTTGTCCGCTGATGCACGTCTTCATGCATCGACGCCACGACGCTAACGGGCATGGACGCCGATGACGAACCGACAATCTGCTCGATCTCGGGCGAGTCCGATCAATGTTTGCTCGCTTCGCCCATTGCCTGTTCGGCCTCTTCATGTCGCATCAGCTGCTCCATCATCCCGACCATCATGTTCATACGGGCCTGCATCATCTCGTGACACTCCATCATGTCGGCGCCCATCATGCTTTCCCCTGCCATACCTCCGGCCTGCCCTTTCATGGCTTCACTAGACGCACCGGGCATTCCCATCCCACAGTCCATGCCCTTCATGGCAGCCAGCTGCTCACGCATCGCGCGACGGTGCTCCGCAAGCAACTTCTGACGTTCGGCAGGGTCCTTCGTATTTTCGAGCCTGTCCATCAACGCCTGCATCTTCGTCATGTTCTCCTGCATACCAGCGGCCGACTTCGGCGCCGCGGCAGCCGGCTGCGGTGATTTTTCTGCAGGCGCTGCTTGCTCCGCTGGATGATGTGCAGCGTGCTCCTCCGGTGTGACTTGCGCGAACGTCAGTGCCGGTGCCGCAACGAGTAATGTGGCAATAAGAACCGGGTGTTTTTGAAATTTCATATGCTCATGCTCCTGTCGTAAGAAAGCCTGTGGAACTCAACGACCCGTGAATAGCGGTCACTCCCCGACCGGGTGCGCGGACCAATGCACGTGCACGATTCTCCAACCCGCGGTGCCCTTCTTCAGCACCAGCGTTTCCGTACTCAGCAGGTCTATGGCTTTGCCGCTCGAGGTGCCGGTCATGCGCGACTCACTCGCCACCCATGCGAGATCGCCAACAGTGTCGCCGGTCTGGCGCTGCAGCTTGTATGTGACCGTTTTCAGGAAATCCATGTCAGCTCTCAGGTGGTGCGCGGCGTATTCCGCCCGTGAACGCTCGGCTGCACCGCTCTCGAAAATCAGAACCTTCGGATCGAGCAGTGCTTTCACTTGGACCGCGTCATCTGAATTCAGAGCCTCCTGGAACGCTGCCGCGGTAGCGACAGCCGAGTCCGCCGCGTGCGTATGCGTAGTGCCCTGAGGTTGAGATTCATCGGCGTCATGATGATCCACCCCGCCCTGATGTTCATGCTCGTGCCCGTGTTCGCTCTCACCGCCACCGTGTGAGTGTCCCTCGCTCGTCGCCACTGCTTCTTCATACGATTCAGAATTCAGTTGCGGCAGTTCAATCACGAAAGCAACCAGGCCCCAGATGTACTCGTCTTGCATGCTCTTGCCCCAGGCAGGCATGCCGGAAGCCTTGATACCGTGCTTGATCGCCCAGAATGCCTCGGCCGGATTGTCGATCGCTTCCTTGGTGAAGTTCGGCGCCGACGGGTACAGACCCTTGCTGATCTCGGTGTCATTCATCCCCGGGGCGAGATGACAACCCGTGCACATCGCGTCGTAGTTGCCAGCACCGGAACGGATGAGTTCGGCACTCGTCAGATCCGGTACCGCCACGCCGGCGCTATGGGATTCGATCGAGCGTTCGCGCAGCGTCTCCAGGAGTGCGTACACCGGCCGGGTGTGCGGATCGTCAGCTCCGATGTTGTAGGCGCCAGACCAAACGAAGCCGGCCGCGAGCACTCCTAGGATCAGCAGTGTCACTGCGATCGTCAGGACCAATTTCATGATGTTCTCCTCAGAACCAGATGCGGAAGCCGGCGACCCATCGCGTCTCATCGATGTCCTCGCCATTGATCCGGGCGAAATCCGCGGTATCTCCCCACTTGCGATTCCACGTCACGCCGACGTACGGCGCGAACTCGCGGCGCAATTCATATCGCAGGCGCAGCCCGATCTCGCTGGTGCTCAGACCCGAGCCGATTCCGCGCTGCAGATCGTCTTTGCCATGCACATTGAGCTCGACCCGCGGCTGCAGGATCAGGCGATTCGTAAACAACAGCTCGTACTCGGCATCAAAGCGCACGGCCGTCTGGCCAGATTCGCCGATGTACGCGGTCGCCTCCAGCTCGAACTTGTACGGTGCGAGGCCGCGCACGCCAAACGCACCCCATGTCTGTGAAGGACCCGGCCGCGGATCCTCACGCACGCCGGCAACAAGATCCCACCACCGCGCGATGGCATGGCCCCAGAGCCCTTCAATCTCAGCGTTCACAGTGTGTCCGCCTTCGTGTTCACCCTGCGTGCGCAGCCACAGTCTGTCGAGGTCGCCGCCGATCCACGCTGTTGCATCCCAATTGAGAGCGCTGCCTTCAGCGGCGTTCTGCCACTCGAGCTGATCGAACAGCACGTAGTAGTTGATCGCCTGATCGCGGGCGGCGTGACCAGGCAGGTCCGGGAACACCGCCGCGCGCTCGGCGTCTGTGACTGGCGGCAGATCGGGCGGCTGCGCCGTCGCGTCGAAGCTCGCCGCGAAGAGAAGCATCGCACCGAGCACATGAGTGACGAGTAAGCACGGTGTCCGCAACATCGTTAGCGGCGCGTTCATCCGTTCACCATGACTTCCCGCATCATGCCGGCTTCCATGTGGTAGAGCAGGTGGCAGTGATAGGCCCAGCGACCAAGCGCATCAGCAGTGACGCGGTAGCTGCGCCGGGTGCCGGGCGGTATGTCGACGGTGTGCTTGCGGAGATGAAATGCAGCACGCGCATCCTCGAGATCACTCCACATGCCATGCAGATGGATGGGATGAGTCATCATCGTGTCGTTGACCAGTACGATGCGCAGGCGCTCGCCATAGTTGAGCCTGACCGGCTCGGCGTCGGAAAACTTGATACCGTCGAATGACCAGGCGAAGCGCATCATGTGCCCGGTGAGATGCAGCTCGAGCGTACGACCCGGCTCACGCCCGTCGGGATCGGCAAACAGGCTCCTGAGATCTGCGTAGGTCAGCACACGCCGGCCGTTGCTGCGCAGCCCGATACCCGGATCGTCGAGGCGCGTCGTGGGCGACATGCTCTGCATGTCGACGAGTGGATTGCCGCTTTCGCTCTCGGGATGCGCCTGCATGCCGCCCTGCTCATCCGCGGGCATCGCGTGGCCACTGTGCTCGTCCGAAGTCGACGGCATTTGGTGGCCCGCATGACCTTCGTGCCGTGCCGTATTGCTGGCATGCATCGTGGCTCATGTGGGCATGGCGTCCATGTCGTGCCCACCGTGGTCCATCCCGCCATGGCCCAGGTCAGCCATCGTCAGCATCACGCGCGCATCTGGCTGCGGTACTGGCGCGCTCAAGCCCTCGCGCAGCGCAAGCGTGCCGCGCGCATAGCCGGTGCGATCCATCGACTGCGCGAAAATCGTGAACGCATCCTGGCCGGAGGGTTCAACGATGACGTCCAGCGTCTCAGCCACCGCGATGCGAAACTCGTCGATGCTTACGGGATGAACGTATTGCCCATCAGCGGCAACCACGGTCATTTTCAGCCCGGGGATGCGCACGTCGAAGTACGTCATCGACGACCCGTTGATGAAGCGCAGGCGAACGCGCTCTCCCTTGCCAAAGATAGCCGTCCAGTTTCCGGCAGGGGTCGTACCGTTGAGTAGATAGGTGTACGTGTAGCCGCTCACGTCCGCCAAATCGGTAGGGCTCATCCGCATCTCGCCCCACATCGCGCGGTCCGCGAGCGTCGCCTTCCATCCCCTCTGCTGGACGTCGTGCACGACGTCGCCCACCGTGCGTTTGTGAAAGTTGTAGTAGTCGGACTGCTTCTTGAGATTGGCGAACAGGCCGTCCGGATTCTCGTCGGTCCAGTCCGAGAGCATCACCACGTGCTCGCGGTCGTAGTGAAAGGGTTCCGGCTCGCGCGGCTCGATCACCAGCGGGCCGTAAAGACCTCGTTGCTCCTGGAATGCGGAATGGCTGTGATACCAGTAGGTGCCCGCCTGGCGAACTTTGAACCGATATACGTAGCTCTCGCCCGGGAGAATGCCGTGAAAGCTCAAGCCCGGAACGCCATCCATGTTCGCGGGCAGCAGAATGCCGTGCCAATGGATCGAAGCTTCCTCGCGCAGGCGATTAGCGACCCGCAGTGTCACCGTGTCGCCCTCGCGCCAGCGCAGAATCGGAGCCGGCAATGAGTCGTTAACTGTTACCGCGACACGAGATTTTCCGGTGAAATTCATCGGCGTCTCGCCGATCGATAGTTCAAAGTCGGAGCCGACAAGCGCTGTTGGCTGATTGGCGCTGGTGGCGGCCCGAACAGAAGGGCGCCACAAACCGAGGCCCGCGGCAACGCCCCCCATCGCGAGGCCCTGGACGAAAGTGCGGCGTGCGAGTCGGGCGCCGCGTGCGGTCTGATCAAGATGAGTGTGAATCTTCATGGATCATCGATCACCAGTCGCGTCCAATTTCGCCAGGCAGGCTTGCCGGACGCCAACATCAATGATGCCGCTGCACGAGTGCGAAGGCCTTCGCCCTACGCGCAGGAATCGCGGGGCGCCGGGCGTGCCGGCGTCAGGGTGGAATCAGGCGATCGGGGGCCTGAGGAGTGGCAACGGCGTCAGCGAACGGAACGCGACGCGCGGGATGATCAAAACTGCAGATGCGCCTCGGAGCAGCCCTGGATCTGCATTGAACAGGGACAGCGCCGGGCTGTGGTAAGCGCAGGCACAAGTGCAACCCAAGCCGCAATGATGGGTGGGTAGAGGACTGTGATCAGTGCCCGCACCGCGACCTTGCGATGCTGGTTTCGTGGCATCAGGCTGATCGGCGCTCGTATGGCAGCTCGGGGATCCGGTTTTCACAGCGGTCGCATGCGGGACGCTGGCCGCGGTTACTCGCATGCTGTGGGCGGCGGTGCCGTTCAGGACCAGCGCCACCAGAACCAGAAACCTCAGCGAGTGGGCCAGAATCTTCATCACGTTCGACGCTACTGGATTTGATCCGCACCGGCAAGCGTCACAGGAAGGTGCGCCCACGCCATCATCCCAATCGCACCCGGCGCAAGCGCAGCGAATTGGTGATTACCGAAACGGAGCTCAGGCTCATGGCAGCCGCGGCCAATATCGGGCTCATGAGCAGTCCGGTGAATGGATACAGGACACCGGCGGCGATCGGCACTCCGAGCGCGTTGTAAACAAAAGCCGCGAACAGGTTCTGGCGGATATTGCGCAGGGTCGCGCGACTCAGGCGACGCGCGCGCACGATACCGGTGAGATCTCCCTTGACGAGAGTGACGCCGGCACTCTCTATGGCCACATCCGTGCCGGTTCCCATGGCAATGCCGACGTCAGCGGCGGCGAGTGCCGGTGCATCGTTGACGCCATCACCCGCCATCGCAACGCGACGTCCCTCAGCCTGCAAGGTGCGCACCACGTCCGACTTCTGTTCCGGTAGGACGTCCGCGTAGACCGCCTCGATCCCGAGGCGACGCGCGACCGCCTCAGCCGTTCTGCGGTTGTCGCCGGTCAGCATGACGATGCGCACGCCGTCCGCCTGTAATGCAGCAAGCGCAATCGGTGTGCTCTGCTTGATCGCATCCGCCACGCTCACGAGCCCGGCGGCCCGTCCTTCCACGGCAGCGAACATCACCGTCTGCCCGTCCGTGCGCAACTCATCGGCACGCGACTGCAACGGCGAAGCGTCGACCTTCATCGCATCCATCAACGCGCGATTGCCGAGCGCCACTTGGCGTCCATCCACGCGGCCCCGGACGCCCTGGCCGGTCACGGACTCGAACGCATCGACCGGCCGGATGGTGAGAGCCCGTGAGCGCGCGCCCGCAACGATGGCTTCGGCCAGCGGGTGTTCGCTGGCTTGCTCAAGACTTGCAGCCAGAGTCAGTACTTCGTCTTCGCTCACAGCCCCGCTCGCGATGACCCGCTGCAGCGTGGGCTTTCCCGCGGTGAGCGTGCCAGTCTTGTCGACGACCAGAGTGTCGATCTCACGTAAGCGCTCGATAGCCTCGGCGTCCTTGAACAGGACACCGACCTGGGCGCCGCGACCGGCTGCAACCATGATCGACATCGGCGTGGCGAGACCGAGTGCGCAGGGGCAGGCGATGATCAGCACCGCGACTGCATTGATCACCGCGTGAGCGAGCTGTGGCGGCGGGCCGATCCAAAACCAGATTGCGAAGGTCAGCACGGCCACCAGAATCACGGCGGGCACGAACCAGGCCGAGACTTGATCGGCCAGTCTCTGCATCGGCGCGCGGCTGCGTTGCGCCTCAGCGACCAGGCTCACGATGCGCGCCAGCAGCGTGTCGTGCCCGACACGTTCGGCGCGGACGACGAGCATTCCCGTACCGTTCAATGTAGCGCCGATGACGCGGGCGCCCGGCGCCTTCTCCACCGGAATCGACTCGCCCGTCAACATCGATTCATCGATCGAGCTATGCCCTTCGAGAACGATACCATCGACCGGGACCTTCTCTCCCGGGCGCACCCGCACATCGGTCACCGATCTGAACGTCCTCGAGCGCCACGTCCTGTTCGGATCCGTCGACATTCAGGCGGCGCGCCAGTTTCGGCGCCAGATCGAGCAGCGCGCGAATGGCGGCACTCGTATTACGTCGCGCGCGCAGCTCCAGCACCTGTCCGAGCAGCACGAGTACCACGATGACCGCCGCGGCTTCGAAGTAGACGCCAACGTTGCCATGTGCATCGCGCACCGCGGGCGGAAAGATTCCGGGTGCGGCTGCCGCGATGACGCTATAAGACCAGGCGACGGCGACACCAAGCGCAATGAGCGTGAACATGTTGAGGCTGCGGTTGCACGAGCGACTGCCAGCCGCGCTCGAAGAACGGCCAGCCGCCCCACAGCACCACCGGCGTCGCGAGCAGCAACTCCAGCCACGTCCTGCACCCGATGCGGGCACCAGCGACATCCAGGGGACTGGCGCCGGAATCATGTGTCCCATCGCAAGCACCAGCACGGCACCCGCGAGGGCTGCGCTGACCCAAAAGCGGCGTGTCATGTCGCCGCAACTCGCCGTCGTCCTCCTGCGTCGCGCCGGGCAGCACAGCTCGAGTGTCATGCCGCAGATCGGGACAGTTTCCCGGTGCATCGCGAACGATCTGCGGATGCATGGGGCAGGTGTAGCGGCGCGCGTGCGGCGTGCTCATGACTCTGGCTTCGCGGCCTCAGCCGCCAAACTTCGACAGGACTTCGAACAGCTCATCGAGCTTCGCCTGCACGGCCGTCGCCTTTCCCGAGCGCACGGCATCTCCAACACAGTGCTCGACGTGCTCGCGCAGGATGTTCTCTTCGACCCGGCTGAGCGCGGCGCGCGCCGCGCGCAGCTGCGTGAGTATTTCCAGGCAGTAACGGCGCTCTTCGACCATGCGCACCAGTCCGCCGACCTGACCGTGGATCCGCTGGAGCCGTACCAGCTGTGATTTGTGACTGGCGTGTTTCACCTCTCCTACCATACCCCCAGGGGGTATGTGAGACAAGGGACCACGGCTGCTGCGCTGCCTTGTCGCGAGGGGCAGGTGCGCGACAAGAATGCCCTGGTTCTGCGCTGTGCTAGCATTCGCGCCTCGTCCGACGTCCACTGCCCGAGTCGCGCCGTTGAGGAGTTCGACATGTCCACGACCGCCAAGGCAATGAAGATCACCCCGCCCTCACAGGGCGAGAAGATCACGATCCGCAGCGGCAACCTGCACGTACCCGACCGGCCGATCGTCCCGTTCATCGAGGGAGACGGCACGGGACCGGATATCTGGCGCGCGAGCGTCCGCGTGTTCGATGCCGCCGTGCAGAAAGCCTACGGTGGCAAGCGCAAGATCGAATGGATGGAGATCTACGCGGGCCAGAAGTCGAACCAGATGTTCAATACCTGGCTGCCCGACGAAACCGTGGCCGCGTGTCGTGAATACCTCGTCTCGATCAAGGGTCCCTTGACGACTCCGGTCGGCGGTGGAATCCGCTCACTGAACGTGGCGTTGCGCCAGCTGCTCGATCTGTACGTGTGCCTGCGTCCGGTACGCTGGTTCAAGGGAGTGCCGTCACCCGTCAAGCACCCCGAAAAGGTCGACATGGTGATCTTTCGCGAAAACACCGAGGACATCTATGCCGGCATCGAGTTCGAGGCGGGCACCGAGGAGAACCGCAAGTTCCTCGAGCTCTTCAAGCAGTTCTTCCCGAAGCAGTACGGGAAGATCCGCTTTCCCGACACGACCGCGATCAGCCTCAAGCCGATCTCGCGCGAGGGCACCGAGCGCCTGTTCCGCTCTGCGGTCGAATACGCGGTCGCCAACCGACGCAAGAGCGTGACGATCGTGCACAAGGGCAACATCATCAAGTTCACCGAGGGTGCGTTCCGCAACTGGTGTTACGCGCTCGCCGAACGGGAATTCGCCGACCAGACCTACACCTGGGAACAGTGGGAACGCACCAAGGCCGCGAAGGGCGAGAAGGAAGCCAACGCCGAACAGGATGCCGCGAAGAAGGCCGGTCGCATCATCATCAAGGACGCGATCGCCGACATCACGCTGCAGCAGGTGCTCACGCGCCCGGACGAATTCGACGTGATCGCCACGATGAATCTGAATGGCGATTACCTGTCGGACGCGCTCGCGGCACAGGTGGGCGGGATCGGCATTGCTCCGGGCGGCAATATCAACTACATGACGGGGCACGCGGTATTCGAAGCCACGCACGGCACGGCGCCCAAGTATGCGAATCTCGACAAGGTGAATCCTGGATCGGTGATCCTTTCGGGCGAGATGATGCTGCGCTACATGGGCTGGACCGAAGCGGCCGACGCGATCATCGGCGCGATGGACCGGACCATCGGCCAGAAGGTCGTGACCTACGACTTCGCGCGCCTGATGGAGGGCGCGAAGGAAGTGAGCACCACGGAGTTCGGAGACGCCCTGATCCGGAACATGTAGCGGGTTGTGAAGTCCGTGCAGTCGAGCGACTCTCGCACCGCCCACGATCCCACTCTCGCCCCGCAGTGCGCCCACGACGTCGCCGCGGCGTTCGTCGACTACAACAACGAATTCCGCGCCATCACGCGCCGCGCGCCCGCCCATTTCGAGGCTCGCGACTGGCGCGGCAGCCAGCGCGATGCGGTTCAGCGCATCGAGCTCTACGACCGGTTCGTCAACGCGACCATCGCACAACTCAAGGTGAAGCTCGGCCCGGCGGCGCTCGATGCGGAGCTGTGGCGCTCGATCCGCCGGCACTTCGCGATCCTGGTCGAACCCCTGCCCGACGCCGAATTCACCAAGACGTTCTTCAGCTCGATCACCCGCCGCCTGTTCGGGACCGTGGGTGTTGCACCGGACCTGGAGTTCGTCGCGCTCGATCTCGATCCGCTCGGCAGCATCAGCTCGCACGTCGTCACCAATACCTATTTCAATCGCGGCTCGCTCGAGCTGATGTGCGAGCAGATCCTGACCGATTTTCGCTTCCACACGCCCTGGAGGGACTTCGATCGCAGCGTCGCCTATGTCGCGACCGAAGTGGCGGCACATTGTCAGCAGGCGAGTGAGCGACGCGCAGTCGAGCAGATCGAGATCATTCGCCCCGTGTTCTACCAGATGACGCGGGCGTACCTGGTGGGACGCGTCGTTGGGCGCGGCTGGATGCTGCCACTGGTGATTGCGCTCAAGAACACCGACGGCGGCGTGCTGGTGGATGCAGTGATGATGCGCGAAGCGGACGTCAGCATCGTGTTCAGCTTCGCGCGCTCTTACTTTCACGTCGATCTGGAGCGTGTCGGAGAAGCGGTCGTGTTTCTCAAGTCGATGCTGCCTCGCAAGCCGGTGAGCGAGCTGTTCACCGTGCTGGGCCGTGCCAAGCAGGGCAAGACCGAGCGCTATCGGGAGCTGTTCCGCCACCTGCAGCAGTCGAGCGATGAATTCGTGCATGCGCCCGGCGATCGCGGGCTGGTGATGATCTGTTTCACCCTGCCCTCCTTCGACATCGTGTTCAAGGTCATCCGCGATCGCTTCCCTTATCCCAAGAGCATCCTGCGGCAGGATGTCGTGGCGAAGTACGAGATGGTCTTCAAGCACGACCGCGCCGGCCGGCTGGTGGATGCGCAGGAATTCAAGCGCCTGCGTTTTCCAAAGCAGCGCTTTTCAGGCCCGCTCCTCGAAGAACTCTCCGGCGAAGCGGCGAGCAGCGTGCACGTGGATGGCGAGGACCTGATCTTCGATCACATGTACATCGAGCGCCGCATGACGCCGCTCAATCTGTACCTCGGCGCTCAGTCACGCGAGGCCGCGGAGCTGGCGGTGCTCGACTACGGCCAGGCGATCCGCGACCTCGCCTACACGAATATCTTTGCCGGAGACCTGCTGCTCAAGAATTTCGGAGTCACGCGCCACGGGCGCGTGATCTTCTACGACTACGACGAGCTGTGCCGGGTCACCGACTGCCGCTTCCGCGACATGCCGCAGGCGACGAGCGAGGAAGACGAGATGCGCGGCGAGGCCTGGTTCTACGTCGCCGACAACGACGTGTTCCCTGAGACCTTCATGGCATTCCTCGGCTTCGACGCCGGCCTCAAGCAGGCCTTTCTGGAGGTCCACGGCGAGATCCTGACCGCGGAGTTCTGGCGGCATGTCCAGCAGCGCCACCTGAGCGGTGAACTGATGGAAGTGCTGCCGTACCATCCGCACCGCGTGCGGGTGGCGAGCAGTTTTTAGGCCGAAGGAGGCTGCGGGATCTCAAAGGTCGCGGGGGTCCATCCCGAAAGCACCACTTCTCGCGTCAACTGCTGCGCCTCCTTCGGCGCGAGTTGCCGTCGCGCCGGACTTGCCGCGGCACCCGGTCCGCGGTTCTCGAACTCGAAGAAGCGCGCGTCCTCGGGCTTGAACATGATGCGAGAGCCATCACGCGCGCGTCCGCCCATTTGCGTCCATCCCTCGCTTGCGATATGCCGATCGAGCCAGCAATTGAGAAGGGCCACTGCTCCGGCAGAGTCGGGATCCGCATAGCGGCCGTCGGAGAACGTGCGGCCCGGATGCCAAGGCCTTCCGAGATAAGTCTGTCCGCCGCGGACGTGGTCGTTTTCGGGAACGAAGCGGCAGTCGCGAAATACCAGTCCATAGAGATCACGCAGCAGCGTGCTCGGCGCCGTCACGTACCCCTCCGGCTGGATGCCCACACGTGGCCGGCTGACTATGTCGCAGGACTGGAAGTACGCACGGCCGGCTCCGAAAATGAAATCGACATGGCCCATGAGCCGACATCGCTCGAAAAGACTTCTCCCTGCATCCACGAAGACTGTGTCCTGGTAGCCAACTAACGCGACGTCTTCAAAGTGGGCGCAGTCACTGCCTGGCGCGGTCATGAGCGCCACGGCCTGAGGCGACGCCAGGCGAGCTGGATCAGCGGGCAGCTTGGCGAAGTTGGCGGGATAGTCGAAGTCATTGGCAATCGTGAGACGGGCAGCCCGGAAACGCGCAGCCCGCAGGGTGAGGGTCGCGCTACCGGCGGTGCCCCACTGCGTTCCATCCGCTCTGCGCAGACCCGACGCTGCGTCGAACGCAATGCACGTCGAATCGCGCGACATGCCGATCAGGTCGATTCCTGCGCGCGTAATCTCCAGCTTTTCGCGGTAGCACCCCGGGCGCACGAGGATCCGATACGACTCCCTGTCGCTGCGAGTGGCCTGCTCGAGCGCCTGCGCCACCGATCGAACCACAGGAGTCCGTGCATCCTCAGCCGAAACATCTGACGCGTCGACCAGGCAGTCGAAACCAGGCTCCTTAGCTGCCGGAGAAGCCTCGCTGCCGCCCAACGCTGAGATTGCGGCAGCCGATGCCGCTCGCTTGAGCCAAGTGCGCCGGTTCATTCCGGCCTGTGGCATACGGCCTCGATGTTGTGACCATCCGGATCGAGCCGTTGATAGTCGCCGACGGCAAGACCGATGTGATCGATCAGCATCTGATACTTCCTCGTAACAGTTTGGTTGCGAAGTGAATTGTCCCGCGGGTTCTTCGTGTTGACTACCTTTTATCTTATTGGTACCTTGCGCGTCCAAGGTACCTTCTTAACACCATGGCCATCGACGAGAAATTCAGCTCGATCCGCAAGGGACTCCTCGAGTTCCTCATCCTGAAGATCATTGCCGCCGACAAGGTGTATGTCGCCGACATGATGCAGCAGTTGGGAAGCACCGAGTTCGCGACCCAGGAAGGAACTCTATACCCGCTGCTGAGCAAGATGCGTCGCGAAGACCTGGTCGACTATGAATGGCGTGAGTCCGACGCGGGACCGCCGCGCAAATACTACAAGCTCACCGCCAAGGGCAAGTCGCAACTGACAGAGCTCAACCGGTACTGGAAGCAGATCAACTCGACTGTGGAAGAGATGGGACAGTAGCCATGAACAAGGTCATCACCATCAATCTCAACGGCAATGCCTACCAGCTCGACGAGGCGGGCTATGAGGCGCTGCGCACTTATCTCGACGATGCTGCTGCGCGACTCAAGGACAATCCTGATCGCGCCGAGATCCTCCTGGATCTCGAGCAGGCGATCGGCGAGAAATGCCAACGTTACCTTGGCCCGCACAAGAACGTGGTCAGCGCCGTCGAAGTAAAGCAGATCATCAGCGACATGGGGCCCGTGAATGGCGGCTCCGGCAGCGATGCAGAGGCCCGCTCGAACGCCAGGACCGAGTCACAAAGTGCGCGGCCGGCGGACGCCGGCGCACCCAAACGCCTCTACCAGATCCGCGAGGGCGCGCTCATCAGCGGCGTCTGTAACGGGTTGGCAGCGTACTTCAATATCGATGTGTCCATCGTCCGCGTACTCTTCGTCGTGCTCGCGCTCGGCACCACAGGCGCGTGGATCCTGGTCTACGTCGTGATGATGTTCGTGATTCCCTACGCGGAAACATCGGAAGAACGGGCCGCGGCGCGTGGCTTGCCGTTCAACGCCCAGCAGCTGGTGGAAACCGCGAAGCGCCACTACAACGAGTTCCGCGACGGCCGCCACTGGCGGCGCGAGTGGCGACGCCGCAATCGCGCCTGGCGACGCGAACAGCGCCACAACCTGCGTCAGCATTGGATGCACGGGCAGCCGGGCACGCCACAGGCGCCGGGCTACGCGACGCAGGTATTCGCCGGATTCATGGTTCCGGTATTCGGAATACTCCGGGCCGCCGCATTCGTAATCTGGGTTCTGAGTGTGATTTCCCTCGTGACGACGGGCCTGATTTTCGGCTGGCCGTTGCCCAGTGACATTCCGTTGTGGGCGGGACTCTTGATACTCATATTCTTGTATGTAGCCATCGCCGGCCCCATCCGCCTCGCGAGCCGCGCTTCGTACGCCGCGGCGTCGGGCCACAACTACGGATGGTATGCAGCGGGCGACAGTTTGCTGTGGCTCGGTTTCACGGTGGTATTTTTCTGGCTCGCCTACCACTACGTGCCCGGCATACAGGCGATGCTGCACCGGCTGCCGGAGTTCTGGAGCGATCTGCAGGCGGTATGGAAGACCTGACCGCCGGGGTTACTTGCCGGACTCGAGGTGAAACCGCTGCAGCACGCGGTGAAACATTGGCGCAAGGATGGCGCCAGCCGCAGTCAGGAACACGATCCCCGAGAACAGTGCATACAGCGACGCAAAAATCTTCGCGCCGTTCGATGTGAGCGGATCGATTTCACCCATTCCCGTCAAGATCATCGCGGCGTTGAGCAGCGCATCGATCCACTCGAGCTCCGCGATGAAGTGATAGCCGAGAATGCCGATGATGAGTCCCCCCGCGAGCAGCGTGCACGCCAGGCGAACACCGCGAAAATACTTGCGGTTGAACGGGTGAGAAGACTGGTTACTCGCTTCCGATTCGGCTTTGCGTGTCATCGGGTTCTCCACCGATCAGGAGAGTTCAAGCGCCTGACGCAGGTCCGCAATCAGGTCCTCAGGATCTTCGATGCCAACTGAGAGCCGCACGGTACTATCCGAAACACTTGAAAGCGCGGCCTGCGCGGCACTCAGGTCGCGGTTGCGCAGCAGCTGCGGCGGCATCACCAGCGATTCGGTTGAGCCCAGGCTCGCCGCCGTGGCGAACAGGCGCACTGCATCGGCAAAGCGGCGGCCGCTTTCCGCGCCACCCCGGATGTCGAAACTGACGATGCTGCCGAAATCGTGCATCTGCGCGCGAGCCAGCGCGTGCTGCGGATGGGTCTCCAGACCCGGATAGAAAACCCGCGCGACCTGCGCATGCCCGGCGAGAAATCGCGCGACCTGCATCGCGTTCGCGGCCTGCTCGCGACAACGCAGGAAGTACGTCTTCAAGCCACGCAAAATCAGGAATGCTGCATGCGGATCAAGGAACGCGCCCAGGGTAACGAAGTCGGTCCGCATCGCCTTGATCAGCTCAGTTCGCGCTACCACCGCGCCACCCATGACGTCGCCGTGCCCAGAGGCGTACTTGGTCAGGCTGTGCACGAATATATCGACATCGTACTGGCCGTGGTTATGAAGGCCGGCGAACGTGTTATCGAGCACTGTCAGCGCCCCGTGTGCGCGCGCGGCCCGTGTCAGGCGCTCGATATCTGCAACCTTGGTGACGGGATTTGTCGGGCTTTCGAACATGACCAGGCGGGTTGGCTTCTGCGCCAGCGTTTGCTCGGCACCGTCGAGATCCTCGATCGACAGCATCGTGTGGCCGACGCCGAAGCGCCCGAGCAGGCGCCTGATCAGATGCCGTGTCGACGGGTAGGAGTCAATGAAACACAACACATGATCGCCCTGCTTGAGCAGCGCCAGCAGGCAATGCCCCATAGCCGCCACGCCCGAACTCGTCACCAATGCCTCATCGCGCCCCTGCAACTCCGCGAGGAGCATTTCCAGCTGCCTCAGTGTCGGATTGGAGCGGCGCGAATAGAAGAAGCCGGGTCGCTCGCCGCGCAGATTGCGCTGCGTCTCCTCGGTGGTATCGAACTCGAACTTGACCGACTGGTAGATCGGCGCCACGAGCGAGTGGTTGTCAGGCGGCAGCTCGACCTGTGGCGGATGGTTGACGCGCGTGGGCTTTTTCATGGCTCGGCAGATTATAATGTGCGGCCTCTTACCGCGCGGACTAATCCATGGACTTTAGATTCACCGATGAGCAGTTGATGATCCAGGCGGCGGCGCGCGAGTTCGCGCAGAACGAGATCGTGCCCATTGCCGCGCGGCATGACGCGAGCGGCGAGTTTCCGTCGGCCACCATCGCCACGGCGGGCGAGCTCGGGTTCATGGGCATCGAGGTGCCCGAGGAATACGGTGGTGCCGGGCTCGATCCGCTCAGCTTCGTGCTGGTCATGGAAGAGATCGCCGCGGCCGATGCCGCGCATTCGACCATCGTTTCGGTGAACAACTCGCTCTATTGCAACGGCATCCTGCAATTCGGGACCGAGCGACAAAAGCGCGAGTACGTCACCCCGATTGCCAGCGGCAAGGAGGTCGGCTGCTACGGACTCACCGAGCCACAGTCCGGTTCCGATGCGAGCGCCATGCGCACGCGCGCTGTCCTCTCGAAGGACGGCACGCACTACGTGATCAACGGCAAGAAGTCGTGGATCACTTCGGGCCCCGTCGCGCGCTACATGGTCCTGTTTGCGACCACTCAGCCGGAGAAGAAAGCCAAGGGCATCACGGCTTTCATCATTGATACCAAGCAAAACGGCTACGTCCGCGGCAAGACTGAGCCCAAGCTCGGCATCCGAGCCTCAGCGACCTGCGAGGTCGAATTCGTGGACTACCGGTGTCCGGTCGAGAATCGCCTCGGCGAGGAAGGCCAGGGCTTTCTCATCGCCATGACGATCCTCGACGCGGGGCGCGTCGGAATCGCCGCCCAGGCCACCGGCATCGCGCGCGCCGCCTATGAGGCCTCGGTGCAGTTCGCCCGCGAGAGAGAGGCATTCGGCGCGCCGATCGGCACGTTCCAGATGATCCAGGCGAAGCTTGCCGACATGAAATGCCGGCTCGAGGCCTCACGCCTGCTGACCTACCGCGCGGCTTGGAACAAGCGTGAGGCCGCCATCGCAGGCGGGCGTAACACGCTCGAGGCCAGCACCGCCAAGCTGTTCGCCTCGGAGGCCGCGATGTACATCACCCATCAGGCGGTGCAGATTCACGGCGGCATGGGCTTCAGCAAGGAGATGCCCCTCGAGCGCTACTTCCGTGATGCCAAGATCACGGAGATCTACGAAGGCACCAGCGAGATCCAACGCCTCGTCATCGCGCGCCAAGAGACGGGACTGCGCTGACCCGCTAGCGGTGTGCTCGCGACACCGCGAGCGGTGATTGCAGGTTTGCTTCGCGCGCGCTCACCACGGGCCTCCCCTCGGTCACCTGTTGCACCACTGGCGCAGACGCCCGGCGCCTTGCCGCAGGGTCTCATCGCGCTTGGCGAAGCAGAAACGCACTACCGTGAGCTTAGGCGGATGCTGATAGAACGGCGCGAGCGGAATGGTTGCGACGCCGGCTTCGCGCAGCAGCCGGTCGGCGAAGGCCATATCGTCCTCGCCGCTCAGCGCCGAGAAGTCCAGAAGCTGAAAGTACGTTCCCTGCGCGGGCGTCCAGCGGAAACCTGAACCTTCCAGCAATCCGCAGAACAGGTCACGCTTGCGGCCAAAGAATTCAGGCAGCTCCGAGATGCGCTGCGGGAAGCTGCGCAGGTATTCCGCGATCGCATGCTGAACGGGCGTGAAGACCGCGAAGGTATTGAACTGGTGCGCCTTGCGGAATTCGCTGGTCAGCGAGGCGGGCGCGACACAGTAGCCGAGCCGCCAGCCGGTGGCGTGAAACGTCTTGCCAAAGGAGAACGCGGCGAACGCGCGGGCTCTCAGCTCCGGGTGACTCAACACCGAAACATGCTGGCGGCCGTCGAGGACTACGTGTTCGTAAACCTCGTCCGACAGCAGGAGCGCATTCGTACCCCGCAGCAGCTGCGCGAGAGTATCGAGATCGCCCCGCTCCAGCACTCTGCCCGCAGGGTTGTGGGGATTGTTGAGGATGAGAAGCCGGGTGCGCGGCGACAGCGCCGACTTCAACCGTTCCCACGGCATGTCGAAGCCGGGTAGCTCGAGTGGCACGTGGATGCAACGCCCGCCGGCGAGACGCACAGCCGGATCGTAGGAGTCATAGGCGGGATCGAACACGATCGCCTCATCACCCGGAGCGATGCAGCAGCTTGCGGCCGAAAACAGCGCCTCCGTTCCTCCAACAGTGACGGTGATTTCCTGGTCCGGATCCACTCTGACTGCCTGGGTTCGCTCGAGCTTGCGTGCAATCTCCTGTCGCAGCTCCGGTACGCCCATCATGGGCGCGTACTGATTACGTCCGGCCCGCACGTGCTTGTCGAGCAGATCGCAGAGCTCCGGCGCGATGTCGTAATCGGGAAAGCCCTGCGCGAGGTTGATGGCGCCCAGTTCCTGCGCGCGCTGCGTCACGACGGTGAAGATCGTCGTTCCTACATCGGGAAGCTTGGAAGAGAACAGCATGTAGCGCTCAGTGGTTGGCTGCGAGGGCAGCACCCACGATGCCAGCGTGCGCTCGAAAGCGCGCCGGCTGAATTTCGACCCGGGACTTCAGGAGGGCGGCAAACTGGGAGAAATGTTCGGTCACTCCCCCGCCGATGATGAACAGATCCGGCCAGAACAGCGTCTGATACGCAGCCAGCACCGGGTTCACGCGGCCCGCCCACTTGCGCCAATCGAGCTTCTCGACGGTTCGGGTACGACCCGAAGCATGGTGCTCGACTTCGACGCCGCCGACCTCCAGGTGACCGAGTTCCGTGTTGGGCAGGAGTTTGCCGTCGATGAACAGGGCCGTACCAATACCGGTGCCGAAAATCAGGACCATCACCGTGCCACGGCGGCCGCGCCCCGCGCCAAGCTCGATTTCGGCGATTCCTGCCGCGTCGCCATCGTTCAGGAGCGTGATCGGTCGATCGAGGCGCTTGGCAATGACGGCTTGCGCAGGTGCACCGATCCAGCTGTCAGCAATGTTGGCGGCGGTCCAGGTGACCCCGGCCTTTACCACGCTTGGTACCGCGACCCCGATGGGGCCATTCGCGTCCAATTGCGCAGTCAACCCGGCGATTGCATCGGCCACGGCCATGGGTGTGGCGGGCTGGGGTGTCTGGATCGTGGCGGGCACCTGAACCAGGTCGCCCGAAGCGACATTCACCGGGGCGCCCTTGATGGAGCTGCCACCGACATCGAACCCGAGACGGATCATCTACTTATTCATTCGCTGCGAGCGCCATCTGGACGTCGCGCTGCCGGATACGCTCCTGGCGCTGCATCCACAGGGCCGAGGCCACGATCCCGACGGTCACGATCAGCACCAGTATGGTGGCAAGCGCATTGATGTCGGGGCTCACACCGAGACGAACTTTCGAAAAGATCAGCATGGGCAGCGTGGTCGAGCCCGGACCGGAAACGAAACTCGTGATGACCAGATCGTCCCACGAGAGCGTGAATGCGAGCAACCATCCCGAAATGATCGCTGGCAGGATGATCGGCAGCGTGATGACGAAGAACACCTTTGCCGGGCGCGCGCCCAGGTCCATCGCGGCCTCTTCCAGCGCCTCGTCGAAGGTAGTCAGACGCGACTGAACCACGACGGTGACGTAGGCCATCGAGAAGGTGATGTGTGCCAGCGTGATGGTCGTGACGCCGCGACCCTGGGGCCAGCCGAAAGCCTGCTCCATCGCCACGAACAGCAACAGCAGCGAGAGGCCGGTGATGACCTCTGGCATCACCAGCGGCGCGGTCGTCATCCCGGACAGGAGGGTCCGCCCCTTGAAGCGACCGAAGCGCGCCAGCACCAGTCCGGCCACAGTGCCAAGAATGACCGCGCCGGTCGCATTCAGACTCGCGATCTTGATGCTCAGTTTCGCGGCGTTGAGCATCTGCGAGTCGTGGAACAGCGCCGCGTACCACTTGGTGGAGAAACCCGCCCACACGGTAACCAGTTTCGAGGCATTGAAGGAGAACACCACCATGGACAGGATCGGGACGTACAGGAACGCGAACCCGAACGCGAGCATGGTGATGACGAAGAAGGAGCGGCGCTGCATCAGCGATGTACCGACATCTGCCGGCCCTGGAAATACTGGAACACCATGATCGGCACCACCAGCAGCAGCAGCATTGCGATCGCGACCGCGCTCGCCACCGGCCAGTCACGATTGTTGAAGAACTCGTTCCACAGCACCTTGCCGATCATGAGCGAGTCCGGGCCGCCGAGGAGCGACGGAATCACGAACTCGCCGACGGCCGGGATGAACACCAGCATCGCCCCGGCGATGATGCCCGACATCGAAAGGGGCAGCGTGATCTTGAAAAACGCCTTGGTCGGCCGGCAACCCAGATCCGCAGCCGCTTCGAGGAGCGTCAGGTCCATCTTCTCGAGATTCGCGTACAGCGGCAGCACCATGAATGGCAGATACGAGTAGACGATGCCGATATAGACCGCGAACTCGGTCTGCAGCATCACCAGGGGCTGATCGATGATGCCGAGGGCCATCAGCACGTTGTTGATCACGCCGTTGCTGCGCAACAGGCCGATCCACGCATAGACCCGCAACAGGAACGAGGTCCAGAAGGGCAGCACGACCATCATCAGCAGGACATTTCGCCACTCGGGCGAAGCCCGGGCGATACCGTAGGCCATCGGGTAGCCGATCAGGAGGCAGAACACTGTCGACACACCTGCGATCTCGAGTGAGGTCAGGTATGCACGCGTGTACAGCGGATCCTTCAGGAGGAAGGTGAAGTTGGCGAAGTGCAGCTTGATCGCCAGTGCCTGCTCGCCGAGCCACTCGATGAGCGGCGCGTACGGCGGCATCGCGAGCTGGGTCTCGGAGAAGGAGATCTTCAGAACGATGACGAACGGGATCGCAAAAAACAGGATCGACCAGAGGTACGGAATGCCAATAACGAAGCCGCGCCCCGTAATACCGCGACTGCGCAGCCAGCGTCGCGACCAGAGATACAGTGAACTGTGCGTTACACCCTCGATCAGCTGCGCCAGCGCGTAGCTGATGCGGTCGCCGAGCGAGAGGTAAGCGCTACGCGCCATGCAGCGCCTTCACCAGCGCCTGATCATTGGGTGACCACCACGCCGCTGGACGGATGCCAATGCAGGTAGACCTGCTCATCCCAGGTGATGCGGTCCTCCGGGTGCCGGACCGTGTTCGGCTGGGTGATGCGCACCATCTTGCCGCTCGTGAGCTGTGTCAGATAAATGGACAAGTCGCCCATGTAAGCTATTTCTTTCACCGTAGCGCGTGCTCGATTTTCGGTGCCTGGCGGTGCTTCGCGCGACAGTGCGATCTTCTCTGGCCGTAACGCCACCCAAACAATGGCACCGGGCGCCGAGCTCACGCCGTGATCGATAAAGAACGTGCCGCCCAGTTCCTCGGATTCGATGCGCACGTGATCCGGCTCATCCTCGATCAGGCGACCCTCGAACATGTTCACCGAGCCGATGAAGTCCGCCACGAAGCGCGAGTTCGGGTACTCATAGATGTCGGTGGGCGTGCCCACCTGCACGATCTCACCGTGGTTCATCACCCCGATGCGTGAGGCCAGCGTCATCGCCTCTTCCTGATCGTGCGTCACGACCACGAAGGTCACGCCGAGCTGCTCCTGGATGTTGACCAGCTCGAACTGAGTGTGCTCGCGCAGCTTCCTGTCGAGCGCCCCGAGCGGCTCATCCAGCAGCAGGAGCTTGGGCCGCTTGATGAGCGAGCGCGCCAGCGCCACGCGCTGACGCTGTCCCCCGGAGAGCTGGTGCGGCTTGCGCTTGGCGTAGGGACCCATCTTGACGATCTCGAGCATGTCGCCGACACGCTTGCGGATCTCGGCGCGCTGCAGGCCCTCCTGCTCCAGGCCGAAGGAGACGTTCTTTTCCACTGTCATGTGTGGAAACAGCGCGTAGGACTGAAACATCATGTTCGCGGGCCGTTCGTAGGGCGGTATCCCCGCCATGTCCTCCCCGTCGATGAACACGGTTCCAGAGGTGGGCAGCTCGAAACCGGCGAGCATCCTGAGGAGCGTGGTCTTGCCGCAGCCCGAGCCGCCGAGCAGGCAGAAGATCTCGCCCTGATAGATCTTCAGCGAGACATCGTGCACGGCGATGAAATCACCGAATTTCTTGGTCATGCGCTCGATGCGCACGTAGGGCGTGGCGTGCGGATCGTTCCAGGGCTCGATCTTCTTTTCGGAACGCGTCGAGTTTGCCATGCGCGAGGCCTCAGGCGTCGGTCTCAGGCTGTGGCCGCGGGCTGTGCTCGCCCGCGGTCCGAAGCCTGAGACTCAGGTTCTCGTCGCTTACTTCCCCGTCTGGAAGCGCGTCCAGGTGCGCGTCAGCAGACGCGTGAACTCCGGCGTCTCCGCGAGGTCCGGGAACAGCTTCGCCTTCACCTCGGGCGGCGGATAGATACCCGGATCGTTCTTGACGTCATCGTTCACGAACGGCAACGACTCCTTGTTGCCGTTGGCGTAGTTCACGAAGTTGCTGATGGCGCCCACGATCTCGGGCTTCATGATGAAGTTGATCCAGGCGTGCGCATTGTTCGGGTGCGGCGCGTCCTTCGGGATCGCCATCATGTCGAACCAGATGATCGTGCCTTCCTTCGGAACGGCATACTTCACCGTCGACATTGTTCTTCGCTTCCTCGGCCCGATCGCGCGCCTGCAGTACGTCGCCGCTGTAACCGACGGCGACGCAGATCTCGCCGTTGGCGAGATCGTTGATGTACTGCGAGGAGTGGATGTAGCGAATGTACGGCCGGATCTTCAGCAGCTTCGCCTCGACCTGCGCCAGGTCCTCAGGCGACTGGCTGTTCGGATCCTTGCCGAGGTACGAGAGCACCGTCGATGGTGATCTCGGACGGCGAATCGAGCACCGCGATACCGCAGCCCTTGAGCTTGGAGGCATTCTCCGGTTCGTAAACCAGCGACCAGCTGTCGACGGGTGCGTTCGGGAACGCCTTGGCGATCTTGTCCGGGTTGTAGCCGATGCCGGTCGTGCCCCACATGTAGACGACGGCGTGCTCATTGCCCGGGTCATGCAGCGCAGCGCGCTGCATGATCTCCGGATCCATGTTCTTGAGATTCGGGAGCTTCGACTTGTCGAGCTTCTGGTAAACGCCGGCCTTGATCTGTCGTTCGAGGAAGGAGGCCGAGGGCACCACGACGTCGTAGCCGGAGTTGCCCGCCAGCAGCTTGGTCTCCAGCATCTCGTTGCCGTCGTACATGTCGTAGTTGACCTTGATGCCAGTCTCCTTCTCGAACTTGGCAATCGTGTCTTCCGCGATGTAGTCGGACCAGTTGTAGACGTTGACGACCTTCTCTTCAGTATTCGCGGCGGGTGCCGAAGCTGCCGGCTCAGTGCCCGCCTCTTTGGCCTTCTCCCCCTTGCCGCACGCTACCAGAGCCAGCGCGCACAGGATCCCCAGCCCGGCGTGTCGCAACTTCATCATGACGAGTCCTCCGATTTGGCGGCCGCACGTTGTTGTAATTGGGCCGTTTATAACAGTACTAAACGTTGAGCAGCAAATGCTCCCGTTCCCAGGAGCTGATGACCTGCGAGAAAGTCTCGTATTCGTTTTCCTTGACGGCGGAATAGGCGCGCACGAAGCGCTCGCTGAAGACATCGACCAGCGGCTTGCACTCGCGCAGCAGCTTCAGGGACTCATCGAGCGTCCGCGGCAGGGCGAACGGCAGGTCGTGGGCGCTGCCGGAGATCGGCTCGGTCGGCTTCAGCCCCTCGATCATGCCCAGGTAGCCGCAGGCCAGCGAGGCGGCGATCGCGAGGTAGGGGTTGGCATCCGCGCCGCCGACGCGATTCTCGACGCGGCGTGCGGTCGGGCGAGGACATCGGCACGCGCAGGCCGGCGGTGCGGTTGTCGTAGCCCCACTGCACGTTGATCGGCGCCGAGAGGTAGCGCGTGATGCGGCGGTAGGAATTGACGTTGGGCGCGAACAGCGACATCGCCGCCGGCAGGTACTTCTGCAGGCCCGCGATGTGCGAGAAGAACAGCGGGCTCGGCGTGCCGTCCGGATTGCTGAAGATGTTCTGCTTGCTCTTGCGGTCGACGATGCTCTGGTGGATGTGCATGGCGCTGCCCGGCTCGCGCGCCATGGGCTTGGCCATGAAGGTCGCGTACATCTTGTGGCGCAATGCCGCCTCGCGCGCCGTGCGCTTGAACAGGAACGCCTGGTCGGCGAGAGTCGAGCGCATTGCCGTGCAGCAGGTTGATCTCCATCTGCGCCGCGCCGTCCTCGTGGATCAGCGTGTCGATCTCGATGTCCTGGGCTTCGCAGAAGGCGTAGATGTCGTCGAACAGCGGATCGAACTCGTTGACCGCGGCGATGCTGTAGGACTGCCGGCCGATCTCCGGGCGGCCGGAGCGGCCCACCGGCGGCTTCAGCGGATAGTCGGAGTCGATGTTCGGCTCGACCAGGTAGAACTCGAGCTCCGGCGCGACCACCGGCTCCCAGCCGCGCTGCGCGTACAGCTCGAGCACGTGCCGCAGCACGTAGCGCGGCGCCATCGTCACCGGGCGGCCGTCGGAATAGAAGCAGTCGTGGATGACCTGCGCGGTCGGCTCGGCCGCCCAGGGCACGACGCGCACCGTCCGCGGATCGGCCTTGAGCACGATGTCGATTTCGGACGGGCTGATGGCGCTGTCGTCCTCCGGATACTCACCGGTGACCGTCTGCAGGAAGATGCCTTCGGGCAGGCGCATGCCCTCGTCTTCGGCGAACTTCTCCGCCGGCATGATCTTGCCGCGCGCGACGCCCGCCATGTCGGGAATGATCGCCTCGACATCCGAGATGCCGTGATCCTTGAAGAACTGCTGGATGCTGCTGGCCATGATCTATCTGTTCCTCGAGGCGCCGGCGACTCGCCGCGCCGAACGCGGCGAACAGCGCGCGTGAGAATGGATTGCTCATGACCTTCCACTCCGGATGCCACTGCACCGCGAGCGCGAAGCGCGGCGCAGTCATGCACGCGAAATGCCTCGATCACGCCATCCGGCGCGCGCGCTTCGACATCGAGGCCCTGGCCGAGCCGTCTGCACGCCCTGCGAGTGCAGCGAATTGACGCGGATGCGCTCCTGGCCCGCCAGCTCGCGCAGCAGTCCGCCGGGTTCGAGCACGACCTCGTGGGCCGGGCCGTACTGGACATCGAGCGGCTGCTCCTCGTCCTCGCGGTGATCGTCGAGGCCCGGCACCTCGTGCAGTCTTCTGCCAGAGCGTGCCGCCGAAGGCGACGTTCATTTCCTGAAAGCCGCGACAGACTGCCAGCACCGGCAGACCGGCGGCCACGGCTGCGGGAATCAGCGGCAACGTCGTCGCATCGCGATGTGGGTCGTGCAGTGTTCCCGGCTCACTGGCCGGCCCCTGGTAATGGTGTGGTTCGACATTGGACGGGCTGCCCGTCAGCAGCAGGCCGTCGAAACGCTGCAGCACGCGCGTCGAGGTCCAGCGCCGTCGCCCAGCGCCGGAATCAGCACCGGTATCGCGTCGGCCGCCGCGACGACGGCCTCGATGTACTTTTCGCCGACCGCATGAAACCAATGCTTGCCGAGCAGGCGACGATCAGCGGGTATGCCGATGAAGGGCTTTGCTGCGCGCATGTTAATTATATTAAACAGCCCGCGAGAGCCGCGGGCGTTCAAAGACGTCGCATTAGACCACATCCGCGCCGCTCGTGAGACTTAACTAGGCGGAGGGAAGAAAGTTTGCAGAGATTCCAAGGCTTAGGCGCACGGCGCAGGGGTGTAGCGTTGGCCCGGGCCCCACGCCCCGCTATCCTCGCGCAAGTCAAGTACCCCTCACTATTACAGAATCTTAAACACATGCCTCGGCTCGAGGATCATATCCACTCTTATTACTCGGCGACCGCGCGCGCAGCGGGGGCCCACCCGCCCCTGCGTGGATCGCTCGAGTGCGACGTGTGTGTCGTGGGGGCCGGTATCGCCGGCTGCTCGAGCGCCCTGCACCTGGCGGAGCGCGGCTACCAGGTCGTGCTGCTCGAAGGCAGAGCGCATTGGCTGGGGCGCCTCAGGGCGCAGCGGCGCCCAGGCCCTGCCAGGATTCGCCTGCGGACAGGAGAAGATCGCCGCCCTCGTCGGCCGCGAGGACGCACGCGCGCTCTGGGACATCAGCGTCGAAGGTCTGGCACTGATGCGCACGCTGATCTCGCGCCACCAGATCGATTGCGACTGGGTCGACGGTCAGCTACAGGCCGCGATCAAACCGCGGCATCGCGAAGAACTGATCGATCAGGCCATCGAACTCGAACGGACGTACGGCTATCGCTCACTGCGCCTGTTCGAGCAGGTGGAGCTGCGTGAACGCTTGCAGACCGAGCGCTACATCGCGGGGTTGTATGACTCGAACAGCGGACATCTGCACCCGCTCAACTACACGCTGGGTCTGGCTGCAGCCGCCGAACGCCAGGGCGTGCGCATCTTCGAAAATACCCGTGCCTTGCGCTTCGAGACATGGAAGCCCGGTGCGAGTCACCACCAGCGACGGCGCTGTGCGTTGCCGCCATCTCGTCCTCTGCGGCAACACCGAGCCTGGACGGCACCGCACCGGAGCTGGATCGCAAGATCATCGGTGTCGCCACGTACATCATCGCGACCGAGCCGCTGGGGGCCGAGCGCGCGCAAGCGTTGATCGCCAACAACATGGCGGTCTCCGACATGAACTGGGTCCTGGACTACTTTCGCCGCTCTGCCGATCACCGCCTGCTGTTCGGCGGGCGCGTGAGCTATTCGGGGTTCGATCCGGCTCGGTACGGCAAGAGCCACGCGCGCGCGCATGCTCAAGGTGTTTCCGCAGCTCGCAGACGTCAGGATTGAGTATGCCTGGGGAGGCCACGTCGACATCACGCTGAATCGCGCGCCGCACTTCGGCCGCCTGGCGCCGAACGTCTACTTCCTGCAGGGGTTCTCGGGTCACGGCATCGCGCTCACGGGAATTGCCGGCAAGCTCGTCGCTGAAGCCGTCGCTGGAACCGCCGAACGCTTCGACGTGTTCGCCCGTATCCCGCACCGGGAGTTTCCCGGCGGACAGGCGCTGCGCCGGCCGGCCCTGGTGCTGGCGATGCTCTACTACCGGCTGCGCGATCTGCTGTAGAGGAAGCACCGCACAAACGGCATGACGTAGAATCGGCGCGAACTACAGGAGCCCGCATGGCAACCGAGATCACGCCTGTCGCGCATGTCATCCAGCTTGCGGTCGCACCGGTCTTCCTGCTGTCGGGCGTCGGCATCATGCTCACGGTGCTGACCAACCGCCTGGCGCGAGTGGTCGACCGGGCACGAACGGTTGAGAAGACTGCCGCACAGACTCAGCCCACGGAATTGCCCGCGCTGCAGGAAGACCTGCGCGTACTTGGGCGACGCGCTCACCTCATGAATCGCGCCATTACCCTGTGCACCATCTGCGCACTGCTCGTTTCGCTGGTCGTGGTGGCGTTGTTCGTCAGCTCGTTCACCACGATCAAGCTGGCCGTGCCCATTGCCTCGCTCTTCATCATCGCAATGCTGAGTTTCATCGTGGCGCTGCTGATCTTCCTGCGCGAGGTGTTCCTGGCGACCGCATCACTCAGGATCGGCACTCATCGCTGAGACGCGGGCCCGCGGGCGCTGCGAATCCTGAAGCATTGGTGAATGCGCGGGTTACGCGCGAAATCGTGGGGCACGGTCGCGGCCGTGATGTCCTGCACCTCGAACTGCGCCAGTGCCGGCTGGTCGATCCGGAAGCGCTCGAAGTTGGTCGAAAAGATGAGCTCGCCATCGGGCGTCAACAGCGCGGCGGCGTGACTGATGAGCTGCACGTGGTCGCGCTGCACGTCGAGCAGTTCGCTCATGCGCTTGGAGTTGGAGAACGTGGGCGGGTCGAGGAATACCAGCCCGTAACGCGGGCCCCGTTCGCCAAGGGCGACCTGCTCATCGAGCCACGCAAGGCAATCGGCGCGAATGAGTTGATGCTGCTTGCCGGACTGACCATTCAGTTCCAGGTTCCGACGCGCCCATTCCAGGTAGGTATTCGAGAGATCGACGCTGGTCGTGCTGCGTGCACCGCCCGCGATCGCGTAGACCGTTGCGCTCCCCGTGTAGCAGAACAGATTCAGGAAGCGTCGCCCGGCAGAGCGCTCGCGGATCAGTGCCCGCGTCGGTCGATGATCGAGAAACAATCCGGTGTCGAGATAATCCGTGAAATTGACCAGGAACTTCAGTCCGCCCTCACCGACCGCATGAAATTCACCGACGTCCGTGCGCTTTTCGTACTGCTCGCCGCGCTTCGTGCGGCGCCGCGTTCGCATGTGGATATGATCGAGGTCGAGCGCGAACATTTCGGGCAGCACTGACAACGCCTCATCACGGCGGGTGCGCGCGGCCAGCGCATCGACCGTGCGCGGTGCCTGGTACTCCTGCACGTTGAGCCAGCGCTCCTCCGCCCTGGTAGAGGTCGATGGCGAACGCATATTCCGGCATGTCCGCGTCGTACACGCGGTAGCACTGGATGCCCTGCTCGCGCGCCCAGGTCTCGAGCTCGCGCAGGTTCTTCCTGATCCGGTTGGCGAACATCGCAGCGCCGGGCCGCGAGCGTGCCGCCTGCGCATCGCGCAGGACCGCGCCCGAGTGCTCGCGTTCGGCCCTGAATTGACGCGGCTCGATGTCGAAGCGCAGCAGGCGGCACTCGAGCGCGCCGTTCCACAGGGTGTGCGATCTGCTGGCACGGATGCCAACGGCATGGCCGAGCTGCGGATTGCCGGTCAGGATCGCGGCCCGCCAGCCTACAAACTCCTCGCGCAACCGCTCACCGAGCTGCGCGTAAAGCGCTTCCAGGTCGGACCCCGAACCCAGCCGTTCTCCGTACGGCGGATTGACACACAACAACCCACGTTCGCTGCCGCCGCGATCGATCTGCGCCAGCTCACGACGCTCGACATGCACAATGCCGCGCAGGCCGGCGCGCTCCAGGTTTTCCAGTGCGACTCGTACAGCCTTCGGATCGTGATCGAAGCCGCGCAGCGGCGCCGCTGGCTCTGCTGCGCGACGTCGCTCATCGGCTTCAGAACGTATTGCCGTCCAGAGCGCGGGGTCATGCTGGCGCCACCCCTGAAACCCGAATCGCCCGCGCAGCAGTCCCGGTGCGGCGTCGCATGCGATCAGGGCCGCTTCGATCGGCAGCGTGCCGGAGCCGCACATCGGATCAAGAAACGCGCCGCCCTCCTTGGCAATCGGCAGCCACCCGGCACGCATCAGGATCCCTGCTGCCAGATTTTCCTTCAGTGGCGCGGCGACACCGCGCACCCGATACGCACGCTGATGCAGGCTTTCGCCGGCGAGATCGATGCTCACGGTCATGTGGCGCCGTTGAGCATGCACGTGGATGCGCAGATCAGGCTGATCGGTGTCCACCGTCGGTCGCGAGCCCGTGTGCTCGCGCAGCTGATCGACGATTGCATCCTTGATGCGCAGCGCCGCGAAATGCGAATGATCGATCGCGGAATCGATGGCCGTGAATTCGCACGCAATCGTTGCCTCTGGCGCCAGATGCTCCCGCCAATCGACCTGGCGCACGCCTGCGTAGAGGGCATCCGTCGTGTCAGCCTCGAACTGCCCGATCTCGAGCAGCACGCGGCTCGCGATCCGTGACCACAGGCAGGCGCGATAGCCGGCCTCGAGCGTGCCGCGAAAGCTGACGCCGGCGCCGCGTTCTGCGACGTCCAAGGCCTGCAGTTGCCGCAACTCCTCAGCGAGCAGGTCGGCGAGGCCTCGCGGTGCCGAGGCGTAGAAGGTGAAAGTCGACACGATCAGCGCGGATCGCCGGATGCGCCATCGAGCGTGGTGAGCGGTCCGTAGAGATCTGGGCGACGATCGCGGAACAGGCCCCAGGCACGACGATAGCCGCGGATCGCTTCGAGATCGAAAGATGCGGTGATGACCTGCTCCGAGTTCCGGTCCGCTTGTCGCACGATGGCACCCGTGTGGTCGGCGATGAACGATGACCCGTAGAAGGTCATGGAGAACCGCTCACCCTGCTCATCGCCGATGCGATTCGAAGCGATCAACGGCATCAGGTTGGCCGCCGCGTGACCTTGCATCGTGCGTTGCCAGTGATCCTTCGAGTCGATACTCGTATCCTGCGGCTCTGAGCCGATCGCAGTCGGGTAGAAAAGCAGTTCCGCGCCCAGCAGAGCCATCGCGCGAGCGCCTTCCGGGAACCACTGGTCCCAGCACACCGCGACCCCGAGCGTGCCGAAGCGCGTCGGCCAGACCTTGAATCCGGTGTCGCCGGGGGAGAAATAGAATTTCTCGTGATAACCCGGGCCTTCCGGAATGTGGGACTTGCGATAGGCGCCGAGGACCTGGCCGTCGGCATCGACCATCACCAGCGTGTTGTAGTACGCGTTGTTGGCGCGCTCGAACACGCTCAGCGGCAGGACGACCTGGAGTTCCTTCGCAATCTTCACGAACCGCGCCACGGTCGGATGTCCGTCGATGGCTCGCGCCAGATCGAAGTATTTCGGGTTGTGGTCTTTGCAGAAATAAGGCGTCTCGAACAGCTCCTGCAGCAGGATGACGTTCGCGCCTTGGCTCGCCGCTTCGCGTACCAGTTTCTCCGCTCTCGCAACGTTCGCGTCACGATCCCAGGAACAGGCCATCTGCGTGGCCGCAACGGTAACGGTCGTCATGACAGGTCTATCCAGGTGGTCTTGAGCTCGACGTACTTGTCGAAGGCATGCAGCGACTTGTCGCGACCGTTGCCCGATTGCTTGAAACCGCCGAAGGGCACCGTGATGTCGTCGGCGTCGTAGCAATTCACGTACACCGTGCCAGCGCGCAGGGCGCGCGCGACGCGATGCGCCGTCGTGATGTCGCGAGTCCACACCGCAGCGACCAGTCCGTAGATCACATCGTTCGCGATCGCCGAGCGCCTCCTCGACGGTCTTGAAGGTCAGCGTCGCGAGCACCGGCCCGAAGATCTCCTCACGCGCGATCTTCATCCGCGGCGTCACGGCATCGAAGACGGTGGGCTCGACATAGAAACCGCCGCTGCTCTCACGCGCCCTGCTTCCACCCAATGCCACGCGCGCACCTTCGCTCTTGCCGGAATCGATATAGCGCAACACGGTGTTGAGCTGGGTTTCATCGACGATCGCACCGAGCGTCGTCGTCGGATCGAGCGGATCGCCTGGCTGCATGGTGCGCGCAATCGTGGCGATCTTCTCCAGCACCTGGTCGTGTACCGATTCCTGCACGATGAGGCGCGAGCCGGCCGAGCACATCTCGCCCTGATTGAAAAAGATCGCAAAGGCCGCAGCCCGCGCCGCGCGATCCAGGTCGGCAGCAATCCGCCATGATGATGTTCGGCGACTTGCCGCCACACTCCAGCCACACGCGCTTCAGGTTCGACTGACCCGCGTACTGCAGCATCAAGCGACCGGTCGCTGTCGAACCGGTGAACGCGATGCAATCCACGTCCATGTGCAGCGCAAGCGCCTTGCCGGCGGTCTGGCCGAAGCCGGGCAACACGTTCAGCACGCCTTCCGGAAGGCCCGCTTCGCTGGCGAGCTCGGCAACGCGGATCGCGGTGAGCGGCGATTTCTCGGACGGTTTCAGCACCACCGAATTGCCGGCGGCCAGAGCCGGGCCGAGCTTCCACGAGGCCATGAGCAACGGGAAATTCCACGGCACGATTGCGCCGACCACGCCGACCGGCTCGCGCGTCACCAATGCCAGCGCATCGTGCCCGGTGGGTGCAACTTCGTCGTAGATCTTGTCGATCGCCTCGGCGAACCAGGTGATGCAACGGGCGGCAGCCGGGATATCGATGCGCGTGCTATCCGCGATCGGCTTGCCCATGTCGAGCGTTTCCAGGAGCGCCAGTTCTTCGGTGTGCTTCAGTATCAGCTCGGCAAACTTGAGCAGCACGCGCGTGCGGCGGCCTGGTGCCATGCGTGACCAGGTGCCCTTGTTGAACGCGCTGCGTGCCGCGGCGACGGCTGCATCGACATCGGTTTCGTTGGCGCTGACCACGCTGGCGAGCTTGCGGCCATCGATGGGGCTCATGCAATCGAAGGTTTCACCGGACACCGAATCGACATAGCGCCCGTTGATGAACGCCTGGGCGAGCGGGCGAATCGCGGCCGCGCGCGAATGCCAGGACGCTCGCGGTCGCCTCACTCATGGCTTGGCCCAGCGAGCCGCCCCTTCGCAGGGGTGCGGATGAACTGCGGGATCAAGCGTCCTCTTGCTGACAGATCTACCAGCGTTCGCGCACGCTTCAAGCGCGTTTCTTCCTTTCGGGCACTGATCACCCACCAGGTCGCGGCCCGTCCATATGAAGGCGCCTGACCCTCAAAGAAGCGCCGTGCGGCCTCGTTGCCGGCGAGCATGCTGGCGTACGGTTCTATGAGACGTTTGGGCCGCTGTTCGTAGGAATAGACTCCCGACCTGTTCGCGCGCCGCGCCTCGAAGGCTTTCAGGCCGTCAGGGTGCATACGTCCTTGCTCGATGAGGAGGCGTGCCCGTTTGATATTGATTGCACTCCAGGTGCTGGTGGACTTGCGTGGTGTAAAACGAATCGTGTAGCTCAGCGTCATCGGCGCGCTTGCGGATGCCGTCGATCCAGCCGAAACACAGCGCCTCGTCCACGGACTCAGGCCAGGTGATGCTCGGCTTGCCCGAGCCCTTTTTGTAGAACCTGACGAGAAGGTGCCCGGCGGTCTCATGATGCCGCTCCAGCCATCGACGCAACTGGGCCGGTGAACGGAAGAACCTCGGCTTCGAGTCGAGAGGCCTCATTGGGAAACCAGTGCCCCTAAAACGTCGGCGGACTGCTGGCGCTGATGATCTCACACTCCTCGCGCCCGGCATTTCGGAACCGGTGCGGCACGGCGCTCGAGAAGTAATAGGCATCGCCAGTCTCGAGCACGCGCGTGGCGGCACCGACGGTCAGCTCGACGCGCCCGCGAATCACGATGCCGCCCTCTTCTCCCTTGTGGCTCAGCATGTCGGCGCCCGTATCGGCGCCGGGCGCGTAGCGCTCATGAAGGATGGCAAGTGCGCGATTGGGACGCTTGGCCGCAACCAGGCGCAAGGACACCTCCCCGTTCCCGAGATCCGTGAGCTCATCGCGTCCGTAGAAAACCTGCGGCCCGGCACTCAGGTCGAGGGTGAAGAATTCCGCGAGTGACATCGGGATGCCGTCGAGAACCTTCTTCAGCGAGCTCACCGAGGGGCTGACCCGATTTTGCTCGATGAGCGAGATCATGCCGTTGGTGACCCCCGCACGCTTGGCGAGCTCGCGCTGGGAAAGCCCATACATTCCACGAACCGCGCGCAGATGCGCGCCCACATCGATGGTCATGGCGTGCCGTTACCGTTTAAGATAATTAACAATGAGGGGCAAATCTGGGCCAGATTTGTCGTCCGTGTCAATTTTTCTTAACCTCTGCGCTCGCACACTTCCCGGAGCACATCGATGAGCACCGCACCGCTGCCCCCCAACATTCCGCGCTCAGAACTGGAAGCGTGGTGGATGCCGTTCACCGCCAACCGCCAGTTCAAGGCCAATCCGCGCCTGCTAGCGCGCGCCGACGGGATGTACTACTGGAGTGCCGACGGACGCCGCATCCTCGACGGCGCCGCGGGCTTGTGGTGCGTAAACGCCGGCCACAATCGCCGCGAGATCGCCGAAGCGGTGCATCGGCAACTCGTTACTCTCGACTACGCGCCTTCGTTTCAGATCGGCCACCCGGCCGCATTCGAGCTTGCCAATCGGCTCACGCGCATCGCTCCCACCGGGTTCGATCATGTCTTCTTCACCAACTCCGGCTCCGAATCCGTCGACACGGCGCTCAAGATCGCGCTGGCCTATCACCGGGCTCGCGGCGAGGGACAACGCCAGCGGCTGATCGGGCGCGAGAAGGCGTATCACGGTGTCGGCTTCGGTGGCATCTCGGTCGGCGGCATGGTCAATAATCGCAAGGCGTTCGGGACGCTGCTCGCTGGTGTCGATCACCTGCCTCACACGCTCGATCTCGGACCGCAACGCCTTTTCCAAGGGGTTGCCAGAGCATGGCGTGGAGCGGGCCGATGAGCTCGAGCGGCTGGTGGCGCTGCACGATGCTTCGACCATCGCCGCCGTCATCGTCGAACCGGTCTCAGGGTCAGCAGGCGTGATCCTTCCGCCCAAGGGCTACCTCAAGCGATTGCGTGAGATCTGCGACAAGCACGGCATTCTGCTCATCTTCGATGAAGTCATCACCGGCTTCGGACGCCTGGGCTCGCCCTTTGGCGCGCAGGAATTCGACGTCCTGCCCGATCTCATCACGGCGGCCAAGGGACTGACCAACGGCTGCGTCCCGATGGGCGCGGTGTTCGCCCGCAAGTTCATTTACGACGCCTTCATGCAGGGCCCGGAAAGCGGCATCGAGCTGTTCCATGGCTACACCTACTCGGCGCATCCGGTCGCATGCGCCGCCGCGCTGGCGACGCTCTATATCTATCAGCACGAGGGTCTGCTCACGCGTGCGCGCGAACTGTCGCCGTATTGGGAGGAGGCCCTGCACAGCCTGAAGGGACTGCCGCACGTGCTCGACCTGCGCAACTATGGATTGATCGGCGCAATCGAGCTCGAAGCGAGACCCGACGGCAGCTCGCGCGCGTTCGAATTGTTCACGCGTTGCTTCGACCAGGGAGTGCTGACGCGCGTGACAGGCAACGTGCTCGCGCTCTCACCGCCACTCATCATCGAGAAGAGTCACATCGACGAATTGTTCGGGCGGATCGGTGAAGTGATCCGCACGCTGCAGTAAATGGAGAGAGGGCGCGGCGCCCTCTCTCCAGGTTACTCAACTACCTTTTCCCACGGGAACGTGGTCGCGATCGAGAAGATCACGCGGCCTTCGTTGTTGAAGGGATCGCTCGTTGACGTGCACGTCAGTCTCGTTATCGACGTACTTCAACAGCAGGGTGAAGTTCCCCAGCGCGTAGCCAACGCCGATCGACCAATCGATGGTCTCGTCGCCGTTGATATCCTTCCAGTAGTCGCCGTAGTTGTAGCCGAGGTGTGCGTGGATGGAGAAATTGGACGGCAGGTCGTGATCGAAATTGCCCTCCAGGTACCACGCGTCAGGGTCGAGGTTGCCGTAGTCGTTCGTGTACCAGAGCTTCGCGCCGAAAGACTGGTAGCTGTCCGCCCACGAAGATCTCTGGATATTCGACGTTGTCACCGTCCGGCCAGTAGTAGTAGTAGACGAACCCGGCCGACCAGCCGAAGCCTTCCTCAGCTCCACCGGTGATACCGAAGTAGAGATCGGTTTCCCAGTCGGCATCCGATACCCGGGCCGAAGTCCAGGCTGCTGCTCGCCCACAGGCCGGCGTAGAAACCACTGTCGTTGCGCCCAGTCGATACTGCCCTGCAGGGCCGGATCGGTACCCGACAGGCTGACGCCACGAAAATCGTAGTCGCTCACGGCAGTGACGGTTGCCGTCACCTGGGCCTGAACCGCTCCCGTTGCCAGGAGAAGACCCGCTGCGATCGCAAAGTAGCTCCGCATGAACATCTCCTCTAGTGGAAGTCCGATGAGACCCCCTTCCGTTGCGCGCAGGCATCATAGCAGCGCCGCCTGCCAGCGGCACGCGTAAGACGTTTTGACGAGGGATGTGGCTGAGATGCAACGCGAACCCGGAGAGTTTGCAGTCCTGCTCCGGGCTCGCGTGCCGAGGGGCCGGCTCAATCCTTCTTCAACGCTGCGCATCGAAAACTCCCATTGTTTGTTGGACATGAGTCTGCATCTCTGCAGAAAGCATGCCACGCGCCGTCTTCATCGCCCGGACCGCGGTTCGGGGCACGAAGCGCGACAAAATGCGTGGAAGTGCACGATGATCGGGCAGCGCACCGAGTACGTGCACCGATGCAGAGAGTTCTGCGAAGCACAGCGCGCCGAAACGGCGCGCGCGTCTGCCTCAGGATGGAGCGGACGGCTGGAAAATCACGTACAGCTTGCGGCAGTCTTCGAGGACTTCCCACGTGCCCTCGAATCCTCCCGGCACGACGAAACTGTCTCCGGCTGCGAACTCCCACTGTTCGCCGGCCGCGCTGGTCATGCGCACGCGTCCCTGGGTCATGCAGCAGAACTCGTGCTCGACATAGTCGCACGCGCCACTTGCCACGCGTGCTGGCCCACACGCCGGCAAAGAACTGACTGCTCGCGATCGGTGTAGTGATTCCAGAGCGTGAGTTGCGGCTTGCCCGAGAGCAGGTGCTTCGCGTCCGGAGTGGAGGCTTCCGCGGTGACGGCGTCGCGAAACGAGACGATGCGGGCCTGGAGGTTTTCATCATGGAGACTCGCGGGTCGGAGTTCGGGGCGGCCGGGGTATTCGATCACGAGCGTCACGCCACAGTTGGCGGGCTGTCAAGCAGCGCGACGCTTCGTGCCACCCCGAACTCCGGAGCCGTCACGGGTCGGTCGTCGGATCGGTGGCGCTCTGTGCAACCTGGGCGTTCGCACCTTCGAGCGTGATGACCACGCGCCGATTGAGCGCATAGCCATCGATGTCGCCCTCGGGCGTGGTGACGCCGTCCTCTCCGTGTGCAACAACAACAATGCGGCTGTCCGCGATGCCACCCGCCATGAGAGCCGCGCGCACCGCTTCGGCACGGTCACCGGACAGTTTCAGGTTCTCGCTCTCGGTGCCGCGGGGGTCCGCGTACCCATCGACCTTCACGATCACTTCCGGCACGCGTGTCAGCGCCTGGGCGAGTTGTGTGAGCTGCGCCTCGGTGTCGCCAGTGAGCGTGCTGTCGTTGGTCCGAAACAGCACGTCACCGCGCAGGCTCTCGCGCACGGCCGGCGGCAGCGGCTGCGTCCGCAGCTCCTCGCTCAGCGCCGCCACGCGCTCCTGCGAACCGCGCAGCTCCCCGGCCAGTTGCGTGATCGTCTGATCGGATTCCTTCAGGCGCTGATCGAGTGTGGCGAGCTGCTGCTTCTTGGCATCGAAACGATGCCCGAGCAGTGCGCCCACAGTCATTCCAGCGATCGCGCCCAGCGGCCCGCCGGCGACCGCGCCGATGGCCATGCCGCTGAAGACGCCGATGGCCTCTTCTTTCTGGCTGGGCTTGGTTGCATCCTGCGCGGCGTTCGCAGTGCCGGAAGCGACGAGGGCCGCGAGCCCCGCGCTTGCAATGACAGTCGTGTATCTCGGTTTCATGTCGGTTCTCCAGTTGGCTTCGAGGCGGTGCAGGACCTCGCGGTCCTTTCGAGGCTCTATTGCAACTGCGGATTGCGCTCGCGCCGGGCAGCAATTGCGGCGCGGTGAGGAACAATCGTGGCGAATTGTGGCGCTCTTGAACGCTGGCGCAGCGGGCTGAACAATGGGCCGCATGCCGATCATCGAGTGCGATCCCTGGCGCGAGCAGTATTTCGCACGCGTGCCGTGCCCCGACGATGTCCTCGTTCCGACGGATGACATGGAGAGCTGGCGCTGTTTTCCAGCGCAACGCTGGGTCTTCAACAAGCTGCTGATCTGCGCAACCCAGGGCATCGAGCACGGCCCGCATGGCATCGAGCCGCTGCACTATCCGGTGTTCAGCAAACCGATCTACAACCTGCGCGGCATGGGTGCGGGGAGCCGGATCATCGAGTCCCGTGCGGACTACCTCGCATCACAAACGCCCGGGCACATGTGGATGCGTCTGTACGAAGGCGAGCACCTGAGCAGCGATGCAGTGGTGATCGACGGCGAGGCGCACTGGTGGCGTCATGCCCGCGGAGACTCTGCCGGTGGCGGCACCTTCGATCATTGGCTGGTGATGGGCGCTTCGCGACCCGGACTCGAGGCCAGCCTGGGTGCGTGGCTGCAGATCGAACCTGCGCGGCTACACCGGCATGGTGAATCTCGAGACGATCGACGGCACGATCATCGAGTGCCACCTGCGCTTCACTGACCAATGGCCGGATCTGTACGGCGGCGATGCGTGGGTCAGCGCGGTCGTGGATCTCTACGCGACGGGGCGCTGGCGATTCGAGGAGCGCGACCGGCGCGATGGTTTCAGTGTCGTTGCCTGGGGACCGCATTCGGCCGCGCGTCGCGTGCCGCCATCTGCACTCGTCTCCTCGCTCCTCGAGGACTCGCTGCTCTCGAGTATCCAGATCACGTTCCACGCGGACGATCCCGAAGCAGCGCACTCGATGCCTCCGGGTGGCTTTCGCCTCGCCGTCGTCAATTGCTGGGCGCTGGACGCGGGCGGTCGGGCGTGAAGCAGCTGCGCGAGGCATCTCGCTGGTGCAGTTTGTATGGGCGGCCATCGGGTGACAGACCATGCCGCCAACGCCGGATCACGCTTACTCTCGTAGTGCCGTACAAACCAAACCCGCAAACATTGAAGCCGGCGCCGTCGGCAGGTGTCACCCGATGTCCACCCATCTAACTGAAGCCTGCGCTCATTCGGCTTGGCTCTCGTGGAATCTGCATCCGCCCGCCCCGATAACCGGGGCCGCGCACAAAGCGCCCGGGTGTGGCACCCGTGTGCTCCCCGTCACGCAGCACCTGCACACCGTTGACGAAGACGTCAATCATGCCGGTCGAGTAGCGATGCGGCTGCGCGAAGGTCGCGAAGTCCTGGACCTTGGCCGGATCGAACACCACGATATCCGCGAAACAACCCGCCTCGAGGCAGCCCCGGCCCTCCAGCGCGAAGTTTTCCGCGGGCAGGCGCGTCATGCGGCGTACTGCCTCTTCGACGGTCGCGAGCTTCTCGTCACGCGCGTAGTGACCCAGGAAACGTGCGAACGCGCCATAGGCGCGCGGGTGCGGGTTCTGCAGCAGGAACACGCCTTCCGGCGCCATCGACCCTTCGTCCGAACCGATGCTCACCCACGGCTGCTTCAGTCCGAGACGCACGTTGTCTTCAGACATGAGGAAGTACGCCGTGCCGACGCGCGTGTGATCCTCGACCACGAGATCCATCGCCGTCTCCTCGGGAGATTTGCCACGCATCTTCGCCACTTCCGCAAGTGACTTGCCAGTGAGCGGCTTGAGCGCCGGGTTCTTGAATCCGATCAACAGTACGCGGTCCGGCGAACCCGCGGCGGCGTATAGATTCTCCCAGCTCGTCGAATGCGTGCGCATTTCTTCTGCGACACGACGGCGCACATCGGGCTGCTTCAGCCGCTCAACCCACGCGTCGAGCCCACCTTCCTGCACCCACGGTGGCATTGCTGCATCGAGCCCCGTCGCGCCTGCAGTGTACGGATACATGTCTGCGGTGAGCTTGACACCGGAGCGGCGTGCGGTCTCGATGCGCTCGATCGCCTGCGCCATCTTGGGCCAGTTGGATTCCCCCGCTGCCTTGAGGTGAAAGATTTCCGCGCGAATGCCCGCCTCGCGTGCGATTCGCGCGGTCTCGTCGATCGCCTCCAGGAAGCGATCGCCCTCGCTGCGCATGTGCGTGGCATATACCCCGTTGTAACGTGCCGCGACTCTGCACAGCTCGATGATCTCCTCCGTGGATGCAAAGCTCCCCGGCACGTAAATGAGGGCGCTGCCGACGCCGAGCGCGCCCTCCTCCATCGCCTGCTGCACCAGGGCTTTCATACGTTCCAGCTCAGCAGGTGTCGGTTTCTTGTCGTCGTAGCCGAGCTCGTGGATCCGCACGGTAGTCGCACCCACCAACGATGCGACGTTGGTGGCTATGCCGCGATGGGCGAGCCAGTCGAGATATTCGCCCAGCGTCGTCCATTCCACTGGATACTTGATATCGGCCTGCTGCTTGAGGGCCTCGGCCTTCATGGCCTCATTGAGCGGGCCCATCGAAAATCCCTCGCCCATGATCTCGAGCGTCACTCCCTCGCGAATTTCGCTCTGCGAGTGCCCATCGGCGATCAGTGACTCTTCCGAGTGCGACAGCACATTGATGAATCCGGGCGCAACGGCCCGACCGCGGACGTCGAGCGTGAGCTTCGACACCGATTGTGAAAGATCACCGACCCGGACGATCCGATCGCCTCGCACGCCGACATCCGAGACCGCTCCGGGCTTGCCGCTGCCGTCGTAGACGGTGCCACCCTTCAGAATCAGGTCAAACGCTTCCGCCGGCCGTTCGGCAGAGGACTGGCAGGCCGCGATCAGCAGACCCAAACAAATGACCGGCCATCGGTTCTTCATTGCTCTTTTCCTCGTGGAGAGTGGCGCGCAATCATACCGGCATCCGGTACAGTTCCAGCGCACCAATGACCCTGCGATCTCTCCTGGCACACTTGAGTCGCCCGCTCAGCCCGGCGCCACTGCTGCTGATCGGCGCGTTCGCCATACTGCTCACGCTTGCCACTCGTGCCAGCTTGCTTGGGCTGCCGCTTATGCTCATCGTGCTGTCGTGGTTCCTGAAATACGCCTTCGTAGTCCTGGACAGCGCAGCGCGTGGTCTTGGTGATCCGCCAGTTCTCTCGCTCGAGATGGTCAATCCTATCGATGAGCAAAGGCCCCTGGGACAACTCCTGATCATCGGCGTGTTCTATGGCGCGACAGCAGCGCTGAAGCCCCTGGTCGGCATCGAAGTGGTGTCTTCATTGCGCGCGATTGCGCTGGTGCTCCTGCCCGCCTGCATTGCAGTGCTCGGCAGCAGCGGCAGTATCGTCACGGCCGTCAATCCGCGCGTGCTGATCGGGACGATTCGCAGGCTGGGCTGGGACTACGTCGTGATCTGGCTGGCGATCCTGGTGCTCGCGTTCGCGGCGTACTTCGCAAGCTCACGGCTCCTCGACGCTCGCCTGGGCCTGCCGCTGGCGATCGCGTGCCTGATGTATGGGTGGCTCGCGGTATTCAGCCTCATCGGCGGCGCGCTGTACGAGCGCCGGCACGAGCTCGGGATCGAGGCGTGGCGATCCCCGGAGCGGGATCGCGCCCGCCACGAAGCGGACCTGGGCAAAGAGCACAATCGGTTCATCGACCAGCTGTACGGACACTGGCGTGGCGGAGCGTACCAGGAAGCACTGCAGGCAGCGCAGAGTCGGCTCGCCGCGAACCACTATTCTCTGCATGAGTATGAATGGTTATGCGCAGCTCTGTTGCGCTGGCCGGATCGCAGGCTCGCCTCGCGTCTCGCGCAGGACTATATCTCTCGCCTGCTGGCCGCGAAGCGCTATTCGGAAGCCCTGAAGGTCGCCCATCGCCACATCGATGCGGATCCTGAGTTTCGTCCCGCGACATCCGCGGAATTGATGCGCCTGGCGAATCTCGCGCGTGATGGTGGCGATCGCAAGCTGGCGCGAGCATTGCTCGTCGACTTCGAGCGTCACTTTCCCGGCGATGGAACTGCGTCGCTGGCAGCGGAACTGAGTCGCGAGCTGAGTCGATGAGTGGGCGGCGGCGTGCTCAAGGACGCCGCGGCACGCGCGGAGCGCCGAGCGCGCATTCGAGCTGCTTTCGATCCCAGTGGCCGAGGTCGGCCGCTGCGTCGTAAGTACTCTGCAGAAAGCCGAGCAGTGTCTGGTCCGGTGAAGGTCGCACTGCGCACGGTTTCGTACGGCAACGTGAACATTCCGAGCTGCTCGTGATAGGAAGCCTCGCGAGGCTGCACCAGCGTGCGGCTGAACCCCTCCGGTTCCGGGTAGGCGTAGGAGTAGAAGGCCGCATCGTCCACGCCGTCGCCCCCAGGCCAGAAACCGGCACTGCTCACTTCGTGTGAGTAGGCTTCCTGCACGATCGCATCCGGCAGTCCCGGCGTGCTTCCGCCGCGAAACGGAGCGCGCCGCCCGGAGAAACGGGTGACCGCCAGATCGAAGCTTCCCCAGAAGAAATGGACCGGGCTGACCTTGCCGAGAAAGCCGCTGCGAAACAGCGTGAATACCCGGTCGATCTGCACCAGCGCACGCCAGAAGCGCTGCACGGCCTGCGCATCGTAGGCTCGGTGCTCTCGGTCGCTATCGAACGGGATCGGGTTTGAAACCTCGTTCGGCGTGCGCACGATCTGGATCTTCAGGCCAAGCTGCTCCAGCTCCGCGAACAGCGCCGCGTAGAAATCCGCGATCGTTTGCTCGACGAGCGGCATGGATTTCATCTGGCCGTCGTCGAGGCGAATGACGAGCTGGTGCTCGATGAAGTCAAAATCGATCTGGAATGCGTGCTGCTGGTATGGAATGGGGCCGGTCGTCAGGCCACGTCCGGTGACGTAGAGCGTCACGTGCCAGGAGTGGTTGATCCAGGGCGTTTGCGCCAGCCTGATCTTGCCGACGATCTGGGTGCGCAGCTGCAGGTTGGTGCAGGTGTCGCGCCACTCGCGATAGGGCAATGCCGGCCAGGGTTGCATCAGTTTCGCGTGCCCGGAATCGACTCTGGTTCGCCCGCAGGCTGCGCCAGCTTCATGCGCTCGATGACACGAGTCCAGTACTTGGGCGAACGCGTGTTGCGTGCCGTGACTGCATAGACTGCCGGAACGACGACCAGCGTCAGCACCATCGAGAGCAGCACACCGCACATCACGACCACACCGATCGACTGTCGACTTTCGGAGCCCGCGCCGTGCGCCAGGAGCAGTGGTATCGAGCCGAACGCGCTGCACAGGCTGGTCATGAGCACCGGTCGCAGGCGAGTGAGCGAGGCCTGCTTGACTGCCTCCACGAACTCCACTCCACGATCGCGGAGCTGGTTGGCGAACTCGACGATCAGCACGCCATTCTTCGCGGCCAGTCCCACCAGCATCACAATCGCGATCTGGCTGAAGATGTTGATCGACATCCCGTAGAACCACAGCCCGACGATCGCACCGACGATCGCGAGCGGCACCGTGGTCATGATCACGAACGGCAGCGTGAAGCTTTCGAATTGCGCGGCGAGCACCAGGAACACGATCAGCAACGCGCCGAGGAAGGTCCAATAGAGTGCCTGGCTCGACTTGAGATATTCGCGCGACTCACCGTCGAAATTCAGCTTCGCGCTGGCCGGCAACTCTTCCTTGACGGCATTGCGGAAGAACTCGATTGCCTCGCCCATCGAATAGTCCGGCGCCAGGCCCGCGCTCACGGTGATGGCGCGCAACCGGTCGAAGCGGTTGAGCTGCGTAGCCGCAGCCGATTCGTCGAGCCTGACCATGCTGCTGAGGGGAATCAGCTCACCGGTTCGGTCAGATCGCACGTAGAGGTTGTCGAGATCGTTCGGCGAGGCCCGGTCCTGGCTGCGACCCTGCAGGATGACGTAGTACTCGCGACCCTGCTTGATGAAGCGTGGTGACGATGCGTGAGCCCAGCATGGTCTCGAGCGTGTGACCGATAGTCTCGAGCGAGACCCCGAGATCGGCGGCGCGATTGCGATCCACCGACACTTTCATCTGCGGCTTGCGCTCCTTGTAGTCGGTGTCGAGATTGGTCAGTCCGGGATTGCCCTCCGCGCGGTTCAGGATCTTCTCGCTCCACTGGCGCAACAGCTCGTAGTCGGGCCCCTGCAGAACGGCCTGCACGGGCGCGCTTGCGCCCCAGTTGAACGCCGTTGGCGTGAATACTGCGGCGCGAACGCCCGGCATCATGGAAGCCTTACGCTGCATGATCGCCGCGATCTCGCTGGCCGAGCGGCTGCGCTTGCCCCAATCCTCGAGCACGATGAAGCCCACTGCGCGATTGACTTCGCCGTTGCCGGCGAAGCCCCCGGGGGCGATCCGCGTGTTGAAGCGCTTGATGTCGCCATGCGCAGCCTCCGCGCGCATGATGTCCTCGAGTTGGCGCGCGTAGCGCTCCATGTACTCCATGGTGGCGCCCTCTGGGCCGGTGAGGAGGATGCGTATCACGCCCCGATCCTCGTTCGGCGTGGTCTCCTGGGGAAGCCGCAGGAACAGGAAGATGGTCGCCGTGAACAGGATGACGGCGCCACCGATGACTGCCCAGGGGCGGGCAATCGCGCGCCCAAGCACACGACCATAAGCATTACTCAGCGTGGTAAACGCGGAATCCACGAGCTGGCTGGTGCGACTGCGCGTCGCCCCGCGGGCGAACAGCTGCGAGGTCATCATCGGCGTGAGCGTGAGCGCGATGAGGCAGGAGAACAGAATCGAAGCGGCCAGCGTGAAGCCGAACTCGCTGAACAGCCTCCCGACGCGCCCGCTCTGAAAGGAAATCGGCACGAACACGGCCGACAGCACCAACGTAGTCGCAATCACTGCAAACCCAATCTCGCGGCTGCCATCGATCGCCGCCAGCAGGCTTTGCTCACCATGCTCGATGCGCCGATAGATGTTCTCGAGTACGACGATGGCATCATCGACCACCAGGCCGATGGCAAGCACCATCCCCAGCAGCGTCAGCGTGTTGATGGTAAACCCCATCGCGTACATGGCGGCGCAGGCCGCGATGATTGAAATCGGAATCGTGATCGCCGGGATCAGGGTGGCGCGCCAGTTGCCGAGAAACGCGTAGATCACGAGCAGCACCAGGATCAGCGAAATGCTGAGCGCGATCATCACTTCGCGCATCGAAGCCTCGATGAACACCGCCCGATCCACATGCACTGCGAGCTCGGTACCTTTCGGCATGTCGTGGCTGAGAACCAGCACCTCGCTGCGGACTGCACGCGCGACTTCCAGGGTATTGGCCTTCGACTGGGCGACCATGCCGATGTTGATGCCGGGAATGCCGTTGGTACGTGCGGCGCTGCGCTCGTTCTCCGCCGCCAGCTCGACATTCGCCACCTCACCGAGCCTGACGAGGTAGCCGTCGGAGCCGCGGCCGAGAACCAGCCCGCGAAAATCGTCCTGCGAATCGAGCCCGGTCGCCGTATTGAGTGTGAACTCGCGCTGCTGCGATTCGAGCCGCCCGGCAGGAACCTGCACGTTCTCGCGCCGCAGCGCGCTTTCGATGTCGCCGACCGTCATGCCGCGGGCTGCGAGCGCCTGCCGGTCGATCCAGACGCGCATCGCGTAGCGGCGCGAACCGGTGAGGTTCACGCGCGCGACGCCCGGAAGCGCGGCGAAGCGATCGACGATGTTGCGCTCGGCGAAGTCGGTGAGATCCAGCACGTTCATCGTGCTGCTGGAAAGATTCAGGTAGATGATGGGGTCATCGTTGGAATCCGCCTTGGCGATCTCGGGCGCATCAGCCTCGACCGGCAGATCGTCGATCACACGACCGACGCGATCGCGAATGTCGTTCGCGGCTTCGTCGACGTTGCGTTCCAGATCGAACTCCACCGTGATGCGCGAGCGCTCGTCCGCGCTCGAAGAACGGAGCTTATCGATCAGCTCGACGCCCGCGATGCGATCCTCGATCGGCTGTGTGATCTTGGTCTCGACGATCTGTGCGGAGGCACCGCGGTAATTGGTGTCGATGGAGACGATGGGCGGGTTGATGTCCGGAAATTCGCGCACCGTCTGCCACAGACGGCTGAGGCATACCAGGCCCACGACCACCAGCAGCAGGCTGATGACGATCGCGAACACCGGCCGGTGAACCGAAAATTCGGAAATCTTCATCAGGGAATCCTGGCCGCGGCGACTCGATAGACCTCACGGGCGTGCATGAAGTTTCGGTTGCTTTGGCCTTTTGCGCCAGTGGCTAGGGGAACTCTGCACAGGTTTCATGGAGCGCGTTGCGTCGCCAACGGTGCAGGTGCTAGGCGCACCGTGCAGCCAATGGTCGATTCCATTGGCAAGCGGTGCAACGACGTAGCTGCCCGTTCGCGGCGCAACCCGGACGGGACCGTCCTCGGCAAGCCCCTGGCGGCGTTGCGAGTCTTGTCGATATCGACATATCGACTGCGCCTCGCGCCTAGCCAGGAGGCTTGCGGAGGCACGGTCGCGCCCTGAAACCTGTGCAGAGTTCCCCTACAATACATGGCCTCACAGAGCCTGCATCGATCGGCACGATCCGCGGGCGCCGTCCACGAAGTCAAAACAAAGGTATCAGGGAGAACGTATGCGTGCGGTCAACTTCCCGTCCCTGTGGATGCGTTGCGCAGCCTTGTGTCTGCCGGCGCTGTTGGTATTGGCCTGCCAGAAGAAGCCCGAAACACCCCCGCCCCCGGCAGAGCCTGCCAAGAAAGAGCTTGGCGCCTCCGAAGGCCAGCTCGATATCGTCGCGTGGCCCGGCTACATCGAGCGCGGCGACACCGACAAGGGCTACGACTGGGTAACGGGCTTCGAGCAATCCAGTGGCTGCAAGGTCAACGTGAAAGTGGCCGGGACCTCGGATGAAATGGTGTCACTGATGACGCAGGGCGGCTACGACCTGGTGACCGCGTCGGGCGACGCTTCGCTGCGCCTCATCCGCGGCAATACCGTGCAACCTGTCGACGTCAGCCTGATTCCCAGCTACGGCACCGTCGATAAGCGCCTGCAGGAAGCACCCTGGCACTTCGTCGACGGCAAGCACTACGGCACTCCGTACCAGTGGGGACCGAATGTCCTCATGTACAACACCAAGGTGTTCAAGACAGCGCCGACGTCGTGGTCCGCGGTGCTCGAGCCACAGAAACTTCCGGATGGCAAGGCGAACAAGGGTCGCGTCCAGGCCTACGATGGCCCGATCTACATCGCCGACGCCGCCGTCTACCTGATGGCAAAGCAACCGGATCTCGGCATCAAGAATCCCTACGAGCTCACGGATGCACAGTACAACGCCGCGCTCGACCTGCTGCGCAAGCAGCATCCGCTGGTGCAACGTTACTGGCACGACGCGAACGTGCAGGTGCAGGACTTCACCTCCGAGGGCATCGTCGCTTCGAGCTCCTGGCCTTTCCAGGTGAATACGCTCAAGGCCAACAAGCAGCCGGTCGACAGCGTGGTGCCGGCCGAGGGCGCCACTGGATGGGCGGACACGACGATGATGCACGCCCAGGCTGCGCATCCGAACTGCGCCTACAAGTGGATGGAATGGTCGCTGAGCCCCAAGGTGCAGGGCGATGTCGCCGCGTGGTTCGGCTCGGTGCCTGCGGTGCCGGCGGCGTGCGAGAACAATGAGCTGCTCGGAGCCGAGGGCTGCAAGACCAATGGCTTCGATAACTTCGACAAGATCTGGTTCTGGCGCACGCCCGAAGCCACCTGCGCAGCAGGGCAGCTGCGTTCCGTACAGTCGATGGTCGACCGACTACGTCGCATTGATGGGCGGACGCTGACGCGCTCCTCGATCAATCCCCTCTCCCGGCCTTCCGGGAGAGGGGCCGGATAGGCGGTTGCCCCAAATGCCGGCGGCCATCGAATTTCAACAGGTCTCGCGCCGCTTCGGCAGCGTCAAGGCGGTCGACGAGGTGAGCCTCGCGATCGCGCCGGGCGAGTTCTTCGCGCTCCTCGGGCCCTCCGGTTCCGGCAAGACCACCTGCCTGAGACTGATCGCGGGCTTCGAGCAGCCCTCCTCCGGTCACGTGCTGCTCGACGGCGCGGACGTCACCGGCGTGCCTCCGTACGAGCGCAACGTCAACACGGTGTTTCAGGACTACGCGCTGTTTCCGCACATGAGCGTGGCGGATAACGTCGCCTACGGCCTGCGCGTGCGCGGCGTCGCGTCCGAGGAGCGGCGCAAGCGCGCCGAGGAGATGCTCGCGCTGGTGCAGCTCGAAGGCATGGGCGAGCGCTCACCATTGCAACTGTCGGGCGGCCAGAAGCAGCGCGTGGCGCTGGCGCGCGCGCTCATCAATCGCCCCGCAGTGCTGCTGCTCGACGAGCCGCTGGGCGCGCTCGACCTGAAGCTCCGTGAGGCGATGCAGATCGAGCTCAAGAATCTGCAACGCAAGCTCAAGATCACGTTCGTGTATGTGACGCACGACCAGGGCGAAGCGCTCAGCATGGCGGACCGCGTCGCGGTGTTCGATCGCGGTCGCATCGAGCAACTCGATACGCCACGCGGTCTGTACATGCGGCCGCGCACGGCTTTCGTCGCGCGTTTCGTCGGTGGCGCGAACGTCGTCGAAGGCGAGCTGGCGCATCGCCTGAGCGGCACGGCGCGCGCCTTCGCGATTCGTGCCGAGTCGATGGCCCTCGACGGAACGGGCAATACCGCGAAGGACGGGGTCGTCGGCTGCGCTGCGACCGTGATCGATGTCCAGTATCACGGCGCGAGCAGCCGCTGGCAGGTGCGCACCGACGACGGGGCGACGCTCGCCGTCGTGAGACCCGAGTCTGGTTCCGGCGGCCCGGCCAACTACGCGATCGGCAGCAAGGTCTTTGTGTCCTGGCCTGCCAGTCAGATGGTGGCGCTGGAAGAGGCGTGATCAGCAATCCGCAAGGCATGACGTGACGACGGTGCGGGCATGACGAGCGCGGCAATCGGGGCTGGTCCGGCCGGCGGATCATTGCGGCGCGAAATCTCCTCGTTCTTCTATCGCCGCAGTACCTTCTATCTTCTTCTGCTGCTGCTGCCGCCACTGCTGTGGCTCGGCACCGTCTACCTCGGCTCGCTGTTCGCGCTGCTGCTGCAGAGCTTCTACGCGATCGACGAATTCACGGCCACGGTCGTGCCGAAGGTCACGCTCGCGACGTACCGGCAGCTCTTCTCGCACCCGGCCAACGTCGACATCATCCTGCGGACGCTGGGCATGGCCGTCGCGGTCACGATCGCGAGCGCGGTGATCGCGTTTCCACTCGCGAACTACATGGCGCGCTACGCGGGCCCGCGCATGAAGGCCTTTCTATACGTCGGCGTCATGCTGCCGATGTGGACCAGCTATCTCGTCAAGGTCTACGCGTGGCGCCTGATCCTCGCCAAGCAGGGCATTCTGAGCTGGATGCTCACGACGCTCGGCCTCGATCCGGTGCTCGAGGCTGCGCTCGCAACGCCGGTGATCGGCGGTCCGTCGCTCGCCTCCTCGTACCTCGGCATGTTCATCGTGTTCGTCTACATGTGGCTGCCGTTCATGATCCTGCCGCTCGCGGCAGCGCTCGAGCGCGTGCCGCAGTCGATGCTGCAGGCGTCGGCGGATCTCGGCGCGCGCCCGGGACAGACCTTCCGCACCGTGATCCTGCCGCTCGCGCTGCCCGGCCTCGCCGCCGGCTCGATCTTCACGTTCTCGCTCACGCTCGGCGACTACATCATTCCGAGCGTCGTCGGCGCGCCCGGCTACTTCATCGGCATGATGGTCTACCAGCAGCAGGGCACCGCCGGAAACATGCCGCTCGCCGCGGCGTTCTCCGTCGTGCCGATCATCCTGATCGCGATCTACCTGACGCTCGCGCGGCGCCTCGGGGCCTTCGATGCGCTCTAGGAAAGACTGGAACAGCGCATCGGTCGGTCAGAAGCTCGCGGCTCTCGCAGGCCTGGCGTTCCTGCACTTTCCGGTCTGCATCATCGTCCTCTACGCGTTCACGACCGAGGATCGCACCTACCAGTTCCCGCCGCCCGGGCTGACGCTGCACTGGTTCTCGGTCGCCTTCGCGCGCGAGGACATCTGGGCAGCGCTGCGGCTGTCGCTGAGCGTCGCGGCGGCTGCGACGCTGCTCGCGCTGTTGCTCGGCACGCTGGCCGCCTTCGCGCTGGCGCGGGCGCAGTTCGCCGGCAAGAACGTCGATCACGCTGCTGTTCGTGCTGCCGATCGCGCTGCCCGGCATCATCACCGGCATCGCGCTGCTCTCGGCGATGCGCCTCGCGGGAGTCCAGCCGGCTTCTGGACCATCGTCGCCGGTCACGCGACCTTCTGCCTCGTGATCGTCTACAACAACGTGATCGCGCGCCTGCGCCGGCTGCCGAAGAGCTGGATCGAGGCGTCGATGGACCTCGGCGCCGACGGCGGGCAGACCTTCCGCTACGTGCTGCTGCCGCAGATCGCCACCGCGCTGCTCGCGGGCGGCATGCTGGCGTTCGCGCTGTCGTTCGACGAGATCATCGTCACGCTCTTCACGGCGGGCCACGAGCAGACGCTGCCGATCTGGTTCTTCAACGAGCTGTTCCGGCCGCGCGAGCGGCCGATCACCAACGTCGTCGCGGTCGTCGTGATCGCGGTGACGCTGGTTCCGATCCTGCTGGCGTACTACCTGACGCGACCCCGCGAGTTCGAATCGAAATAGCTGCTGCGTGACTCCAGGCCGCGGGCAGAATCTTTTCAAATGAGGCTGACATGCAAACCAAGCTTCTGATCAACGGCAAGCTCGCCGCCGGCGAGGGCGAGGTCGAGGAGGTGCTCAATCCGGCGACCGGCAAGGTCATCGCGGAAGTTGCCGAGGCCTCCGCAGAACAGGTGGACGCCGCCGTCGCCGCCGCCGCCGCCGCGTTCGACGGCTGGTCGCGCACCGCGCCGAAGGATCGCGCCGCACTGCTGCTCAAGCTCGCCGACCGCATCGAGGCCGAGGCCGATACGTTCGCCGAGCTCGAGTCGCAGAACTGCGGCAAGCCGCTCGCGGCGGTGAAGACGACGAGATCCCGGCGATCGCCGACGTGTTCCGATTCTTCGCCGGCGCCGCCGCACGATGACCGGTGCGATCGCCGGCGAATACCTCGCCGGCTTCACCAGCATGATCCGCCGCGATCCGGTCGGCGTCGTGGCGTCGATCGCGCCGTGGAACTACCCGCTGATGATGGCGGCCTGGAAGCTGGCGCCGGCGCTCGCCGCCGGCAACACCGTGGTCCTGAAGCCCTCCGAGCAGACGCCGCTCACGGCGCTGAAGCTCGCCGAGCTCCTCGCCGAGCTCTTTCCCGCCGGGGTCGTCAACGTCGTCACGGGGCGCGGCGAGACGGTCGGCGCGCCGCTGGTCACACATCCCGCGGTGCGCATGATCTCGCTCACCGGCGACGTCGCGACGGGCGAGAAAATCCTCCAGGCGGCATCGAAGGCATCAAGCGCACGCACCTCGAGCTCGGCGGCAAGGCGCCGGTCATCGTGTTCGACGACGCGGACCTGAAGTCGGTCGTCTCCGGCGTGCGCACGTTCGGCTTCTACAACGCCGGCCAGGACTGCACGGCCGCCTGCCGCCTCTACGCGGGCGCGAAGATCTACGACCGGCTGGTCGCGGACCTCACCTCGGCGGTCGAATCGATCAAGATCGGGACGCAGCAGGAGGAAGGCGTCGAGATGGGTCCGCTCATCAGCGCACGACAGCGCGCGCGCGTCGCGGGCTTCGTCGACCGCGCCGCGGATCAGCGGCACATCGAAGTCACGACCGGCGGCAAGGCGCGCAGCGGCGGCGGATTCTTCTACGAGCCCACGGTGATCGCGGGCGCCAGGCAGACCGACGAGATCGTGCAACGCGAAGTGTTCGGCCCGGTCGTCTCCGTCACGCGCTTCAAGGACGCGGACCAGGCGATCGCATGGGCCAACGAATCCGACTACGGGCTGGCATCGTCGGTGTGGACCCAGGACATCGGCAAGGCGATGCAGGTCGCGGCGCGCCTGCAGTACGGCTGCACCTGGATCAACACGCACTTCATGCTGGTGAGCGAGATGCCGCACGGCGGCCTGAAGCGCTCAGGCTACGGCAAGGACCTGTCGCTCTACGCGCTCGAGGACTACTCCGTGCCCAGGCACGTCATGGTGAAGCTGTAGAGCGAGCGAAATCGGCGCCGGACCTGGAATCCGATTCGTCCGACGCCGTTTCATTCCCGGTCTAGGCCAGTACGCCCTTCGCCTTCGCCGTGTGCGTGGCGATCGCATCCATCAGCGGAGGCGACAGGCAGTCATACGGCTGCAGGCCCAGCTCCTTGAGGCGTGAGCGGACAGCGCCCATCTGATCGGGCTTGGTTCCCGACTCGATGATGGAAGAGACGAAAGCCGCAAACTCAGGCGCCGACCAGCCCTTGTCCTTGGACAGCTCCACGTGCACGAAATCGAGCCCGTAGAACGGATGGTTCTTGTTCTCGATGCGCCCGTACATGTGCACGCCGCAACCGGTGCAGGCATAGCGCTGAATCGCTGCGCTCGGATCGACGATCTTGAGCTTGTTGCCGTTCGAAGTGACGCTGAGATTGTCGCGTCCGACCACAGCAACCACTGAGAACGCGGCACCCTTCGGCTTCCAGCACTTGGTGCAGCCGCAGGCGTGATTGTGGGCGACATTGCCCTTGATGCTCACGGTCACCGGCGCCGACGTGCACTGGCAGGTGAGTGTGCCACCTGCAAAGTCCTTCGATCCGGGCTTTACGCCCTGGTCTACGGACGGATGAATTGAAACAGCCATGATGGTTTCCCCTCCTCGGATTGATCAGAACGTAACCACGCTGCGGATGGATTCACCCGCATGCATCAGATCGAAAGCCTTGTTGATCTCCTTGAGCGGCATCACGTGCGTGATCAGGTCGTCGATGTTGATCTTCTTGTCCATGTACCAGTCGACGATCTTCGGCACGTCCCTGCGTCCGCGCGCCCCGCCGAACGCCGTGCCCTTCCACACGCGACCCGTCACGAGCTGGAACGGACGGGTCTTGATCTCCTGCCCGGCACCAGCCACCCCGATGATCACCGAAACGCCCCAGCCTCGATGACAGCACTCCAGCGCCTGGCGCATCAGGTCGACATTCCCGACGCACTCGAAGCTGTAGTCCGCGCCGCCGTCGGTCACGCGCGACGAGATGCTGCACCAGGTCTCCGCCCACTTCCTTCGGGTTGACGAAATGCGTCATGCCGAACTTCTCCGCCAGCGCCTTGCGCCGCGGATTGATGTCCACGCCGACGATCTTGTTGGCGCCGACCAGTCGCGCCCCCTGGATGACATTGAGTCCGATTCCGCCGAGGCCAAACACCACTACGTTCGCGCCGGGTTCCACCTTGGCGGTGTTCATCACGGCCCCGATTCCAGTCGTCACGCCACATCCGATGTAGCAGACCTTCTCGAACGGTGCGTCCTCGCGAATCTTCGCGACCGCGATCTCGGGCAGCACCGTGAAATTCGAAAAGGTCGAGCATCCCATGTAGTGATGCACCATCTTGCCGCCGATCGAGAAACGGCTGGTGCCATCGGGCATCACGCCCTTGCCCTGAGTCGCGCGGATTGCGGTGCACAGATTGGTCTTGCCCGACAGGCAGGACTTGCACTGGCGGCATTCGGGTGTGTAGAGGGGAATCACGTGATCGCCCTTCTTCACCGACGTCACGCCCGGGCCGACGTCCACCACGATCCCCGCGCCCTCGTGTCCGAAGACCACCGGGAAGAGTCCCTCGGGGTCCGCGCCGGAGCGCGTGAATTCATCGGTGTGGCAAATGCCGGAAGCCTTGATCTCCACCAGCACTTCGCCGGCCTTCGGTCCGTCGAGATCCACCTCCACCACTTCCAGCGGCTTGCCGGCAGCGTAGGCAATGGCTGCTTTCGACTTCATACGTTGCTCTCCTCAGGCGGCCGTGGCACCTGCATCGACCCGCTGTCGATGCCAGCGTGCCTACATCGTTGAGTCTTTTGCCGCCGGTGCGATCAGGTTGCCGTTATCGACCAACGGGATCCCGTAGCTCGACCAGGATGGCGTTGATCTCCCCGCGATGACTGGCGATCCAGGCGTCGAGAGTGTCCTTCCACTCCTTCTCGCCGAAACGCACACCCATCGAAATCTCGTAATCGAACGTGATAGCCGGATCGGGCTTGAAGGCGACGATGCGCCAGGCATCGGCTGCCCTGTGCCGGCCCGCAAGATAGCCGGCAATCGGCCCCCAGACCACCGCCAGGTCGATCGTGCCGGCGGTCAGATCGCGCTCGACGATCAGCGCCGGATTCTCGTGTACGTCGCCACTCTGTCGCGTGTAGAACACGCCTTGGTCGAGTAGCTTGTTGCGCAGTAGCCAGTCGACGCCGGGCGAGCCGCGAACGCTCCGATCTTGAGCGCATGCAGCTGCTCGGCGGGCGAGCTTCAACAGGTCATCCGGGCTCTGGACCACCGCCAGCTTGCCGCCCGACGGCAGCACCATTGCGTACGTCGAATGCATGTAAGGCTGCGTGGTGGCGGTCAGCTCGTAGCCTTTCGGCACGCCGATGATGACGTCGCACTTGTATTGATTCGTGCTCTCGTCCTTCATGCGCAGCGTGTTGCGCACGAAGCCCATGCGCTGCGGGAAGAATGTGTACTGCAGTTGCCGGCCGAGATCACTGGCCAGCCTGGCGGCTATGCGGTTCTCGTAGCCTTCACCGGTGGTGTTCGACTGCGGCATGCTGTCTGGGTCGGCGCACACTCGCAGCGCGCCCGGGGAGTCGTCTGCCCGCGCAGCCCCGTGAGTGCCATGCAAGCGCACGCCAGCGAGACTGCCGTTGCGCGTCGTACACCACTGCCCATGTGAGATCTTCAAATCGGCCCGTCGACCGCTAGCGGTCGACAGCACTCATTTCTGCTCTTCAATCGGAGACAGGTGCCCCGGCTGGATTTTCCCATCGGAGCGACCCTTCAGGTACGCGTAAAGATACTCCCAATTCTTGTTGATCATGTCGCTGGTCGCAAACGGCGGCATGCCCTTCTCAGGGTTGCCCTTCATCAGCTGCTCGTGGAATCTCTCTTTCGTGATGGTCTTGAACGACTCGATCAGCGACGGCCCCACCAGACCCTCCTGGGTCGGGCCGTGGCAGCGATCGCAGGCCATTGCGCGCCAGGTCTTCCAGCCGGCCAGCGTATTCGCATCTACCTTGTTGCCGTCCTTTACCGTGTAAAGTGGGCCTTGCTGTTTGGTTGTCGTCGACGACGCCGGATCCGCCATGAGCGATGTCGAAACCAGCAGCGCAAGCGCCATAAGCGTGGCCAAACCGCGTCTCATCATCACCCTCCGGAAAAATTGCGGCCTGCCACGCTCCCAAGGAGCGAGGCAGGCCGCAGGGTTTGATCTTACCGCGACGCCGTCTTGGTCGAAGACCCGCCGGGCAGTGCGAACACGAACAAGGAGCCACCAAGAGTCGTGAACTTGGCCAGGTCCTTGTATCCGCCGACTGCACCGAGACCGTCAGTGTCCTTGGTCAGGCCGGCCGCCATGCCGATGCCCGCCCATCCACCGATGCCTGAGTAAATGCCGACGTACTGTTTGCCGTCGTACTGGTACGTGAACACGTTGCCGATGATTCCGGACGGCGTCTTGAACTTCCACAGCTCTTTGCCGTCCTTCGTGCTGACGGCCTTCAGATAGCCCTCGAGCGTGCCGTAGAACACGACGTCGCCGGCCGTCGTCAGCGCGCCGGACCATACGGAGAAGCGCTCGGGCTTCGACCAGACGATCTTGCCCTTCGCCGGATCCCACGCGATGAAGTTGCCCATGCCGCCGTGGCTGTTCGGCGCCGGGAACATCGTCAGCGTCGCGCCGACGTAGGGCTGACCCGCCGTGTACTCGACCTGGAACGGCTCGTAGGTCATGCACACATGGTTCGTCGGAACCATGAGCAGGCCGGACTTGCGGTCGTAGCTCGCCGGCTGCTGATCCTTCGAGCCGAGCGCCGCCGGGCAGATGTCCTTGACGTTGACGTCCGGACCCGTCGTGCTGCGGCGAGTAACTCTTGTCGACGATCGGACGTCCCGTCTTCATGTCGACCTTGGTCGCCCAGTTGACTTTCGGGTCGTACTTCTCGGCCACGAGCAGTTCGCCCGTTGCACGGTTCAGCGTGTAGCCGAAGCCGTTGCGATCGAAGTGCACCGCGACCGGTGTCGACTTGCCGTTGATCGTGGTGTCGAGCAGCACGACTTCGTTGATGCCGTCATAGTCCCACTCATCGTGCGGCGTCATCTGGTAGACCCACTTCGCCACGCCCGTGTCGAGGTCGCGCGCCCAGATCGTCATCGACCACTTGTTGTCGCCGGGACGCTGCGCCGGATTCCAGGTACTCGGATTGCCGCTGCCGTAGTACACGAGATTCAGCTTCGGATCGTAGGAGTACCAGCCCCAGGTGGTGCCGCCGCCGATCTTCCACTGGTCGCCCTGCCAGGTCTTGAGCGATGAGTCCTTGCCGACGGGCGCCATCTTGCCGTCCGTCCAGGTCATCGTCTTGGCCGGATCGACCAGCATTTCGGCGTCCGGCCCGGTGCTGTATGCCGTCCAGACTCTCTTGCCCGTCTTGATGTCATAGGCGATCAGGCGGCCGCGCACGCCGAACTCACCGCCGGAAATGCCGGTGAGCACCTTGTCCTTGAAGACGTGCGGTGCGTTGGTGTTGGTCTCGCCTTTCTTCGGATCGCCATTCTTGGCAGTCCACACCACTTTGCCGGTGTTGGCGTCGAGAGCAACGAGCGTCGTGTCGGCCTGCTGCAGGAAGATCTTGCCGTCACCGTATGCGAGACCGCGATTGACGGTATCGCAGCACATCACCGGAACAACATCCGTGTCCTGCTTCGGCTCGTACTTCCATTTGAAGCGTCTGGTCCTTGAGGTTGACCGCGAAGACGTTGTTCGGGAACGGCGAATGCACGTACATCGTGTCGCCGACCACCAGCGGTGATCCCTCGTGACCGCGCAGCACGCCCGTGGACATGGTCCACGCGACCTGCAGGTTGGCGACGTTGCTCGGCGTTGATCTGCTTCAGCTCGCTATAGCGATGATTGGCGTAATCACCGGCCTGCGACGCCCAGTTGGACGAGGAACTCATCGCTTTTTCGAGATCAGTCTGGGCGACAGCTGTGCTCGCATACGCCATCAGGGCGAGCATGCCTGCCCCAAGAAACACGGAACATCGTTCGGTACTTCATATTCCCCCCTTCGCGGAAATGACCATTCAATCGCCTACAGAGTATCTAACTACGTAGTGTAGTCGCTTAGACAATAGTTTGGGCGCATATCAATACACCCACGGCGTCGCCGCGACAACCTGTCCGCTGGAGCAGGTCTGCTGCGCGGCGTAGGATCTGCGCGCCGCACCCGCCTAATCCAAGCGAGGTTGAAGATGGCGAGACGAATCCTCCGAGTCGCCCGCAAGGTTGCCGTTGCGCTCCTGGGCGTAGCCACCCTTTCGCTGGCCGACACACCCCCTGGGGACTGCACCAAGCAGGACTTTCCGACCGCGGCCCGCGTCGAGTTTGTTCAGGAATGCATGCTCAAGAGCGGCGGCGAGATTGCCAGCCTCTACAAGTGTTCGTGCGCCATCGACTGGATAGCCAAGGAAGTGAGCTACGACGACTTTGTAGAGTGGGAGACGTTCGCGCGCAATGCCTCCATGGCAGGCGAAGAGAGGCGGGGTTTTCCGCGACACGGACGAGGCCAAGAAGGAAGGCAAGCAGTATCGAGACTTGAAAAGCGAAGCTTATCAGGCGTGTGGAGTGCAACCTCAGAATTAGGTTTACAGTCGCGGCCGGATGCGCTCGATCAGCGCTTGGTGGCGGGTGGTGTCGGACCCAGCGCAACACCCCATGGCGAGCTCCCGACCGGTATCTTTTTCAGAACGCGCAAGCTCGAGGTGTCCACGACGCTGACATCGTTGGACGGGCCATTCGCCGTGTATAGCGTTCGCCCATCAGTCGACAGCGCGATTCCCCACGGCCGGGTTCCGACCGCAACCTCTGCGATGAGCTTGCGGTTCGCGGGGGAGATGACGGCGATCGTGCCGCCGCGGCCGGTGCTTACATACAGCCGATCCCTGGGGGCATCGAGCAGCACCGCCATCGGACGGGCCTCCTTGCGCAACTGCATCCAGCGCTCGACGGGCTGGCCGTCAGGCACGGTGAGCCGATACACAGAGGCATCGAATTCGCCGGACACATAGGCAGTCCGACTGTCGGGCGTGAATGCTACGTCGCGAGGTCGCTTTCCCACCGGCACTGTTCGCAGGACTTTGTAGGTGTGCGCGTCGAGGATCGCAACCGCATTGTCGGACTCGTTCGTCACCAGAACCCATTTCCCGTTCGGTGAAACGCGCACGCCTTCCGGCTCTTTGCCGACGGAGATCTGCGCGTGCAGCGCGCCGCTGCTGACTTCGAGAACCGAAGTCGTCGCCGCATCTTCGTTCGTGATGTAGAGCAGCCGCCCATCGGCGCTGAGATCGAAGGCTTCCGGGTCCGATCCCGCTTTCAGAACTTCGCGCAGCTTCAGGGTCGCGGTGTCGACCACGGCAATGCCGTCCGCATGCAGGTCGCGTTCGAGCTTCTCGCACTCCTCATCAGAGACGCTCGGCGGACACTTCGGCGGCCACCACGGCGACGTAAAGCTGCGAACCATCCTTACTGAGCTTCAGACCGCGCGGCCGCTTGCCGACGTCGACCGTCGCGATGACTTGGGCCTTCGCCGTATCGATGACCGTGACTGTCTGACCATCTTCGTTGGAGACGTAGACGCGCTCGGCGCCCGCGAGGAACGGTAGTTGCGCCAGGCACACAACCAAAACATCCGCGTCACGAAGGACAGCACACGCGAGGAGTGGTTGTTCTGCTTAGACATGGTGCTAGACTCTGCCGCGCAGGAATCGGTTCGGTGGAAGGACGAGAGCTTTTGTAGCCTTGTAGCAACTTTAACCGCTTAGGTCACGAGGGGGACTCGTCATGAACGTTCGCAGAGTTGTTCTTGCGTGCGC
>CAVOLM010000011.1:0-28449 GCA_963696675.1 uncultured Gammaproteobacteria bacterium | reverse complement strand
CGGCGTGAAAGAGTGACGGTCGAGGAGGTGTCAGTCATGCGAGTACATCAAGTCATGACCGAGAAGGTCAGCTTCGTCGATCCCGACATGCGAATCCCCGAAATCGCACGCCGGATGCGCGACGAGGATATTGGTTCGTTGCCGGTCGCGGGGAGGACGACATGACGTCGGTATCGTTACGGACCGGGACATCGTCGTGCGTGCTGTCGCCGAGGGCCAGGACGCGCGCGAAACCACCGCGCGACAGATCATGTCGGCAAAGATCCTCTACTGCTTCGAGGACGACAGCATCGAAGAAGTGCTGAAGAACATGGGCGACAACCAGGTGCGGCGCCTCCCTGTGATCAGCCGTGACAAGCGTCTCGTCGGCGTAGTGTCGCTCGGCGATCTGAGCAAGGCCGCGCAAGACGAGGCGGGGGACGCGTTGAAGGATATCTCGCAGTCCCCCGCCAATCCCTGAGGGTCCATTCATGGCCATCTGCGAAGTGTGCGGCAACAACTACGATCGCTCGTTCGAAGTGCACTGCAGGGCGCGACGCACACCTTCGACAGCTTCGAGTGCGCGATCAGTGCGCTCGCGCCGCAGTGTCATCACTGCGGCTGCAGAATCATCGGTCACGGCATGGAGGCTGACGGCAGCTACTACTGTTGTGCGCATTGCGCGCGCCTCAGTGGCGAGCAGGGGCTGAAGGATCGCAAAAGCTGACGGCCGCACACCCACGGCGGCCGGCAAGGACCCAAGGCCCGAGTCGAGCTTTTCAGCCCGGCTCCGTATAGGCTTTAGTCCAAACAACAGGCTGCGGTTCGAGCGACAGCTGTAGCCGGATCTTTCTGGGAACCTTTCGATTCCCCGGTGCATCCCTCGCATATGTCGAGTTCTGTCGAATCTCCCCGTCATGGGCGCGAAGTTGCGGCCAGCACTCTGACGGACACAGAAATCGTCGCCCGCATTCTCGGCGGCGACCAGCCAATGTATGAGCTGGTCATGCGTCGCTACAACCGCCTGCTGTTCCGGCTCGCACGCAGCGTCGTCTCCGACGACGACGAAGCGCGCGACGTCGTGCAGGCTACTTACATCCGCGCCTACTACCACCTGGCAGAATTTCGGGGTCCGACCGGTTTCCCCTCCTGGCTGGCGCGCATCGCGATCAACGAGGCCTGTGCACGCACGCGTCGAGCTCCGAACTTCGGCGACGGCGATGACGTCGATTTGTTGCTGCAGCTGCCGGAGCTCGGCGCGATAGAGCCGGAGAACGCTGCGATGGGCGGCGATATCCTGCGAATACTACAGACTGCCATCGATAACCTCCCGATCGAGTTTCGCGCGGTATTCATGCTGCGCGGTGTCGAGCAACTCAGTATCGCGGAGACGGCGTCGATGCTCGACATCAAGCCGGCTACGGTCAAGACGCGGTTTCACCGCGCTCGTCGCCTGTTGCAGGCCGCGCTGCACCGGCAACTGGATGACCTGGCGCGGGACACCTATCGCTTCGAGGGCGAGCATTGCGACCGTGTCGTTGCGAACGTGTTCGAGCATCTCAAGGACGTTTGATGCCTGGGCAACTCGGGTGGAGAGAACCATGTCGAATTGTTTGCAACTCTCTATGGTAAAGGCGCTGGTGGCGGCCGTAGCCGTGCTTGCGCCGCTGGCGTGGGCCGACGAGGTGAAGACCTCGAACGATGCTCATCCGAGCAACGCATGGCAAAACGCGGCACAGATGTTGGCACGCGGTCGCCACACGTTTCGTTTCGATAATTTTGGCAACCAGGACTTTTGGGGCGGCAAGCTCGGATTGCATCGCGCGATCGCAGGAGAGCAGTTTGGCGGCGTCGGACCAGGAGTAAGCCCAGCCACCGCGTTAAAGGTGGGCTTGAAAGTCGATCAGAACATGCTGCCAAAGTCGCTGGTCCAGGCAGTGCGCCGCGGCGATGTCGACTTGAACAGCCCTGCGACCACACTTGCCCTGCTGCGATTGAATGCGGTGGTGGGCGTCAGAGGATTCTTTGACGAGCGTGGCCGGATTCAGTCAGTCGGGATCACCTGCGCGATCTGCCACAGCACGGTCGACAATGCGTTCGTCGCCGGAATCGGCAATCGGCTCGATGGGTGGGCGAATCGCGATCTGAATATCGGAGCGATCGTTGCCCTCTCCCCGAGCGTTGCGCCGTTCACGCAGCTCCTCGGGGTCGATGACGCGACCGTGCGAGCAGTGTTCAATAGCTGGGGTCCGGGCAAATTCGATGCTGCGCTGTTACTCGATGGCAAAGCGTTCGTGTCACCGGGAAAAAGCGCGGCGACATTGATTCCCCCGGCGTTTGGCCTCGCGGGTGTGAACATGCACACCTGGACCGGCTGGGGTTCAGTCCCGCATTGGAACGCGTTCGTGGCGGTGCTCGAGATGCAGGGAAAGGGCACGTTCTACGATCCGCGCCTCAATGACAGCACCAAGTTCCCGATCGCCGCGGCCAATGGCTTTGCCAACGTTCGCAATGATCCAGATCTCGTGACCTCTAAGCTGGGCGCTCTGCAGTTCTACCAGCTGGCCATTCCGGCGCCGGCTGCGCCGCGCGGCAGTTTTGATCGACGCGCCGCGGAACGCGGCAAGACATTGTTCGCCGCAGACGGTAAGGCGCGTTGCGCAACCTGCCATGTGCCGCCACTCTTTACAGAGCCCGGCTGGAACATGCACACCCCCGAAGAAGTCGGCATCGAAGGTTTCCAGGCAGAGCGAGCCCCGGACGATCACTATCGCACCTCACCGTTGCGTGGCCTGTGGACTCACACCAAGGGCGGCTTCTATCACGATGGTCGGTTCGCGACCCTGCTGGACGTCGTCAATCACTACGACAGCTTCCAGACGTTGCGTCTGACCGAACAGGAAACGAAGGACCTGGTTGAATACCTGAAGTCGCTGTAGGCAGGCGATGCAGTCACCGCAGAAGTTCATCGACGGCGCGGTGTGCTTCGTCGATCGCCACGTGCGCGTACGCATCCCCGCCCGCATCGGAATTCGCGATAGCGATGTTGCCGAAGGGTTGATGGGCGATTTCGGTCTGTGAGCGGCTCCAGTTCCTTGTCGTAGAGACTGTTGCTGTTCGCCGCGTAGCCGTGACCCCACCGATACACGCTGATTGCAGTGATGTCCCGTTGCGCATTGAAACCGGAATGACCAAGGATGCGGGTCAGCTCGTCGATGAGACGTTTTTCGAACTCCTGGTACGACGTCGCGTAAAGAATTGCACGCCCGGCTGCGCCACGCAGCGCTCTGGTCGGCGCCCGTGAGGCCAGGTGTCGGTACGTGCACGAGATGCAATCCGATCGGTTCGCGCGGCGTGCGGGCGAAGCGATACTCACCGAGGCTCACCGGATAGTCGAGCTTGATGCGTGAATAGAATCCCATGGGGTTGGTTACTTCGTGCACGCCCGCCTTCACCCACGGTTCCCAGTTGCGGACCGCGACCTTCACATAGACGAGAGGGGCCTTGACCGCTGCGCTGAGTGCCTCGCGCTGTGGCTGGCGCAACTCGGCGGCCAGGTACGGCAGCATCATGTTGTACGCCGCAAACACGACTTGCGATGCTTGCACGCGCTTCAGATCGTTGCCGCGTACGTAGCCCACAGCGACGCGCTTGCCGGGCACATTAGCCAGCGCCACAACCGTGCTGTTGAGGCGCAAGCGCGTCTTCGCGCCCGAGGTGTCAAGTCGCGAATAGTCGAAGGGCGCCATCACGATGTCCTCCATCGTCGCGCCAGGCGCGACTCCGGGGATCAGACGCCGCACCAGCAGGCGCGCGATCGAAGCGTTGCCGTCCGGAAAGTGGTAGATGTACGGCTCGTTCATTTCCGCTTCGGCTTCCGGATCTTTCGGCAAGGCGACGCCCTGAAATCCCGGATAACCGGTACCTTTCGCCCAGAGCGCAGGTATGCCATCGATGCCAATGCCAAAAAAATCGTGCGACCGCTTCTGGAATACATTCGCGGTAGTGTCATCCAGCGCCCAGTATTTCTTGATGAAGTCGCGGTAGCTGGTCGTCGCCAGGAGCTCCTGCTTCTGCGTCATGGATCTGCCCGGCAGGACGTCGCGCGACTCGGTGTACAACGCGATGAGTTTGCGCCGCGCTTGCTCCGCCAGCGGGAAATCGCCGATGAACGCCGCCGCGGATCGTGCATTGAGTCGGCCGGGCGGTATGTCGTCATCCACCACGCGGGTCGGATCGCCGCTGACCAGCTTGTCCACGCCGAAAGCTTCCTTGACGAACAGGACCCCGCGCGACAAGCCGAGACCCGGATACAGCGTGCGGTCGAACGCCTGCGCGAATTTCTCGACCTTGATGCCGAGATCCTTGAGCAGGCCCATCGCCTGCTCGCTCCACAGAGCCCGCGGTGACTGGATGGCTTCGCTCCCGCCGTAGCCGAGGAGCAGTCTCCCATCGACGTTCATCTCGCAGCGGCATGCGTGACCGCCGAAGTCGTCGTGGTTGTCCAGGATCAGGATGCGGGCATCGGGTCGACGTTTGCGATAAAAATGCGCGGCGGCGAGGCCGCTGATTCCCGCACCGACGATCACGAGGTCTACCGTCTCATCGATGGGCAATGCGTCGATGGAGAACTTCCGGCCATCGCGCACCTGGTGGGCTACGAGGAATGACGCATCAGTGCTCCCGCGCATTCCGGTCAAGCTGGGCGGATAGCTGGCCGCAGCCGCGGACTGCGCCCGCAAGAGCTCGATCGGAGTGAGGCCGGCGCCGACTGCCAGGGCGACACCATTGAGAAAGTCGCGGCGTGTGATCCGGTCGCGCATGACTCCCCACCGAGCGCAATGACCGGATCACAGTCTCCTCGCGCGACCAACGCCACGCAATCGGAACGCCTCGCATCTGAGCAGTGGCTACGCGGCCGGGAACGTCGCCTCGATCGTATCGCCACCTGCGACCTGGCATTCGCCGGCGCCGCCGCCGGCCATGCCGCTCGACGGGCGCATCAGGTGAAACCGGCAACGCATGTGCTTGCCGTCCGGACCATCGAGATTGGCGACCACCTTGCCCGAATAGCGTACCTCGAACGCAGGGCGACGAATAGCCGCCCCAGTAGGGCCAGTCGTACCAGCCGCGACGCCAGCCCAGCCACAAGGGCGCGAGCGTTTCGCCGCGTGTCTCGCTCGTGATCTGGAAGAACGGTCCGGTGTAGATCCTGTCGTTCGCGAGTGTCGCGGTCATGGTGCCGGAAACCGCATCCTTGCTGCCCAGTTGAAGGCGACGGAATGGTCTGTCTGATCGATCCGTCCAAAGCCAGTGCCCATCGTCGTACAGGCGGCGAGGGCGGCGAGGCTCAGACCGATCAGCAGTCCGCTGCGCAGTTGCTGATTCATGTCACTCTCCTTAACACCACGTCGCGGACCGGCAGCGAGGCGCATCAGCCTCACTCTTGTCCTTGGATCGCCTCGGTCGCTGCAAGTTGACGCATGCAGGTGAAGTTTGGTTAACCGTGCACTGAGCACTCTTCACTGTCGTGGATTGGCCGGGGCTGGACTGCAATGCGTCGCCGTGTGAGCATCCAACGATGCCGAAAGAGAGGTCGGCACTCCCCGAGCTGAAGGTCAGCGCCTGGAAACCGACGCGCGACGCTCTGCATGCGTACGCGCAGGTCGCGGGCGCGGTGCGCGCCACCTTTTCGCCGCGCGAGAAGCATTGGTTTCATGTCAGCTTGCGCACGACCTCTCGTGGCCTGACGACGATGCCGGTACCGGCGCGAAATGGCACCTTTGAGATTTCGCTCGAGCTCGCGACTGCGCGCTGGTGCATCGACTTCAGCGACGGCAGCCGCTGGAACACTCCGCTGCGCGGACAATCGGCCGCGGATCTGTTTGCGGAAACGGCGCCAGTGCTCGCGGACATCGTGCGCATCGCCAAGGTGAAGCGAGCCGAATTCGCACGCGCTGCCTGGCGTGATTTCGACATCGAGGCGGTGCAGCGCTATTGGCGTGTGCTGTCCTGGGTCGACGTCGAGCTCAAGCGGTTCAAGGCCTTGCAACACGCGGAGACCTCCCCGGTTCAGCTCTGGCCGCACCACTTCGACATCGCGATGCTGTTGTGCTCGGGGCGCAAGATTCCCGATACCGATCACAGCGATCCTGACGTCAGCGACGAGCAGCTCAACTTTGGCTTTCGTACCCGGCGATGACGGCATCCGCGAAGCATATTTCTATGCGACCGCTTATCCGGATCCGATGAAGCGCATGAAGACGCGCTCTGCCGCCGGGAGCCTACTGGCATACCCGCGGCTGGGACGGCGCCGTAATGCCATACGCGGAGTTGCGGCGTGCGCGCGACCCGGAACAGAGGGTGCAGCGGTTCTTCCACGCGTTTGCCGACTGGAGCGAATTTCTGCGGAGGGACGACTGATGGCAAAAGAACCACAAGCGCCGGCCTGGATCGATCTCGGTTCAGTCGAGGAGCTGCGCGATCGGCCCCTGCGCGAAATCAAAGCGGGCTCGCTTCGCATCGCACTTTCGTATCGCGATGGCCAGTTCGGCGCGATCTCCGGGATCTGCAATCACGTGGGCGGCCCGCTCGGGGATGGCACACTCGACGGCGAATACGTCGTGTGTCCCTGGCATCACTACAAGTTCCACCGCAGCACCGGCGACGGCGAGCCGGGTTACGAAGCCGATCGCGTTCCGCAATATGCGTTGAAAATCGAGAACGGACGCCTGCTGCTCAATCCGAAGGCGGTGAAGGGTCGAAACCACTTGCCGCATCCACCACATCCGCTGGCGCGCCCGCCGAAGCGCGAACCGGGCGGCATTCGCATCGTCGGCATCTCGACCACCGTCATGGACGAGCACTACCCGCGCTACTCGACCTCTGAAGTGCTGCTCGAACATGCGCTGGCGCACGCCAAAGAGAAGGACAGTTGTGAGACACGGCTCATCCGTCTCAATGCCCTGAAGTTCCGACACTGCGAGGGCTACTACTCCAAGAGCGCGCGTGCCTGCACCTGGCCCTGCTCGATCACGGAAATGGACCAGTCCGACCAGATGGACCAGGTGTACGAAGCCGTCGTGCACTGGGCGGACGTCGTCCTGCTGGCGACGCCGATCCGCTGGGGCGCGCCCAGCTCGCTCTATTACAAGATGATCGAGCGGATGAACTGCATCCAGAACCAGATCACCCTGCGCAACGAGGTGCTGATTCGCGACAAGGCCGTCGCCTTCATCATCACCGGTGGCCAGGACAACATCCAGGCGGTGGCGGGGCAGATGCTCGCGTTCTTCAGCGAGCTCGGATTCGTGTATCCGCCGTTTCCGTTCATCGCGCATTCGCTCGGCTGGACCGCCGAGAACATGGAGCGCAACGTCGAGTACGTGCGCCAGAGTGCCGCGCTCCGCCAGGGCGCGAGCGAACTGGTGTCGCGGGCCGTGCACATGGCGCGCGATCTCATTGAGCAGCACATGTCAAGCGAGCATATCGAGCGCGGCGGGCGCAAGGCGCACAATCCCGCGCATCATCATGGCGTCGATACGCACTCCGAATAACAAGAGCGGCAAGCCCGTATGGATTCGCACCGATGCTGAATCAGGACATCTCGGCGGAAACCTGAACTCGCAAGCTCCTGAACAGGCGCACATCTACACGTTCATCGAGGCGAACGCGCACCAACACGACTTGGAACCCGGGGGCGGTGCGCGCAATATCGCGAGGTGATGAGTGAGGAGCTGCGCATCCGGTCCCTGGTCGACTGCCCCGAGCATGCGCCGCTGCTTGCTGAATGGTTCCGCGGCGAGTGGGACCAGCATTTTCGCAACTGGAACTCGCAGCGGATCATCACCGAATTCTTCACGCCCTCGCGCGCCTCAGCCGGATTGCCCGTCGTGCTGATCACGCAGACATCGATGGGAAACCCTGCGGCACCGTGATGCTGCGCGCACAGTGGCGTGAATCGCATGCGCATCTCGGTCCCTGGCTCGGCGGATTGTTCGTCCTTCCCGAGTTTCGCGGCCGGGCGATTGCGCGCAATCTCATCGAGACGCTCGCCGACGAAGCCGGCAAGCGTGGCTATACCGAGGTTTATGCCGGAACCAAGAATCTCGGTCGCTTCCTCAGGACGCTCGGCTGGACGTTCCAGGAAATGATCGGCTTCGACAAGGAATCGATCGGCCTGTTCCGTTGGCGGCCCGAGCCTGCCGGCAGCGACCCCAACACCAAGAGGAGCACACGATGAGTTCCAGAGTCCTGGGATTACGCGTTGCGGGGACTATCTTCGGAATCGTTTGCATCGCTCACATCTGGCGACTGGTAACTCACTCCGCAGTGCTGATCGCCGGCAATCCAATCTCGTCCACGCTGAGCGTGATTGGCGCAATCGTCGCCGGTGCGCTCAGCATCTGGATGTGGCGACTTGGCGTCCGGTCCCGCCGGCTGAAGATCAGTCCCAGGCGGCCGTCGGGTGACAAACCGTGCCGACAGCGCCGGATCACGACCGTCGTTAGCGATTACCCGGAAGTCACACCCGCAAACATTGGTGGCCGGCGCAGTCGGCAGGTGTCACCCGACGTCCACCCGCTCCTGATCTTCAGCTAGGTGTGCCGGACTTCGACTGGCAACGCAGTCGTGAACTTCATGCGTCGGAGGACGAAGCTGGTGCTCACCGATCTGACGGCCGGACTTGGCAAGCAGGTGCTTGGTGAGGAACTCCTCGTAGTGGTTCATGTTCCGCGCCACGACCTTGAGCAGATAGTCGTATTGCCCGGACATCATGAAGCACTCGAGCACCTCGGGCCGCTCGCGCACCAGTTCGTTGAAGGCGCCGACCGAATCCGGGTGATGGTTCTCGAGTGAGACGTGCGAATACGCCGTGATCGTGAAGCCGACGCTCTCGGGTTCGAGGATCGCTGAGTACTGACCGATAAATCCTGCCTCCTCGAGTCGCTTCAAACGTCGCCAGCACGGCGCTGGACTCAGGCCGACGCGCTCGGCGAGCTCCTGGTTGGTGAGCCGGGCATCGCGTTGCAGCTCCTGGAGGATGCGGCAATCGGTTTTGTCGAGTTTGGCCATATGAGCAATACTATTGCTGGCAAAGTTATGAGAAGCGCTGATAGATTGCCCAAAGAGACGGAGATAGGCAACAAAAGACAGCCTATTGCCGTCGGTGCGCCGTACGATCGCGCGCAATCCATACCTCCAACCTGAGGCCGTTCGATGCGAGCTCGTTCTGCAGTCCTGCAACCGGTGGCTCGTCAGACGGACGGCGAACCCACCCGGATCGATTGGTCACGCGTCGCGTATCGCGTGCTGCTGTCACGCGCACTCGATGATCTCGAAGAGAAGCAGCTCCTGCCGCAGCGGCAAGTGCTCTACCAGTTCTGCGCGCGCGGTCACGAACTGATCCAGTCGCTGCTCGCTGAGCATCTCACCGGTGTGCACGACGGGCTCGGTGCCTACTACCGCGGCCGTCCGCTGTTGCTGTCGCTCGGGCTGACCCTGCAGGAAGCGCTCGCCTCGACGATGATGCGCGCGGGGAGCCTGAGCAACGGGCGCGACGTCGGTGTGATCTACAATCTGCCGCGCACGCGCGGCATCACGGCGCTGCCCGGCGCCGGCGGCGTCGGCACGCAGTACACCCCTACGGTCGGTTGGGCACAGGCACTCGTCTATCGCGCGCGCGTACTCAAAGAAAGCGACGTCGAAGGCAGCATCGCGGTAGCTCAAGGTGGCGAAGCGATCGGTCGCGACCAACGGCTTCTGGTCGGCGCTCACGATCGCGACCACCGAGAAGCTGCCGATGCTCTTCGTGATCGAGGACAACGGCTACGGTATTTCGGTGCCGGGCATCAAGCAGACACCAGGCGGTGACATCGCCGCGAACCTCGCATCGTTCCGCAACCTGCAGGTGTTCGATGGCGATGGCACGGACCCGCAAAGTGCGGCTGCGCTGATCGCGCAGGCCGTTGCGGTGACCCGCACGTGGCAAGGTCCGGCGCTGATCCGCTTGCAAGTGCCGCGACTCAGCGGTCACTCCGGCCAGGACACGCAGGCCTACAAGCCGCCCGAACTGATCGTGGCGGAAAAGGCCCGCGATCCGCTCGATCGGCTGAAGCGCTTCCTGGTGCCGGACCAGATCACGAATGAAGCCTGGGAAGGCCTGGAAAAACAGGCGCGCCAGGAAGTCGCATTCGCGCTCATGGACGTGCAGAAGCAGCCGGCGCCGGATCCCACGAGTGCCGCACGCCACGTGTTCTGCGAGATCGATGCCGATGGCAAGCCACAGCTTCAACGCCAGGGTGGCGTCGTCGTCGCGGGACACCTGCATCGTCCCGGCAGCGTCGAGCCGCAACCTGAGCCGACGCGCATCAACATGGTGACCGCGATCCGGCGCACGCTCGATGTGGAGCTGAGCGTCAATCCGCGCGTGGTGATCTTCGGCGAGGATGTCGGTCCCAAGGGCGGCGTGCACGCCGCGACCCTGGGCCTGCAGCAGAAGTACGGCGCGGACCGTGTGTTCGACACCAGCTTGTCGGAGGAGGGCATCATCGGTCGCGCTGTCGGCATGGCAGTCGCCGGGTTGATGCCGGTGCCCGAGATCCAGTTCCGCAAGTACGCGGACTCCTGCGCCGAGCAGCTCAACGATTGCGGCACGATGCGCTGGCGCACCGCCAACCGCTTTGCGGCGCCGATGGTAGTGCGCATCCCGGGCGGATTCTTCAAGTGCGGTGACCCGTGGCACAGCCAGACGAGTGAAGTGCAGTGGGTTCATGGCATCGGCTGGCGGGTCGCGGTGCCCTCGAACGCGGAAGATGCGGTTGGCCTGTTGCGCGCGGCCCTGCGCGGCAACGATCCGACCATCTTCTTCGAGCATCGTGCGATGCTGGACGGGGCCTGGGCGCGCCGACCCTATCCGGGCGACAACTACATCATTCCGTTCGGACAGGCCAAGACCACCCGAGCTGGCACACAGGTGAGCGTCATCACCTGGGGCGCGATGGTCGAGCGCTGCGAGGCTGCTGCCGAACGCTCCGGTATCGATGCAGAAGTCATCGATCTGCGCACGCTGATGCCGTGGGACAAGGGGGCGGTGCTGGCGTCGGTCAAGAAGACACGCCGCTGCCTCATCGTGCACGAGGACACGCTCACGGCCGGTTTCGGCGCCGAACTTGCGGCGGTCGTGGCGAAGGAAGCATTCTTCGATCTCGACGCTCCGATCGAGCGCCTGACCATGCCCGACATGCCGAGTCCTCACAGCCCGACGCTGCTCGAAGCGGTGGTTCCTACAGTCGACAAGATTGCGCAGGCGATGCGCGAGATCGCGGAGATCTAGCCGTGGCCGGCACCGTGGACGTCGTCACGCCGGCCGATCGGGAAGGCACCGAAGCGGTCGTGCTGCGCTGGTTCAAGCGCGTCGGCGACACCGTCAACCAGCACGAGCCGCTGCTCGAGCTCGAAACCGACAAGGTGACCGTCGAAGTCGCCGCACCTGCCTCCGGAACGCTGCTCGAAGTACTGCGCAAGGAGACGGAAGTCGGTAGAGCCCGGAGCAATTCTCGGGCGCATTGCCCCCGGCCAGGCTCGCAGCCCAGCATGCTTCCACCGCGACGACCGCCGCCGCCGCGACCAGGAAGGAAGCAGCAGATGAAGGACTGCTGAGCCCGGCCGTCCGACGAATGCTGACCGAGCACGGACTCAAGGCGAGTCAGATTCCCGGGCACGGGCAAGGACGGTCGGCTCACCGCGCAGGACATCACGCGTTTCGTTGCAGCCCGGTCTGCGGGCGGACCAAGCCCGGCGATGCACCGGCCCGCCGTGCCGATGACCCGGTAGCCGAGAGCAGAGGCCTCGAGGGACCGATGCACCGGCGCGCGTTGCGCGTGAGTCGGCCGCAGAGTCACCAGTGGGCCGCGCGTTCGCGCAGCCGTCACGTTCCGCACTCGGCCATCCGGCGGCGCATCGCGCAGCACATGGTTTCGAGCATGTCGGCCGCGCCCCACGTCACGACACTCTTCGAAGCCGACATGACGCGGGTCAGCGCGCATCGGGCGCGTCATGCTGCCGCCTTCGAAGCGCGCGGCGCCAAGCTCACCTTCACCGCGTACCTGGTCGCCGCGGCCGTCAAGGGCTTGCAGGCAGTGCCCGAGGTCAACAGCACCTTTCACGCCGACACGCTCGAGATTTTCGGCGACTGCAACATCGGGGTCGGCACGGCGCTCGGCAACGAAGGGTCTCATCGTGCCCGTGATTCACCGTGCGCAGACGCTCGATCTCTTAGGTATAGCGACGCGGCTCAACGAGCTCGTGACCGCGGCACGCAACGGCAAACTCTCGCCCGATGCGGTGCGTGGCGGAACGTTCACGATCTCCAACCACGGCGTGAGCGGGAGCCTCCTGGCGGCGCCCATCGTGATCAATCAACCGCAGATCGCCATCATGGGTGTCGGCAAGATCGAGCGCCGACTCACCGTGCAACAGATCGACGGCGTCGACAACGTGAGCGTGCGGCCGATGTGCTATCTCACACTCACCATCGATCATCGGGCGCTCGATGCCTTCCAGGCCAACGCGTTCCTGACCGCGGTGGTCAACACTCTTCAGGCTGGCCGGCGAGCTGAACCAGATCCGGAGCACGGCATGTATACGCAGGGGCTCGATTCACTCGGTAAGGATTGCCTGCACCAGGAAGGCGTCGACAGCGCGGCGCTCGAGGCGCGCTTCCAGGGCAAGGTCGATGCCGACGACAAGATCGAGCCCAAGGACTGGATGCCGGATGCCTATCGGCAAACCCTGATCCGGCAGATTTCCCAGCACGCGCATTCCGAAATCGTCGGGATGCTCCCCGAAGGCAACTGGATCACGCGCGCCCCGACGCTCAAGCGCAAGGCGGTGCTGATCGCGAAGGTCCAGGACGAAGGCGGCCACGGCATGTATCTCTACAGTGCCGCGGAGACGCTCGGCATTTCCCGCGACCAGATGTTCGAGCAGCTGCTCTCGGGCGCGGCGAAATACTCCAGCATCTTCAACTACCCGACGCCGACCTGGGCGGATGTCGGTGCGATCGGCTGGCTGGTCGACGGCGCGGCGATCATGAACCAGATCCCGATCTGTCGCTGCTCGTACGGTCCCTATGCGCGCGCGATGGTGCGCATCTGCAAGGAAGAAAGCTTTCACCAGCGCCAGGGCTTCGAGATCATGATGATGCTGGCGCGCGGCACGGAAGCGCAGAAGCGCATGGCGCAGGACGCGCTCGATCGCTGGTGGTGGCCATCAATCATGATGTTCGGCCCGAGCGATGCGCAGTCCAAGCACACGGCGCAATCGATGCGCTGGAAGATCAAGCGTTTCACCAATGATGAGCTGCGACAGAAGTTCGTCGATATCACGGTACCGCAAGCCGATTTCCTGGGGCTGAAGATTCCCGATCCCGAGCTCAAATGGGATGCGTCGGCTCAGCACTATCATTTCGGCCCGATCGACTGGAGCGAATTCAACGCCGTGCTCAAGGGCAACGGTCCCTGCAATCGCGAGCGACTGCAGGCGCGACAGAATGCCTGGGACAAGGGCCGCTGGGTGCGTGAAGCCGCGCTTGCGCATGCCGAAAAGCAGCGTCTGCGAGAGAAGTCGCAAGCCGCATGAGGACGACAGCATGAGTGAAGCAAAGCAGGAATGGCCGCTGTTCGAAGTCTTCATCCGCGCCCGCTCGGGGCTCGATCACAAGCACGTTGGCAGCATTCACGCCGTGGATGCGCGCATGGCGATCGAGCATGCAAGAGATGTGTACACACGCCGCCAGGAAGGCATCAGCATCTGGGTGGTCCGCTCGAGCGAAATCATCGCCTCCGATCCGGACCAGGCAGATGCGCTTTTTGAGCCGGCCAAGGACAAGGTCTACCGGCACCCGACGTTTTACGCGATTCCGGACGAGGTCAAGAACCTGTGAGCCCGGCAGCGGCCAAGCGCAGCGCGAGCACGGCGTCCGATACGGAGCGATCCCGCTACGTTCTGCGTCTCGCCGACACCAGCCTGATTCTCGGTCAGCGTCTTGGCGAATGGGTCGGGCATGCGCCGGCGCTGGAAGAAGACCTCGGTCTCGCGAACTTCTCGCTCGATCTCATCGGGCAGGCGCGCCTGTTGCTCACCTATGCGGGCGAGCTCGAGGGCCGCGGTCGCAACGAGGATCAGCTCGCGTTCCTGCGCGACGGAAGTGATTTCTTCAACGTCGCACTCGCCGAGCAGCCGAATGGCGATTTCGGCGGCACGATCGTGAGGCAATGCCTGCTCGATGCCTGGCAGCTCGAGCTTTACAGCGAGCTGCAGCATTCGACGGATCGCAGGCTCGCGGAGATTGCGGCCAAGGCGCTCAAAGAAACCCAGTATCACTTTCGTTACAGCGCCAACTGGTTGGTGCGGCTCGGCGATGGCACGGAAGAGAGCAAGGGTCGAGTACAAAGCGCGCTCGATGAGCTGTGGCGCTTCACCGCGGAACTGTTTGCTCCCGATGCGCTGGATGAACAAATGGCCGCCATCGGCGTCGCGCCTGATCTATCGAAGCTTCATGTGCGCTGGCTGGCGAGGATCGATGCCGTGCTGCGCGAGGCGACTCTAGCGCGTCCAGCCGATGTGAGTTATCCGTGGCACGGGAAGCGCGGACAGCATTCCGAGCATCTCGGCTACGTGCTCGCGGAGATGCAGTTCATGCAGCGAACCTATCCGGGGTCGCAGTGGTGACTCGCGATTTGGTTGGGTGCGAGACGGCCATGGGTGGGGGCATGTGCCAACTCAGGGCTGATCACGCGCGATGAAGGTGCTAACTGAAAATGCAGCCCCGCAAACATTGCCCGCCCGAGTTGGCACATTGCCCCCAGACCCACGGCCGTCTCGGACGCAGATGAAAACTCACGACAGCACTGAAGCAGTGGTGTGGCGCCTCCTTGAGCATGTACCGGATCCGGAGATCCCGGTGCTGTCGGTCGTCGATCTCGGCATCATCCGGCACGTGCGCGCCGAGGAAGGCGAGATCCACGTGGGTGTTACGCCCACCTATTCCGGCTGCCCTGCAACCGAAGTCATCCGCGGCCTGATCGAACGCCAATTGAGAAGCGCAGGCTTCGAGAACGTGCAGATCGACGACGTGCTGTCACCGCCCTGGTCGAGTGACTGGATCAGCCCTGAAGGGCATCGCAAGCTCAAGGCTTTCGGAATCGCGCCGCCGGAAAAAACCGTGTCTCAGGTGCGTCACCTGTTCGCCGCGCCGACCGTCGCCTGTCCACGCTGCGATTCGACGCATACCCAGCGCGTCAGTGAATTCGGATCCACGCCCTGCAAGGCGCACTATCGGTGCCTCGACTGCGCCGAACCCTTCGATCACTTCAAGTGTATTTGAGCCCTTCGCCGCGGCGCGCATGCTCAAGTTTCATCCCCTGAAAGTTGCGCAGCTCCGGGTCGAGCCCGAGGAAGCGATCTACCTGACGTTCGCGGTGCCGCCGGAAGTGCGTGACCAGTATCGCTTCGAGGCCGGCCAGCACATTGGCATCCGCACGTTGCTGGACGGCGAAGAGTTGAGGCGGACGTACTCGATCGTCAGCGCACCGGGCGATGAGGACATCAGGATCGCGGCGCGCCTCCACGATCGGGGCCGCATGTCGGGATATCTCGCTCGCGACGTGCAAGTCGGCGATACACTTGAGGTCCTCACACCGAATGGCAGTTTCCACACGCGGCTTTCAGCCGGGCAGCGTCGCACGATCGTGGCGTTTGCGGCCGGCTGCGGCATCACGCCCGTCATCTCGATCGCAAGGGCCGCTCTCGATGCACCGGACAGCCGTGTATTCCTCTTCTATGGAAATCGCACCACTTCGCGAATCATGCTGCTCGAGGAGCTGCAGGCACTGAAGGACCGGAATCTCGAGCGCCTGGCACTGCATTTCCTGTTCAGCGGCGAGCCGCAGGATGTCGAGCTTTTCAACGGGCGGCTCGACGCTGGCAAGGTGAGTGAGCTCGCTCGTTCGCTGTTCGATGCCGGGAGCGTGGACGAGTTCTTCGTTTGCGGTCCCGGCGATATGAACGACCAGGTCGCCGGCGCTTTGCAGGCGCTCGGCGTGGCGGGGGAGAGGATTCACTCGGAACGCTTCACCGTCACCGGAACGCCGGCACCTGCTCCCGTGACCATCGCCAGGAGCGCAACCGAAGCGAAGGCGGGCGTGACCACGGTGACCGTGCTGATGGACGGTCGGCGGCGATCGTTCGAGATGGAGCCTGACAGCGAAACGGTGCTCGAGGCGGCCGAGCGGTCGGGCCTGGACCTGCCCTTTTCATGTCGTGCTGGCGTCTGCTCGACGTGTCGCACGAAGGTGGTGAAGGGCGCCGTCGAAATGGCGCAGAATTACGCCCTCGAGCCGTGGGAAGTGGAGGCGGGGTTCGTGCTCGCCTGCCAATCCCGGCCAACTACGCCACAGCTCGAAGTCAGCTACGACGAACGCTGAGCGCAATCCCGCCGGACTCTCCGGCGACGTTCCGGAGCCTCGCTGCATGGCCTACGAAAACATCCAGTTCACGATCGAAGCTGCCATCGCGCGGCTGACGCTCAATCGTCCCGACAAGCTCAACAGTTTCAATACGGCGATGCATTCCGAAGTGCGTGATGCGTTGTCGCAGGTGACTCAGCACGAAGCACGAGTGCTGGTGATCACGGGTGCCGGCCGGGGATTCTGCGCCGGCCAGGATCTCGCCGACCGGGCCGTCGCCCCCACGGGTGAACGTGTAGACCTCGGCGAATCTATCGAGCGTAACTACAAGCCGCTGATCCTCGCCTTGCGCAATCTACCGCTACCCGTGATCGCGGCGGTCAACGGTGTCGCAGCAGGCGCCGGGGCGAACATTGCGCTCGCCTGTGATCTGGTGATCGCGGCGAGATCTGCGAGCTTCGTGCAGGCATTCTCGAAGCTCGGGCTGGTTCCAGACTCTGGGGGCACCTGGTCTCTGCCGCGGCTCGTTGGCACGGTACGCGCGATGGGCCTCGCACTGCTGGGAGAGAAGCTGTCAGCCGAGCAAGCCGCCGCGTGGGGCTTGATCTGGCGATGTGTCGAAGACAACGAGCTTGCCGGTGTGGTCGATGAGCTCGCGGCGCGCCTCGCAAAGGCGCCAACGCTCGGGCTCGCGCGCACCAAGCATGCGATCTACAGCTCCTGGAATCATTCGCTCGGTGAGCAACTCGACCTGGAGCGCGATCTGCAACGTGAGCTCGGTCGTTCCGCTGACTACGCGGAAGGCGTCGCCGCGTTTACCGCGAAACGCGAGCCGAAGTTCGTCGGGCATTGATCCGGAGCCGTACGGGATGAACAAGTCATCGACTGAACCGCGCTCCGACGGCATGGAAACTGCGCGCCTGGCAGCTGAAAAGCTGTACGCGGGCGACAAGGCGTCGCACGCATTGGGGATCCGGATACTCGAGACGACGCCAGGCCGCGCCAAGGTTTCGATGCGCGTGCGCCCTGACATGGTGAACGGTCACCGCGTTTGCCACGGTGGTCTCGTCTTCACGCTCGCCGACACCGCATTTGCATTCGCATGCAACTCCTATGGTGCGAATACGCTGGCCGCGGCCGGCTCGATCGATTTTCTTGCGCCTGCCCGCGAAGCTGACGAGCTCACCGCAACGGCAAGCGAGCTTTGGCGTTCGGGGCGCTCGGGGCTGTACCAGGTCGAAGTGATCAACCAGAAGGGGGAGCGCATCGCGCTGTTTCGCGGCCGCTCACAGCAGGTGGCGGGAAGCCTTCTCGATCAGGCTCCCGGGACCGCCACATGATTGAAGCCTTCATCTGCGACGCGATTCGAACGCCTTTCGGCCGTTACGGTGGCGCACTGTCGTCGGTGCGCACCGACGATCTCGCCGCGTTGCCCATCAAGGCGCTGATCAGCCGCAATCCGGGCGTCGACTGGAAAGCAGTGGACGATGTGATTTACGGCTGCGCGAACCAGGCTGGCGAAGACAACCGCAACGTTGCGCGCATGGCGTTGCTCCTTGCGGGCTTACCGGTGGATGTGCCCGGTGCGACTATCAACCGACTGTGCGGGTCGGGCCTCGATGCGCTGGCCACCGCGGCCCGCATGATCCGCTCCGGCGAGGCCGACCTCGTGATCGCGGGTGGCGTCGAGAGCATGTCGCGTGCGCCCTATGTCATGTCCAAGGGCGAGGCTCCGTTTGCGCGCGATGTGCAGATGTTCGACACGACGATCGGCTGGCGTTTCGTCAACACGATCATGAAAAAGCAATACGGTGTCGACTCGATGCCGGAAACGGGCGAAAACGTCGCTGCCGAGTTCAAGGTGTCGCGTGCGGACCAGGACGCTTTTGCACTGCGCAGTCAGCAGCGCGCATTGCGTGCTCAGAGCTCGGGACTCTTCGCGGAGGAAATCGTGCCCGTGACGTTGCCGGCGAAGAAGGGCGAGCCGATCGTTGTCAGTCGTGATGAGCATCCACGCGAAACAACGCTGGAAGCGCTCGCAAAGCTTGCGACGCCATTTCGCGCCGGTGGGAGCGTGACAGCCGGCAACGCTTCGGGAGTGAACGACGGCGCGTGCGCGCTTCTCGTCGCGAGCGAGCAGGCTGCCCGGCGTTTCAAGCTCGAACCCCGAGCGCGGGTCGTGGGCGCCGCCGTGGCGGGCGTCGAGCCCCGGATCATGGGCATCGGCCCCGTGCCTGCGACCCGCAAAGTCCTGGCCCGCATCGACTTGAACCTGGCGCAGATGAACGTCATAGAGCTCAATGAGGCGTTCGCCGCGCAATCGCTCGCGGTGCTTCGCCTGCTCGGGATCGCGGACGATGCCGAGCACGTCAATCCGAACGGCGGCGCCATCGCCCTGGGTCACCCACTTGGCGCCAGTGGCGCGCGACTCGCGACCACGGCGATGTACCAGCTCCTTCGAACACACAAGAGCTACGCACTGTGCACCATGTGCATCGGTGTCGGTCAGGGCATTGCGCTCGTGATCGAACGGGCCTGAGGAACGGCAATGCAGCTCGAGAGTTTTGTCCAGGGACGCTGGCAGGCGAGTGAGCACAAAGCGGTTGCCCTGCGGGACGCGACCACTGGCGAAGTCATTGCGCAGGCCTCGAGCGAAGGTATCGACTTCGCAGCCGCGCTAGACCATGCGCGCCGCATCGGCGGAACGAACCTGCGCCGCCTGACATTTCACGAGCGCGCCGCGGCGCTCAAGGCGCTTGCGAAGTACCTGACGGATTGCAAGGAGGAGTTCTACCATCTCTCCTTTGCAACGGGCGCAACGCGCAGCGATGCCTGGATCGATATTGATGGAGGCATCAGCACGCTTTTTGTGTACGCGAGCAAGGGTACGCGGGAACTGCCCAACAGCCACGTTTACGTTGAAGGTGCAACTGAAGCCCTTTCCAAGACGGGAACGTTCGTCGGACAGCACATCTGTGTGCCACTTGAAGGCGCGGCGGTTCACATCAACGCATTCAACTTCCCGGTCTGGGGCATGCTCGAGAAGCTCGCTCCGGCTTTGCTCGCGGGCGTGCCGGCCATCGTCAAGCCCGCGACCTCGACTTCATACCTGACCGAGCTGGTTTTCCGTCGCATCGTGGAATCTGGCCTCCTGCCTGAAGGCGCCGTCCAGCTCATCTGCGGAAGCGTCGGCGATCTCTTCGACCATCTCGAAAGCCAGGATGTCGTTTCATTCACCGGCTCGGCTTCGACGGCGCGCTCGCTGCGCCAGCACCGCGAAGTCATCGATCATTCCGTACGCTTCGTTGCGGAAACGGATTCGATCAATTCGTCGCTACTCGGCCCGGATGTCTCGGTGAGCACGCCAGAATTCGACCTCTTCGTGCGCGAAGTGGTGCGCGAGATGACTGCGAAGGCAGGCCAGAAGTGCACCGCGATTCGCAAGGCAATCGTGCCGGCGGAGAGAGCGGGCGAGGTGGTCGATGCGTTACAGAGCGCGTTGGCGAAGATCGTGGTCGGAGATCCGCGGCTGGAAAACGTGCGCATGGGGCCGCTCGCGAGCCTGGGACAGAGGCGCGAGGTCCTGGAACAGGTCCGTAAGCTTCGCGGTGATGCCGAGCTCATCGCAGGTGATCCAGATCGACTTGAGCCAGCCGGCGCGGATCGTGAACGCGGAGCCTTCGTACCTCCGATGTTGCTGTTGTGTTCGAATCCCGCGAATGCGCGAGCGATTCATTCAGTCGAAGCTTTCGGGCCGGTGTGCACGGTGATGCCGTATCGCGATGTCGACGAAGCCATCGCGCTGGCGCGACGCGGTGACGGCAGCCTCGCAGGATCTGTGTTCACGGCCGATGACGCGGTTGCAGCGCGCTTGGTGCTTGGCCTCGCGCCGTACCATGGCCGCGTTCTGGTGGTGAACCGACATTGCGCCAAGGAATCGACCGGTCACGGTTCACCGTTGCCGCATCTGGTGCATGGAGGACCGGGTCGAGCCGGTGGCGGAGAGGAGATGGGCGGCATTCGCGGCGTACTGCACTACATGCAGCGCACGGCCGTGCAGGGGACGCCGGACGTCATCGGCGCGGTCACCGGACGCTGGATCCGGGGCGGCACACAGCGAGATCCGGGTGCGCACCCTTTTCGCAAGCCATTCGCGTCACTCACGGTTGGCGATACGTTCAATTCGGCAGAGCGGGAAGTCACGGTCGAGGACATCGAGCGCTTTGCGGAGCTTTCGGGCGATCACTTCTATGCGCACATGGACGAGCACGCGGCGGCGCGCAATCCGCTCTTCGGCGGACGCGTTGCGCACGGTTATTTCCTGGTTGCGGCGGCCGCAGGGTTGTTCGTCGAACCTGCGTATGGTCCTGTGCTCGCCAACTACGGCATCGACGGACTGCGTTTCACCAAACCTGTCAAACCCGGCGACCGAATCAAGGTGCGGCTCACCTGCAAGGAGAAGAGCCTGCGCATCGGCCAAGGCTATGGCGAGGTGCGCTGGGACACGGAGATCACCAATCAACGTGGTGAGACCGTGGCCAACTACGACGTGCTCACGATGGTGAGCGAGCACGACATTCCGGATTCGGCCCCGGCCAAGCCTGCGTGACGTCGATCGACCTGGCGCGCTACCAGCGCGAGTTCGCGAGCCTCGAGTTCTCCGAGCCGGGTGCTGGTGTCCTCGAGATCGTTCTCAGCAAGGGCCCGATCAATGCGGCCGACGCCAACATGCATCGCGACCTGGCACTCGTGTGGCGCGCGATCGACACCGATGCTGAAGTTCGTGTCGCACTGGTGCGCGGCGCCGGCGAGCACTTTTCGGCCGGCGGCGACTTCGAACTGATCGAGGAAATGATCGCAGACGATGCCGCCCTGGTTCGGGTCTGGAAGGAAGCGAGCGATCTCGTCTACAACCTGGTCAATTGCTCGAAACCCGTCGTGTCCGCGATTCGCGGCGCTGCCGTGGGCGCAGGCCTAGCCGTCGCTCTCCTTGCGGATGTTTCTGTCGCCGGGCGCACCGCAAGATTCTCGACGGGCACACACGACTCGGTGTTGCCGCGGGCGATCACTCGGTGATCATCTGGCCGCTGCTCTGTGGGCTCGCCAAGGCACGCTACTACCTCCTCACCAATACGCCGCTGAGCGGTGAGGAAGCAGAACGCATTGGCCTGGTATCGTTGTGTGTGGACGACGCAAATGTCTACAAGACGGCGCTCGAGACTGCCAATACGCTCGCGGCGGGTAGCCAGACGGCCCTGCGCTGGACCAAGCACGCGCTCAACAACTGGCTGCGCATGGCGGGGCCGAGCTTCGATGCCTCGCTCGCGCTCGAATTCCTCGGCATGCGTCTCGGTGACGTGCGTGAAGGGCTCGACGCGGTGAAGGCGAAACGCAAGCCGCGTTTCAAAGGGCAGCTCTGAACAGGTTTCATGGGCGCGACCGTGTCTCCGCAAGCTTCTGGCTAGGCGCGAGGCGCAGTCGATATGTCGATATCGACAAGACTTGCAACGACGCCAGAAGCTTGCCGAGGACGGTCCCGTCCGGGTTGCGCCGCGAACGGGCAGCTGCGTCGTTGCACCGCTTGCCAATGGAATCGACCATTGGCTGCACGGTGCGCCTAGCATCTGCCCCGTTGGCGACGCAACGCGCTCCATGAAACCTGTTCAGAGCTGCCCTCGTCCGCGATTGGCTCCACGTTCGCTGACGGTTGATCTCGAGCACGTCGATCTAGATCGCGGCGGCCGCCGCATTCTTCGCGACATCAATTGGCGCATTCGCCCGGGCAAGCGTTGGGCGCTGCTCGGCGCCAACGGCGCCGGCAAGACCCAGCTGCTGAAACTGATCGCGGGCGATGTCTGGCCGACACCGACCCGACGTGGCCGGCGCAGCTATGTCGTAGGCAAGGAGCGTCACGGCGAGCCGCTCGGCGCGAAGGAGTTGATCGCGTACGTCGGTGCCGAGCGCCAGGACAAGTACGAGCGCTACGAGTGGAATCTGCCCGTTCTCGAGTTGGTCGGCACCGGCATCCATCGCACCGACATCGTGCTCGAGCGACTCAACGCACAGCAGCGTCGAGACGCTCAGCGGCTTCTCAAGCGCTTCGGCCTCGAATCTTTCGCGCGCCGCAAGGTACTGACACTCTCTTATGGCGAACGGCGGCTGGCCCTCATCGCGCGCGCCCTCGCGGGAAAGCCGCGCTTGCTGCTGCTCGATGAAGTATTCAACGGCCTCGATCACGATCGTCGCCGGATGCTGATGCGCTATCTCGATTCGAGCCGGCGATCCAGGATGCCGTGGGTGTTGGCAGCCCATCGACGCGAGGATCTGCCGCGATCGGTCACCCATGTGCTGATCCTCGATCGCGGCCGGATCGCGTACACGGGGCCACTCTCCCGTGCGCCGCTTGCCTCGCTGATTGCGGAACCCGTTTTGGAAGCGCCCTCGTGGGAGCGTGCGATCGCCTCCAGACGCAGGAGGAAGGCCGTGCCGTTCATTTCGATTAGCGGCGCCGATGTCTATGTGGAGCACCAGCCGGTACTCGCGGACATTTCTTGGCAGATCGCGAAGGGCGAGCACTGGGCCGTGCTGGGGCGCAATGGTGCGGGAAAGTCCACGTTCCTCAAACTCCTCTATGGCGACCTGTCGCCGGCACTCGGTGGAACGATCGAACGTCGCGGGCATCCGCGCGGAACGCCGCTCGAGCCGTTTCGCAAGAAGGTCGGGTTGCTCTCTCCAGAGCTGCAGAGCGCGCACGCACGCGATGATCTCAACGTGGAGGAAATTGTCATCTCCGGCCGGCATGCGAGCATCGGCCTCAACGAGGCGCCGACGACGGGTGAACGCCGGGCTGCGCAGCGCTGGCTCCGCTTCTTCGACCTGCAGAAACTGGCCCGGCGGCGACCCCGCGAAATCTCTTACGGTCAGATGCGGCGCGTGCTGCTGGCACGCGCGATGATCAACTCACCGCGCCTCCTGCTCCTCGATGAGCCCTTCACGGGTCTCGATGCGCCGTCACGCAAACGCGTGCGGGCACACCTGCAGCGCCTGGCCGATTCCGGTGTGCAACTCGTGATGGGCACGCATCACCGTAGCGACCTGGTTCCTGCGATCAACCGCGTGTTGTGGCTGGAGAAAGGCAAGATAAAAGGAGTAACGAGCGCGCCGCGATTGCGCTGAATTGCAGCGCTCAGCCCCGCGACGGGAGCTGAATCCGGGTTTCGAACACGATCACCGCGTTGCCGGCGACGCGCACGCTGTAGGCTTCGCCGCCATACTCCTGCACTTCGACACGCACTTCGCCGGGCCGACCAAGTGCCCGGCCTTGTTGTCCGTGAAAGCGGGCAATGCCGTCGTGCGAAGCGAGCAGGTGATGCCGCACGAGGAAGGCGCCCAGCATGCCGTGCGCATTGCCACTCACGGCGTCCTCCGGCACGCCGATCGCAGGACAAAACATGCGCGATTCTGTTTTCGCCTCGCGTTCGTCACCAGTCAATGCGAAGACAAAATAACCTTCGGCGCCCAAGTGAGGCGTGAGACGTGCCAGCGTCTCGAGATTCGGATGCAGCAGGCTCAGTGACTGCGCAGTACGCAGCGCAAGCATCATGCGCGTGCTGCCGGTCGCACAGATTTCCGCCGGACAGCGCGGATCGAGATCGCCATGGCTCACGCCTAGGGCGTCGAGTACTGCGTCCAGCTCTGCCGGCAGCATCTCGCGAGCGCTGCGCGGCGCGGACAGGCGCATGCCGACTTCCGTGGCTCCGTCCACGGTTTGAATATCGATGGTAACGATTCCAGTACCCGACAATTGACGCAGAGGGCTTCCCGGCGGCATGCCGAGACTGCTGCGCACGAAGTGCGCTGCGACAGTCGCATGCCCCACAAAAGGCACTTCGCACTTCGAGGTGAAAAACCTCATTCGCAGATCGTGATCCTCGCCCGTCGGTCCCGAGATGAATGCGGTGTCGCCGCGACCGAGCTCGCGCGCGAGCTTCTGCATCTCGTCATCGGTGAGATCGTCCGCATCCAGCACCACGCCCGCGGGATTGCCGCTGAACAGCGTCCGGGTGAATGCGTCGACCTGAAATGCCCTGTAGCTGCGTGTTGACATGTTGTAGCCCGTGGCGTGCGGAGCTTAACCGCATCGCTGCCAACGCGAAACGGCTCGCGGCGATCGCGGAACGGTCGGACAGAAGGGTGCTTGCCGGAGCCGGCAACTCGCGTAGAATCCGCAGCCGACCTCGGGGTGGTCTGAACGACCTGAGATGCTGACAGCCCGCCGGGCACATCAGCGAACCCGTTGAACCTGATCCGGTTAGTACCGGCGTAGGGAGCAGGTTGTGAACGCATCCAAAGTCTTCTCATCGCTCGGTATTCGTGCCGTCCTCACGCTCGTCCTGACTGGCGCTGCTGCGCTCGTGCAGGCCCAGTCCCGGGCGGCTGAACCGCTGGGCGAAATCACCGTCACCGCCACCATGCGCGAGTCGATGCTGATCGATGTGCCTGCGAGTGTCTCCGTGCTCGATCGCCAGGCACTCGCCGATGCGGGGGAGCAGCACTTCCAGGATGTGCTCGGACTGGTGCCGAACTTGAATTGGGCGGCGGGGGAGCTCGCGGCCGCGCTATTTTCAGCTCCGGGGCGTCGGCGACCTCGAGCAGTACCAGGGCGCGCCGAATCCGTCGATCGCCTTCCTCGTCGATGACATCGACTTCAGCGGTGTTGGCATGGTGGCGACGCTGTTCGACGTCGACCAGGTTGAGGTGCTGCGTGGCCCGCAAGGAACCCGTTATGGTGCCAATGCGCTCGGCGGCGTGATCAAGGTGAAAACACGCGAGCCGCAGCGCACTTTCGATGCCGCAACCGAAGTCTCGATGGGGCAGGACGATGAATGGAGCATCGGCGGTATGGTCGGCGGAGCGATCGCCGGCACTGAAACCGGCGCCTTTCGAATCGGTGTGCAGCAATACGAGAGTGACGGATTCCGTCGCAACGCGTTCCTCGATCGCGATGACACGAATGGCCGCAGCGAGCTGACCGCCCGTGCGCGGGTGCGTTTCGAACCGTCGGAGCGCTGGCAGATCGACCTGAGCGCGCTCGTGATCGACCTCGACAACGGCTATGACGCTTTCGCGATCGACAACTCGCGCGTAACACAATCGAATCGTCCCGGCACCGATTCGCAGCGTTCGCTCGGCGGCTCACTCAATCTGCACTATCACGCCGATGCCTTCGATGTCGTGAGCATCTCAGCGTACGCTGATTCCGACATCGACTATGGATTCGATGGCGACTGGGGCAACGATGCGTTCTGGGGAGTGCCATACGATTTCACCACTCGCATTCAACGAAACCGCCGCACCTTCACGCAGGACCTGAGATTTGAATCGCCCGGCGCTGACGCCGACCGCCCGTTCGCGTGGATCGCGGGAGCATATGTGCGACAGCTCGACGAAAGCGATGATCAGCTCGATCAGGGCGTGTATCTGACCGACGTCACGTTCAATCCCCTGCAAAGCGATTTCCGCTCGACGAACTACGCGCTCTACGGCCAGGTGGATTGGGCGCTGTCTTCAGCTCTGGAGCTCTCGCTCGGGCTCCGTGCGGAAGGGCACGACGCACGCTATGAGGATACGAACGACGAGCGTTTCACCCCAACCGATGAAATGCTCGGCGGACATCTGAGCGTCACGTATGCGCTCGCGGATGACATGCGCTGGTACGCGAGCTTCTCCCGTGGCTACAACTCGGGTGGTTTCAACATCGGCCTGGCGGTGACGCCGGACCGCCGGCAGTACGATCCTGAGTATCTATGGAATCTGGAAACCGGCGTGAAGGCCTTGCTGGTGGATGGTCGGCTCGATACTGCGCTTACACTCTTCTATATGGAGCGCCGCAACGAGCAGGTGACGAGCTCGTTCCAGCTCGATCCTACTGACCCTCTCACTTTCGTTTTCTACACCGATAACGCTGCACAGGGTCGCAACTACGGACTTGAGGCGAGCGCGCGCTGGCACGCGGGCGATACCCTTTGGGTCGATGTGTCACTGGGGCTCTTGCGCGCCTATTACCTCGACTACCTGTTCGGCGATCGCAATCTCGATGGTCGCGAGCAGACCAATGCGCCGTCGTACCAGTACTCCGTGGGTCTGACCTGGCGTCACCCGCTCGGATGGATGGCGCGACTGGGAGTGATGGGGCGGGATGCGTACTACTACAGCGCAAGTAACGACGAGCGCGCACGTGTTGCGACGCTCGTGAACCTCAAGGCGGGATACGAGGCCGAGCGCTGGTCGATATACCTGTGGGGACAGAATGTCTTCGACGAGGACTACAGCCAGCTCGGATTCTTTTTCGGCGACGAGCCGCCCGACTTCACGCCCAAGCGCTACACGCAGGCGGGGGACCCGCGCCAGCTTGGCATCACTGCAACGTGGCATTTCCGATGAGGGAGATTGCAATGGATATCGCGGTCGAGATTTCACTGTATCCGCTGGATGCGGACTACATTGCGCCGATCCAGGATTTTATTGATCGCCTCAACACCCATGGCGGTCTCAAAATCGTGACCAACAGCATGAGCACGCAGGTGTTCGGTGAGTACGCACGCGTGATGCAAGCCCTCAACGCCGAACTGCGCAGGACTTTCGAAACCAGTGAGAAGGCCGTTTTTGCCATGAAGGTGCTTGGACCGCTGGCGCCTGCGTAAAGCCATGCAAGAACTGCTCGGCGAATTGCAGGCGTGGTCGCCTGTCGAGCTGGTCGCGGCGACATTGGCGCTTTTCTATCTGGTGCTGGCAGCGCGTCAGAATCCCTGGTGCTGGCCCTGTGCGCTGCTAAGCACCGCAATCTACCTGGTGCTTTTTTTCGAGCGGGCCCTCTACCAACAGGCACTCCTGCAGGTTTTCTACATCGGTATGGCGATTTACGGCTGGTGGCACTGGCGAGGCACCAAGATGAGAGGCGGACCGCTTGCGGTCTCGCGTTGGAAACCCGGCCAACATGCGGCGGCAGCGATTGCGGTGCTGGCACTAACCCTGGTGAGCGGTTGGCTGGAATCACGATTCACGCCGGCGCAATTTCCATATCTCGACGCATTCACAACTTGGGGAAGCGTCGTGACTACCTGGATGGTTGCGCGCAAAGTGCTCGAGAACTGGCTCTACTGGCTGGTGGTGGATTCAGTGATGGTCTATTTGTCATACGTCGCCGGGCTGCCGGCGACGGCCCTTCTGTTTGTCATCTACCTCGGCATCGTGATCGCAGGGTTCATATCGTGGCGTCGCAGCCTTCCAGTTTGACCAGCGCGGAGGAGCTTCGCGGCGCGGTTGAGAGCGTGCTCGGCCGACCACTGGGCGATGCGCGGATCGACAGCGTCGGCACGGGGGCGAGAAATTCACTGTGGCGAATTCGGGGGCGCGCGGCTTTGACTGGATGGCGCGTATCGCGCATGAGTGGCCAAACCTCCAGCTCGATGTGGCACAGGAGTACGCGGCTCATCCGGTGGCAGTCGCGGCGGGCATGGCTCCGAAGATCGTGCTCGCCGAGCCCATGCAACGTCTGCTGGTGATGGAGTTCGTACCCGGGAAGGTGTGGAGCGCGGCGGATGTCAGGAGTCGCATCGCAAGGTTGGCCTCACGCCTGCGGACCTTGCATGCATTGACGCCTCCAGCGACCTTGGCCTCCTTCGATCTGGTCGAAGGTGTGTTTGTTCTCGTTGCGCGGGCGCGCAGCCTGGGTGCCGCAGGCCTCGATACTGCGCACCTGCAGAGCAGGGCAGCTGCACTTCCAGGTGACTACGAGCGTTCCCGTGAGCCGGCCTTCTGTCACAACGATCTGCACCATCTGAACCTGCTCGGCGATGAGCCATTGTTCGTCGATTGGGAGTACGCAGCGGTCGGAGATCCGCGCATGGATCTCGCGGCGGTTGCAACGTATCACGACTTCGACGTGCGCCAGCGCACGGAGCTGCTGCACAGCTACGGAAGCGAGTGCAGCGTGGCAGAC
>CAVOLM010000010.1:0-16431 GCA_963696675.1 uncultured Gammaproteobacteria bacterium | reverse complement strand
CGATTGGGGTGACTGGTTCGACTCGAGGTTCACACTCCGACCTTGTTGAACAAGGTGACGGCGTGCGAGGAAGCACCACGTTGGGAGTTCGGCCTGTCTGCGCTCATGCGCAACCTCGCCGCGCGCGATTTGCTCGGCCGCCGGTGACATGAGCCTCTCTTTCATCGATTCGCACGTGCACTTCTGGGATCCGCGCCGCTGGGCCTACCCCTGGCTGGCAGAGGCTCCCGCCATCGCCGCTCCCCATGAACCGGAAAATCTACACGCTGAGGCGGGCGATCAAGTTCCGGACAAACTGGTCTTCGTTCAGGCGGAATGCGATCGCACCCGCTGGCTCGATGAAGTCGAGTGGGTCGAGAAGCTTGCCGAGGCCGAGCCGCGCATCGCAGGCATTGTCGCCCGCGCCCCGATGGATGCTGGTGCGGCCACAACGGAAGCCATTGCGCGACTGCGAAGCCGTCAATTGGTGCGTGGCCTACGCCATCTCATCCAGTGGGAGACCGACCCTGAATTCTGCACGCGTGAAGCGTACGTATCCGGCGTGCGGCAGACGGGCAAGGCTGGCTTGACGTTCGATCTTTGCTGCAGGCATCACCAGCTGCCTTCGGTCATCGAACTCGTTCGCCGTTGTCGGGAGACTCTTTTCATTCTCGATCATGGTGGCAAGCCTGGAATTCGGGAGCGACAGCTCGATCCCTGGCGCGGCGAAATCGAAGCGCTCGCGACATTGCCCAATGTCGTAGTCAAGTTTTCTGGCCTGGTGACCGAAGGTGATCACACCGCTTGGGAAATCGAGGACTTGCGGCCTTTCGTCATGCATCTCCTTGCCCACTTCGGGCCGAGGCGGCTTCTCTTCGGCAGTGACTGGCCGGTGGTCAAACTGGCAGGAGGTTATGTGCGCTGGCTTGCAACGGCGCGCCAGCTCATGTCTCATCTATCGGTCGCCGAGCAGCGTGCCATTTTTTGCAATAACGCCCGCCGCATCTACCGACTCTAGTCCCAAGCTTCCATGCGCCATTCTGGCAAGGGCTTGCACACCCGCTGTCAGTCGGACTTACTGTTCGGGAACTGTCGCCACGCGCCGGAACTCGACCCGCCATGCCTCGACCCAGGTGCCATTCGCCTTCTGCTCGGTGACCGCACTATAGCCCTCGTCTCCCCGACGGTCCCATACCGTGCGCAAATGCTGTTCCTTGCCGTCGGGACCGATGTATTTCTCATCGGCGAATTGCAGCTTCGTGCCGCTTGCCGCCGCGGTTCCGGTGCTCACGCCGCCGGCAGAGTTGAAATACAGGTAGGAAATGCGGCGGGTTCGAGGATCGAGCCAGTAGATGGACTCACCGGAATAATCTGGCTGCTCGCCGCGCACGACATGCCGGTCGCGGACAAAGCGTCCCCCGTAAACGGATTCAAAGCAGTGTGTGTCCTCGGACTTTCCGTCCGGAAAGCTTCCGCGCCAGCAGTGACCGACCAGAAAGTCGAACGGTTGCAGGGACGGCCCTGGTTCCGCGGAGAACGCCGCGCCGCTAGTCAAGACAAGTGCCAGCATTGCGATACGCATGGTGGTTGCTCCTAATGCCACAGACCCAGCACGAGACCGATCACCGTGAACTGCGCGGTGTGATAACCGCCGTTGATCAGAAACAGCTTGAGGCTCTTGTGCTCGAAGAGGTAGTTGATGCCGAAGCTCGCCGCCACCCAGCACAGACCCGCGCTGAAACCCGCACCCAGCGCGAACCCGATGGCCGGCTTCGGGCCGAGGAACATCGCGAACACGAATGCCGCGATCAGCGACAGCACGAGAGCGCCGCCGAATATCCGCACCGGATTGCTCTGAGCCACCTTCTCCTCGCTCAGACCCGCTTCGCGCTGCCACGCCTTGCCGAAGATCGGCGGCGCGTACCAGATCGCCCCGATCACGAAAGAGGAGACCGCTGCTGCAAGAATGGCCCAATAGTTCATTTCAGGCATGACACTAACTCCCGTGTTGTTGTATTCACCGATTCTTCGTAGTGCGCGCGCGTCGCTGCGGTCGCACTCGCTTCGCCCTTGTTCTCGCCCTGGTTCCGCTCCCTGTCGCCGCCTCGTGCAGCAGATCGAAGTAGTTGCGCAGCTGCGCGACAGCCCGATCGAAATAACCCACGTCACGAAACGTGCGCGCCTGCATCACTCCACCCTCCATGGTGGTCAGCACGAACTCAGCCAGTTCACGGGAATTGAGGTTGGCGGGCAGAGCCGCACCCGCCTCGATCACACAGCGCTGGACCGCCTCGGTCCATGCCAGGAAATTCGCGGCCAGGAGCTCGCGCACCACCGGGTCCGGTTCGTGCAGCTCGAGCGCGAGGCTCCCGATCGGGCAGCCGTAGAAGCACTGCGTCTGGACCACGAGCTGACGGTAGCGCGCCAGCAGCGCGAAGATGCGCTCGACGGGATCGGACACATGGCCCCACGCAGGCTGCAGCAGCATCTCGTCGATGCCGCTGCGATAGGCCTGCAGCACCGCGAGCAGCAGGTCCTGCTTGCCGGGAAAGAAGTGATACAGGCTGCCGCTGTTCGCGTCGGAGCGCTTGAGCACGTCCGCGATCGAAGTCGAGGCATAGCCCTTCTCCCAGAAGAGCTCCATCGCGGCGAATACGATGCGGCTGCGGGTGTCGTCGGTCACGGAGGTTGACTGAGTTGAACGCTCAATCAACTTAGAGCAACAAGTGGTCGGCTGTCAAGAAGGCGCCAGCAACCAGTCTTCGAACAGTGCACGCGCGCGGGCCCCTTCCATTTGTCCGCGCACCGCGTCCAGCACCCGCAGTCGCGCCCGTGGCCCAGTACCACAGAAGCCCAGCCAAAAGGGCACGTGCACATCGAGCGGCAGCCGACGTGCATGCACTGTAAGATCCCTTACGCGGAAGAATCCCCTCTGGAATACGACTCGCCGCAGCTTGCCTTCCAGCAGCATCGCGCCCGCCTGCTCATCCAGGCATGCGCGCAGCACATTGGCGGATTCAACTGTCACGAGCTCGTCCTCGCCCGGGAGCTGAGTCAGTGCGTAGGGATCAAGCGCCCCGGTAACGGCGTCAGCAGCGAGCAAGGAAGTGTCCTGCCGTCCGCCATTGAGGAGATCAACTTGGTAGACCCGGAACGGCACGTACACGGCCGCCACGGCGCGCAGCGGCCCGCTCCCGATACGCGCCCACCGTCCCCGCGTCAACGCCGCAACCGCCTCGATTTGCGTGACCTGCGGTGTCAGTGAACGAATGCTGAGGCAGGGTTGCGGCATGACTCTTACCGGAAATAGATCCACAACCCGATCACCGCCGCGACTAGCAGCACGCTGAAGGCGACGTTGAGTCGACGCTCGAGCGGTGTTTCGGCGAGCGACACGGCACGGTGGCCGGAGACCTCGACCGTGTCGAGCCTCTCATGCACCGTGGCGAAAGTGAGTCCGGCGAGCTTGTGCCGGCCGGGTGCGGGTGTGAGCAAGCTCACGACAATCAGCACGGCCGAACACACAACGAACATCAGGATCGCGTAGTGCAGAAAATTCATGTCCAGCAGCCAGCGCAACGGAGCCGAATCGAAGTGCCGACCCTTGTCGAGCACCTCGAGCACGAAGCGCAACGAGCCGAGGCCGAGACCCGTGAGCAGGCAGGAGATCGCCCCAGTACCGTTGAGGCGCGCCCAGAGAATACCCAGCACGAAGCAGGCAGCGATCGGAGGACTGATATAGGCCTGGACTGACTGCAGATACACATAGAGCTGGGAGCTCAAGAGCCTGATGAAAGGTACCCACAGCAGCCCGAGTACCACCATCACCACGGTGGCAAGACGCCCGACCAGGACCAGCTGCTTCTCGCTCGCCCGCGGATGCAGCCGTTTGTAGAAATCGAGCGTCACGAGAGTGGAGGCGGAATTGAACACCGAAGCCATGCCGCCCATGAGCGCCGCGAGCATCACGGCGACCATCAATCCGACGAGGCCGCTCGGCAGCAGGTTGACGATGAGCGTCGGGTAGGCGATGTCGCCATTGGTCACGACTCCCTTCGCATCTGTCGTGAACAGCTGCGGATACAAGGCGTAGGCGATCAGGCCCGGCAGGACCAGCACGAACACGGGCGAGATCTTGAGGAAGCCCGCAAAGATGGCGCCCGCCTTGGCATGCGCTTCGCTCTTCGCGGACAGCACACGCTGAACGATCACCTGATCCGTGCACCAGTACCAGATTCCGAGGATCGGAGCGCCCAGGAAGATTCCGGTCCAGGGGAAGTCGGGATGGCTGGCCGGCTTGATCATGCTGAAGTAGTCCGCGGGCAGCGCCGCACGCAGACCGGCAAAGCCACCGACCTCGGAGAGACCGATCGCCGTGAGCACGATGGCACCGGTGAGGAGCACCAGTGTCTGCATCAGCTCCGTGTAGATCACCGCAGCGAGTCCGCCGATGATGGTGTAGATGCCGGTCGCGGCGACCAACACGACTGCTGCGGTGAGCGGATCCCAGCCCACGACGCGCTCCAGGATGACGGCCGCGGCGTACAAGTGCACCGAGATCTTGGTAAAGATGTACGCGAGGATGGAAACGCTGGCGAGGTACACGCTGCAGGAGCGGCTGAAGCGGCGCTCGAGGAACTCCGGCATCGTGAAAACATTCGAGCGCAGGTAGAAGGGCACAAAGACCCAGCCGAGGATCAGCAGGATGAGACAGGCCAGCCACTCGAAATGTCCGACGGCGAGCCCCGAGGTGGCACCGGAACCCGCCAACCCGATGAAGTGCTCCGTCGAGACGTTCGATACGAACAACGACGCGCCGATCGCGAACCAGCCGACATGACGGCCGGCGAGGAAGTAGTCCTCGGTGGTGCGCCGGCGCCGGCCCGAGTAGTAGCAGATGACGAAGATGATCGCGAAGTAGACGCTGATGATGGCGATGTCGAGCGTACCGAGGCTTTTGTAGGTCGCCACTGCCGCCGCGGCATGCTCAGTCATCGTCCCCCTCCCCCTGCTCGTTGCGCCGGCTGTGGCTCACTGCGCCCGCAGGCGAATCGCAGCGCCACCACCGGGCGCCAATCGTAACTGCAATCGATCCCCCTGCTTCACCGCACGCGACTCGATCGCGATGGCGTGCGGATTCGTCTTCCAGTCAGCGCTGTCGCCATCGCGATAGATCTGCGCGAGGTAGTGCCGACCAGGATCGAGAAAGTCCAGGCGCACCTCGAGCGTGCGGGCGTTCTCGTCGGTGACGCTGCCAATGTACCAATCGGCACTGTTGCGATCCTTGCGCGCGAACGTGGCGTAGTCGCCGACTTCACCGTTCAACACGCGCGTGTCCGCCCAGTCCGTCGGCACGTCCTTGATGAACTGGAATGGGCCCGAATACTTCGCGTAGTTTTCCGGAAGATCCGCGGCCATCTGCATCGGGCTGTAGATGACGACATAGATCGCAAGCTGCTTGGCGAGGGTCGACTGGATCGGTCGACCCTTTTGCCCCACCAAGCTCAGCACGCCCGGTGTGAAGTCGAACGGCCCGGCAAGCATGCGCGTGAAGGCGAGGTTCGCCTCATGTTCGGGCGGATTCGGGGGATTGCCCCAGGCGTTGTATTCCATGCCGCGCGCGCCTTCGCGCGAGACCCAGTTCGGGTAGGTGCGCCTCAACCCGGTGTCCTTGATCGGCTCGTGCGCAATGACCGCGATGTGCCGCTTGGCCGCTTCCGTGACCACGAGCAGATGGTGGCGTGACATCACCTGTCCGTCGTGCCACTCGAAGTGAATTCTGCCGTCCTCACCCAGCGCCTTGATGCCGCCCGCGTCGGCGACGTATCCGGTCTTGACGCTGTCCACGCCCAGGCGCTGGTACAGGTCGAGCGCTGCGGCGAGCTGCGGCTCGTAATGAGCGATGTTGCCAGAGGTTTCATGGTGGCCGATCAGATGCACGCCTTTGCGCCGTGCATAGGCGGCGACGGCGGGAAGGTCGAAGTCGGGATAGGGCCGGGTAAAGCTGAAGGACTCGCCGTCCGCGAACCAGTCTGCATCCCATCCCTCGTTCCAGCCTTCGATCAGCACGCCGCGAAAGCCGTTGCGGGCGGCGAAATCGATGTAGCGCCGGGCGTTCGCGGTCGTCGCGCCGTGGTGCGGCCCGGAGGACCAGGTGGCTTCGCCCAGGTGCATCGCCCACCAGATGCCGACGTACTTGCCCGGCTTGAACCACGAGACGTCGCCGAGCTTGTTCGGCTCGTTGAGATTCAGGATCAGGTTCGACATGTACAGCCCGCCGGCGCTGTCGGCGATCTGCAGCGTGCGCCAGGACGTACTGAAAGGAGCCGTGCGGTGAACCTTCGCACCCTGCGAGGACGGCGACAGTACCGCCTTGAGCCGAGTCCCCTCCACTCGGCGCAGCCACATCGAGGCGTAGTCCACGAGCGCCGCTTCGTGGATCGCGATGTGCGGGCCCGCATCGGTCCTGATCGTGAGCGGCGTGTGCGCCTGGCTCACTTCATCGAGGTCCGTCCTGCGATACAGGTACTCGTAACGGTTCCATTCTCCGCCCGGTATCCACCACGCGGTGCCGGGATCGACCACCGCGAACTCGGTGAGCTCGTCGGCGATGTTGACTTCTCGCAGCTGCGGCTGGTCGGGAAATTCATAGCGAAAGCCCAGTCCATCGTCGTAAACGCGAAACACCAGCGTCAGGCTGCGCGCAAGACTGGTCTTCTCCACGAGCTGCACGCGCAGCTCGTTATAGTGATTGCGCACGTAACGCCATTCGCCCCACGGCTGCTCCCAGGTTTCATCGACACCGCGCGTTTGCGCTCCTGCATACTTGAAATTGCGCTCGAGCTTCGGGGCATCGGTCAGCAGGAACCCAAGCCGTGACTCGGCGACGACCGGGCGGCCGTAGCGCGTGACCGCGTAGCCAGGCCGCCCCTCGTCGTTGAGGCTGACGCTGACCGTCAACACATTGCCGGGCGATGCAACGCTCGCAATTGTATCGGCGTAAGCGACGCCCGTGAGCAGCGCCAGCGCCCCGGCGAGGAGACGAATGATCATGCTCCGCTGATCCGTTCCGCGATCAATCCGCTGAGCCTTGGCAGGGTCCAGGCGTCGATGTCCTCATCCGAACGCTCGATGATGCGCCAACGCTCGGAGTCAGAAGGTCGCCAGGAGCGGGCTGCATGGCCGAGATTGAACACGCACAGCATCCGTTGCGAAGCGGCGATGCGTTCGAACGCGAGGATCACATCGGAAGCCTCGATGATCCGGATGGCACCCCCGGTCAGCGCCTCGTTGTGCCTGCGCAGTGCGAGCACGCGGCGCGTGAAGGCGAGTTGCGAACCCGGGTCACGCTCCTGCACATCCACTGCGAATGCCAGGTGCTCCGCGGCCACCATCCGCGCCAGCACATGATTCGTGGATGCTGGCTGCATGTTGGCTCGCCAGGGGATCGGAGTGCGAGCACCGTCGCGCCCGAGCGTCAGCGGCCAGTTGGCGATGGCTTCAGGGTCCTTGAGCTGCTCGAACGGGATCTGCGCCTGCGGCAGGCCTAGCTCCTCGCCCTGGTAGATGAAGATATTGCCGCGCAGGCTGGCGAGCAGCAGCACCGTGACTCGGGCGATCGCTGCACGATTGGCCACGTTCGCCCAACGCGAAGTAGCGCGTGGCGCATCGTGATTGGAAAACGCCCAGCTTGGCCAGCCCGTGCCCTCGCTGTCGGGCCACGCCGCGACTGCCTGCTCGACCAGCTTCGGGGTGAGCTCATCGGCATGCAGAAAGTTGAAGCCGTAGGCACTGTGAAAGCGCTTGGTGCCACGGGTGTAGAGTTTCATATCCGCTTCGGCACCATCGCCGCCCACCTCGGCGACGGTGAACCGATCACGGTAACTGTCGGTGAGTGCACGAATGCGCTCGATGAAGAACACGATGTCAGGATGCGACTTGTTGTGGACCGGCAGTTGATAGTCGCATGAGCGCGTGCGCACTTTGCCGGTGTCGGGCGCGGGCGGATTATCCCGGAGCGCCGGGTCATGCATGACATAGTTGACGGCGTCCAGACGAAATCCATCCACGCCGCGGTCGAGCCAGAAACGTGCGCAGTCGAGCAGCGCATCCTGCACGCGCGGATTGTGCACGTTGAGATCGGGCTGCTCGGTGAGGAAATTGTGCAGGTAGTACTGCCGGCGCCGTGCATCCCAGGTCCACGCCGGACCGCCGAAGACAGACTGCCAGTTGTTCGGCGGTGAGCCATCGGGCTTCGGATCAGCCCATACATACCAGTCCGCCTTCGCGTTGTCGCGGCTCGCCCGGCTCTCGCTGAACCAGTCATGACGGTCCGAGGTGTGCGAGTACACCTGGTCGATGATGACCTTGAGCCCGAGAGTGTGCGCGCGAGCGACGAGATGGTCGAAATGCTCGAGCGAGCCGAATCTGGGATCGACATTGCAATAGTCGGAAATGTCGTAGCCGAAGTCCTTCATCGGCGAGGTGAAGAACGGCGACAACCAGATAGAGGCGACCCCGAGCGAGGCGACGTAATTCAGGTGCGCAGTAATGCCCGGCAAGTCCCCGATGCCGTCATCGTTGGAATCCGCAAAGCTGTGCGGATAGATGTGGTAGATCGAGGCGCCGTGCCACCACGCACGCTGCGTCGCCACGCCCGGGGTCGCCTGGGGGGAAACGCTCATTCATTGTTCTCCGGCGGCGCAGACCATGAAGTCGAGCGGCGCCAGCTTGATCCGGTAGGAGCCGGGGGCCACAGGCTCGGCGTCGCATGATCCATGCAGCGCATGAAAGTGGCGCGAGCCCGCATCGATCTCCATCAGCGCGTTCAGTGGCTGCATCGCGGTATTGAAGGCGATGACGACTTCGCTGCCGCTCGTGGGCTCGAGCCGCGAGACTGCGAAGATCCCCGGTTCGCCCGAGTAGTTGCGAACGATCTGCCGTCCGCTGCGCAAGGCAGCGTGCCCGCTACGCAGCGCGGAGAGTCCCGCGATCGCATGCGCGATCGGGTGATTCAGGTCGAAGTTCGGCGGGTTCGCGCCGATACCGAGCCGTCGATCCTGCAGATACGACGCGGTCTGGCTCGGCATCATGTCCTGGCGGGCGTCCTGGTCGCCGCCGACGCCGACAAATCCCTGCTCATCGCCGTAGTAGACGACCGGCACACCACGCAGCGTGAACAACATCGCGTGCGCAAGAAGAACACGCTTGAGCACTTCGTCATCGCTCGCCTGTGGACGTGCTGTGCGCACGTGGTACGCGAAGCGGCCACTGTCGTGATTGCTGATGAAGGTCGGCAGCTGCAGTGCCGTCTGCTCGCCGTCCTCGTAGAGCGTGTCGTCCGCAAAGACTCGCGCCAGCCTGTCGGTGCCGGCGTTCGCGGCCACGGTCGCCTGCATGGCGTTCGCGAACGCGAAATCGAGCACCGCAGGGAGCTTCGCAACGCGCGTGTAACGGGCGAGTAGTGCCGTGTCGATCTCGGGAGTCGCGACCTCGCCGAAGATGTGGAAGTGCGGGATGCCCTGCGCCGCCGCGCGCGCCAGCATCGCCGGCACGAACGCTTGCCAGAATTCCGGATTCACATGGCGCGCAGTATCGATGCGAAACCCGTCGACCCCGTACTGATCGATCCAGTGGCCGTAGATCTCGATGAAACCCTGCACGACCCGCGGATTCTCGGTCATGAGGTCGTCGAGGCTGACGAAGTCGCCCATCTCCGAGCTCTCGCCGGCGAACGTCGAGCTGCCCCGGTTGTGGTAGTAGATCGGCAGGTTGAGCCAGTCCGGAACCTTGATGTGCTCCTCGCCGCGCGGCACGTACGGGGTGTACGCGAAGTCCGGCCGCGTGAGCCTGGAAAAATTTTCCGCCGTCTGGTGCGCGGCATCGTCACCGGCAAAGCCGTCGTTGATCGCCTGCCCCTGCGGGCCCCCGTGCCGTGTGTAGGGGTAATCGGCACGCGAACGATAGAGGCAACGTTCGCTCGGGCACTCACGATAAGCAATCACGTCCGCGGTGTGGTTGGCGATGATGTCGAGGTACACCTTCATGCCACGCGCATGGGCCGCGGTGACGAACGCATGCAGTTGAGCTTCATCGCCCAGGTGCGGATCGACGCGAGTGAAGTCGGTAATCCAGTAACCGTGGTAGGCCGCGGACTCCATGCCTGGCCCGCCCTGAACCGGCTTGTTCTTGAACACAGGCGTCAGCCAGATCGCCGTTGCGCCCAGCGCCTGGATGTAGTCCAGGCGCGAGGTCAGACCCTTGAGATCTCCACCGTGGTAGAAAGCCTTCGACGTCGGGTCATACCCGGTCGTGAGACGATCTCCCGTCAGGCCGCCGCGATCATTCGACGGGTCGCCGTTCTCGAACCGGTCCGGCAGCACGAAGTAGATGATCTCGTCCTGCGAAGCGCGGTCTCGCAGACTTTCAGCCGCACGACCGCTGAGTGCGCTGCTCGCGCCCAGCAGCGCCGCCGCCACCAAGAGCAGATGTCGCGACACGGACGAGCGCCAAGCGGGCTGTGTCATGGTGCAGCTGCCGGACATTTCCTGATGCCATGCAGAGTGGAGCCACCACCCGCCGCCGCAGGCGTGGCGGCGGGTGCGCGGCTTTCTGGCTTGCGCTAGAGCCTGTAGTTGATGCCGAGCAGGAACTGCCTCCCATACTGCTGGAAGTCCTGCTGGCGTGTCTCTGTCACCGCGTACGCGATGTACGGCTCATTGGTCAGGTTATTGACCTGGAACAGGATCGACAGACCCTGCGCCTTGCCCGCCTGGAACTCGTACCCGATCTGCGCGTCCGTGATCGTGTCGCCCTTTACATACTTGAACGCACGGTCGTTGGCGAAGTTGGTGACCTCGCCAATGTACTTGGAACGCGAGCGAGTCGCGACGCGCGCCGAGAAGCCATAATTCTCGTAGTAGAGGGTGGCGTTCCACACGGTCTTCGACAGGCCGGGAAGCGGGATCGTGCCGAGGTTGTTGCCCGTCAGGAAATTGTTACCCGGGGGATCCTTGATCTCTATGCTGCTGTCGGTCTCGGCGATGCTCAGGATCGCGCCGAAGCCGCGCAGCGCATCCGTGAACAGCTCGCCCGTGAGCGACACGGCCAGCTCGAGTCCCTTGAGGTTACCTCCCTTGCCATTCAGCGGCTGCGTGAACGACCCGGTCGTCTGCGGTATCACCCCAGGCGCGAAATAGTTGGGTGGCAGCGTCGCGAGGTATGCCGAGAAGTCGTAGTTCGCGTCCGTCTGGTTGTAGATATAGGTCTTCAGGTCCTTGTAAAAACCCGCCAGCGACAGGTACGCGTTACTTCCGAAGTACTTCTCGTACGACAGATCGAAGGCATTCGCGCGCCACGGATCGAGCTGCGGATTGCCGCCGGAGCCGCCGGGTATGCCTGTGGAAGAAGAGTAGCTGAACTCGCTCGAGGACTTGAGCTGGTCCATGCGCGCCCGCGCAAGCTCGCGCGCGAGACCGAGGCGCACCGTCTGCTGGGATGGAAACAGGAATGCGAGATTGATCATCGGCAGCACGTCGTCGTAGGTCTTGCCGTCGGTGCGCGGCAGCACCGCACCCGTCGCGTTGTCCTTGTACATCGCCTCCGAGCTCTGGTCCGTGTAGACGTACTGCAGCCCAAGGTTCCCCTTCAACGTCACGCTAGCGGACAAATCGTGATTGAGGTTGCCCTTGACATAGCCGGTCGTGACTTTCTCGGTCACCTTCCAGTTCTTGCCGATCAGGTAATCGAACCCGGGAGTGGTCGGCGTTCCGTAAACGATCGGGTTGTAGTACGCCGACAGCACACCCGGAACGTCCCATGCGAGCGCCTCGCCGGCGTGCGCGTACGAGAGATCCATCGGTGACTTCAGGTAGCGTGGATCGATCTGGAAGTAGCCGTTGTTGAGCGTCGACAGGCCTCCCTCCGGCTGGTTCTTGTCCTTGGTCCGATCTGCGTAGTTCGCTCCGAACTCAACGCCACCAAACCATCCTTCAAGATTGCGCCGCACATCGACCCGACCGGACTTGAGCTCATCAGTCACGTGCGGAATCTTGCTGTAGCCGGCGCCATAGATGGTCGGTCCCACCTGCACGTTCACCGGATCGGCGTAGTTCAGGCCGAAACCGAGATTGGGCATGTCGTTGTTGGAGATCGAGAATGTCCCGGTGTCGTAGATGTTGCGCGGCGTACCAGCCGGCGCGGCGGCGTTGGGCGCGTACTGGGCGTTGGTCTCGAACTGATCCTCGTCCCGCGTCGCCTTCGAGTAGCTCAGATCAAGGGCGAACCCCCACTCATCCATGGTGAAATCGTTGTTCCAGCCGCCGGCGAAGATCTTGTCTTCGGTCTTGAACAGGAAATTGCGCGCGAGGGGCACACGCTGGTTCAGCGTGGCGGCAACGACCGTACTGTCGACGATGGTCGGGTTGGAGTATTGGAACACCGTGTTCGGCGGGAACGTGCCATCGCAGCACGGCGCCGGATAGTTGCCGAGGTTCACCTCGAGGCTGCGCGCGTTGTCTTCCTGCTTGCGCTTGGTGTAGTAGAGATCGAGCGTGCTCGAATACGAGTCATTCGGCTTCCACTCGAGCGTGGCCAGGGCACCATCGCGCTTGTTCTCGCCCATGTCCGTGCGCACCTTGATGCCATCGGTGATGAAGGCGTCGGGGGGTACTCCGGGGTTCACGACGCCAGTTGGATTGCCGGCGCCGGCGTCCGGAGTGCCGTTCGCGTGCCACGGCTCGTAGGTCCCGGCGCCTTGCGTCGCCAGCGGTGATTCGAGGTGTGCATAGCCGATCGCAAGACCGAGGCGGCCCTCGAAAAACTGGCCGATGTACGAGACGCTGGCCCGGTACCCGCTGTCATCTGAATCGGCGCCCAGGTCGTTGTCCGAATTGCGCTCGGCGCGGATGTTGAAGGCCATCGCCGTGCGACCGTACGTGAGGGGCCGCGTCGTGCGCATGTCAATGGTACCCGCGAGGCCCTGCCCCACGAGTTGCGCATCCGGGGTCTTGTACACCACGACCGCGCTCAGGAGCTCGGAGGGGTACTGGTCGAACTCGATGCTGCGATTGTCACCGGTGCTCACCTGCTCGCGCCCGTTGAGGAGCGCAGTCGTGAAGCCGGGATCGGTGCCACGCAGACTGATGGCGGAGGCGCGCCCTTCGGCGCGCTGCGAAGTGAGGCCGGGGAGCCGCGAGATCGACTCCGCGATGCTGGTATCCGGCAGTTTGCCGATGTCCTCGGCAGATACCGCCTCCACGATGCTGCCCGAGTCGCGCTTCAGCGTGATGGCATCCTCGATGCCATGTCGAATGCCGGTCACGAGGACCGTTTCGATCTCTGGTTTGGCCTGAGCTACGGGAGCCCCCGTTGTGGCTTGATCGTCGGGATCGGCAGCCTGCAAGGCCGGCGTGGCGAGGACTGTCACTAGCAGCGCACAACCCATGGCTGCCGTATGGCTGGAAATCTTCATTGCTTTCTCCCCTCTGGCTCGTTCGGCACAGCCCGGACCCCTGAAGTCACGGGATGTCCCCCTGTTTCGCCGATAATCGACCTATCAGAGTTTTGAGCCGGAGTTTGCGCGATGCCAACCCCGCACATACGTATTCATCGGGCCACACGCGGCTGCATACGTATTCAGCTTGTCGATCTGCGTGCGTTGCGGGAAAACCACGCTCGCCATCCATTCCCGCGACGACCATGAGCTCACTCAGCACTGCGGCTGCGTATCCGACGCACGCCTTCCGACCGGCGCTGTCGTTCTGGCAGATCTGGAACATGTGCTTCGGCTTCCTCGGGATTCAGTTCGCCTTCGCGCTGCAGAACGCGAATGTCAGCCGCATCTTCCAGACCCTCGGTGCAAGCCTGGAGCAGATTCCGCTGCTGTGGATCGCGGCGCCGCTCACCGGTCTCATCGTTCAGCCGATCATTGGCTATTGCTCCGATCGCACCTGGACGAGGTTGGGCCGGCGCCGTCCCTATTTTCTGGTCGGCGCAATCCTGGCGTCGCTCGCCCTGATCTGGATGCCGCGGTCCTCTAGCCTGTGGGCCGCGGCCGGATTGCTGTGGGTGCTCGATGCCTCGATCAATGTCTCCATGGAGCCGTTTCGAGCCTTTGTCGGCGATCAGCTGCGCACCTCGCAACGTGCGACGGGCTACGCGATGCAGAGTTTCTTCATCGGCATCGGTGCCGTGGTGGCCAGCATGCTTCCCTGGCTGCTTACGCGAGCCGGAGTCAGCAATCGCGTGGACGCCGCGCTCGGCGGGATACCGGATACGGTTCACTACGCCTTCTACATCGGCGCGATCGTGCTGCTTGTCGCCGTCGGCTGGACCGTGCTGCGTTCGCGCGAATATCCACCGGAGGCGCTGCAGACATTTGCCGCTGCGGAGCCGTCCGCGACGACGACAACGCCAGCAACGCTGGACGTCGCCGCCAGTCGGCGCAGGGGTCTTCTCTGGAGTGGCGCCGGCTTCGCGGCGATCGCCATCGTGCGCGTTGCAGCGCTCGACCCGCAGCTCTACATCATCTGCGGCGGCGCGCTGGCCTGGGGGCTGGCGTTGCTCGCCCAGAGCGTGACGAGTCCTGCGAGCGCGTTCGGCACGATCCTGCGCGACTTCCAGACCATGCCCTACACGATGCGCCGCCTGGTGCCAGTGCAGTTCTTCTCCTGGCTCGCGCTGTTCGCGATGTGGATTTACACGACCTCGGCGGTGGCGGACGTGCACTTCGGCACGCAGGACCCTCATTCGGACGCTTACAACGAGGGCGCGAACTGGGTGGGCGTGCTCTTTGGCGCGTACAACGGCTTCGCGGCGCTCGCGGCTGCCGTGATACCGCTGGTGGCGGCGCGGGTCGGGCTACGCTTCAGTCACTTGATCAATCTGTTCCTTGGCGGAGCCGCGCTGATTTCGTTCTGGTTCATCCGCGACCCACGCTGGTTGCTGGTGGCGATGGTCGGCGTGGGCTTTGCGTGGGCGTCGATCCTCTCCGTGCCCTACGCCCTGCTCTCGAGCGGTGTGCCCGCGCAGAAGATGGGCCTGTACATGGGGATCTTCAATTTCTTCATCGTGATCCCACAGCTGGTCGCGGCGAGCCTGCTGGGATTCCTGCTGCACGCGCTGTTCGGTGGGGCACCGATCTTCGCGCTTGTCCTCGGCGGCGTCAGCTTCATGCTGGCGGGGCTGCTCGTCCTGCGCGTACCCGAGCCGCCTACTCAAAAAGCGGGCTGAATCCCGGCGGCGAGAGTCGATCTACGCAGCGGCTCCGCAGGAGCGCCGTACCACGAGTCGTGTCGGCAGCACCTTCTCGTTGACCGGCTCTGCGCAGATCGAATGCAGCAACGCCTCGACCAGCATCTCTCCCGCCAGGCGCGTGTCCTGCAACACTGTCGTCAGCGGCGGGCTCGTCAGGCTCGCCGCGGGAATATCGTCGAAGCCGACCACGGAGACGTCGCGCGGCACTTCGAAGTGACGCTCCTGCAGTGCGCGCAGGGCACCGATGGCGATCAGATCGCTGGCGGCAACAATCGCATCGAACTTTGCGCCTCGACTGTGCAACTCGCATGCGGCCGCATACCCGGACTGCTCCATCGTGATGGCGTCGACCTGCATGGCCGGAGAAACCCTCACGCCGGCCGACTCGAGTGCTGCGGCATAGCCGCGGTAACGATCGAAGAATTCCGGAAAGTGTCCGGAGGCGCTGCCGAGAAAAGCAATCTGGCGGCGGCCCAGGCCCAGCAGATGCCGTGTTGCCGCCAGCCCGCCCCCGAAGTTGTCGCAGCCGATCGAAAGCCCAGGCTGCCCTTCCAGCACCGCGCCCCAGCGCACGAAATGCGTTCCCTGCTGCACCAGCTGCTCCAGCCGCGGTCGGTATTCAATGTAGTCGCCGTAGCCGAGCAAGATGATGCCATCGGCCTTGCGGCTGTCCTCGTAATCGAAGTGCCAGTTGCCGGATTGCTGCTGAAACGACACCAGCAGATCGTAGCCGCGCTGCGCGCACGCCCGCGTGATTGAGCCGAGCATGGCGAGAAAGAACGGATTGATGAGGGAATCGTCGGGTGTCGGGTCCTCGAACAGCAGAAGTGCCAACGTGTTCGAATGCTGACAGCGCAGATTCGAGGCGTTCTTGTCGACCTTGTAGTTGAGCTGCTGGGCAATGGTCTCGATGCGCCGGCGCGTCTCGGGGCTCACCATCGGGCTGCCGCGCAATGCCCGCGACACCGTCGGCTGCGACACCCCGGCCAGATAAGCAATGTCGATCGCCTTGGCTTTGCCCTGCATCCCTGTCCCCCAGCGATCGGTATCATGCCATAGGGCCTGCAGCCAGCGCGATTGCAGTGCGCAGTGTGATGCCGATTCATTCAGCTTGGGTTGGCCGGCGGCGCGATCGGCCTGGCGCGCATCCGGCGCCATGATTACTCAGCCTTGGCGCGGAACGCCTGGAGCGGGCAC
>CAVOLM010000009.1:0-16792 GCA_963696675.1 uncultured Gammaproteobacteria bacterium | reverse complement strand
CCGGTGCCGACTTCTGGCAGCCGCGCAGAGGGCGGTACGTCCTCGTCCATCGGTACGGTCTGCGGCGAGACCGACATGCCCGGGCGCACGCGCTGAACGCCGTTCACCACGATGCTTTCGCCAGGCTTCAGTCCATCGAGCACCACGCGCAGGCCCTGCACGGTGCGACCGATCTTGACGGGCCGATAGCTCAGGGTTTTGTCCTCGCCGACCACGAGCACGAACTTCTGGTTCTGATCGGTGCCGACCGCACGGTCGTTGATGAGGATTGCGTTGTACTGTCCGCTGCCGAGCAGCTTGATGCGGGCAAACAGGCCGGGAGTGAACAGGCCGTCCGGATTGCGGAAGATCGCGCGGCCGCGGATCGTCCCAGTCGCCGGATCCAGCTGATTGTCGACGAAGGTCATGTGGCCGGGATGCGGGAATCCCGTTTCGTTCGCCAGGCCCATGTAGACAGGGTTCGGCTCATCCCGCGAGCTGGCGCGCTCGCCGCTCTTGGCCATTGCGTTGTACTTGAGGTAGACCTGTTCGTCGCCCGTGAATTCGACGTACACCGGGTCGACTGAAACGACGGTGGTCAGGAGCGTCGCCCGTTCGCCGCTACCTACAAGATTCCCGGGCGTCACCTCCGCCTTGCCTACCCGCCCGTCTATCGGTGAAACGACTTGCGTAAACTCGAGGTTGAGGCGCGCGACTTCGACGGCCGCCGCCGCGGCCTCGACCGCCGAGCCCGTCTCGTGTGCCCGATTCACACGTTCGTCGTATTCCTCCTGCGATATCGCACGCGCGGCAAGCAACCGCTCCGCGCGCGCTACTTCGTTGCGCGCGAGCTCGGCGCGCGTCTTAGCCCCGGCGGCCTCCGCCTGCGCACGCTGCAGCTCAGCGCGATACGGCCGCGGGTCGATGACGAAGAGCAGGTCGCCCTTCTTGACACTGCCACCTTGTGTGAACGCGATGCGCTCGATGTAGCCCGAGACGCGCGGTCGAATCTCGACGCTATCGATTGCCTGGATACGCCCGGTGAATTCGTCCCAGTCGTTGACCTTGCGCTCGATGACCTTGGCGACATTCACCTGCGGGGCGGGCGCAGATGGCGCTGCCTGTGGCTGGCATCCCGTGAGCAGTGCAGCAACCAGGAGGAGCGAGCCAATCGGGGGCAGCAACGCGCGAAAACGCGGGCTGAACCGCGCCGCAGTCGTGGTGGTTTTTACAAGCATGGCGAGTATCCCTCAACAACGGCGACCGTCCATGACCACCCGCGAAATTTCGCGGGGCCCGGTCGATGGTCACCGAGGGACAGGGAGATTAGGGGGTGAACAGAACGTGAACAAGCGCGCGGCCGAACTTCACTGATGCCTTGGGATCAGGAATCGCCGGGCCGCATTCCACGTGGGTTTCCAGGGAACAGCGTGACTAGAAAGTCGAGGAATGCCTGCACCTTGGGCGTGGGATGACGATCCTTCACGAACAATGCGGACACGGGGCGCTCGAGCGCGAAGCGCCACTCCGGTAATACACGTGTGAGCAGTCCGGCGGCTACCGGGCGTTCGCTCATGAATCCCATGACGGGCGCAATTCCCGCACCCGAGAGGGCGGTTTCGAGCAGCGCTTCAGGGCTGTCGACCAGCACGCGCCCGCCTACGGAGATCTGCTTGAGCACTCCATCGCGGACCATGGCCCATTCGATGACCCGTCCGGTGTTCGGATTGAAGAAGCGGATGCAGTCATGATTCTTGAGATCGTCCGGATCCTGAGGCGCGCCACGGCGTGCCAGGTAGTCCGGTGATGCGATCGCCACCACATCGGGGTTCCAGAGCCGGCGCGCCACCAGCCGCGAGTCCGTGAGCTCTCCGACCCGAACCGCGATGTCGATGGCTTCATTAACAAGGTCCACGAGCCGGTCGGAAAAACTCATCTGCAGCGTCACATCGGGAAACTGAGCCAGGAAGCGCGGCAACGCCGGGATGACATATTCGCGCGCCAGTGTGAGCGGCATGTCAACGCGCAGGCGCCCGCGCGGCCGCTGGCGCGTCTCCACAACCTCCGCTTCCGCATCGTGCAGCTGGGTTACCAGCGCCTGGCAGCGTGCGTAGAATGCGGTCCCGACGTCGGTAGGACTGAGTGATCGCGTGGTGCGGTTGAGCAGCCGGATGCCCAGGCGCTCTTCGAGGCGCGACACGGACTTGCTCACGGCAGACGGGGTGACACCGAGCTGGTTGGCGGCGGCCACGAAACTGCCCGATGCCACGACGCGCACGAACGTCACGATGTCGCCCAGGTTGTCCACGAACGGGGTGCCTCCTGGTGCGGATTATTGATGAGTGGCTGTCATCAGTGAAGTTCGATCGTGCCCGTTTATCGCAACCATGGGTGCATTTACGCTTCCGCCCCACGATGGCCAGGAGTAATTGTCGATGTGGTTGGTGACTCATGCGAGCGGCACCATTGGTAAGGCCGTGGTAGCCGCCGCGACGGTGCGTGGGCTGCGCCTGCGACTAATGGTTCGCGAGGCGGCGCACGTGCCCGCGGGGTTCGCACGCGAGGACGTGATCGTCGGCAGTTCGGGCGATCCGGCGCTGCTGGCGACAGCGATGCAAGGCGTTACCGGCGTTGTGATCATCGCGCCGCTGAGTCCGGAAGGTGCCGATTGGCACGCGGCCATTGGCGCGGCGGCAAAGGCCGCAGGTGTATCCAGGATCATCCAGGTCAGCGCGTTGGGTGCGGATCCGCAATCGCGACTGCGCTTGCTGCGTTGGTATGGCGAAGCGGAACAGCGGGTCGCGGCGATTTTCCCGGTGCGCACGGTTCTGCGACCGGCACTGTGCATGCAGGTCCTGTTGAAGCAGGCGGTGCAGATCACGTGCAGCGGCAAGATCGAGGCGCCGGCGCGCGGGGGCCGCTGGCCTCTAGTCGATGCGCGCGATGTTGCCGATGTCGCCGTGCACGTGATGGAGCACGACACGCAGTCACAGGTGCTCGAGCTCACCGGTCCCGAAGCGCTCGACTATTTCACTATCGCTCAGCAGTGTTCGGCGGCGTTGGAGCGACACATCACGTACGTCGACGTCTGCAGCCCGCGCGCTCGCGGCACGCTCGAAGCTCGTCGCCTGTCGCCGCGTTTGATCGAGGCGCTGCTCGAGTATTGGGACTACGCCGCGGCCGGCGCACTGCCGATGGCGGTGACGGACGACATTCCGCGCCTGCTTGGACGTCCGGCACGTAACCTCACCGAGTTCCTGCACGACGCTCTTCAGGCATTTCGCCAGGCCGCTAACGCCTAGAGCAGTCCGATCCGGCCATCGGGTGGGGGGATTGTGCCAACCCGGGCTGATCACGCTCACTCTCGCAGTGCCTTACCCAGCAAACCCGCGAACATTGCTCGCCCGGGTTGGCACAATTCCCCCCAGACCCGATGTCCAAATCGTCCTGGCTTCAGCCGGGCTTCAAACGCAACGTTCGCGTATCGGCGCGTGCTCGTGTCCGAGGGAGTGAGCTGCGGATGCGTTGCATCACGTGCTCACCCGTCGCGCGCCAGCCGGTAAGTTTGCCGCCATAAATGCCCAGCACGCGTGGCTGGTGCGTGCGATCACAGACGAGCAGCGTCTCACGCGAACGATGGAAGGCATGACCCGCACCGGCTGGCAGCACACGCACACCAGCGAAGGAATCGATGAGATCGCGCACCTGCAGGTGTGCGTGGCGTGGAAAATAGTGCTGCAGCACTCCGACGAGATAGTGTTTCTCGGCCATCAGCGGATGCACCGTATCCGGATCGCCACGGAAGCGGCTCTCCGTCGTACCGACGAGCATGTTGCCGTGCCAGGGCATGACGAAAATGGTGCGGCCGTCGCGTGGGCTCTCGACATAGTAGATCCCGTGGGTCGGTGTATCGCGCACGACGATGTGGGTGCCCTGCACGAGCTCGATCGGGGGCGAGGGCACGCGCGGCGAGATGCGCTCCATGACCCGCTTCACCCACGGGCCGGCAGCGTTCACCAGCACTCGCGCAGTGCACTCCTGCGGCGCACCGTTGTGCGTGTAGCGGACGACTACTGAGTCCTCGCGCAGCTCCGCGGCGAAGAACTCCGCCGGCGCGAGCATTTGCGCACCCAGTGACTGAGCGGATCGCATGACAGCGCGCGTCAACTCGACATCGTCGGTCTGCGCATCGAAGTAACGCAGAACCGTCCGCAGGCCACGCGTCTGCAGGCCATCGAGTTGCGCCCACTCGTTTCTCGGTACGGTGCCGAAGCGCGTCTGGGGACCGAGCCCTCCGAGCAAAGCGTAAAGCGACAGGCCCACGCGAAGCTGCCATGGGCGTCGCCTCGTCCCGCGATACAGCGGCAGGATGAAAGGCTTGAGCTGCACCAGCTCTGGCGCGATGGCGAGAAGAATGTGCCGCTCGCGCAGGCTTTCACGCACCAGGTGAAACTGGCCGCTTTCGAGATAGCGCAGGCCGCCGTGGATCAGCTTGCTCGAGCGGCTCGAGGTACCGGCGGCCAGGGATGTTTTCTCGAGCAGCAGCACCGAATGCCCGGCGGCAGCTGCGGCCTGCGCGACGCCAGTTCCGTGGATGCCGCCGCCGACCACGACGGCATCAACGTGCTTCATCCGGCCCCTTGCCTGTGCTGCGTGCAGCCAGATCGCGAAAAGCCTGGATCATGGGCGCCACCGCCATCGTTTCGATGAAGTCCGCGCCTCGCTCGGCGAGCGAGAATGCAAGTTCCAGCGTCTCGACTTCGTAAATGGCCCAGCGCCATGGGCCACGCCACAGCCGATCCATGCCGGGCGGCAGCTTCTCATGATCACAGAACAGGAATTCAGGCTTCAGCGCCTCGAACTTCAGACGCGTATGGCCGTCGTACTCGCCGAGCACCCAGCCGATCGTGAATGAGCCATGCTGACGTGCGATGTGAAGGGCGGGAAGATCGAAGGAAATGACCACGCAGCGTGAACGCACGGGCTTCAAGATGTCCAGCACCCGGGCCACGACCTGTTCGGACCCGAAGCGACGCAGGCTCGCGCGCTTGATCTCGACGAATGCCGTGATTTCGTGGCGCTCCTTGAGGAACTCCACGACATCGCTCAGCGTCGGAATCAGCACACCCTTGAAGCGGCCGCCCAGGCGCTCCGTCTCGTTGACCTCGATGCGACGCAGGTCGGCGACCGGATAGTCGAATACGCAACCTGGCACGCCGGCCGTGCGGGTGAGCTCGTGATCATGGATCACGATCGGAACGCCATCAGCGGACAGATGTACATCGAACTCGAGAAAGCGCACGCCGAGCTCCACTGCGGAGCGCAGGGCTGGAAGCGTGTTTTCGGGAAAATCGCGCGCGTTGCCGCGATGTGCAATGAGATGAATGAGCCGATGTGCGAGGGGGCCGGGCATTCTGTTCAATGCAATCGCGCCTGTCGCACAATTCCGACAGAGACGCGCGTTCTCATCGCGCCAGTCCTGTGCAAGGATGAGATGCCGCGGACATTACACGAGGATCGTCCGATGACCAACTTGCGGCGCACTGCGCTGGATGGCAGCGTCTAGCAGCGCACTTCTCCTGTGTGCGTGCGGAGGCGGTGACTCCTCCAATGGCGGCGGTATGCCGACACCGATACCGTTGCCTCCCACGACGCCAACAGTGGGCATTGAGCCCGTGTTCTCCGGGATTTCGTTGACGAGCCCCGTCGCGATGCTGCAGGCGCCGGGAGATGCCGGCCGCTGGTTCGTCGTCGAGCAGGGCGGACGCGTGCGGGTCTTCAACAACAGCCCGATGGTCGGCACGGCGAGCAATTTCATCGACATTTCCGGCCGCGTCATCTTCAACGGCGAAACCGGGCCTGCTCGGCATGGCGTTCCATCCGAATTTTCCGGTCGATCCGCGCGTGTTTCTCTTCTACTCGCACACTGATGCGAGCGCGGGCCTGGTGTCGCGGTTGTCAGTATTCTTCACCGCGGATGGTGGGCAGACCCTCGATCCCGCCTCCGAGCGGATCGTGCTCGCCATCGACAAGCCGGAAGACAACCACAACGGCGGCAACATCGGTTTCGGGCGGGACGGATTTCTCTATCTCGGTATCGGCGACGGTGGCGGCGGCAACGACCTGCACGGCACGATCGGTAACGGTCAACTACTGACGACGCTCCTCGGCAAGATGCTGCGCATCGATATCGACACCAGCGTCGGCGGATTTCTCTACGGCATTCCGATCAACAATCCCTTCTCCACCAATGCGCCGTGCGGTGTAAACGGCACTGGGACGGCAAACTGCCCGGAGATCTTCGCGGTGGGATTCCGCAACCCGTGGCGCTGGAGCTTCGATCGGCAGACCGGGGATCTCTGGGTCGGCGACGTCGGGCAGAACGCGCGAGAGGAAGTCGATCGCGTCACGCTGGGCGGCAACTATGGCTGGCGCTGCTTCGAAGGCACCCGCGACACGGGGCTGGCGTGCGGGTCGCCAACCAACCTGCAAGCCCCGGTCGCTGAGTACGACAACCCCGGCCTGGGTAACGCAGTCACGGGCGGATACGTCTATCGTGGTACCGCGTTTCCAAACCTGGTCGGCCGCTATATCTTCGGGGACTTCGGCTCCGGCAGGATCTGGAACATTGCGAACACGACGGCGCCCACCATGGACATGAGCGGCGGTTTCAATTCCGGGGTGAGCATAGTCGTCCTTCGGCGAGGGGAATGACGGCGAACTGTACGTCGTCGGGTACGACGGACGCCTGTTTCACCTCACCGACTGAACCCCTCCAATATCAGGTTTCCTTGCGCCTCTCTTCGAAGCGCACGATCGGCGTGCCACTGGTGACGGTGATGTCACCGTCGACGATGGCACCCCTGGCGATGGCGATCGTGCGCGCACTGACACTGCCGCGAATCACCGCCGTCTGACCGATCTCGAGCTTTTCATCGACGATCAGATCGCCGGTGACGCGCCCGGCGACAACAGCCTGCTTCGCGCGCACGCCTCCCTCCCAGTGACCCGAGACGGCGAGATTGAGGGTGCCGTCGATACTGCCGTCGCCCTTGATATGTCCACAGAGCACGAATGCGCCTGCGTTCGTAATGTCGCCCACGAACTTCGAATGCTCACCAAGAAAAGTCGGCGAGCCGGCGACGTCGTCGAGCAGGCGGCGTCTGGGTGCTTCGGCCATGGGTTCCTCACGAGAGTGAAAAGCGCCGGCGCAAGACTAACCCCTCACCATCGCGCGCTCCAGCCCGATCTGGCTCACGAGCCGTCGGCAAGGCCGAATTCCGCGAGTACAATTCGCGGGTCCTCAAGAGCCTGGAGGAATCATGAGTCGCGCGACATTGATGATGACGATGGTAGTAGTGGCGCTCATGGTGATTGCATGCAGCGGCCGGCAGCAGCAATGGGAGACGGCGCGGCGTGCGGACACGCTCGAGGCGTATCAGCGATTTCTGCAGACCTATCCTGACGGCGAATTTGCCTCGCAGGCCCAGGCGCGCGTACGCGAGCTGCAAGAGTCGAGTGACTGGCAGAAGGCGATGCAGACTGATACCGCGGATGGTTATCAGCAATTCATCAATCAGCATCCACAGGGGCGAATGGCGGACGAAGCGCGCATTCGCCTCGGCAACTTCGCGCTGGCACAAACACCTTCGAACACTCCATCGGAAGGCACCGCTGAGGCGGGCGCGACCCTCACCGCGGGACTGCAATTGCCACCCGCTAAGACTTCCGCGTCGACGCCCGCCAGCACCACGGCCACCAATGCAGGCGGATATCGCATTCAGCTCGGTGCGTTCTCGGGCGGCGATAAACAGGCCATGGGCGAATGGCGACGCCTTCAGGCGGAATATCCGCAGCTGCTCAGCGGACTCTCCCCGTCAGTCAAGCTCGCTACGACGCCCACGGGTCATTTGTATCGACTGCAGGCTGGCATGCTTCCGGAAGCGAACGCGCGCCAGGTGTGCGCGACACTCAAAGCCAGCAACCAGGCGTGCATCGTCGTTCCACCCTGAAGGTTTCCTGCGACGAGACAACCCGGCGATACACTGCGGCGCGGACAGTGTGACGCCAGTCGTCAACTGACAATCCCTGCGCTTCCCCGCGTCAGAAACTGACAAATTGCGTCAGGGTCTGGGTAGCCCCCCGCGCGGTCCAACCCACTGATATTACAGGCGATTGCCGCTTGGCATGGCGATTGCTTTGTATCCATCAGCGTGTCAGCACTTATGGCTAACGGTAAATCGGAAATCGTCGCGCTGCTGTTCCCGGAGGGCGAGAAAGAACATCTCGCGCATCCCGAGCACCGCGCCACGCTCCTGGTACGACGTGCTGACGGACAGTTCGCGCTGGAGCAGGTGGATGCACGTGTTGCACTCGCCCGGCGCGCGGCCAACACCGGATGTTTTCGCAAGGGCAAGCCGATAGTCGATCCGATGACCCGTCAGGTGATGGGTTACGAAATGGAGGAGATACCGCTCGCGTTGAGCGTGGCTTGACCTGACAAGTTTCCCCCTGAACCCCTGTGGTTCGCTCTTGGCGCCGCGATCAAGCTTCCCCCGCTCGCGGCGCTTTTTTTGTGCGCTGGAAATGGCAACGCCCCGCCGTTGCTGCTGCCCCAAGGTGCGATGGAGAATGAACCGCCATTGCGCCTAGCGTGGAGCCACAGCGACCCGTGCCGGAACTGCCGGACGTCACGCTTTACGTCGAAGCGCTCGCTGCGCGAGTGCAAGGCCGCACGCTCTGCGAAGCGTGACACTGGCAAGTCCATTTCTGCTCAGAAGCGCCGAGCCGCCGCTGGCGGAGGCGTTCGGCCGGCGTGTCAGGGAAGTGAGGCGCCTCGGCAAGCGCATCGCGCTTGGCCTCGAGAATGACTTGTGGCTGGTCATCCACCTGATGATCGCCGGGCGCCTGCACTGGTTCGCGCGCGGTAAGCGGCGTTCCGGGCGGCGTGCGCTTGCGATCTTCGAGTTCGACAACGGCACCCTGACACTCACCGAAGCCGGCACGCAGCGGCGGGCATCGCTGCATGTCGTGCGCGGCGAGCAGGGGCTGCGCTCACACCGGCGTGCTGGCCTCGAGATCCTCGATACCTCCGCGCGAGAGTTTGCGCAGCGCCTGCGCTCCGAGAACCATACGCTCAAACGCGCGCTGACCGACCCGCAGCTCTTCAGTGGCGTCGGCAATGCGTATTCGGACGAGATCCTGCATACCGCGCGCCTTTCGCCCATCGCCCTCACACAGCGCTTGTCGGACGAAGAAGTCGAGCGCCTGCACGCCGCGAGCGTCCAGGTGCTGCAGGAATGGACCGACCGGTTGCGAGCCGAGGCCGCAGGAGACTTCCCCGAGGGCGTCACCGCATTCCGCAGACGGATTCGCGGTCCACGGGCGCTTCAGAAAGCCCTGCCCGGTATGCGCAACCGCGATCCAGCGGATACGCTATGCCAGCAACGAGACCAACTATTGCCCGCGCTGCCAGACCGGCTGGTCGCATCCTCGCCGATCGTTCGCTGTCACGACTGCTGAAGGACGACTGGCCGCGCAGCATCGAAGAACTGGAGTCTCAGAAGTAATGTCGGAGCACGGCTCATCCGTGAAAGCGATCCTGTACGCCTTCCTGGCGAACCTCTTCATCGCGATCACGAAATCCGGCGCCGCGATGTACACGCACTCGGGCAGCATGATGGCCGAGGCGATTCACTCCTTTGCCGACTGCGGCAACCAGGTGTTGCTGTATCTCGGCCTGAAGCAGTCGCAGCGGCCACCTGACGCGTTGCATCCGCTCGGTCATGGCCGGCTCACGTACTTCTGGAGCTTCATCGTCGCGCTCCTTCTGTTCAGCGCCGGCGGGCTGTTCTCGATCTACGAGGGATGGCACAAGCTGCACGCACCCGAAGAGCTGCACCAGGTCGTGGGTGGCGCTGGTCGTGCTGGGAGTGTCGATCGCGCTGGAGACGGGCAGCCTGGTGGGCTGCTTGCGCGAGATCGCCAAGCTGCGTCGCGGGCGCTCGCTGGTGCAGTGGGTGCGCAGGACGCGCAATGCGGAACTGGTGGTCGTGCTGGGCGAGGACATCGCCGCGTTGCTCGGCCTGGTCATCGCGTTCGTGTTCGTGTCGATTGCGGCCCTGACCGGTGACACTCGCTTCGATGCCGCCGGATCAATCGCCATCGGCGTCGTGTTGATCGCGATCTCAGCCTTCATCGCGATCCGGATCAAGCGCCTGCTTGTCGGCACCTCCGCGGAAGAGGATCTCCAGGAGGCCATCGCCGAACTCATTCGTAGCGACCCCGAGATCCATGGCCTGTTCAATGCGATTACGCAGCAGATGGGACCGCAGGTGATGCTGGCGGCGAAGATCCGCATGCGCCCCGGCATCAGCATCGAGTCCGCGGTGGCGAGCATCAACGCCCTCGAGCGGCGCATCAAGGAGCGCTTCCCGGAAGTGGGCTGGTGCTTTATCGAGCCGGATATCGAGGACTGACCGACCGCTTCAGTAGCCGCGCTTGACGTCCACGACCGACAGCATGCGCTCTCCAGCCGCATAGCGGCGCAGATTCTCGCACGCGATTTCCCAGTGCCGGTTCTCCTCGAACTCAGAGTCCGCGGAAACGTGCGGTGTGATGATGACGTTCGGCAGGTGCCACAGAGGGTGATCCTGCGGCAACGGTTCCGGGTCCGTCACGTCAAGAGCCGCACCGCCAAGATGATTCTGCCTGAGCGCGTTCACCAGGTCGTTGGTGACCACTGTGCCTCCGCGGCCGACATTGATGAAGAATGCGCCAGCCTTCATGGCTGCGAAAGAACGCGCATCGAACAGCTGTCGCGTCTGCTCGGTGAGCGGCAGGGTGTTGACCACGACATCCGCTTCCGGCAGGAGCTTCGGCATCTCGTCGGGCAAGCCGACATAGCTGACAAAATCCGGACCCTCTCGGCCGCTGGCGCGTGTTGCGATCACGCGCATCCCGATCGCGTGCGCGCGGCTCGCCACTTCGATGCCGATCCCGCCGAGGCCCACGATCAGCATGGTCTTTCCTTCCAGCGATACTGCGCGTATCGCCCCGCGAGGCTCCCGCTCCCAGCGACCGCTACTCTGGGCGCTGATGTATGCAGGCAGATCGCGCGCCAGCGCGAACGTCATCGCCATCACGTGCTCGGCCATCACCGGGCCAGCCACGCGCTGCATGTTGGTGACCAGCAGAGCGCGCTCGCCGACGGCTGGAATGCCGACGCAGCGTTCGACGCCCGGCACTCAGCAGTTGAATCCACTGCACTCGCTTCGCCCGCTCCAGGATCTCGGGCGTGCAGAAGCCGATGATTGCGTCGGCGTTGGCAGCGGCGTTCAACGCCGCAGCATTGTCAGCGGCGAATATCACCTTGGTATCAGGTGCGGCGGCCTGCAGCGAGTTGCGACGTGCAGCATCGCCCGGATCGCGCGCGAGTATCACCTTGGGCTTGTGCCAGCCCTTGCGTTCACTGACGGGTTGTTCGGCTTCGTGCAACCCGAGCCTGGTGATGAGTGCCTGAACGTCCGCAGGCGCAGCGGGTGGGCTCTGCGCGAGCACTGCCACACTGATTGCGAGTGACATCGATAGCAGAAGATTCGCGTGCATGTTGCCGGACGCGGATTGGAGTTGTTTTTCATCAATTCGGCGCCTCTTTTCAGCCCATTTGACACTCGGCGACTCATCAGAACTTCACAGCTTGTGGCCTCAGCAGATCCGTCTCGTCCTGCGTTTAGGGTTTGCGTCCGCTCACGATCGGCACGTGCCAGACCGCATACTGGTCGGGATCCCGGATGCCCGCGATCGCCTGATCGAATAGCGCGCGCGTTTCCTTGCGTCCCAAGGCCGTATTGTCACCGATCGCGCTGGTGTAACCATCCCGCCACGCCTCGATGATCGAGGCGAAAATCTCGCGCGGGACGCGCAGAGTGTCGACGATTGCGTAGTCGACGCGCAGATCCGCAAGGCCCAGCGCCTTCAGCAGCGAGTAGGTGCGCCGCCCAACTCGAGCGTCAGTGCCCGTGACGCGGGCGAATTCGATGGCGCCCTGATGCCACAAGCGGTCGGTGTTCAGGGTCCCGACCGGCATGTGGATCATCCCGTAGTCCTCGCTCAGCACATGCAGCCAGCCGCCGGGCTTGCAAATGCGCGCGAGTTCGGCGAGCGCACGCTCGGGTTCTGGAATGGCCTGGGTCATGTGCCGGCAGGTGACGAGATCAAAGGCATCGGAGGGCAATTGCAGTTCGAAGGCATCGCCGGGTTCGAAGCGAACCCGCGGCGCAAGCGCAGCGTAGCGCTTGCGCGCGTAGGCAATCGACCCTTCCAGGATGTCGACGCCGATGATGTGAGCGCTGGGAAACAGGGCGGCGAGTCGCGCGCTGATTTCGCCGCTCCCGCAGCCGATATCGGCGATCCGGGCATCGGCTCGCAGCGCGTAGCGCGCGAGGAGTGGCTCCTCCTGTGGCCAGATGGCGCTCGCCTGCGCAGCGAGGTTACGCACCATCGATTCGTCGGCCATCTGTTCGGCCTGGGGATTGCGTCCGGTACTCATGGCGGATGATGTTAAACCCGATGCAATACCCGTTCGCGTTGACAGTGATCGTGGTTACCGGTTCAGATCCTGCCTGACAGCGTCGCGCCGGGCGCGCGCAAGAGGAACACTTCATGCCAAATCGCGTGCGTTCCTGGACGACGATGTTGCTCCTCGCTATCTCGGCGCGACTGTTCGCGGCCGACATCGCCGTGCCACCCGATCTGCAACCCTGGCAGGGCTGGGTGCTGCAGGGCGAGGAATTTCGCCGCTGTCCATTTGTCAGTGGCGCTCAATCCAGCGATGCCCGAGTGTATCAATGCGAGTGGCCCGAACGGCTGGTCCTCGATCTGGACGCGCGCGGTGGGCGTTTCGCCCAGCGCTGGGAGTTATTCGCAGATACCTGGATCACCCTGCCCGGTGATCTCGAGCATTGGCCGCGGGATGTGCAGCTCGACGGCGCGCGGGCCGTGCTCGTCGCGCGCAATGGCACGCCACAGATCAGGATGGCTGCCGGCACGCACGCCGTCAGCGGAACCTTCAAATGGGCGCGCCAGCCCGAGTCGCTGCCGGTGCCGCCGCAGACGGGAATCATTGCACTGACCCTCGATGGACAGGTGATCGCTCAACCCGAGCGAGCCGCCAACGCAGTGTGGCTCGGCAAGCGCCGCGGCCCCGTTGAGCAACAGCAGCTCGAGCTGCAGGTCTATCGCCTGCTGAACGACGACATTCCTGCGCTGCTGACAACGGTGATTCGCGTACAGGCGGCCGGCGAGGCGCGCGAGGAACTGCTGGCGCCGGTTCTGCCGACTGGATTTGTTCCCATCAGCCTGAGCAGTGGCCTGCCGGCGAGGCTCGAGCCGGACGGTCGGCTGCGCGTGCAGGTGCGAACCGGAAGCTGGGAGATCCGGCTCGGCGCGCGAGGTACAGGCATTGCCGAAACACTGCGGCGGCCTGCAGGCGAAGGGCCATGGCCGGCCGATGAGATCTGGAGCTTTCAGAGCGTCGATCGCCTGCGTGTGGCAGCGATTGAAGGTGCCGAGGCCATCGATCCCGGCCAGGCCAATGTTCCCGATGAGTGGCGCGAATTCCCGGGCTATCGCGTCACGCGCGAGACCGAGCTCAAAGTCGTCGAGCGCAGTCGCGGATTGTCGGCGAGCGATGACAATCAACTGACGCTCGCGCGCGAGCTGTGGCTCGACTTCAGCCATGATGGATTCACTGCCGTGGACTCGATCGGCGGCCGCATGCGCCAGGGCTGGCGCCTCGACATGGTCGAACCGTATCGCTTGTTGAGCGCGCGCGTTGCCGATCAGAACCTGCTCGTGACCAAAGGTGCCGCCGAGGGTGCCACCGGAATCGAATTGCGCGCGCCCGAAGTGCAGGTACAGACGGTGAGTCGCATCGACGCAGGCGCCGCGATGCCCGCAACGGGATGGCAGAGTCGCTTCACCGATGTGCGTGGAACGTTGCATGTGCCACCCGGTCACCGCCTCATCGCTGCGCTCGGTGCCGATAGCGCGCCGGATGCCTGGATCGAGCGCTGGCGCCTGCTCGACATGTTCCTGGTGCTGATCGCGAGTCTTGCGATTGCCCGATTGCTCGGCTGGCGTATCGGATTGCTCGCGCTCGCCGGGCTTGCGCTGACGCATCACGACAGCCACGGAATGATCTGGCTCTGGGTGAACTTCCTCGTCGCACTCGTGCTGGCGCGCGAAGCGCCGGAAGGACGGCTGCGACGGCTCGCGTCTGCTTATCGCGCCGTGAGTGCAGCGCGTGCTCCTGATCGCATTGGTTCCATTTGCCGTGAACCAGGCGCGCCTCGCGATCTATCCGCAACTCGATGGTGCGGAGTACGCCGCGCCGGAAACCCCGCCCCGATCGATGGCGATTCTGCCCGCGAATGCGCCGCCACCGGCGTCAGTTGCGTCAGAAGAGCTAAAGGAGGGTGCAGCTCAGCTGGAGCGCGGAATGATGGGGCGAATCGACAAAGTAGCCGCAAACGGCGACCAGGGTGTCATCGGTCGCACAACGCTACGCGCCGGGCACGCTGCTGCAGGCCGGTCCAGGGATTCCGGAATGGCAATTCCTGACCCACCGGTTCTCCTGGTCGGGCCCGGTCGATGCGGGGCAAAAGCTGCGCTTCGTGATCGCCACGCCTTTCTGGCTCTCGCTGTGGCGATTGGCGGGCATCGCGCTGCTCGCGATGCTGCTGGCAGTTCTGGTGCGCTTCGGTTTCGGCTGGCCGCGCAACTGGCCGCGTCTGCCTCGCTTCGGGACGTCGGCCGCATCCTGCGCGGTGCTCGCCGCTCTGTTTGGTGTGGTTTTCGCCGCGCGAGCAGAGATCCCGAGTGCCGACCTGCTCAACGAACTGAAGTCGCGCCTCACTCGTACGCCAGAATGCGCACCCGCCTGCGCTGAAATCACCGCTGCCGAAGTCAGCGTCGCTCCCGAGCTGCTCGAGATCACGCTCGACGTCAGTGCGTTGACGGCGGTGGCCGTGCCCGTGCCCTCGGCGACCGGTCGGTGGGAGCCAGAAACGATCAGCGTCGACGGTCAACCGAACGGAGTGTTATTCCGCGACGACTGCACAACAACTCTGGGTGCCGCTGCGAGCCGGCGCTCACGAGGTGCGGCTTGGCGGCCGAATCATCGCCGCGGAAAGCGTGCAGATCGTGTTCCCGCGGCAGCCGCGCACGGTGCGCGCCAGAGCGGACGGCTGGGAGATATCGGGGCTAAGCGATGAACGCCTCCTCACGAACTCGCTCGAGCTGGTGCGCAAGGCGATCGCGGGTCGCTCGGCACGCGTCGAAACATCGATTCAATTCGCGCCCTTTGTCCGCGTGACGCGTCGCGTATCCCTGGGTCTCGATTGGACGATCAATACCACCGTCGAGCGCCTCGCGCCGGAAAAGGGCGCCTTTACAGTGAGAATTCCCCTGCTCGATGGGGAATCGGTGCTGACCGAGGGCATGGAAGTCAGTGCGCAACGGAGCGTCCTGGTGGCGATGCCAGCGGGCGTGTCGGCCGTGACATGGGTCTCAGGCCTCGCGCGCGCCGAAAGACTCACGCTGAAGAACTCAGCCGACGCGGCGCACGCAGAGATCTGGCAGTTCGATGTCAATCCGGAATGGAACGTGCGTTTTGACGGAACCCCGGCCGTACTGCCGCTCGGAATCGAATCGGGGATATGGACGTACGAGTTTCATCCTCGAGCCGGGGAACAACTGGTCCTGGATGTCAGGCGCCCCGCGCCAGCGCCTGGCGACACGCTCGCCATCGACGGCGTCAGCACAGCCGTTCGCGTGGGCAAGCGCTCCACCGATACCTCCCTTGCCGTACGCTACCGCAGTACGCAGGGCGGTCGGCACGTGTTCAAGATTCCTGCGGATGCCAGGGTTACCTCGGTCCAGGCCGACGGCGTGAGCGTACCGCTGCGTCCCGAGAACGGGGAGCTTGCAGTGGCGCTGCTGCCTGGCGCGCATCAGCTCGAGGTCGAGTGGCAGAGCAATGTCGGTGTGCGGGTTCGCGCCCGCGCGCCCGCGATCGATCTCGGCACTGCGAGCAGCAACATCCATACACGACTCGAGCTCCCCGCAGACCGATGGACTCTCTACGCAATGGGCCCCGGCGTGGGCCCCGCAATCCTTTTCTGGGGTGAATTGGTGGTGTTCATCGTGATCGCGGTCTTGCTCGGCCGCTCACAGTACTCACCGCTGCGCTCGCACGAGTGGCTGCTCTTGGGTCTGGGCTTGAGCACATTTTCGTGGGGCGTGCTGCTCGTCTTCGGCGCATGGATCTTCGTTATGAAATGGCGCTCCGGCTGGGAGGGGAGCGTCAATCGCCGCGCATTCAACTGGGTGCAGGTTGGTCTCGGACTGTTCTCGGTCATCGCTCTGATCAGTCTCGTGTCGGCGATCCCGTTCGGATTGCTGAGTACACCGGACATGCGCGTGCGCGGCTTTGGCAGCGGTGGGAATGTCTTCAGTTGGTTCCTCGACCACTCGAGTGGAGCGCTTCCACAGCCCGCGGTCATCAACGTTTCGCTGTGGTGGTACAAGGCCGCGATGCTGGCATGGGCGCTCTGGCTGAGTTTCGCACTGCTGCGCTGGTTGCCGTGGGGATGGCGCGCCCTGGCCGCAGCCGGCCTATGGCGCGGCAAAATCGCCGGCGCCAGTGCTCCGCCGCCCCCCAAGTCCACGCCCGGCTTCAACGTGAATCCAGGCTGAGATGGCGCCCGATGCTCGCGGCCGCCCTGATTAACTCCTTAAACAGACTGATTTT
>CAVOLM010000008.1:0-73386 GCA_963696675.1 uncultured Gammaproteobacteria bacterium | reverse complement strand
TGGAGCCGGCTCGCTGGAAGGAGCCGTGCGGCGCGTTGAGCCTTTTGGATTCACGAAAATCTCCGCGCTTGGGATCGAGGAACAGCGCGTCAACGTGATCATTGACCTGGTGGCGCCTCCGGATCGCTGGCGCAGCCTCGGTCACGGCTATCGCGTAGAGCCGAACATCGTGCTCTGGGAATCCGACGACGCCCTGCAGGTACCGCTGTCGGCCCTGTTTCGCGCCGGTGAGCGCTGGGCGGTCTACGTCGAGCGCGGCGGTCGGGCAGAGCTGCGCAGCGTCGAAATCGGGCGGCGGATGGTCTCGCCGTGCAGATTCTCGCGGGACTCAAAGGCGGGGAGCGCGTTCGTCCATCCGAGCGACCGCGTCAGCGTGGGCAGTCGCCTCGAGGAGAGGCGTTGAGTGAATCCGGCCGACGAGGAAATCGTGATCGCGCGACAAACACTCGCAGTCGTCAATGGTCGCTTCAGTGACTGAGGAACACACGGAGTTCGAGGCGGTCGACGCCTTCGTAGCAGTTTGGTTGAGCGCACACTACGGCCCCAACGCGCACTAGTATGTGGTCCACCGTCAGGGACGGCACCGTACTTTCCACCTTAAGCTACGCACTGCTCCGGATGCCGAAAACGAGGTGACATTGCATGATGCAGGCGAAACGCGCCGGACAACCCGGCCGCAGTCGGGGCATATGTATGGCGGCAATGCTGCTGCTGTTTCCTGAGTATTGGGAGCCCCAAGGAGGAGTCAGATGGGCATGAATGTCGGTGAGCTCTGCAGTCTGGATGTCGTGAGCGCCCCGGCCGGCGCCTCGCTCGCGACCATCGGCGGATTGATGCGTGATGAGCACGTCGGAATGGTCGTCATCACGAAGGCCCCGATGGACGATAAGGTTGCGATTGGGATCATCACCGATCGCGATCTCATGCGCGCGCAGCTGGATCGGTCCGCGGACTTTCCCCGCCTGCGCGCCGAGGACATCATGACTCGCGACCCTCTGGTGCTTGGCGAAGAGGATTCGATCGACGCGGCCATCCAACGACTGCGAGCACGCGGTGTGCGCCGCGCACCGGTTGTCAGCTCCCATGGTCAGCTCGTCGGCGTGATATCGACGGACGAGCTGGTTGCGCACGTCGCCCGCGAACTTGCCGGCTTGGCCCAGCTTCTTGCACAGCAGCCCAGGCGAGAACGCAGCTAACGGATTCGAACCGGGCGCTGGGCGTCGCGAACCCGGCGGCCGTCGCGCTCATAGCTATCGCTGGCGGCAGGGATGAGGGTCTACGTGGTATCGAGTCGCGCTTGCACCGCTTTGATCCCGGCATCTGCGGAGATCAGCCAGTTGGTGTCTATTGTCATGGCGTATTCGCGCTCGTGAGCCGTGAGGTCGTCCTGTGTCGCGAGCTGATGTTCGAGCACAGCGCGAGTCGCTTCGGAGGGATCGAAGCCGACGCGGGCTCGTGTCTCCAGGCGAGCGTGCAGCGCGGCCAGATTCGCGTGGCACGCAAGGATGATGAACGGAATGCCCCGCTCCTGTGCCAGCTCCCGGAACCGCTCGCGCTGGGAGAGGTGCAGGAACGAAGCATCGACGATGACCTTGAATCCCGCATCCAGCCCAGCCTTCGCACACTCCTTCAGATGCCCGTAGAGGCGATCAGTTACATCTGTGGTGTAGAGCTTCTCGCCCACTCCTGAGCCGCTGCGCTCGAGCGGCTGCAGGCCGGCGAGGCGCTTGCGCTCCAGGTCCGAGCGTATCTGCACGGCATGAATCGTCGGGACGAGGCGCTCGCTGAGCCATGATTTCCCACAGGCCGTGACGCCATGGGTGATCAGGAGCGCGGGCCGGCGATCCGAAATCGAGCTCCCCGGCCACCCTGATCCGACGCAAGCCACGTGCGCTCAATGCCCGTGCGCTTTCCGCCGAAACGGACTGCGCCGCAAGCGCATCGATCTTGGCGCGCACCAGCGCACGATAGACCGCATACAGCGGGAGCAGGCGCAGACCCTGGTAGTCGCCGGTTTCTTCCATGTAACGGCTGAGGAAGGCGTGCGCCAGATCCTGCCGATCGTGCGCGGCGAGATCCATGAACAGGAATGCGACATCGCTCATCACGTCGATCCAGCGCAGATCGGGATTGAATTCGATGCAGTCGAACGGCAACCAATGTTGTTGCCAGCGCACGACGTTGCGCGCGTGCAGATCGCCGTGGCACTCGCGCACATGGCCGTCGCGCTTGCGCTGTGCGATGAGCGGCGCCGACTCGGCGAGGGAGCGCTGCAGCCAGTCATCGAGACGCCGAATCGCAGCGAGATCTTCAGGTGCCGCGAAGTGTTGCTCCAGCACCGGCAGGTTGTCGAGGACCTGGGCCCTGACGGCTGCCGACTCGCCGAACGCGCTGTCCGCGCCGGCAAATGCAGCGTTGCGATGGAAATCGGCAAGTGAAGTCGCGAGTGAGGCCAGGTCTTCGGCAGTCACCGCGCCGGCCTCGAGTTGACTCGACAGCTCCTGGGACGGATCGAACTCATGCATGCGCACCGCGTACTCGATCGCCGGCCCGCTGCCTCCAATGCGCAGTCGCCCTTGCTCGCGCGTCACAGGCACTACATCCAGATAGAGGTGAGGAGCGAGGCGCTGATTGAGCCGCAATTCCTCCGCGCACAACTCGCGCCGCCGGTCCAGCGTCCGGGCGTCGAGAAAGTCATAGTGCACCGGCTTCTTGATCTTGTACGCGTAGTGTCCGGTAAGGAGGATCCAGGAAATATGCGTCTCGACCACGCGCAGGCGCGTAACCGCGTGAGTAAATGCGGCCGGCGAGAGCTCCTGGATGTCAGATGAATTCATCAGCAACGCTCCGCCCACCAACTTTCTGATCGCTGATGCCGCCTCAGCGCAAGCGGTGCACGGCAATCAACTGCGCAGCGTCTGCCCCGACTCGAGCTAGCCGATGGTCATGAACCCCACGCCGGCAGCAACCGTTGCGATCACTAGCAGGACGAGCGCGACGATGAGCGCAATGACTATGTACCGATGGTGCGGTCGCTCCGTTCGCGTGCCCGCCAGTTGAGTCTTCATCGATTGCCCTCCGGATCTCCTGCCGCTCAAGGTCACAGATCGTGCGCGGTCAGGAAAGCCGTATCAACCGCACTGCCATACGTACTGTCCAGAATGGCGATGGGCTGCATGCGCGGATTAGCGTACGTTGCATGGAAAGCGAAAATGATGGTTTCGTCGATCGGACCGAGGCCGGTCGTGCCTTGGCGAGCGTGCTTCGGAAGCTGAAGCTGCCGCAGCCCCTACTGGTGCTCGGGCTTGCTCGCGGGGGCATCCCGGTCGCTTACGAAGTGGCGAGCGCCTTGCATGCGCCACTCGATGTCCTCGTCGTGCGCAAGATCGGGATGCCGGGCCAGCCGGAGCTCGCGATCGGCGCGATCGCTTCGGGGGGCATCCTCGTGCGTGAGCCGGGCCGTACGAGGCAGGCCAGGCTTGATGTTCAATTCGAACAACTTGCGCAGCGCGAGCTCGCCGAGCTCGAGCGCCGGGAGCACGCCTATCGCGGGGGCCTGCCGCCGCTGGACCTGCGCGGTCGAACCGTAGTGCTGGTGGACGACGGGCTTGCGACCGGGGCGACGATGGTGGCCGCCATCCGGGCGGCGCGCCAGGCAGGTGCCGACCGCGTGATTGCGGCAGCCCCTGTCGCGTCCGACGAAGCCGTCGCGCTGGTACGAGCGGAGGCCGACGAGATCGCGATCGTACAGATACCGGCGTTCATGTATTCGATTGGCGCTTGGTACGAAGACTTCCACCAGGTGGAGGATGCCGAGGTCCGGCGCCTTCTGGAGTTGGCTCGAAGCCCACAATCGCAGGCTTTTTCGCGCGCCAGGGGCGCCGCAGGAGAGCCCGATGGGAATATGCGTATTGCCGCAGGGCGGACGGAAGTGTCCGGAAAACCCTGTGGATAGGGGAAGGTTCGGATGACCGCAAAGCAGGTGCTGTTCCGTTCGGCGGCGCGCGAGAAGGTTCTGCGCGGCGCTACGCAGCTCGCCGACGCCGTGCGCATCACGCTCGGGCCGAAATCGAAATCGGTCCTGATTCAGAAGAAGTGGGGCGTACCGGTGGTCTGCAACGACGGCGTGACGATCGCCAAGGAGATGGAGCTCGCGGATCCCGAGGAGAACCTCGGCGCGCAGATGCTGCGGCAGGCCGCCGAGAAGACCGGCGATGCCGTCGGTGACGGCACGAGCACGGCGACGATCCTCGCACACGCGATCTACGCCGATGGCGTACGCAACGTGGCCGCGGGCGCGAGCGCGATCGACATCAAGCGCGGGCTCGATCGTGGCCTCGAAGTGGCGGTGAAGGCGCTGGGCGCACTTGCGAAGCCGGTCAGCAGCCGCAAGGAGAAGGCGCAGGTCGCGACGATCTCCGCGCACAACGATCCGGCGATCGGCGAGCTGGTCGCCGATGCCATGGAAAAGGTCGGCGGCGACGGCGTGATCACGGTCGAGGAGTCGAAGACCACCGAAACGATGCTCGAAGTGGTCGAAGGCATGCAGTTCGATCGGGGCTACCTGTCGCCGTACTTCGTCACCGACCCGAACACGATGGAGGCCGTCCTCGAGGAGGCCTTCGTCCTCATCTGCGATCGCAAGCTCAACATCCTCAAGGACATCATCCCGCTGCTCGAGCAGGTGGCGAAGTCCGGCCGCCCGATCCTCTTCATCGCCGAGGACATCGAGGGCGAGGCGCTCGCCACGCTGATCGTCAATCAGATCCGCGGCGTGCTGAAGAACGCGGCCGTCAAGGCGCCGGGCTTCGGCGATCGGCGCAAGGCGATGCTGGAGGACATCGCGGCGCTGACGGGCGGCCAGCTGATCTCCGAGGAGCTGGGCATTGAAGCTCGAGGACGTCGAGCTGACGCAGCTCGGCCGCGCCAAGCGCGTGGTCGTCGACAAGGACACGACGACGATCATCGGCGGCGCCGGCGACAAGGCCGCGATCCAGGGCCGCATGCAGATGATCCGCAAGGAGATCGACAAGACGACGAGCGACTACGACCGCGAGAAGCTCGAAGAGCGCCTCGCGAAGCTCGCGGGCGGCGTCGCGGTGATCCGCGTCGGCGCGCCGTCGGAGTCGGAGATGAAAGCGAAGAAGGACGCGCTCGACGACGCCATCAGCTCGACGAAGGCGGCGGTCGCCGAAGGCATCGTGCGCGGGCGGCGGTCTCGCGCTGCTGCGCGTGTGCCCCGCGGTGGCCGCGCTCGAGCCGCAGACGCAGCGGCGACGAGCGCACCGGCGTGCAGATCCTGCGGCGCGCGCTCGAGGCGCCGACGCGCCAGATCGCCGAGAACTCCGCGGCCGACGGCGGCGTGGTCGTCGACCGCATGCTGAACGGCACCGGCAACGTCGGCTTCGACGCCGCGCGCAAGGAATACGTCGACCTGTTCGAGGCCGGCATCGTCGATCCCGCCAAGGTCGTGCGTATGGCGCTCGAGAACGCGGTCTCGGTCGCGAGCGTGCTGCTGCTGACCGAGGCCACGATGACCGAGAAGCCGGAAAAGAGTGAAGAGCGTGCGCCGATGGGGGTCGAATGAACTACTACATCGCCAAAGACGCCCAGCAACCCTTCGACCAGGTCGTCGCGCAGGTCGTCGAGCGCCTTAAGGCCGAGGGCTTTGGAGTGCTCACCGATATCGACGTCAGCGCCACGCTGAAGTCGAAGATTGGGGCGGAGCTGCCACGCTATCGGATCCTAGGCGCATGCAACCCCAAGCTCGCACACGAAGCGCTCAAGATGGAGGACAAGCTCGGCGTGCTCTTGCCCTGCAACGTCATTGTCCGGGAAACAGCCGATGGGCGCGTCGAGGTGGCGAGCGTCGATCCGGTTGCAGCGATGGAGCGCACCGGCAACCCGGCTCTCGCAAGTTTCGCGATCGAAGTCCGCAAGCGCCTGGTGAATGTCCTCGAGGGTATCGGGCCTTGACCGGAGCAGCGACATTGTCGCGACGGGCGCGACGCGGGTGTCCCCGTTGACTGCAATCAATCGCATTCTGGTCGCAATCGCCGAGCCGGCCTCGCGTCACCAGCCCGCCTTGGCGAAAGCGTTGCAGCTCGCCCGGCGCACTGGCGCGGAGCTGGAGGTGTTTCATTGTCTGTTCGATCCGCGAATCCACGGCGCAGTCGTATATGGCAGCGCACGCGCGATGTTGGAACACGAGATCGAGTCGCTGGTGGAAGCGGCGCGCGCACGTCTCGAGCGGCGTGCCGAGGTTCTTGCGCGTGCGGGACTGCGCGTTCGCGTCAGCGTGCGTTGGGACTATCCGGCATACGAGGGCATCATCCGGCAGGCTCTGCGACACAAGGCCGATTTCGTCATTGCCACGACGCACCGGCACCGCGCGCTCGCCCGCCCGTTTCTGAGCAATACGGACTGGCAACTCATTCGCCTGTGCCCTGTGCCATTGCTCCTCGTGAGGTCCTCGCGCGCGTGGAAGGCCACGAAAGTGCTGTGCGCTGTCGATCCCCTGCACGTGCGCGCCAAACCCGCGGCCCTTGATCCACGCATTCTCAAGGTCGGCGCACAACTCGCGCGCGCACTTGGCGGCCAGCTGCATGCCGCTCATGCGTACCCGCCGTTGCTCGAGTATCTGCCCGGAGTGATGACTGAGCCACTGCCGATCATCGCTACCGGGCCCGAAGCCCGTGAACACGCAAAGCGCATCGGCCGGAGAGTCGCGGCCGAGACCAGGCGCTTTGCGATCAGCGAGCGCCGTCTCCACGTCGTCGCCGGCGAGCCGCAGCAGGTGCTGCCCCGAGTGGCGAGGCAACTGCGCGCCCAGATCGTGGTCATGGGTGCCGTTTCCCGTTCCGGACTGAAACGACTCTTTATCGGCAACACGGCGGAACATGTCATCGATGAGCTGAGCTGCGATCTGTGCGTGGTCAAGGCTCCCGGCTTCCGCACCCCCGTGACGGCACAAGCTCATCACCTGCCCATCGCAGTATTGCCCTAGACCACCAATCTGCCGTTCGATCAATGGGCAAGCGGATCGTAATCATCGATGGGCACCCCGATAGCAGGGAGGAACGCTTCATTCATGCATTGGCGCGCGCCTACCAGAGTGGCGCCGAGAGCGCAGGCCATGAAGTGCGCATCATTTCCATTGGCACGCTTGATTTCCCGATGTTGCGAACCAGTGAAGACTTTCGGACCGGTGAAGCGCTCGGCCGCAGCGCTAGTTGATCGAGTTTGCGGCGCGAAGCGGCCACAAACGTCAGCTACGAACTCGCAAGGTGCGCGCAGTGTATGCATAAGACGCTTTGTGGCAGGGCGTTCAGGCGCGCAGGGTCGATAGGCTCGCTGCAGCGCTCGCACTGGCCGTAGGCGCCCGCGGCGATCCGGGCCAATGCGGCGTCGATATTGTCGAGCTCGAGCTCAGTGACTGCGCGCAGCCGATCGATCACCTCATCGTTCTGACGCTGTATTGCCTGGTCGGCGAAGTCCTGCACCAGCGGTTGATTCGCGCGTCGCGCATCGCAGTCCAATTGCGCCAGGCGGTCGGCGAGTTCGACGAACGCGTGCACAACCATGAAGCAGTGCTGGGCAGCTGAGCGTTCATGATTTTCTCCTTCGCGGCCGGTCATGCGGCGCTGGCCCAGGCCCGGCGCCGCATGCATCCCCAGCGCTCATTCCACTTTGATCTGAACGGGTTTCGCCTTCTCCACCTTGAGCTTTGGAACGTGCACATACAGCACGCCGTCCTTGCTCTCGGCGCGGACGCTGTTCGCGTCAGCATCGTCAGGTACCGTGAAACTGCGCGAGAAGGTACCGTAGAAGCTCTCCACACGGTGTGTCTTCTCGGACTTCTCTTCCTTGTCCTGGCGGCGCTCGCCCGCGATCGTGATGACGCCATCCTCCAGCGTGATGCGCACGTCATCGCGCTTGACGCCAGGCAGGTCAGCCTTCACCAGGTATTCCTTCTCTGTCTCGCTGATGTCGGCAGTCGGCGCCCACTCATACGTTGCGCGAGCAGACTCGGCGGGCAGTCGCGGCCAGCGCGCATTGAGGAGCGGCATCAGTCGGCGGAAGAAATCATCAGATTCTCCGAATGGTTCCCATCGAATCAGGCTCATGGCTCTCTCCTTCGGGCGCACCAAGCGCCTCAAATCCTCACGGACCATGATCGCAGGGCGGGTGAATCTCGCAATTCGTGGGTGCCGCGAAGCCACTGCGGCTTGTACTATACTAATAGCGCCCTGCGGCGGTCGGCCGAGCATGAGGCTGGCCGAGGTCCATTGGCACGAGACCAGAGGAGATCGGCGATGGTGTTCGTTCGAGAAATCTTGGTAGTCGGGACCCTGTTGGCGAGCGTGCCACTCGCATCGGCCGAGGATTTATCCCCCTACGATGGCAAGCAGCTCTACTACCGCTTCTGTGCCGCCTGTCACGGCGAGGAGGCCGAGGGCAACGGGCCAGTCGCGGCATTTTTCAAGGTCTCACCACCTGATCTGACGACCCTTGCGAAACGGCGCGGCGGAACGTATCCGACGCAGGAAGTTCGCACGATCATCGACGGCCGCAACGTGCCGGGGCCGCACGGTTCTCGGGAAATGCCGGTCTGGGGTATGGAGTTCTACTACGCGGATACCGGAAATCCGGACAACCAGAAGCAGGTCGACCAGCTCATAGACCTGCTGGTGGAGTACTTGCGGACGCTGCAGAAGAAATAGAGGCAGCCAAGCAATCGCAGCGCACGAGCTCGCGCGCTGCTGCGATGAGTTACTGCAGGCGAGTCATTGTGCCCCGACTTTCTTGAAGTCGGCCGGTACTTCGAAAGCACCGGCGCTTGCCGGGCTGCGATTCACCGACACCAGTTCGACGGATAGTTGCATCATGCTTACCATGCCCGGCGCGGTGGTCGGTGCGGCGGTGGGGGCGGGCGTGGGTGCCGCTGTCGTCGGCGCAGGCTCGGTCTTCTTCTTGGCAAACAGCGATCCGATCTTGCCACCCAGCTTGCCTGCAACCCCGCTCAATGAGGACTCTCCTGCTTTCTCGGCGGCTGCCTGCCCGGCCGCTTCACCGGTAGCCGTTGCCGCGGCCTGTTCCATCTCAGCGTTGGTCGGCGGCGTACTGCCAGCCGGTGCTCCGGCCGCGGCCTCCTTCGTCGATTGGCATTGTGGGCCACCCACGCTCAAACCGAATGTTGTCTTGACTGGGTGCCCCTGCATGTCCCGAAGCTTGGTACCGAGTTCGCTCCAGAGCCCCTTGTAGCTGCCGAACAGTGTTTCCGCGCGCTGCGCGGCATCACGAGACAGCTGCGTCGTGAAGCCCATTTTCTGCGCATAGCTCTGGTAGAAGTGGGTGATCTCAGCATCCTCGGCGAAGGCGGGGGCCAGCCACTCGTCGAGGTTGAGTGTGAAATCACACACTGCGTCGGACTTCTTGTCCTTACACGTCTGGGTCGCAGAGATGGCTACCCTTTCCGCCTCGTAGCCGGCAAAAGTCGCCTTCTCACCGGTGCGTTTGACTTCCGATCGCGGTTCCGACCATTCGCACTGCGACTGATCCACGGGGCTTGGCGCCCCTTGTGTCTGCTGCGCCTGAGACTGAGCCTGTGTCTGGGCCTGCTGCGCCTGGTCCATCATCTTCTGCCAGTTCGCGCGCAAGTCAGCGAAGCTCTGCTCCGTGTACTCCTTTTTCTTGAGATTCAACGAGTAGGTCTTCTCCTGGTCCAACCGAATGATTTCAGCCGTCGGACCCATGGCGCTGCCGGCGAACATGCGCATGAGTTTCGACTCCATCTGCAAGTCGCTTTCCGTACGAGCTCGGTCGCCGGCGACGGTAGTCACCGTCTTGCCGTTCATATTGGCGAATTTCATCAAGCCGTCCACGGTCATTCGCTCTTCGAGCGTGATGTCGGCGTGGGCGAGCGGGAGGTTCAAGGCAACTGCGAGAAGTACGGTCGCGTTGCGCAGCACCTGTGTTTTTGTATCCATTCTGATTGTCCCCGGGGGTGCACGGCGGCGAGGGCGTGATGCTACGCTGCTCCTCCAACGACGACCACTGCCAGCTCGTTCGCGAGGTGCCGAATGCCTTGTGCGGAGCGATTGAAGTGGGCGCTGCCATTGGCGGGCGCGTCGATGTTGTTGATGGCCACTTCGCCGATGGCCGAAGATGAACGACGCGAGCGCATTGTCTACACGACAATTCGCCCTGGCGCCCTGGACGTATATCTCTTCGGACCAGGATCGTCGACAAAGCAAATTACTGATGGCCCAGGCCACAACTATGACGCGACGTTCTCGCCCGATGGCCGATGGGTGGTGTTTTCCTCGGAGCGGTCCGGTAATCCTCACCTTTACGCCTTCGATCTTGAGCACCCGGGTCCAGCGAAGCCGCTGACACGTGGACGTTTCATGGATGCTGCGCCCGCGTTTGCGCCCGATGGCAGCACGCTGCTCTTCGTCAGTGATCGCGACGGGAACGCCGATCTTTTTTCGATGCCGTTCCGGCCAGACGATCCCGGCAGCGCCAATCAGGCGAAAAATCTGACTCGTAATCCGGCGGGCGATTTTCGTCCCGCTGTATCGCCAGACGGTAAGACGGTGGCCTTCAGCAGCGATCGCGATAGTGAGGAGCGGTACCCATTTCGGGCAGAGATTTACACGATGCGACTGAGCGGATCGGCTCCGCGACGACTGACGATGCTCAAGTCGATGAGCGGATCACCCGCCTGGTCCCCTGATGGACGCACGCTCTTTTTTTACTCGGGAGGTTTGGGCGAGACCTTCCGCATCTGGGCGATGAATTCCGACGGCACAGGCCAACGCGCGCTCACGCCGAAAGACCTGTCAGCGTTGTCGCCCGCCGTGATGCCGAATGGGCGGGTCGCGTTCGTGAGGAAGACGTCCGACGGCCTCGCAATCATGTCGGTCGCGAGCAACGGATCAGACCTTCGCCGTGAAAACGAGACGCAGCGAGACTGCCGTGGACTAGCATTCGATCACTAGAACGGACGAATGCTCTGCACCGGCAAAAGATCACTCGCGGGCAAGTCGACCGGATCGAATGGAGTTCAGATTGTCGCGTCAGGTACGCATGATGAGGTGCGATTGCCGGATCGGATCCTCGACATCCAGGGCGTGCATGGCCGATTTTGTTCCATCAGCCCCGATGGCCTCGAGTTTGTCACGAGCCAGTTGCGGCACGCGGATGATCCGAACGACATGCATCTCGTAGCCAGTCATTTCGATGGCTCTGGCAAACGTGAAGTGTTCGCTCCTTCGACTAGCATGCGGGTATGGGCAACCAGTTGGGCGCGCCGTGCAGATCTGATCGCATTCACCGTTGGGCCCCAGTTCGCCTCCGATGACGCGATCGTGGATATTTGGACCGTCCGCAGCGATGGGTCAAAGGCGACGAACCTGACTCAAGGAAGATTCCGCAACAACGCGTTTCCCGATCTGACTGCTGACGGCAGCCAGATTGTTTTCCGAAGTACCCGTGACGGAAACAAGGATATCTACCTGATGAACTCGGACGGCACTAACATCAGGCAGATCACCCAGGATGAAGATGTCGACACGATGCCGACGATTTCACCGAATGGTGATCTGATCGCCTTCAGCAGCAACGACTTTCAGCTCTACCTGCAGCCCATGAAGGACGGCAAACCGAATGGTAGCCGGCGCCTGTTTCAAGAGTATGCGCCGAGCGTGCATCCGCGATTCTCTCCAGATGGCAAGTGGATCGCATTCGCTTCGATGCGTGCCTGGCTTAACGACGAGGCCCCACTTTCAAGCGAGAACCCGCAGCCCTATGGCGAGATTTTCGTTGCGCCGGTCGAAGGAAGGTCCGAGCCGATAAGACTGACTCACAACCGGTGGGAAGACAGTGTCCCCTGTTGGGGAGTCGGACGTTCATTGTGATGGTTCGCGTGCGGTGTGCGGTCGGGCATTTCCACCCGGTCGAGCCGCGAACGGCCCGCCTGACAGCGGCGTACGCGTTCGGTGTCAGGCCATAGCGGTGGCCTATCCGGGCTTCTCACAAACCTGCTCCAGCAGCCTCATCTGCCGGAATGAATTCGTGACCTCGATCGGTAGTGTCCGCAGCGGCTCGCGCAGTGCGTCCCCGGGAACGATTTCGAAGATCAGTTCTCCACTGCGGTCGAGGAACAACATTTCCGGAACATCGCCACCGCTGGTTCGAGCGCGGTACGCATAGATCGCTCCCAGTTCCGACGGCTGCAACTTGCCCAGCACGGCCCCAGCTGCTGCCGCGAAGGACCAGTCGGCGTTCCGTCCGCCGATCGTGACAGCGCTGAGTGGTCCGTGAATTTCGAAAGAATGCCCGCGACCCCAGAGAATGATGACCGGGTCGGGCCATCGGCTCACCCACTGCCACACGGCCGGCAGCTCCTTACCGGAAACACCGACCCGCCTTTCACTCGGCATTGCATCCAGCACCACTGCCTTCGAACCGTGGATCTCCTCGGCGAGCGCATCGAGCGAGAGATCGGGCTGGCGAGCGAGTTCCCATTGCACCCGTGACCGCAAACGATTACTTGCACAGAGATTGCCCTCGACATGATCGATGAGTGCGAGAAGGAGTTCCGTCCCAAGGAACAGCGCAGCCAGCACCCACGCCACACGGCGCAGCGCGAACGTATGCGCGACCGAGCGGCGCCCTGCGTCGAGCGACGACGACCGAGGCAAGTGCGTAGCCCTCCGAGCCGCAGGGCAGGTGGCGCCTGCGCACCACCTGCCACGACATCCTAGAACGTCGCGCGCACCATCAGGCTCACATCTCGACCCGGCAGGATGACCTCGTCCTTGTTGAGTGCGACCGAATTACGCTGCACCGAGTCGGTCAGGTTGTGGCCGATCAGTGCGAGTCTCGACGCCCGGTGAAGACTCGAGCGGGCGCCAGCCGAGCTGTGCATCCACGGACGTGAAGCTGCCGGTCGGTGTCTCGGCGCTGGCCACGTCGTTCTGAGACCCGGAATACTTGACGAGCACGCTGGCATCGAACTTCGGGCTGTCCCAGGAAAGGCCCCCGCCCACGTGATACGGCGGGATGCGCGGCACGTTGCCGCCACTGTCGAGCTTGGCGCGCACGTAATCTGCCAGCAGCAGCGCCTGGAACTTGCCATTCGATCCCGAGTAGAGCCCAAACGTCGACTTCGCTTCCGCGCCCCAGAACTTCGCGTCGACCTGCGTGTAGAAGAGCTCCTTGAGTTCCTGCGAGTCGCCGTCGACGCAGTTGCCTTCGTCGTCGCACGTGCGGCCGGTGAGATTGCCAAAGATGTAGTTGCTGAAGCGCGCGCCCCACACCGAACCATCGAGCCGCACGCCATCGGTGCGCACGCGCAGCGAGCCCTCGAGCGAGTTCGCGCGCTCGATGTCGAGCGTCGGGTCGCCGGTCTCGAACGTCGCGGGGCCGTCGTGCGGGCCGCGCGCGAACAGCTCCGTCTGCGCCGGTGCGCGCGCCGCGCTCGACAGCGTCACGCCCAGGGAGACGTCTTCGCTGCGTTGAACAGCAGCCCGATCGAGCCGCTGACCGGCGTGAAATCGCGCGAGGTCGGGACGTCCGAGGCCGGCGTGCCGTCGATCTTCACCTGCTCGACGCGTGCGCCGGTCTGCAGGTCCACTGCCTTGCCGAGCGGTGCCTCGGCGAACACGAAGACCGCGTACGTGTCGGTCGTGGTCGGCAGCAGGTAGTCGGCTCCTTCGCCGAGCGCCGAGAAGTCGCGGTTCTGCACCTGCACGCCGATCGCGGCGCCGGAGAAGGGCCCCATCTCGCCGAACAGTCCCTCGGCGCGTCCGTCCCACTCGTGGTCCTTGAAGGTCGACAGCGCTTCATCGGTTGCCGGATCGCGCTCGCTGTGCTCGTAGTCGGCGTAGCCGCCCTCGACGTTGAGCGTCTGGAACGCACCGGCGCCGACCGCGAAGGAGGAGCGCATCAGTTCCTTCGTCTGCTTCATGTCGATGAACGTGTCCTCGCCCGGGATGCCGTACTTCGCGTCGTAGTGAATGGCGCCAGCCCCGATCCTGCTGTCGCCGAAGAAGTAGGAGCCGCCGACCGCATAGCCATCGCCCCGAAAGTACGAGTTGCTCATGCGGCCCTCGGGAGTGTCGTAGTCGTCCGCGTGCCGATCGAAGCCGTCGGCGTGGAACGCGAACTGCCCGGCGCGCGCCATCGAGCAGTGCCGAGCCCTGTCGCATGTCGGCGTTGTCTGCATAGCTGGCGGTGAGCTCGCCGGCAATCGGCTCTTCGGGCAGCTCGCGTCGGTACTCGATTGTTGATCGCGTTCACGACGCCGCCGATGGCCTGGCTGCCGTAGCGCAGCGTCGCCGCGCCGCGCACGACCTCGATCTTCTGCGCCGAGAGCGGATCGATCGGCACGCCGTGATCGGGCCCGACATCGGAGACGTCGAAGCTGCCGATGCCGTCTTCGAGAATCCGCACGCGGTTGGCGTCGAAGCCGCGGATCACGGGCCGGCTCGCGCCGGCCGCGAAGCTCGTGCCGGTCACGCCGGGTTCATTCGAGAGCGCGTCGGCGAGGTTCGCGCCGCCCTGCCGCAGAATCTGGTCACGGTCGACGCTGTCGACGATGGTCGCGAACGAATCCGCATCGCGCGCGAGCGGCGAGGCGGTGACGATCACCTGCCCAATGGGTTTTGAGTCAGAGTCCGGTTTTGAGTCAGAGTCTGCGCTTGCGCCAGAGGCGCCGAACGTAAAGGCAAGTATTGCTGCTGTACCCACAATGACTTTGCGTGACATGGCTGAGTTACTCCACGAATCAGTAAGAGCCGGCACGTGAAGCCGCCTTCGACGTGCACGGAATGAGGCAGACGCAACGCGCGGCTCAGCCGCGAATTGCCGTCAAGAGCTGGGGTGTGGAGTCAGACGAGCGGCGGACCGCGGCCCTGCCAGTTGTAGGAGACCGCGGCGATTGAGACGAGGGGAGTGACGTCGAGCGGAACGACCGAGCCAGCAGCGCACGAGGTCAGTGCCTCGGTGTGCGCCGGCGTGAGCAGCGCCCCTGCGTGTGCGACGACCTGGCAGAGCGGGCAAAGATGTACTCGTTCTGTGCCGGGGCGCGGACTCAGCGGGCCATCGCGGTCGATCCGAGGTTGCGGCGATGGCATCGACGACCGGCTGGCCAGCCGTGAAGTGCGCGACGTAGGGCGGAATGTGGACGTGGGTCTGGGCGACGTAGACCTGCAACGTCGACGTCAGCAGGCAACACAGCAGCAGCACCAGCCGTGTTGACGAACCAGCAAAACCACGCGTTCTCATAGCGAAGTTGGTTTCTCGCAACGTCTCACGACAAACACTCTACATCCAATGGCCCGAAAAGTTCCAATCGGCATGTCGTTTTTGCGGGTCGTCGTCACGGATCCACTGGGTTGTCGAACTCCAAGTGGGCGCTGCCATTGGCGGGCGCGTCGATGTTGTTGATGGCCACTTTCGCCGATGGCCGAATATGAACGACGATCGTCGTGGGCGGACATTTCGTCTTCATCAACCTTTCACGCCCTCGACACAAATCCTCCGCAACATCCGCGGGCTGCCCTCATGGAGTGAGCCACGTCTTGATGCAGCCGAGCCGTGAGCTGTCCGGGGCACCGGCAGTCCCAATCTCTCTGTTGGAGGAATCTTTAAATGAAGGCGAAATTGTTTGCGTCCCTGCTTGGTTCGGCTGCCGTCGCAACGACGGCGGGTGCCATCGACTTCGGACGCCAGGTCGAAATTTTGCTCAAGGCCGAGGCGCCGGCGCTGTTCGGCGTGTTCGGCACGTTGAATGCGTCATCCACGACACAGGTCACCGGAGCGGCGGCGCAAGCAGATCCGAGGCAGCTGGTGACGCTGGCGCCCGGACTCACGGCAAGAGTGGTGAGCGAGGCAAACGAACTCGGCGGCAACATCGACCAGATGGTATTGTGGCCCGATGACGTGCACCCGACTCACCTGATCGCGTGCAACGAGGAAGGTACCGCAGTTCCTGGTATCCAGCGCATTCGTCTTTCGGACGGAGCCGTAGAGACGATCTTGACCGGCCTGAACCGCTGTGACCCGACGCGCAAGACCCCCTGGGGAACGATCATCGCAGCGGAGGAAAACAGCGCCGCGAGCAAAGTGGTCGAGATCATCGATCCGCTGCACACGACCAACGTCGTTCTCTCTGGAAACACGCTGAGCGGCACGGACGCCGGTCACGTCGCCCTGCGTCCGGCTCTGGGGGCTTTCTCGTTCGAGGGTTTCGCGATACTGCCGAACGGGGTGACCTACTACAGTGACGAGAACCGTCCGGGCACAGGCGGTCTGGGTGCTCCAGGCGGGTCGCAGATCAAGTTCATCCCCACCGCGCTCTGGACTCCCGGCAATCCACCAATCGTCGATCTCGCGCAATCGCCCTACACTGACGGTCGCGTGTTCGGACTGCGGATCGGCCGCAACTCCAACAGTACCGATGTCGGACAAGGCAGCGAGTTCGGGCGCGGCAACTGGCTGGAACTCATCGAGGGCCAGGTCGTCGGTACAACCACGATCACTCGCAGCAATCTGCGCGCGGCGGCCGCTGCGCTCAAGCTGACCGCGTACTACCGCCCGGAAGACATGGACCTCGACCGGAAAGCTATCGCCACGGGCAACGTACGATTCTGCGGCACGAACACGGGGCAGGATCTGCCCGTGAACAGCGGTGGTGACAATCACTGGGGAGAGGTCTACTGCATCACCGATGGCACGTTCGCGCAGGCGGCCGATACGACGACTACGACTCAAACCTCGGGCAGCGTGACCTATACGCTGCTGGCGAACTCGACCCCGGAGTACCAGCCGCTCGTCATCGGCTTCTTCGACTTCGCGATGATGGACAACATCGCCTATCAACCGGGTCGCGGCAACTGGATCCTGCATGAAGACGGCGAGGGCCCACTTTCGACTCCCGCTCGCGGCAACGACCTGTGGGATTGTCTGGATGACCGCGGTGACAAGGACATTCTCGGCGATGGCTGCATCAAGATCGGCACGATCAACGATCAGAGCGGCTCGCTGGCCGGCGGTGGCGGAGCCGAGTGGACGGGCGGCGTTTTTGATGCCTCGGGCAAGCGCTTCTTCGTCAGTATTCAGCACGCTATCGGTGTCGGCACGACGAGCGTGTACGGCCTTGGCTACGCTCACGGGTACATTCTCGAGATCGACGGCTGGCGCTAGGGAACAGAGTCCGACGTCTTCAACGCAAGTCGCTGGCGGCCAAGGATCGGCCGCCGGCGGGCGCGATTTCTGATTTCCCCGGCGTTTCTTTGGATTCTCCGGTCGGGAATCAGCCTCGATAGAGGTACTGAAGAATGTGGAACTTGTGCTTGCTCTGCTGTAGCCATGCACCGAATTCTTCCACTCGGGCGGCGCCGGGCTCTCCTATTAATCCCGCCAGGACGGAACGGCGCGTGCCTTCCACCACATCGCGACGAATGCGCCGCTGCCATTGGTCGGTGAAGATTGCCGGCATCAGGTGACTGAGGTGCAGCGCTTCGAGCAGTTCCCATTCACCCCGGTCAAGCCACGCCTCATCACACAGTGAGCAGACATCGAGGCGATTGGAAACCGTCCCTGTCAGCTTGTACTTCATCATGACGCGACTGCACTTCGGGCAGGTGAGGGCCGTCGTGGTGTCCGTAGTCTCGATCGAGATGGTCGTGTCTTGCGATGTGGCCTCGGTCGGCGCTTTCTGAATCTCGGCCCAGTGGCGGTAGTACACGAGCGACACGAGGGTCCCTTCGCAGCTGGGGCAGCCTGCCGCCGGCAGGTACTCCTCAATGATCGTTGGCTTGAGGTCCGGTGTCTTGCAGCGCGGGCACTTCATCGGCGGGCTCCATAGAGACAGGCTGTCAAGGGAGTGTAGCGCCCGCGCACTCGCACTCCCTCGGTCAAAGCGTCAGAGTGAGAAACGCTTCTCGTCCACCAGTGCACCCCCGCAAACCATCAGTCGAGCGTTGCGCGGATCGCTCTGTGCGCAATCGTACAGACGCCCCTGCGAGCGAAGGTTAAAGAACATGCTGGCGAGTCTCTGGGTAGAGCGGTAGCGACATGAACAGCACGATGAGCGGGCACATCACCGGAACTGAGCGACAGCTGTGCGCGCCTTTCGCGCGGCCGTCCCTGGGGCGGGCGCTCTGGCAGCTGGCCAATACGCTGCCGGCATTCGCGCTCCTTTGGTTCCTGATGGCGTGGAGCCTGCACTCAGGCTGGGGCTATGGCTGGACCTTGCTGTTGGTGCTACCGACGGCTGGACTGTACGTACGCCTGTTCATCATCCAGCACGATTGCGGGCATGGCTCGTATTTCGCCAGCAGGCGGGCCAACCAATGGGTGGGCGCCTGTCTCGGGTTGATCACGCTGTTTCCGTTCAGCTACTGGAAGAAGACCCACGCGATCCATCACGGCACCTCGGGGAACCTTGATCGGCGCGAGTTCGGCGACGTCCGAACGCTGACCATGAAGGAGTATCGGATGCGCTCGCGATGGGGCCGCTTCGGGTACCGCCTCTATCGCAGCATGCCCGTGCTGCTGGGGCTGGGCCCGACCTACCAGTTCCTCATCAAGCATCGGTTTCCATTCGACCTGCCGTTGTCCTGGAGGAAGGAATGGGCAAGCGTGTTGCTCAACAATTTCACGCTCGTGGCCGTCGTTGTGTCATGCGGACTAACAATCGGCTGGCGCACGTTGCTGCTCGTGCATGTGCCCGTGGTTCTGGTCGCGGGAGCAATGGGGGTGTGGCTGTTTTACGTACAGCACATTTTCGAACGTGCCTACTGGTCACGGCGGGAAGACTGGGACGCCAATCAAGCAGCCATTGTGGGCAGCTCTTACTACGACCTGCCCCGAGTGCTGCACTGGTTTACGGGTAATATCGGCTACCACCACATTCATCACCTGGCGCCGCGCATTCCGAATTACCGCTTGCGCGCGGCGTTTGAATCCAGCCCCTTGCTGCAGCAGGCGCCCAGGTTCACGTTGCGCAGCAGCTTCGCATGCGCGCGCATGAAGCTCTGGGAGGAGGATCTAGGACGTATGGTCGGCTTCCCTGACTCTTTCAGCGCGGCAACGAAACCACTAGGCACGTAGTCCGGAGCCCAGTCATGCATAACCATGCGGCGGGAGACAACCCGGTACGACTCGAAGCAGAGTTGAAACGCCCGAACGCGCCGACTTTCGCTGAACGCCCCCGTGCGGCTTCTGATGCGCATGAGCCGCAGCTGGCGACGCAACTCGATGCTTGGGAAGATGAAGGCGGCGCGCCTGCGCCGCATTGATCCCGCCCACTAGACGTAGATGCGCGTATAGGTTCTCTTGTCGTTTTGCGTAGCAACCGCAGGAGGCTGCTTCCAGGCCGCGACCATCCACGACATGAACGTTGCCGCGGCTGTAGCGAATGAGGTTACGCCGCTGCAACGAGCTCGCAGCTCGAGTGATGCCCGCGCGCCGTACGCCCAGCATGAAGGCCAGAAACTCATGCGTGACATGGAAATCGTCGGCGTGCGACCGATCCCGGGTCATCAACAGCCACCGGGCGAGCCGTGCCTCGACCACATGGAAGCGTGTACACACGGCGGTCTGTGCGAGCTGGATCAGCGTGACATACACATACCGGTTGAGCTCCCGGCGCAACGCCGGACCGTGCTCGAGCTCGCGCAAGAATGGTGCGGCCTTCACCGGCCAGGCGCGCCCGGCGCCCTGCACCAGTCCTTGGAGTGGTGCGACGTCCGCACCGAGCATCAGGGAAATCCCCAGCATGCCTTCGTCGCCAACCAGGCCTAGTTCGAGCGCTGCATCATCCACTTTCGGAGAGATGCAGAGAGATGAAGCTGTCAATGGGGAAGAAAACGTCGCGAATGCGCTCGCCCGGCTCGCAAAGCACGGTGCCAATCGCGAGGTCGACTGGCTCACAGCCTGCAAGGAGGCGCCGTCGCGCCGCATCAGGCAGTGCCGCGAGCAGAAGATTCTGCGCCGGAACGCGTTTCGACGTCGAGATTGAGGAACTCATGCCGTACACGATCGCGCGAACCGGTGCGCTCGTCTGTTCGGCAGGCCGCTTTTGCGACTGATTTAGTGCGCAGTCGAGGGGCGCAATGCGGCGCCGCGGCGCCCAGTTTTCCTGGTGCGGCTTGCGTCTTCCCTGGGAGCGAGCAACCGATCGCTTTCTTTCTTGACCACTGCGTAGCATTCGCAGGACAGCTGCTCGAGTCTTTTCCGATCGAGCACCACGATCTGTCCACGGCTGTAGCGGATCACGCCCAGGTTCTGCAGTTGTCCGGCAGCCTCGGTCACCCCCTCGCGCCGCACTCCCAGCATGTTGGCGATCAGCTCCTGGGTCATGCTCAGCTCGTTCGAGGGCAGACCGGTCGAGGCTGAGAAGCAGCCAGCGACATAGCTGCTGATCCACCGAATGGTGGCGGTTGCAGACGGCGGTCTGGGCCATCTGGCTCAGCAGGGCCAGGGTGTAGCGCAGCAGAAGGTGCTGCAGCGCCCCGGCCCGTTGAACTCCTGCTTGAGCAACTGCCCTCTCAGTCGGTAGGCGTGTCCTGCGCTCTGCACGACGGCCCGATTCGGCATCGTCTCCCCTCCCATGAACAGGGCGATGCCCACGATGCCCTCGTTGCCGACGACGGCGATCTCGGCGGATGCGCCGTCCTCCATGACATACAGCAGGGACACGATGGCGGTGAGTCGGAAAGTACAGGTGGCGCAGCGTATCGCCCGATTCATACAAGACCGTTCCTAGCGGCATCTCCACGAGCTGCAGGTGCAAACCCAGGTGCCATAATCCCGGATCTCAGAGCCACAGCGGACAAGTGCCTGAATCCTATAAGCGCGGTGGCGCACCGACGTCGCGATCATTCACCTCTATTGTCCCCCCAATCTACAAGGCCACGATTCTGCTGGCCAGCCTGATTCAGGGCATCAGAGGCGCCGTTCCGACGAAGCGGGGCGGCAGGTGCTCCGGACTCCTCCCACTCTCTTCGGGGACGGTCATCTGACCGCCATCCACAAGCATCATGTTGATCTTCTCGTAACGGAGCTATTTTCATGTACAAACAATCCCGCAAACTACTTCTCAGCTCGGGCATCGCTCTGGCGATGGTCGCGGGCAGCGGCGCGGCGGCCGCAACTACCCCGTCTCAGGACGTCACTGAAGCACGGCAGGAATCGCAGATCTGGACGACGTATGCCCTGAGTCCTTACCTGCGCTCAAACGATCTCAAGGTGTCGGTGCACGAGGGCAAGGCCACGCTGACCGGCAAAGTGGACGAAAGTGTCAACAAGGATCTGGCCAAGCAGATCGCTCTTGGCGTCGACGGCATCAAGGACGTGGACAATCAGATCGTGGTTCAGGCTGACTATGTTCCGCCGGCACGATCCTCGACAGATCGCAGCTATGGCGAAGTGATCGACGATGCGACGATCACCTCCGCGGTCAAGTCGAAGCTGGTGTGGAGCAAGAATACGGAAGGCTTGGCCACAAACGTCGATACGAAACGGGGCAAGGTGTCGCTGATGGGCACGGCCGATAGCAAGGCGACCAAGGATCTCGCTGGCCGGCTGGCCATGGACACGCGCGGCGTCGTCGCGGTGGACAATCAGCTGGTGGTCAGCACTGCGAAGTCGGGCGTCGCCGATACCGCCAAGACCTCCACGAAGGATGCCGAGCAGGGCATGTCGGACGGATGGATCACGACCAAGGTGAAGTCCACCTTCATGATGTCCAGCAATGTTGCCGGTTCCGATATCTCGGTGAGCACCGACAAGGGCATCGTCACGCTGAGCGGCAGAGGTGGACAGCGCGGGCAGCAGAGCGTGCTCTGGCCATCGAGCTTGCCCAGGGAACGGTAAAGGCCGGTCAATAGCGTCAATTCGAAGGCTCTTACGACGCTTTGATGCGGTAGATAGCTGAAGGCTCGCCGGCGAGGGACACGCCCGGCACCCTTTCGACCCCGCATGGCGCAGGTTGTGCGGGGTTTTTTGCTGTTCAAGAAGTCCGTGGGGCAACGTACAGACGCACCTGGAAGGTTTCGCCCACGCTCTGTATGGTTGCGGAGTACTTGAGGAACCTATCTTGGAAAGTACTGGGCGTGGCGGCGCCATCGTGCGGAGCGAGTACCGGATAGATCGCTATCGAGTGGTCTTCGAGTCCGGCGGCGGATGGCATTGCGAGTGCCGCGAATTCGTTGCATCCGATGCGTGCAGTCACACTCGTGAGGCCGCCGGCATGCGCGCTGCCCAAGCCAACATCAAAGACCACGTAATGGCAGGGCGATCGCAGCTTCCGCAGAACGCGTGGGCAAGTCGCGCGACGAGTTCACCCGTCCGCAATACCTGAACGAACGCCGCATAATGCCTGCTGCAGCGCACTAATGTGCGCTGACGTACAGACGAAAATGCCCTGCTTGGTAGCCTGTGCATCGAAAATGCAGCGCAATGGCGGGCATAGGGACATGAAGCACTTGTCGGCTCGACCCATCTTTCAGGACAGCCTCCCGCATCGCGAAGGTTTCACTGGGCATCCAGAGGAATATCAAGATGCTCGGCAGCAAATCGAAAAGCTTACTCGGAGCAATGCGCGGCTCACGAAGAAACTGTTGCGACTGAAGCGAGAGGCTGCGCGGGTGCGCCTCCTTCGCCTATCACGACGAACTCACCGGGCTGCCCAATCGCAGCTTGCTGATGGACCGGCTTACACAGGCGACCGCTCAGGCCGCGCGACAGCACAAGCAAGTGGGCGCTTTTGTTCCTCGACCTGGACCAATTCAAGCACGTCAACGACAGGCTCGGACATGCCGCCGGGGACAAGGTGTTGCAGGAGGTGGCGGAGCGCTTGTCGGCGTGCATCCGTAGCTGCGATACGGTCTGTCGTTATGGCGGCGACGAGTTCGTGATCATGTTGCCGGAAATCGACGGTCGCGCGTGCGCGGAAGCCGTCGCGCGCAAGATCCACAAGTGTCTGGCCTTCCCTTATGTGTTCGACGAGGACGCCTTTGTGTTAACGGCGAGTATCGGCATCGCGATCTATCGTGGCGACGGGCGAGACCTCGGCGAGCTGATCAGAGAGGCCGACAGTGCCATGTATCTCGCCAAGGCGTGCGGCGACTCTCCCGTCATAGCTCTCATTAACCTGACCCCCCCTTTCAAGTCCGCATGACGCAAGTTGTGCGGGCCTTTTTTTGTCTGCTCAATCCCTGGTGCGCTCACCGAACATCAGCTCGAGCGCGACGCCAGCGCCCAGATTGGACTCGCGGTGTTCGAGCAGCGTCTCGCGCGGCCAGAGTGATGCTCGAACGCAGCTCGAGGAACAGCCACTCGCGGTAGATGCGACGCCGAAAGATCACGCGCAGGCCGTAGTCGACGGTCCCGACCTCATGATCGGACTCTCCGGAGATGCCGCCCTGGTAAGCGAACGCGCGCCCGTAGCCCAGGCTGTGATAGAGCGTCAGGTTCGAAAACCAGCGCACGCCTGGGTTTTCTCGGTGAACGTGCCCGAACTGGTCCAGCGCAGGAGGTAATCCTCCGCGAGCAGACGCTCCAGGTCGACGCGCGTCGTCACGCCGAAGTGCCTCCCGCTCCTCCCAGAAGATCGCTTCGCGCAGACGGACCAAATTGCGGTCAAGGAAGGGCCGCGCGTAGCGATAAGTGCCTTTGGCATAGGGCTCCAGAGGCCACGCCCACCTTCGCGCCGACGCCTGCGCTAAAATGTCCGCCGCCGCGACCGGGCTGTCCGTAACCCAGGCCGAGAAGCACCGCGTCGTCTTCCTGCCGGGCGAATTGCCGCGGCAACGTGTCGAAGTCATCGCGCAACTCCGTCACGTATTCCTCTGGATCGACCCGGCCGACGAAAGCGTCGAAGCGCTCACTCAATTGCGGAAGCTTCACGCGCGCGCGAAAGCGCAGACTCGGATCCCATTGATCACGCTCGTCCCACGCTGCGCCGACGGCCACACTGCCGTGCATGGCCTCGTACTCATCGTCAAAACGCGCGTTGCCGAAGAAGCCGTCGAACCAGGCTGCCGATGAACAAATCGTCCGGTAGAGTCCCCGATGCAGGCGATTCGATCCACCCTGGCTCGCTGCCGAGCTGGCCCTCGCAAAGCTCAAGTAATGTCGGTCGGTAGACCCTGGGGTTCGATAGGCAATGGCACGAGCTCCGCCCATGACAGCCTGGACGTTGTGTGCTCGGGCGGCGGTGTCTCCTGCGGTGCCGATTGCGCAGCATCCAACGCCCGCAATGGCGGTCAATCCGAGTGCAACTCGCAACGACGACGCATCGGCGGCATATCGAACCGATCTCATCGGGCGGCTGCATTCCCCCTCCGAAACTGCCACGAGTCTAACTCTTCATTGGCGAGCTCCTTTGTACGCTGACGTACAGATCCGGCTGCAGAAGCCGCATAACTTGTGGCGGTAATCGAAAATCTGAGGGCACATTCATGAACATCATTATCTGGCTAGTGGTTGGCGGGCTGATCGGATGGGTGGCGAGCATGGTCATGCGCACCGATGGACAGCAGGGGATTCTTCTCAACGTGGTGGTCGGAGTCGTGGGCGCGGCACTGGGCGGATGGTTCCTGAGCCCGCTCGTCGGGGTATCGACCATCAATCAGAACAACTTCAGCGTGTCTGGCTTGGTCGTCTCGTTCCTGGGGGCAGTCATTCTCCTGGCCATCGTCAACCTCGTCAGGCGAGGTGCGGCGCGGTAATGCGAGCTAGGTCCGCTCGCACTTTGGACAGGGAAGCGAGTTCACGGCGCATCTGCCCGCCATTCGGGTGCGTGGTGATCCCCGAGGATCATGCGCACCCGGTGAGTTTGTCCGTCGTCGACTAGCGCAAATACCGTCGGGCCATTTGCCAGCCTCTGACCGTTCAGTTCGGCGTAAGCGATTCCACGGCTGACGCTGCCGGGGTTTTCCACCCGGATTTCGTAACGTGAAGTGCGATATCTGAAAGCAACATCGAAGCCAGGCCAGTGCGCGGGAATGCAAGGCGCGAGCCTCAAGCGGTTTCCCTCCAAATGAAACCCGAGGATCGACTCCAACCCCGCGCGATACAGCCATCCGGCCGCGCCCGTGTACCAGGTCCACCCGCCGCGCCCGACATGCGGCGGCACCGAATAGACATCGGCCGCGACGGCGTAGGGCTCGACGCGGTAGCGCTGACTGTCGGTGAATGTACGGGCACGATTGATCGGGTTGAGCAACCAGAAAAGCCCGGCGGCTTTGTCTCCCTGGCCCTGCGCGGCAAACGCCATCGCCGACCAACGGCCGCATGCGTGTACTGGCCGCCGTTCTCGCGAATGCCGGGTGGGTAGCCTTTGATGTAACCGGGATCGAGCGGCGTCTCGTTGAACGGCGGCGTGAACAGCACGGCGAGGCCGTTTTGGCGATCGATCAGCAGCGTCGACCGCCGCCATCGCGCGTTGCGCGCGACGCGCTCCGCGGCACCCGAAAGCACCGCCCAAGATTGGGCGATCGAATCGATGCGGCACTGCGCGTTCGCCGCCGAACCGAGCGGCGTGCCGTCGTCGAAATAGGCGCGCCGGTACCAGTCGCCGTCCCATCCGTCGCGTTCAAGCGCGGCCTGCAATAGCCCGCGATGCAACAACCAGCGCTCCGCACGCGATGCTCCGCCGCGTTGTTGGCGATCGGAATGAAAGAGCTCAATGCGGTATAAAGACCAGCCAAGCCAGACGCTTTCGCCCTTGCCGCCTCGCCGACGCGATTGAAGCCGTCGTTCCAATCGCCGCTGCCGATCAACGGCAGGCCATGACTTCCCACGGCAAGACTGAGATCGAGTGCGCGCGCACAGTGCTCGAAGAGCGACCCGCCGCTCTTCCGTAACGCCGGGTTCGAAGAATGCATCTTCCTCTCCGGCCTGCAGAGCGCGGCCCTGCAGAAACGGCACCGTCTCGTCGAGCACCGAACGATCGTTTGTCGTGGAAAGATAATGCGCCGTCGTATAGCACAACCAAATGCGATCGTCGGAGAATCCCGTTCGCACGCCTTGGCCGGAATGGGCGAGCCACCAGTGTTGCACATCGCCCTCGACGAATTGACGACCCGCGGCGCGAAGCAGATGGGCCCGCGCCAGTTCGGGCATCGTCAACGTCATCGCCATCGCATCTTGCAGCTGATCGCGAAACCCGTAGGCGCCGCCCGATTGATAAAACGCGGAACGTGCCCAGAGCCGGCAGACCAGCGTTTGATAAAGCAGCCAGCGATTGAGCATGATGTCCATGCTTCGGTCGGGCGTCTTCACCTGCACCTTGCCGAGGATTTCGTCCCAAAATGCGGTCACGTCATCCAACGCCTTGTTCAAATCCGCGGCGCGATACTTGCTGATGAGAGCCGTCGCTGCTTCCGCGTCGTGCGCCGCGCCGAGAAAGAATGCGACCTCGGCGATTTCCCCCGGCGCAAGTTCGATGGACTGCTGCAAAGCGGCGCAAGGGTCGCGCCCGGCGCCGACGTGCCCCGACAACGCCGTTTTGTTCTGCAACGCTGCGGGACTGGCCAGCGATCCGTTGCGCCCGAGAAATTCGGTGCGATCGCCCGTCCACGATGTTTGCCGGCCCGCCAGATCGGCGAATGCGACTTGAGAACCGAAAGCGGCGCTCCACGGATTGCGCGCCAAGATGGCGTGTGTTTCGGCGTCCAGACTCGTTATGACGTGGGCGTCAGACCGCGCGACGGACCCATAAGCCACTCGACGTAGCCGGTCAAAGTAAGACGTCGTGCGCGCCCCGATGTATTGCGGATCGTGAGCCGCGAAATCTTGACGGGATCGTCTTTGGCCACGTACTGCAGCATGTGAAAGGTCATGCCGCTCGCTGGTGTTCGAAGCGGCTGTATCCCTGTCCGTGACGAATCAAATAGGGCGCGAGGCGCGACGGCTGGGCGACGGCGTGGGTGTCCAGACTTCGCCCGTTTCGTCGTCACGGATATAGATGACCTCGGGCGTGCGGTCGCAAACCGGATCGTTGGACCACTCGGTCAGCTGGTTTTCACGGCTGTTCTCACTCCAGGTGTAGCCGCCGCCGTCGGCCGAGACCTGAAACCCGAAGTGGGATTGGCGACGACATTAATCCACGGCGCGGGGGTGTTCGCTCCGTCGGAGAGCGCGACGTACTCGCGCCCGTCCGCGGCGAATCCTCCTATGCCGTTGAAATACTCGAGATCCGGTCTCGCAGATGGCGCCGGCGGTTGCAAGGTGTCGGCGCCGCGCGCTTGCGGCGTGGCGCGCTTTCCGAGCCGCTGTCGGCGAGGCGCTCGAGTTGCTCGGACAGAGCGCCGCGTCGGCCGACAAGGTCGACACGCGCCGCCGCCATGAGGGCGTTGCGGCCCGCGTCGCCTCGGATGAGGTCGCGGCGCAGGACGAATACGCTTCCACGCAACGCCGTGCCGGTGTGCCGTCTGCGTGCCTGACCGATGCGCACGAGTCGCCAGGGAAACCTGCAGATCCTGCGCGTAAGACGTCGCCTTCTCGTTCAGGATCACGAGGTCGACGTCGAATTGTCTCCTTTGCCAATACTCGTGGGCTTGAAGGAGATCGCGTACGAACGGCAGCTCCTGCTCTTCATCCACGTGCGCGAGAACATGGGCAGATCGCCCGATATGCCGTGTCCCCACAACGCGCTGGCCGGCTACCACCGCGTTGGATGGCGTCTGACGATGGCACGCAGCGACGCGATCGGCGTACAGCAAATGGCCCGCCAGTCGCTGAAACAGATTGGCCTCCTCCGACGTGATGCCGAGGTGGCGCAGCTGACCTGCGCCTGCGACCAAGCCAGCGTGGTGGCGCGAACGAACGCGTTGGGGCTCGCGTGTTTGTCGACAAGCGCGATGACTTCGTCGCGCGATCGGCTGACCAGTGTCCAAAACGCGATGCGCACCGAACCGCCTGGACGGACGCGCACGCGTCGGCGAGAGCGAAGATCGGATCGAGCACGGCACCGACGGTGTTCGACAGCCGCCGCCGATCGATTACGGCAATCGGAGCCCGCACTTCAGCCGCGTCCGACGAAGCGAGCGCGATCCGTTTCGATCTGTAAGGCGCCCAGATCGTCGCCCTCGACGACGGAATGCGCGGCGGCCCAAACCTCCGGCTCGTGCGAAGAGCGGCGGCGGCGCGTGGCCAGCAGCAGGCCTTTGCCGGGATATAATCCGTTTCGACGAACAATTTCGAAAACGCGGGATGCGCCCAATCGGTTGCGGCGGGCGCCAGCGCCAGCTCGGCGTAGTAGGTCACTTCGATTTCACGCACCCGCGTGCCGTGGTTTGAAAGGGTCACGCGCCGGACTTCGCCGTCGCTCTCCGGCGAGACGAGGACATCAGCACGGTCGTCAAAGTCCCGTCGCGCCGCTCGAACTCGGCGCGGGCATCGTTAAATCTCGACTTCTATTCGTCCGGTTCGACGCCGCTCGGCTGATATCCCGCCGACCACACTGCGCCGGTCCGCACTCGCGCAAATAGACGTAACTGCCGATGTGTCGCGGGTCACGTCTTCGCGCCAGCGCGTAATCGCGAGATTGTCCCAGCGGCTATAGCCGGACCCCTCTGCAGTCACCATGACCGAGTAACGCCCATTGGACAGAATTTGAGTGTGTGGCGGCGTGCTGTGAGCGAAAGACTTGAGCGCGGCGCACGAGGAATCGAGTCAACTTCGCGGCGCTGCCTGCACTTCCTCCGCGCGTGGATGAGCCACCGAGACGTGACGCGGCGTTCGTTCCTGAAGCAGGAGTTCGGCGGCGCGAACCCGTGGTTCCGCATGAAAGCGCGTCCGCATCCCCATGCCCAGAACATTGGCGAGGGCGACGATCGTCATGCCCTGATGGTGCGCCATGTAGGCGCGCACGACGGCGACGGTATGCCCTCGGGCAGGCGCTGGTGGTGTAATCGAGTGCCTCATAGAAGCCGTACGACCGAGTGTCGCGAGGGAAGCGAGTCGCGCAAGATTGTGCGTGGCCGGGGCCGGTTCATCATAGCCGCGAGCGCAGTGGCGTACGGGGCGATGACGATATCTTCGCTAAGACCGCGCTTGAGCCCCAGTCCGGGCACGCCGAAGCTCGAGTACTGGTAAGTGAGATTGAGATCGCGTGCATTGTAGGCCGATTCCGACTCGCCCCAGGGCACATGCCGCTCCGCACCATATTCAATTTGACGGCGCACGACGAGTTCGCACGTCTGGCTCAACAGGCTCGCCACCGGGGAACGCATTACGAGATCCGGCATGAGGTATTCAAACATCGAGCCCGACCAGGAGATAAGCGCGGAGCCGCGGCCCACAGGTGTGAGAGCGCGGCCCAGACGAAACCAGTGCGACGGTGGCGCTTCACCTTTCGCGATGGCGATGAAGCTTGTCAGGCGCGCCTCGGAAGCAAGCAGGTCGTAACAATTGGGATCCAGGCTTCCTTCCGTAACGCGATAGCCAATCGAAAAAAGGTTGCGCGTGCCGTCAAACAGAAAACCGAAGTCCATCGCTTCGGCCATCGATCCTGCGGCTGTCTCCAGCGTAAGCAGCCGCTCCTTCAGCGTGGTGTCGTCTGCTTGCTTGAGGTCGACCTGCCAGCTCTCGACGCAGCGATGGAGAGCATCCGACCAGAAGAGGATATCTCCGTGGAGCTTCATCGCCCCCGTCACTGGCCAGCGTCCGTGCGATATCCACGAGCGTGTAGGCGTGCAGCGCAACGTTCTGGAGCGGGACGGTGATATCACCGCCGCAGGTCTCGACATCGAACAACGCCGAGGCAATATTCTCGAGCTGCTCTTCCAGTTGCCCCCACAGGATGGACGGCGTACGCAATTCAGCAGGGAGCGCTTGCAGCGCCGCGCGCGCCATATCCATAGCGTCGCAAACGCCGGCAGCGAAAGGACTCGACACCGCAGCAGGGTCGTGCCACCGCGGGTCGCGTTAGCTACAGTAATAAGGTGTGCGGCGAGGTTGCCGCTGTCCACCGACGATACGTAGCGCGGCTCCAATGGACGCAGATCGCGCGTGTCGTACCAGTTGTAGAAGTGGCCGCGATAACGCTGCAAGCGACTCATGGTCTGGAGCGTTGCCTGCAGGCGTTCCATCGCTTCGATGGTTCCAATCCAGCCAAAGTCGCCGGGCGCTGACAATGGAGAGCAGGTACAGGCCGATGTTGGTGGGTGAGGTTCGATGCGCCAGGACCGGCTTGGGATCCTCCTGAAAGTTGTCGGGCGGCAGCATTTGATCTTCTGCCGTGACGAAGGTCTCGAAGAATCGCCACGTGCGGCGCGCGACCAGGCGCAGCGCGGTCGCATCCGCATGCGATACCGTTAGACGACTCGGTACTCGCGGTGAGCGACTGATGCGCAGCGCGATCGCCGGCGAGAGCATCCACAGCATCAGGAACGGCGTCGCAATCCACCAGGCTTCGCGCCCGAAGAAGTAGACAATGAGCGCGGCAACGAGCGTAGCGGCAACGCCACCGATCATCTTGCGATAGATGCCGATGAGGCCTGGTGTGGCTGTGAGCGATGCCTGTGCCGCGGTGACCCACTGAAGGAGATTGCGGTGGCTCACGATCAACCGGTACAGGGTCCGACTGATCGCGTCGATCATCAACCACGCCTGATGCGGCAGAAAAACGATCTGCAAGACGACGCGATCCACGGCCAACAACAAGTCCCTGCCAAGTGCGCGCAGGTGGCTGCGCGCGGTGACGCCGGCACGTGCCGGCACGATTGCTGCGACAACCGGGAGCAGCGCCGGCAAGGCGATCGTCGCCAGGATAAAGGCGGTCCACAGGGCGGCGTGTAACGGTAGTGTCCAGCCCAACACCAGCGCGACGAAGCTTGCCGGCGGGGACAGCGTGCGGCGCAGATTGTCGAGCATCTTCCAGCGACCGAGCAGCGGAAGAGCGGTGTGGCGTCGATCGTCATCGGTTGCATCGCGCCGACCCAGAATCCATGGCAGCAACTGCCAGTCGCCACGTGCCCAGCGATGCTGGCGCGCGGCAGCGACGTCGTAGCGCGCCGGGAAACTCTTCGATGACTTCAATATCGGATACAACCCCGGCGCGCGCGAAGATTCCTTCGAACAGGTCATGGCTGAGGAGAGTGCCCTCCGCGAGCGCGGTGGGCCAACGCCGCCTCAAACGCGTCGACGTCGTAGATTCCCTTGCCCGCATAGGAGCCTTCGCCGAACAGATCCTGGTACACGTCCGACACGACGGACGCATAGGGGTCGATACCTGGTGCGCTCGACACGATACGTTGATAGAGCGATCCCTCCCGCCCCATGGGCAGCGACGGCGTGACCCGAGGCTGCAGTACGGCATAGCCTTCGACGACGCGTCCGGTTCCTTGATCGAAGCGAGGCTGTATTGAGCGGGTGGGACAGCTTGCCGATCAGCCGGCGCAGGCTTTCGCGCGGCAGCCGTGTATCGGCGTCGAGCGTAATCACGTAGCGGACATCGAGCGGAACTCGCGGCGCCTGACTGTCGATGTCGATGAAGGTCGTATCGGTCGCGCCGCGAAGCAGCCGGTTGAGCTCATGGAGCTTGCCGCGCTTACGTTCCCATCCGATCCAATGCTTGTTGCACGTCGCTCCAGAGGCGCCGACGGTGCAGAAGCAAGAAGCGGTTGACGGCTGAGACGGGCGCATACCTTCGGTTCAACCGCGCGATTCCACGAGTGGCCGTCTGAAGTACGGACCGCGTCGGCTGCAGCATGTTCGGTCGCCGCATCGACCCAGTCGGACAACAACGCGAAGTGCAGCTCGCCCTCGGGAGAGGCCAGATGGTGAATCTCGAGCCGTTCGAGTTCTTCTTCGATCGCCTCGGGCGTCGTCAAGAGCGTGGGGACGGCCACCAGCGTCCGCAGAGTGCGGTGGCACACCTTCGCGCAGCGCCAAGCCCGGAAGAACGGTTGCACCGATCCCGCTGGTGACCGCGCGATTCACGAGAGTGACAGCGGCGTCCAGCGCCGGAATGACACCGAGGAGTGCAAGCCACGCGAATTTCCAGACGCTCGACTTGCCCGGCGTCGAGTGCAAGGAGTGGCAGGGCGAGAACAATGGCAGCAAACAGCAGGATCGCGCCGATATACGTTCCGGCACCGCGCCTCTTGATCCATCGGATCGGCAGGCGCGAGAGCGGTGCCCGATATCCGATCGCGGTCTCGAACGCACGGCGCCCGGCGGCGATCAGGTGGTAGCCGGGATCGCGCTGTCCGTCCGTCACCGCGGTGCCGTCGCTCGCGGCCGCAACCGCTGCGCGTGCAATCTGCACCTCGGTGAGTTTTGCGCCTCGGCCAAGCTCCTCGATCGCCGCTGCGGTACAGATTGCGAGTCGCAAAGTCCATCTGCGCGAAGTCGCTCCCTGCGCGCAGCACGTCGTCGACCAGGCTGATGCTTTCAAAGAACTCGGACCATTCCAGCTCCGAAATCAGCCGCATGCTGGTGATGATGTTTCGCACCGTGACGTTTGAGCCTCCTTGCCGCTGGTGCTCATCGCTCACGATCGCCTCGGCCGTCATTTCCTGCGCGGCGATCCGCTCCTCCAGCCACGTAAGCGCGGGAGTGACTTTCGGGTCCTGATCGCGCAGCCGCTGCACCAGCTGGACGACGAAGGCTCTTGGAAGAGAGGTACTTTCGTCGTAGCGCTCGATGAGAGCATCGGGCCGTGCGGCGTGGCCACTCACGCCCAGCAACTGGTCCGCGATGTCGTCCGCTTCCTGGCGCGCAGCGCGACTACTCACGATCCGATGGGCCGCGCGGCGCAGGTTCTCCACGAGCACGATGCGCAGCGTGATCGCCACGGCCCACAACTCACCGATGGTGAGCGCTTGCACGCTTTGGTAGGCGCGCACGAACCGACGCAGTGCGTGCGGATCGAAGTGGCTGTCGGTGTGGGCAACGAACGCCCAGGCGATGCCGAACACGCGCGGGTATCCCACGAAGGGCCCGCTCGCGAGCTTGGGCAACTGCCGATAGAAGCCCGGCGGCAGATCCTCGCGGATCTCGCGAATCTGCGCTTCAACCAGATGATAGTTATCGAGCAGCCATTCCGCGGCTGGCGTAATCGCACGCCCTTCGCTCACCGCCCTTGCGATAGTGCGATAGGCGATGAGCAGCACGGATTCGTTGTCGCTCAGCCGCGCACTGAGTGGCGGACGGCGTATGGGTTGCGGCGTGACCGGCTGCGCGACGGCGAGGCTGACCGCATGCTGCTCGAGACGCTCGATGCTGAAGAGCTCTTCGCGCAGCAGCTCGTCGTTGTCCCAGGGCGAAACGCGTGACAATCGCCCGCGCGCGCGGCCGGAAGCCGAGCGTGCGCGCGATCTGAGCAGCGTCGCTCCTTGCACGAGAACTGAAACCCTCGCAGGAGTGATGTCGGTGGATGTCTCCGACAGCGCCGGATCGACCGACTGTTTGCAAGTATGCCCTAACGATCCGGCCCGGAAGACCAAAAGCAATCGACCCCGGCGAGGCGTGCCCGCCGGGGTCGATCACTGGGGTCGACGCAGAAGTTCTATTTCAGAGCACCGGGCGCGCCGTTCTCAATGGGAATTCGCTTGCCCGGGTCGTGGTCCATGCTGACGACGTGATCCCGCCCATCGAGCCGATAGGTCACTTCGTATCCGGCCTGTTCCTGCCGGCGGTCAGTGAGGGTCTCGCAGGTCCGCTGGCTTTCCTGGTAGGTGTTCCGTTCCTGCATGCCTTCCTGGATCTTGTTGCCGGCATAGCCACCGGCAGCGGCACCGCCGACCGTAGCCAACTTCTTGCCGTTACCGTCGCCGATCTGGTTGCCGAGAACGCCACCGATCACCGCACCCGCCACGGTTCCGGCAATCTGATTCGGATCCTTGGTCGGTTTCGTGCGTGTGACGAGTTCATCGCGGCATTCCTCTCGAGGAACGCGCACCGTCTTCGTGAGGGGCTTTACGGCAATCACGTCCGCGTAGCTCGTCCCGCCGAAAACCCGGTATCCGGCCACCGCAGTGATTGCCGTGAGCGCCAACGCACCCACGACGAAGCCTACAACGAGTTTTTTGTTCATGACGAAATCACCTTGAGCCGCTAGCAGCGGCGCTGGAAGCGCATCTCTGCGCGGATTTGAATTGTCCCCGGCGGCAGGGCGGATGTCTGTGCGTCAGCGTACGTTCGGGATCACGAAAACTGACGCTATGTACGCGGCCGTACCGACGTCCTACGCGACGACGAGCATGATTCCGCACCGAAGGACCCTTAATACCCTGTGGAGAAGCCAAATGAGTGAATCATCCCGAGGGCCGCCACGCGCGCGCGTCGCGGCTACCCTGACCGGCGCACTGTTGCTCGTTGCAGCGTGCGCGTCGACACCTCCAGCTCCGACTGCGACTTTGCGGGCGGCAGAGCAGGCGATTTCAAACGCTGAGCAGGCCGACGCCGGCCGCTACGCACGCAGCTGAATTGGGCGAGGCGCGCACCAAGCTCGCGTCCGCCAATGACGCCGTCAAGGAAGAGAAAATGATCAATGCCGAGCGGCTCGGACAACAGTCGCGCGCGGAGGCTGAACTCGCCTCTGCCAGGTCGGAAGCGGCCAAGGCCGCAGCGATCAACAAAGAGTTGCAGCGTGGCAATGATGCCCTGGTTGAGGAAACGCAGCGCAACTCAGGAGAGCCGCAATGAACAGGACAAACTCCAATACGGGTCATCCCGTCAAGCTGCTTGTCGCGGTAGCTGTGTCACTGGTGCTCGCCGCCTGTGCGAGCGCGCCTGTCAAGTCGACAGGTGCTGCCGATGCACGCGCCAAGCTCACCGTTCTGCAATCGGACCCGAATCTGGCCAGCCGAGCGCCGGTCCAAATGAGTGAGGCCGTGGCGGCAGTAACGGCAGCAGAGGTGGTGTCGCAGGGCGATCAGGAGCAAGCGGCGTACCTCGCTTACCTTGCCGATCGCAAGGTCGATACCGCCAGGGCCCGGGCCGAAGTTAGTCTGGCCGAAGATCAACGTGCGAAGCTGGCTCAACAGCGCGACAGCGCTCGGTTGGACGCTCGTACGCGCGAGGCGGACACCGCCAAGAACCAGGTCGCGACGGCTCGCGCAGAGACGGACACCGCCAAGGACCAGGCCGCGACGGCTCGCGCAGAGCAGGACTCGGCGCGCATTGCAGCAGCACAACAGACCGAAGAGTTGCAGCGGCAGATCGACGAGCTGCAGGCCAAGCCAACGGATCGCGGCTTGGTGCTGACTCTGGGGGATGTGCTGTTCACGACGGGAATGGCTGATCTGAATGCGGGTGCAGCCAGCAGCCTCGACAAACTGGCCGCGTTTCTCAATCACTATCCGGAAAGAAATGCAGTCATCGAGGGCTATACGGACAGCGTGGGGAGCGAGGACTACAACCTCGGCCTGTCACAGCGCCGCGCCGATTCAGTGAAGTCCTATTTGATGAGGCAAGGCATCGGCTCGATGCGGCTCGCCGCCGCGGGGAAGGGCGAAAGCCAGCCGGTCGCGAGCAACGACTCCGCAACGGGTCGGCAGCAGAACCGTCGTGTCGAAGTCATCATCGATAACTCGCCGTCGCCGGTCGCGTCGAGATAACCACCCGGCGGACACAGCTTTCCAGCCCGCACAGCGCAAGTTGTGCGGGCCCTTCTTTTCACCTGTGTACGCCGGCGTACAGACCAAGCCGCCGAGGACGCGTAACCTGAAGGCGAGTGGCCGGTGAGGAGAATTCGAGTATCCGACAGCCCGCGGGCGGACGAAATGACGCGCATCTTGATCGTCGATGACGATGCTGAGTCGGCGCAGTTACTGTCACGGATGCTCCAGGAGTCAGGCCATGACGAGACGCGCGTGGCGCACTCCGCCGTCACCGCGCTCCAGTCCGCGGTCGAGTTCTGCCCCGGCATCATCTTCGTGGACATCGAATTGCCGGACATGAGCGGGTACGACGTAGCGCTATTCCTGCACCAGCATCCACGGCTGCAGCAGATGCGACTGATCGCGTTGACGGACAGCGGCGAGCACCCGGGTCGGGAGCACGCGCGGGCCTCAGGATTCGAGCGCTATCTCGTGAAGCCAATATCCGTGGCGGCTTTGCAGGAAGTGCTGGATGACGCACGCTCACGATAGAACAATAGGAGTGCACATGAATACCAAGCCGGGACGGCGTTTCGTCCCGATAACGTGCCTGCTTCTCACGGCCTGCGTGATGATCAGCGCGTCTGCAGAGGCCGTGCCCGACACGGCATCGAGTGCACTGCCGAGCAATGCCCAAGCCGACCGCTATGGCGGCTGGCAATGCGTGCGCGGTTTTCGACCTGAGGGAGACGGGTGTCTGGCCCTCAAGGTTCCAGACCACGCCTATCTCAATTCCTCAGGTAACGACTGGGACTGCGATCGCGGCTACCTGAAAACCGGGCGGGCGTGCGTCGTTGTCAAGATACCTGCCAATGCATACGCAGACGATGCGTATATCCGCCCAGGTTGGCGATGCAATCGTGGTTACCGCGAGAACCATGGCAGCTGCACGCACGTCATCATTCCGGCGAACGCATATGCAGCGGACTCATCCTATGGTCGAGGTTGGGATTGCGATCGTGGTTATCGCCTCGAGGCGGATAGCTGCGTCGCCGTGAAAGTCCCAACAAACGGATACCTGCTGCGCGCCGGTGATGACTGGGAGTGCGAGCGCGGCTTCATGAAGCGCGCCGATGCATGTTTGTCAGTCGAGGTGCCCGTGAACGGTTACCTGGACTCGCGGGCAAGGACTGGAATTGCGAACGTGGATTCAGGAAGGAAAGCTCGGCCTGCGTGGCACTGACGGTGCCAACGAACGCGTATATCGACTATTCTGGCAATGAGTGGCGTTGCACTGACGGGTTCCGCAAGCAGGGCGAGTCATGCGTGACTGACTGAAGCGGGGACGATGCCTGCAACGTCCCTGCCCGCGGTCAAAGACTCTTTAAACCCTTGGAGACAATGAGTGGCGAAGCCGAATTACCATCACGTCAGGCGACAGAAGGAACTTGCCCGAAAGACGCGCCAGCAGGCGAAAGAACAGCGCCGGACGAATCGCACCAATACGCCTGATCCGGCGGCTCCGGCAGGCGAGAAAAAGGACCCTTGATCTCGCCTTACTTGCGGCGGCTCACGATTTGCGGCAGCACTCGGGTGAAATCGACGATGAAGTGATCGCCGTCGAACTTGACGAGCCTCCCGATCAAATCCCGGCGCACATGGAAGCTCCGTCCGTGCTTGTTGCTTCCGGCGTCCGTGGGTGTCTTCACAACCAGGCGAACCGGCAACTCGCCATCCCGGGCAAGCGCGAGATGCTGGCTGAGAAGCCCGGCGTCTTTCGTGTCGTCCGAATCGCGGGACAGCCTGTCCTCATACCGAAGCACACCCTTGGCAGGGTGTCCGAAGTAGGGAGGCGAGCAGTTGAGCACCATGGCCCCATCGGCCGCGATGGCGGACAGGCCTCGCATCCGGGTGGCGGGCTTCGCGCCGAACTTTCCGAAGGCATCGGCCAGGCTGAGATTCGTGTCGTGCATTTCGTGTTCCTCGCTCGGGCGGCAACAGCTGCGCTGTTGCGCTCCGGGAACCACAATGCGCGTTCTGCCGGGAAGGCGCAACGCGACCGATGCGAAACTTCAACGGGATACAGCGAATTACTGTAGTCTGTCGGCCGGCTCGTGACCTTTCGGCTTGTCTGCCTTGGCCCCTTACGCCGCTGCGGCGCGCTTTCCGGGCAAAGTCTGCCACCCTCGGAAAGCTTGGCGAACCAGGCGGCGGGGCTATCCCGCCAACGTTTCTAAAATCATCTCTCGTGAGAAATTTGTAATGACCAAACTATACGTTGGAAATCTTCCTTTCACTGCAACCGACGAAAGCGTGCGTGCCCTGTTTGCAGCACACGGAACCGTCGAAACGGTGGCGCTGATCAATGATCGCGACACCGGTCGTCCCCGTGGCTTCGCCTTCGTGGAAATGGCGAATGCGGATGCAGCGCGCGCCATGCAGGCTCTGAACGGCACCGACTTCGGCGGCCGCGCTCTCAAGGTCAATGAGGCTCAGGAGCGCGAGCGCTCGGGCGGCGGGAACCGCTCCGGCTCCGGGCCGCGCCGCTACTGAGTCGGCCGATCGACAGCCACCGGGGTCGGCTGGGAACAGCTGACCCCAAGTGGTGCCGCGGCATCGAGTAATTGCAATCGTGGGTTGGCGCAAGACGGGCGCATTCCACGCGGCGGTAGAGATCGCCGTCCTCACGTGCGATGTCTGCGAGCGCGACATCGGTTACGAGGATGGACGCCGGCCGCTCGCGCATTTCCGCGTGAGCCGCCATCCGAATGCGGGTGGAATCGATGATCAGGAGCCGGCGGTCGTCGTGTGCTCCCAGGAATGCCTGCGCGCATTCGCCTCCAGTCCCGCCTGTACGGATCCTCCTTCGTTCACCGGGCCCAACCGATCGATCGGCAAGCCGCGAAGGTAGTCCTCATGTCAACGGTGTTCATTGCATCTCTTATCACCATCGCGCTTTATCTCGCCAAGCGGTGGAGCGACACGAGCGCCGAAAACTCCCAGCTGCGGGCTCAGGTTGCCTCACTTAAGCGGCAGCTCTCGAGGCGTGATCGCTGATGCGATGAGCGACTACGAATTCACCATTTCGCTTCGCATCCGGCATCCAGACATCGCGCCGTCCGATATCACCAGCGCACTCGGTATCGAGCCGCAGCACATGTGGAAGGCCGGCGATTGCCGGGTGGGGTCAACGGGGGAGTCGCTCGAAGGCACGTATCGTGAGAGCTACTGGATGGGACGGTTGATGAATGAGCCGCAACTCTCCTCCGAGCTCATGACCGTGGAGGCTGTGCTGCTGCAGACACTGACGCAGCTCGGCCGGTCACAGGAGTTTCTCTCGCGTCTGAGCGAAAGCGGTGGTGTGGCCGAGCTGCACATCAGCATGTTCGCCCGCAAGAATTTCCGGCTGGAGTTATCGCCGCGAGCCCTGGCCTCGCTCGGCCGCCTCGGCTTGGGCGTCTCCCTGGAAATCAACCTCCACCTGGCGCACGCAAAGTCCCCGTCATCGCAGAACTGATGTGCGCTTTGCCGCCTTCGAAGCGCGTACAAGTAATCGTTCGCTTCCCATCTGTTTCGCGCGCGCTGCGAATGAATCGGCAGGTCCGCGCCATCTCAATTCATCGATATCCTTGAAGAGCTGGGCGTCGGTCCTGAGCGTTGCCAGATTCTTGAACAGGAGCGCAAGTTCGCGGCGCTCGCCGAGAACTGTCGGCGGGAAGTCTTCAATCCTGCCGTAACGAGTAATGAGACGCGCTGCGGTCGCGCGACCGATCCCCTCCATGCCCGGGTACCCATCGGCGCTGTCACCCACGAGAGCGAGAAAGTCGGGAATGAGCGTTGGCTCCACGCCAAACTTCTTGCGCACTCCATCGGCGTCACGAATCACCTGCGACCTGCGGTCGACCTGCACAACTCGATCGCTGCGGACGCATTGCGCGAGATCCTTGTCCGGCGTCCAGATGCAGACCTTCTGTACGCGCGCGTCGGCAGCAGCGAGGTGCGCGGCGGAGGCAAGCGCATCATCCGCTTCGAGCTCGATCATGGGCCACACTGCGACCCCCATGGACCGGAGAGCGTCTTCGAGCGGGTGAAATTGAGCGAGGAGAGCGGGCTCGATGCCGTCGCCTGTCTTGTAGTCTGGCCATAGGCCGTTGCGAAAGGATTCAATGACGTGATCGGTCGCCACACCGAGGTGCGTAGCTCCCTCTTCGAACATTTGCAGCACGGTATTGAGCACGCCGATCACGGCACCGAAGGGCGCATCCTCGCCCTTGTTGAAGCGGCGCAGACCGTAGAAATGCCGGAACAGCTCGTAGGTGCCGTCGATGAGGTGAACGATCATTGGCGAATTCTCGCAAAGCGCCCCGCTGGCGGCCATGACGCACGAAGGTCAACCGGCCGCTTGTTGTAAAAGGCCTATGCCTTCAGACTCCGCCGGTCCCGCGGCGATCCTGCCGTATATAGAAGGCTTAAAGTTGCTGGACAAAGTCAGTGCGGGGCGCTCACCCCTGGTGGTCGGCGTATCGGGCCACCGCAATCTTGATCCGAGCTGCGAACCGCGATTGGCGGAGCAGGTCCGTGCCTTTCTCGAGCATCTGAAAGGGCGCCTGCCTCAAACCGAGATTCGCATCATGACCGGCATGGCCCAAGGGGCCGACCTGCTGGCCGCCGAACTTGCGCTGCAAGCGGGTCTGCACATCGATGCGATCCTGCCGATGCCACTCGATGAGTATCTCGCCGACTTCGATGCCGAGTCGGCGGCCACTCTAAGGGCACTCCTCCGCAACGAGAGAGTGCATTGGTCTGAGTTGCAGGTCCCCGCATCCAGACCTGCGGCATCGCGCGACGCGTTGTATGCAAATCTCACGGATGCGCTGATCGACAAGAGCAGCTTGCTGCTGGCGCTGTGGGATGGGCAGGCGTCGCCGCTTCCGGGAGGGACCGCCGATACTGTGCTGCGCTATCTCAGCGCACGCACTCACGATGGCGGTCATCAAGGTGAGATCGTCTTGGTCCCTGCGGCATCCGAGCCGGTTTGGGGCGAGCACTTCGTCTATTGGATTCCGACGCCACGGACTACTGACACTCCCACAGCGACGCAACCACCGAGCTACCTGACCTTCATCGGCGAGAACCTGCTCGCCGTTCACAAAGACGCCCCGCCCGAACTCGACCATCAGATCATCGAGCTGAACGCATACAACGCTGCATTCGAGAGATTGTGCGCCCGGAAAGCCATGGACCCCATCGACTCATTGATGGCGGCGCTACCGCAAGCCGCGGAGCTCACTGACGATACAACCCTGAAGCTCATCGATACCGAGTACGGCAAGGCCGATGCACTCGCCATCTACAATCAGAAGCTATCCGATCGGCTGTTCCTGTGCTTCAGCTGGATGGCCTTCGCGATGGCGTCGGTCTATGCCAAGGTGCTCGATGGCGGCGTGCTGCTCTACGTGTACCTCACGATACTGCTGGCCAGCTTGGGAATGTTCTATTGGATCAGGGAGCGTAAGTGGTTTGCCAAACACCTGATGTATCGAGTGCTGGCGGAGACGATGCGTACCAAGTTCTTTCTGCGGGTAGCGGGCGCTGACCGGATGGTGGACGCCGCTGACCTGATGAACCTGGCCGGCATCAGCAAGTTTTCCGGTTTCGGCTGGATCCGGGCAATCCTCAAGAATGTACAACCCCTGGACCCGCAACAAGGCGCAGACATAACGCCGGATGTGAAGCGCCTGGCATTCGTGCACGAGCGGTGGATCCGCGGTCAACAGTCCTATTTCAGAACCCGGGTCAGAAGGCTAGAGCGCATGCACCGAGGCCTGGAAGTCATGAAGCGCTGCTTGATCTACTTCATCGCGCTGCTTGCTCTGATTCTCGTGATGTCTCCCGAGGCATTGCGGTCTCAGCGGCTTGGTCCGCTCTCGCTCGCAGAAATGTGCATTTTCCTGATGGGTCTGTTGCCGGTATGGCTGGGGATCTGGGAGCTGTACCAGAACAAGAAGGCTACGCGTGAGCTGTTATGGCAATACCGCAATCAGCTGAGCCACTTCTCCCGCGCCGAGGTCCAGCTGACCCGTAGCGCCGCGCACCACCCCGACAGCTCGATCCTGGTCGAGGTCGGCAAGGAATCCCTGATGGAAAGCTACCTGTGGACGATTCACCGCTACCATCGGGAGCACGAGCCGCCGGCCGCCGGCTGACCCCGCGAAGCCTCATGAACGGCTGGTTCGTGCTAACCTCTCCCGAAGAGGGTGATCACACCCCGGCGTCGCGACCCCTCAGTAACCAGAAGGAAATCAGTGGCTCCGCAGGCAGACGTATTCATCAGCTACTCGCGCGAGGACAAGGACCGCGTCCTCGAGCTGGCCGCGAAGCTGCGCGCGGCCGGCGTCATCACTCTGGATCGACCAGGGCGGCATCGACGGCGCCACGCTGTGGGGCGAGGAGATCGTCAATGCGCTCGAAGGCGCCAAGGTCCTGCTGCTGATGGTCACCGAGTCGGCCGTCCATTCGCACAACGTCGCCAAGGAAGTCGTGCTGGCGAGCGAGCGCAAGGGACACATCCTGCCCGTGCACCTCGAGCCGACGACGATTCCGCCCAGCCTCAAGTACCCGCTCGCCGGCATCCAGCACATCGAGTACTTCCACGGCGATCCGGACGAGAACCTGAAGGCGATCCTGCGCTCGCTCGAGCGCGCCGGCGTGAGCATTGCGCCACCTCAGGAGCGTGAAAGGCGTTGCGCCGAAGAGGCGACTCGCGCGCGGCCGGGTGCCGACGCAGCCAGGTTCGACCGGCGGGGCGCGCTCGCCGTGCTGCCGTTCGACAACATCAGCCCCGACCAGGAGACCGACTATTTCAGCGACGGACTGACCGAGGAACTGATCGCGCGGCTGTCGCTGGTCAGCGAAATCGAGCTGATCTCGCGCTGGGCGTCGATGCAGTTCAAGGGCGCGCAAGCAGGACATCCGCGCGATCGGCAGCGAGCTCGGCGCGCGCTACATCGTCGGCGGCAGCGTGCGCCGGTTCCAGGAGTCGGTGCGCATCACGGTCCAGCTCGTCGACGTCGCGACCAACCGCCAGATCTGGGGCAACACCTACAAGGGCAAGCTCGACGACATCTTCGACATCCAGGAGCAGGTCGCGCAGCAGATCGTCGAGGCGCTGAAGCTCAAGCTCAGCTTCTCGGAGAAGGTTTCGCTGACCAAGCGCCAGACGGTCAACGCGCAGGCCTACGACCTCTACCTGCGCGGCCAGGACTACCTGTATCGGCTGACGCAAGCGCAGCGTCGAGTACGCGATCCAGCTGTTCGAGAAGGCCATCGAGCTCGACCCGCGCTACGCGGCCGCCTATGCCGGATGTTCCAGCGCCTACGGCCAGATGTACCAGTGCTTCGCGCGCGAGGACGATACCGGGACAAGGCGCAGGAACTCAGCTTCAAGGCGCTGATGTACGACAGCAACCTGCCCGAAGCGTACACGGCGATGGGACTGTCGTACTTCATCTGGGGCAAGTTCGACGAGGCCAGCGCCTCGAGCAGCAAGGCCATCGAGCTCGACCCCGACGACTTCATCGCGCACTGGACGCTCGGACGGATTCACTTCTCGACCGGCGAGCTCGAGCAGGCGCTCGCCCTGTTCCGGCGGGTCATCGAGATCAAGCCCGGCTTCTATGTCGGCGTACTCGACCTCGCAGCAGACCTGCGACGGGCTCGGACGCACGGAAGAGGCGCAAGTCGCGCGCCGCCAGGTGCTGGAGCTGCTGCCGAACTACCTGCTGCAGAACCCGGACGATGCGCGCGCGCGAATGTATCTACGCGATCACGCTGGTGATTAATGGTCAAAGGGACGACGCGATCCGCGAAGGCGCCAAGGCGCTCGAGCTGAGCCCGGGCGATCCGATGATGCTCTACAACTGCGCGTGCCTGTACGCGAGGCTCGGCGAGTCGACTCGCGCCGTCGACACGCTGCGACAGGCGATCGCCGGCGGGTACGAAAACTTCGGCTGGATGAAGCACGACCCGGACCTCGATCCGCTGCGCAACGATGCCGATTTCGTAGCACTCCTGGCGGGGCGCTAGCCCCCGAAGCTCAAGGCCGGCTCTTTGCCCGTGACACGATGAGTAAGCCGTGCTCGTGCAAGCTCACAATCCTTCTTGCCGCCGGTGCGGTGTGCGTGATGCTGGCCGCCTGCGCGGCGAAACCGCTCGTGCCCTATTCGACGGATACCCCGCCGTTGGTGCTGGTGCCGGCTGCTCAGGCGGGTATCGTCGACAAGCGTGCGCGCTTTCGCGAAATCTACTGCGCGGTTCTCGAAGCTCGACCTGAGCTGCCCGACCATCGTCCCTGCGAGGATGCGTTGACGCGCGTCGGGGACGAGCCCGCTGGAACGGGACGGCCGGTCGACCTCGGGCCCTCAAGACGGCATCTCGTCGCAGCTCTCGTGCCCGGCCTGGGATACACATGCTTCGAACACTGGTTGGAAGCGCCGGGAAGCGCCACAGCGCATGTCCGCCAGTACGGATACGACCAGGTGTTGATCAAGGTCGACGCCCTATCGAGCACGGCAACTAATGCGCGCCAGATCCGCGACCAGCTGCTTGCGATGCCGGCTGCGGAGGGTGAAACACGTCTGGTGCTGATTGGGTATTCCAAAGGCGCACCGGACATCCTCGATGCACTCGTAACTTATCCTGAGATTCGTAGCCGCGTCGCCGCCGTTGTCAGTGCAGCTGGCGCTATCGGTGGATCACCGCTCGCGAACGATGCGGAGCAATACCAGGCTGATCTGCTGCGCCACGTCCCCGGCGCAACGTGCGAGTCCGGCGATGGGGGTGCAGTCGAGAGCTTGCGCCCGGCGACGCGCAGGAAGTGGCTCGCCAGCCATCCATTGCCGACGGACGTGCGCTACTACTCGCTGGTCACTCTTCCACAGCCTGAACGTGTTTCCTCGATCCTGAAGTCAAGCTATCGCAAGCTCGCGAGCATCGATGGGCGCAACGACAGCCAGGTCATCTTCTACGACGAGGTCATCCCGGGAAGTGAGCTCATGGCCTACGTGAACGCTGACCATTGGGCCCTGGCAGTGCCCATTGCGCGCTCTCACCACGTGATCGGTTCCACCTTCGTGACCCAGAACGCCTATCCCCGCGAAGCGCTTCTTGAGGCGGTGCTGCGCTTCGTGGAGGAAGATCTCTCGAACAACAACTAGATTGATAGTAGTCTGGCACTCAGGGCCTGAACGAAGAACAAACCCGCCGCTCGACCCGACATCGGGAACGAACCAGAGCCATGCAAGAGCCTGCAGACCAGCGAGTCGAGGACCTCACGTTCATGGCATTGCAGCGCGATCTGTATTGACCGGCTCCCGGCGGCGCAATGGCGAGACGACTGCTACTGTTTGCCTTCACTCTCCTGTGCGCCGCGCGAGCACCTGCGTGGGTTTACCCGGAGCACCGTGACATTGCTGTGCTGGCCGTCGAAACTCTCGACCCGGAACGCAGAGCAATATTCGATCGTCTCTGGGCCGAAGCGCGGGCCGGGCACGAAACGCGCTTGTGCCAGCCAGGAGCCGACCCCGCACAAGGCTTGATGCCCGAGTGCATCGACTGGGCAGCGATGTCCGCAATTTCAGGTGACCATTCCTGCTCGAGCAAACAGATGCTCGAGACGGTCAGCAGTTCGGAGTGGATCCTCGCGGTTGCCGACATCGCGGCGCAGCTCAAGGTCGACCTGGCGCAGGTCTCGAAAGCGCCAGTTGAGCCGCAAGCGGGCGACAAGAACCTGATCGGCGACCTGCGGCGGGAACTCGAGGGCGAAGCCGTGAGGGCTCAGCGCAGCAACGCGCTTCGAGTTGCCGACGTGCACCTGCAGCGCGCCGACCCCGAATATGCGATACGAGCCAGCGCCAACACCGCGCACTTCCTGCTGGCTCGCCCCAGAGCTGACTTCACTGCACGGGAATACGTTGAGGTCACGCTAAAAGCTGGATCCGAGATCAATGCCGTCGGAGTGTTCGGGTGGTACCACCTCAGCGCCCTGCAGAAGGCCACGAGGCTCGCGCACGAGACACTCGGCGCCGAAGAGCGTTCAGCGCTCACGCTCGCCACTTTGGCCGACGAGGCTTTCGCGCTTCACTTCATGGAAGACGTCTTCGCAGCAGGCCACGTCGCGGGAACCTGGGGCGACGTCTCGCAGCGCAAGGGCAGTCACGACTACTACAACGAGGGGGGCCTGGAGGTGAGTACATGGCAAGGAGGCGCGAAGACAACAGTGCTGATGGGCGACGCGCACATGCGCCCGGAGGATGCGGAGCGGGCTGCGGAAGCGGTGCGTGAGAGCCTGGAACAGTTGCTTGACACCGCGGCCGGCCGGCCCCGGACAGCGAATCTCCCGTACACGCCGAAGGCTCCTGACACACCCGATGCGTTTGACGTGTGCAAGAACGACAGATTAGGGGATAGACCCGAGGGACAACAAGCAACACCCGAGGCCGTGCAGTTGGGCGTCGAGGTGCTGCGGCCCACTCCAGTTCCCAGTCTCTCCCGCGGACTGGGCGCGATGCCACGTTTCCGAGCTGAGGTGGGGCCGTTCATCGGCACCGCCGGCTCGCTCGACGTGCGCTACGTGGACGGTGGCTTTACCGGACTCGAGAATGGCAGCGGCTACATCGGCGGAGCGGATCTGTCACTGCGCGTTGGATACGGGATGGACGGAGTGCTCGGCCAGGCGGGGGACGGACTGGTCTATCTTGCCCTGGGGTACAGGGGGGATACACCGTCCACGAACGAGTTCACGAACAGCACTTTTGCGGAGGAAGGCGGGAGCCTCACCGCAGCGATCCCAGGGCGCACAGCGTTCACCGCCCGACTGCGAATGCCGTTCTATCTGATACCCGGGGATCTGCTGCTGCTGTCACCGTTGTACTTTGTGTCGCCGACCGCCTACCAGAACATGGGAGTCACCGCGGTCAATGGTGGGCTCATTCCCTGGCAGCTCGGCCAGGCGACGCGCTTCGGGCGCTTCCAGTTCGTACTGGGTCGTGAGATCGGTGCGACCTTCTACGGATCGCCATCGGACGACAGCTTGTTCGCGCCGGGAGTCACTACGGGGGTGCCCAGAGTCATCGGCTTCAGTTCAACCTGTTTCGACTTCCCGATCCTCGAGTACCGGCCCTATCGTGCGTTTGACATGACCCAGACCTCCGAGTTGGTCCTGCAGCTCTACGGTGGTGTGGATATCCCGCACGGGGGGAGTGTGGTCTTTCCGCCCGGTGCACCAGGGATACACCTGGAGCGCGTGTACTTGCTCGGAGTGCGGCTGGTATTCGGTTGGCGACGCTACTTTTGAAATAGGCGCTCGTTCGTAATATTCGGCGCGAAGCGCCGGTCGTCTTGGCGTACAGCCTCAATCCCTTAAGTCCACGAGGTCAACCCAGATGAACCCTACAGGCTCAGCCCTAAGTGCACGGCTATTTTCTTCCCTGAAGTCCAATCGGAAGGGGTCGTTGATCGTGCTGATGCTGGTGGCATGCGGCGCCCTCGTGCAGGTTGCCGTTGGTGGGGCCGAGCCGGCGGTCGTCATCCCAGCGTCCGCGATCGATAGCTCGAAGACGGCCGGCCCCTTGCAGACCGCGGTTGTGGCCGGCGGTTGCTTCTGGGGCGTGCAGGGCGTGTTCCAGCATCTGCGCGGCGTTCGCCAGGCGGTGTCAGGGTATGCAGGGGGCGATAAGGCGACAGCTGAATACGAGACCGTGAGCAGTGGAGCGACCGGACACGCCGAGTCGGTGCAAATCACGTACGACCCTGCATTGGTCTCCTTTGGCGAGATCCTGCAGGTGTTCTTCTCGGTCGCACACGACCCGACCCAGCTGAATCGGCAGGGACCTGACCGGGGTACGCAGTATCGCTCTGCAATCTTCTACGCCAACGATGAGCAGAAGAAGGTTGCGCAGGCCTACATTGCGCAGCTCGACAAGGCACATGTCTTTGCCAGACCGATCGTGACGCGCGTCGATCCGTTGAAGGGATTCTTCGCCGCGGAGGACTACCACCAGGATTACCTCATCAACAATCCTCACAGCCCCTACATCGTCATCAACGATCTGCCCAAGGTGCAGAACTTCGCGCGAACTCTCCCCGCGCTTTATCAGCCAAAGGCCGTGATGGTTGCCGCCAAGGCGCGCTAGCCAGGTGAAGGCGATGAGAAGGAATCGAGAATCAGCAATGCGACCTACACTGCCGACATATTGGTCGCGCAGGCAGTTCCTCATCTGTGGCGCGACGGTGGGTGCGGGAACCGCTCTCGCCCTGCGTGCGACGGGCGAAAATCCCTCTGCGCCCAAGCAAAGCGACACGGTAATGATCGAGAATTTCTCGCCCGCCGGAGTGAGTCAGGGGAAGGTGAGTGTGCCTCGAGTCATGAAGAGCGATGCGGAGTGGCAGAAGCAGCTTTCGCCCGCTGCGTACCAGGTGACCCGCCACGAAGGAACGGAGAGACCTTACTCCGGAGAGTACGAGAGCAATCACGCCGCCGGGATCTATCGCTGCATCTGCTGTGACACAGCTCTGTACGATTCGCGCACCAAGTTTGAATCCGGCACCGGCTGGCCGAGCTTCTGGAAACCGATCTCTCGCCTCAACGTAGTCGAGAGCGTCGACAAGAGTCTGCTGATGGAACGTACCGCAGTTTCGTGCCGGCGGTGCGATGCGCATCTCGGGCACGTCTTCGATGATGGGCCGCAGCCGACCGGCCTGCGCTACTGCATGAACTCGGTCGCCCTGCGCTTCTACGCTCGCGCCTGAGATTTCGGCCTCGCGGACCCGCTTGGCAAAGCGACCGAGTTCGTGACCCCTAGAGCCCGCGCAGGTCGCGCTTGATCTCGCGGATACGGCGCTCGTTGCGCTTGTAGAAGATCCATTGCTTGATGCGCTTGGGCGTCACGAGCCCTGCCTGGGTGAGGAGCTTGAGGTGCTCGCTCGCGGTGGGTTGGCTGACACGCAGCTTGTCAGCAATGAACACGCTGCAAACGCCGTCACGCACCAGGTCCCCATCTATCTGCGGCGGAAAATGAGCGCGCGGGTCCTTCAGCCACTCCAGTATCTGCAGCCGCTTCTCGTTGGCCAGGGCGCGAATGGCTGGTTGTTCGATCATATTGGTAGTTAGCCAATTACCTAATTATAATGGCAGCCGCACTGTGCCATAGCAAGCTCTGCGCCGCCGATCGACACGCGATGTTACGCCCGCGCCCACGCATGAACACCTCCCCTGCCATCGGCCCCGGACAGATCGCGGACATGTACGCGCTGATCCGTCCGCACATCCGGCGCACGCCGGTGATCGAGGTCGATCCCGCGGACTTTGGGCTCGAGGCTGGTGTGATCGCCTTTAAGCTTGAGCTTGTGCAGCATGCCGGTTCCTTCAAGTCGCGCGGTGCATTCGCCAATCTGCTCTCCCGCACTATACCGCCGGCCGGTGTGGTGGCAGCCTCCGGCGGCAACCATGGACTCGCAGTCGCGTTCGCGGCGAACAGGCTCAAGATCGCTGCCAGCATCTTCATCCCATCGGTCGCGGCGCTCACCAAGCAGGAGCGGATCAGGAGTCTCGGCGCGGAACTCATCGTTGCCGGCGAGCTCTATGCCGATGCGCTCGCAGCGAGCCGCCGCCGCGCCGCGGACCGTGGCGCAGTGCAGATTCACGCCTTCGATCAGGCTGAAACCCTTCTCGGCCAGGGATCGGTCGGGTTGGAAATGGATGAGCAGTGTCGGGAACTCGATACGCTGCTGGTCGCTGTCGGAGGCGGCGGGCTCATCGGTGGAATCGCGGCATGGTTCGAGGGACGAATCCGGATCGTTGCCGTTGAGCCCAGGCTTGCTCCAACCCTGTATCGGGCGCGCGAGGCCGGGCATCCGGTGGACGCAGAAGCGGGTGGCATCGCTGCGGATTCGCTGGCACCGCAGCGTGTGGGAGAGCTCATGTTCCCGCTCGCGGAGCGCTTCGTCGATGAGATCGTGCTGGTTGAGGATGAGGCCATCCGTGAAGCGCAGCGCGCGCTTTGGCGCGTGATGCGCTTGGCTACCGAGCCGGGCGGGGCTGCGGCGATGGCTGCGCTGTTGAGCGGGGCGTATCGACCGCGACCTGACGAGCGCGTCGGCGTCGTTGTTTGTGGAGGCAACACGGACGCGGTGACCTTCTGACCAGGCACGGGAGAACGGGTGATGACCCCTTACGAAGAGCTCGAGCGGCTGAACATCATTTTGCCCCCCGCCATCAAGCCACTGGCGGCGTTTGTCATGGTGGCGCAGAGCGGCAACGTCGTGTTCGTGTCAGGCCACATTGCGCGCAAGGATGGTAAACCACTTGCCGGGCAGCTGGGGCGTGAGTTTTCGACGCAGGACGGCCACGCATCCGCACGCGGCATCGCAATCGATCTGCTCGCGACGCTCCACGAGCATCTGGGAGACCTCAACCGCGTGAGGCGCATTCTGAAAGTAATGTGCCTCGTGAACTCCACACCCACTTTCACGGAGCAGCACCTGGTCGCAAACGGGTGTTCGGAGCTGCTGCTTGCGGTGCTCGGCGAGCGCGGCCCACACGCGCGCACCGCGTTTGGCGTGGCGCAGATTCCACTTGGGGCCTGCGTAGAAATTGAGATGGTGGTGGAAGTGAGCTAGGACCATCACTCAGCACGCAACGGAGGCGACGATGCCGGGTCGACGAGCCGATGTTTTCTTCTATGGGCTGTTCATGGACGAGGAGCTGCTCCGCGCCCAGGGCATAACGCCTGAACACGTCGAGCGCGCCTGGGTCGACGGCTTCGCGCTGCGCATTGGAAAGCGCGCCACACTCGTTCCCAGCCGCTCAGGCCGCGTTCACGGGCTCGTAATGTCGCTCGCGCCCGCGGAACTGCAGCGGCTCTATGCGCAGCCCGGACTCGAGGCCTACAAGCCGCAAGCCGTGCTGGCACAAGTCGCAAATGGTGGCGTGGTTGCCGCTCTTTGCTACAACCTTGCTGAGCCGCCAGCGCCGGACGAGGTCAATCCGGAATACGCAATGAAGCTGCGTGCCGTCGCCCAGAAGGTCGGCTTGCCCACGGATTACATCACTACGCTGCGCTGAGGCGATCAGCCTTCTCTTAGTCTGGGCAGCGGTGTGGCCGATGTCGCTCGCGAGCTATGACGCGATACTCCTTGTAGTCTTGACGCCGCGATCAGCGGCCTTGGCCAAGGACTATCGACGCCGGCAGAACCCGACATGCGAACGCATGATATTTTGCGGTTCGCAGTCGCCGCTGAAGCTGGTTTGCAAGAAATGAGCCTCGTAGCACTCGTCCGCCCACCGAGTCCTGCCCTGCAGCAGGGCGAACGCACACACATCGAGCGCGAACCCATCGACTTCGCGCTGGCGCAGCAACAGCACGCACGCTACGTGGAAGCACTTCGGCAGCGCTGGGGCCCGGATTGTCGAGGTGGCGATCGCTCCCGAGCTGCCCGACTCCGTATTCATCGAAGACACCGCGCTGGTGCTTGGGGCGCTTGCAGTCATCGCACGCTCCGGCGCCGCTTCACGCCGTCCCGAGACGACTGCAGTCGCGGCAGTCCTTGGCAAGTACTGCGAGCTGGCGTATCCGCCACCGCAGGCTCAATTCGACGGCGGCGACATTCTCACCATCGGGCAGGCCGTGTACATCGGGTGCGGCAAGCGCACCAACCAGGCAGCGATCGACTATCTCACGCCACTCCTGCGCGCGCGCGACTATGAACTCGTGGTCGTGCCGGTGTCCGGGTGCCTGCATCTGAAGTCAGCCGTGACCTATCTCGGAAACCAGGCCGTCTTGATCAATCCACAGTGGGTCCCGCGCGATCTGTTTGCACGCTATGCCCAGGTAGAGATCGATACTCTGGAGCCCGGGGCGGGCGCGCTACCGATCGGGCAGCATCTGCTCATGTCTTCCAGCTATCCGCGCACGGCGAAGCGCGTCGAATTGCGCGGATTCACTCCGCGCCTGCTCGATCTCAGCGAATTTCATCGCGCGGAGGGCGGGTTGACGTGCATGTCCATCCTGCTGGATGCACCCGATCGGCCGCGCGAATCGCCAGCGGAGCGAGCTGTAAGCGCCTGAGGCCGGCGATCGCTACGCGATCCTGCTGACAACCCGCTCGCGCGTAATCGCGGCGATGCTCGGAGTTCCCGCCTGACGCATGATGAGGCGGACTTCCTTTTTCAGGATATCGGTCACTGCTTCCACGCCCTGCTGGCCGAAGGCAGCGAGGCCCCACGCTTGCGGCCGTCCGATTCCGACAGCAGTAGCGCCGAGCGCCAGCGCCTTGAAGACATCGGTACCGCGGCGGACGCCTCCGTCGATCAGCACCGGCACGCGGCCGGCGACAGCCGCCACTACCTCAGGCAGGCACTCGATAGTCGAGCGCAGAGTCTCCTCGTTGCGACCGCCGTGGTTGGAGATGATCACTCCATCGGCGCCGTGGCTGACGCAAAGAGCAGCATCCTCGCCCGTGACGATGCCCTTCACGAGCAGCTTCACCGACACGAGGTCGCGCAGGCGCTTCAGGAAATCCCAGGTGATGTTCGACGGCGTGTGTTCCGTGACGTGGGAGACATCGAGGCCGGCGAACATCGGTGCCTTGAGGACGAAGTCGTGGGAATTTCCGATGTGGCAGGCCGTGCACTCGCGCTTGTCTTCGCGCATGGCGCGCGCCAGCGTTTCGTTGTTCCGACCCATCAGATTGTCGACCGTCAGCACGACCGCGGGACATCCCGCGCGTTCCGCGCGTTGCACGATTCCCTTGGTCACGTTCCAGTCATCCGTCGCATACAGCTGCTGCCACACCGGGCCGCCGCGTGCGCGGGTTACGTCCTCTACCGAAGTCGAGGCCGCGGTGGACAACATCATCAGCATCGAACGCGACGCAGCTGCGCGCGCCGTCGCGAGCTCACCGTCCGGGTGAAATGCCCGCTGACTGGAGACGGCAGAGAGGTAGAAGGGGACCGGGGACGTCACGCCGAACATGCGCACCGACATGTCGACATTGCTGACATCGACGAAGCGACGCGAGCGAATCTCGACCAGCCCGAAGGCCTCGTGATTGGCGATGACGGTGCGATCGTCGTCCACACCCGTGGCGATGAACGCAAAATGCGCTGGCGGCAGTGCCGCACGCGCCAACGCTTCGAAGTCCATCACGTTGAGGACCTGGTCTGGCGTCATGGTCTGCGCCGAGGGCCTGCGACCACGCGAGGCGCGGCGCGGCAGCGAGTATCGGCAGTGCGCAAAGCCGCGAGAGTATCCAGCGACGGGCAGCAACAATCTCGTCTGGTGACGGCATCGAACGACTCCCAGGGGCAGGCTTTCGCCTTGGTTGTTATGTGCAAGCGGTGAATTGCGGCGGCCATACTTAGGCACAATGGCGCGCAAGGCAAGCGGTCTGAAGATGCCGGGTGGACAACCGGCCTCGCCAGTTGCATCTTGTAGAGCCTCGGACCAGGAACAGGCTGGATGGAGAAGCTCAGTAGACGAACGTGATGCGAGGACGGTTGACGCGGCGATCAGTTATGTCACGCGGGACTCGTTGATCAATCGCCGCTTCGTCGCGCCCGGCGCCGAGCGCAACACGGGCCAGTATCGAACGTACCCCGTGGCAATCCGTGATGGACGCGCCATCAAGGATCACTTCAGCCTGGATGTTCACGGCTTCGCGCTCGCGGAACGCCCCAGCTCGGTGAAGGACTTCTTCGACAAGGACGAGGTCGATCGGGTCTATCCCGATGAAGTCGACGCGACGATCAAGGCGTTGACAGGCGCGACCCGCGTTGTCTCCAGGGGCTGGATGATCCGCACTTCAGGCGATCTGCCCAAGTACGAGCGCCAGGCCGTGGGCTATACCCACAAGGGCGGCGTGCAACCGCCGGCGAGTGAGGCGCACGTCGACTTCACACCGCAAGTCGCGGAACGCATGGCGCGCAAGATCTATAAGGAGTCATTCCCGGGCGGCAAAGGCTACTCCAGGTTCATCGCCACGAGCCTGTGGCGTGCATTTTCGGAGCCGCCGCAGGACTGGCCGCTGGCGCTCTGCGATGCCCGCAGCGTCGGAGTCGACGAGGGAACCCGAAACACGCTGCATATCGTGGATCAGATTCCCGACGAGCAGACCATGCTCCGCGACATGCCCGACGAGGATTCCATGATCGCGGCCGCGATATTTCACTACAACCCGAATCATCGCTGGTGGTACTTCTCGAACATGACCCGTGATGAAATCGTGCTGCTCAAGTTCCACGACAGCGATCGATCCCGGGCGATGCGCGTGCCCCATACCGCGTTTCGCGACACGAGTTTTCCGAACGCGAAACCTCGGCACAGCATCGAGTGCCGCAGCTTCGCGTTCTTCGAGTGATCAGACCCGCAACAGCAACCGATGCCCGGCTGGCCACTCGTAGAGCAGTACTGGAAGTTCGAGCACATTGCTGGGTTTCTCGCGTTGACGTCAAAGCGCGCCTTGAGGAGTTATTGGCCACGCCGAGCCTCGGCGCGGGCTGGGTGGCACTTCATGACAGCCAGCTTTGCGGATACCTCATCGCCGTCTACGTGTTCAGTCTCGAGCACGGTGGGCTCATGGCGGAAATCGATGAGCTGTTTGTGCTGCCGAGTCATCGCGCGACCGGTATTGGCGGGCGCCTGTTGCGGACGGCGGAGGAAGCCCTCGGAAGAAGCGGCTGCGTTCGCATTCAGCTTCAGCTCGGCGCAGGCAACGAATCAGCACGCGCGTTCTATCACCGCCACGGCTACCGGGAACGCTCGGCGTACGAGCTCTTAGACAAGCCGCTTCCTGTCGGCTCATAGCTGCCGATCCCGCCAACTTCGATCTGGAGCTGACCTAACGCGACGCCGCAGCTGCTGCTCCCCATTCTCCGGTCGCGAGGGAATTAGGTGACCACTCGCGCAACGTCCAGCGCAACGGCACGGCGTTGGCGCGATAGACGAGGCGCCGAGGTGTAAATCGCCAGAAGCGCTCGGCACCGAGAAATGCGGCGGTCTCCGGGCGAGTCGAGCAGGACTTCCGCGTCTCCGGATAGCTGCAGCAGGTCGCCGGTGTCGAAGTCCACGAACATGAGGCCGGCCTTTGGATTGACGAGCAGGTTGCCGAGGGTGTTGAAAAATCGGTTGCCGGTGAAGTCGGGAATCGTGAGCACGCCCGCCTCATCCAGCCGGACGAAACCGGACTTGCCACCGCGATGAGACACGTCCACCTGTCGCCCTTCGTCGCGATCGACGTAGGAGGCGACGAAAAACGTATCGGCACCCGTGATCAATGCTCGGGCGCGGTCATCGATGCGGGCGAGGTACCTCGCGGGCTCGTGCGGCAGCGCGCCAGGATCGCGGACAAACTCGAAATCGCGCACTTGAATGTACTTTGGGCAATTGCCGAAGGCCTGCTCGACCCGGATGTCGAACTGGTCAGCGCTCGTTCTGCGAATCGAACCGTTGGCGCGATTACGCCGTCGCGTGCTCAGCTCAATGCCGAGCAACGCGATTGCGTTGCCATCGTCCAGACCTTGCTCTGCGGGATCGCTCGGATCGCGCGGTGTCTCGACGCGCAGCAACGAAGCATCCGGAGAATGCACGAACCCGGGTTTGCCAGCACGCAATGTGGCCCACGCATCGCCGTTTGCCTCGACGCTGCCCAGCACGACGAACGGAAGGTGCGGATAGAAATTGCGATGCTGCTCGGGCAGATGATCACGAACGATGCTGGACGCGTGACGCGCCATTCTCTCGGCGACGCCGACAGTGCGCTGAATCGCAACTTCACCCGCGTGCCAGCTGAACTTGGGGTTGTGTTCGGGCTGGCTCATGCGTACTGTCGTATCAGGCGCGGCTCGCGCCTTCAGCGACCCGAGTGCGTGTCCGGAAGGTCACATTGCCCGAGGCGAGGGCGGTGCCGAGCACGATGATCGGGCACGCGATGAGCATGTGCGCCGTGATCGTCTCCTGGAGGAATATGAAACCCCACAGCATTCCGAATACCGGGACCAGGTACACCGAGGTGCTCGCCTTCGACGGCCCGATGCGCGCGATCAGCCGGAAATAGAAGACATACGCGACTCCCGTGCACAGCACTCCGAGCGCGATCACGCACAGCCAGGTGTTGAGCGAGGGCGTGACGCTCGGCCAGTTCGATGCCGCGAGCGGGATTAATAAGCAGTGTCGCCGCAAGGCTGCTGCCGGTGGCCGCGGCCAACGGAGGGACACCGCTCAGTTTCTTTTTCGTGTAGTTCATGCCGAGACCATAGGACAGGCTCGCGCCCAGTGCCGCGAGTACGGCCAGGGTCGTGCTCCCTCCGCTGAAGGAAATCTTGTCCCAGGCGGACAGCAACACACCGCCGAACCCGATCACCAGCCCGACGATGCGCGTCGCGGTCAGCCGGTCGTTGAGCCAGAAGTACGCGACCAGGGCCGCGAACATCGGCGTGGTCGGTATTGATCACCGCGGCCATTCCGGACGTCAGGAAGGTAACGGCGTACGCGAACAACGCGAAGGGCAGGGCGGAGCTCAATATTCCGACGACCATCATCGGTAGCGCTGAGCCGCGCAGGTGCCCGAGCCCACCGCGCCACGCCAGCAAGCCGATCAGAAACAGGGCCGCGATGCCGATACGAACTTCGACCAGCGCGAAGGCGCCGAACTCCGGCACGGCGACGCGCATGAAGAGAAAAGAGGCGCCCCAGATGACGCCGAGGATCAGCAACTCGAAACGATCGCGATTGGCCATGGAGTCGTCCAAAAAAGGAACCCGCCGGCGCAAACCGGCGGGCTCGAGGCTGTGGTCTAGTTCCAGGAGCGAGAAGTAGCGCGTCCGGCGACGATCACCGCGCCCTGCGAAGGCGCGGTCACCGTCATGGTGCCCAGATCCGCGACCGTCGCGAGCACGTCGCGGCTGGCGCTCACGGTCATCGTGCCGAGATCCGCGAACTCTGCGTTGGTCCCGCGCGGGGCCGACACAACCAGTACGCCGAGCGATGCCACGCGTGAAGCCGTGACAACCATTTGACCCAGGCTTGCCACGGCGTTGTCGCGGGTCGCGATTGCAGCCGCCTCATGCACGCATTCATCGGCCGCCTGAATGGCCGGCGCAACCAGGGCTGCCGCGGCCAGGACGGTGGTGAATGTGAACTCTCGGATCGTCTGCAGCGTGTTCATGGTCGTCTCCCAGTTGAAAATCCTCTGTCTCATGTCATTTCCGGGTGTGTGCACTTTCGGCTCATCGGGCTATTGCATCAAACGCAATACTTGATTCCGGGTTAAGCGAATCTTTCCTCCAGGTGGTGCACAGAGTATCCTTCACTGGTCTCATAAACAGAGCCAATTCTATGAAAGATGAGGGTACCAGTTCCGCTCGCGCTCCCGCTGCTCCGGAGCTCCTGATCCGCATCGACCGCGACGCCAGCCAGCCCCTGCGAGCGCAATTAGAAGGGGAATTGCGCTCGGCGATCCGGGCCGGGCGGCTCCAGGCCGGCGCCTCGCTCCCGTCGACGCGCGCGCTCGCTGCAGATCTCGGGCTCTCACGTGGAATAGTGGTCGATGCGTACGAGCAGTTGCTCGCGGAGGGCTATCTCATCGCCCGGCAGGGTTCGGCGACGACCGTAGCCGAGGGCCGGATCACGGCTCAGCGCGCAGTGCCCGAACAGGCCGCCAAGGTCCCGGCGGAATCCGCTGTCGCGCCCGTGCGCTATGACTTTCGCCCCGCGGTTCCTGATACCTCGACGTTTCCGCGGCGCGCGTGGCACAAGTCGCTGCGTAAAGTGCTCGCGACTGCGGCGAGCGGCACCATGGGCTATCCCGATCCGCGCGGGACCACCGCAGCACGCGTGGCGTTGTCGGCGTACATCAATCGCTCCCGTGGCACATTGGCGCACCCTGATCGGATGCTGATCTGCAACGGCTTCACCCAGGGGTTCCGCCTCGCGTGCACCGTGCTGCGCCGGCAGGGCGTCGAAGCGGTCGCGACGGAAGATCCCTCGCACGAGGAACAACGCGAAGCGGTGCGCGATGCCGGTCTCAAGTGCGTGCCCGTTCCGGTCGATGAGCACGGTCTATCGTTGAACGCCTCGACAAGACCGAAGCACGGGCGGTTCTGATCACTCCGGCACATCAATACCCGACCGGCGCGGTGCTGGCACCCCGGCGGCGCGCTGCGCTCCTCGATTGGGCGGTGCGCAAGCAGGCGTTCATCATCGAGGATGACTATGACGCAGAGTTTCGTTATGACCGCGAGCCCATCGGCGCTTTGCACGGCGTAGCGCCCGAGCGCGTCGTGTACGTCGGGTCTGCCGAGCAAGACCCTGGCGCCGGCCTTGCGCCTCGGCTGGCTGCGTCGTTCCCGCTGGGCTCGTCGATGAGTTTGCGCGCGTCAAAAAGCGTGAGGACCGCGGCTCAGCGAGCCTCGAGCAGCTCGCATTCGCGGATTTCATCGAGCGTGGCGAGCTCGACCGGCATCTGCGCCGGATGCGGCGCATCTACCGCCGGCGGCGCGACTCGCTCGTAGCCGCGCTGCGCAACCATCTGCCGAAGCGACGCGTGTTCGGCATCGCCGCGGGCCTGCATCTGATGCTGGAGCTGCCACCCGACGCAGATGAGGATGAGGTTGCCGCTGAAGCCAGGAAGCTGTCCGTCAACGTCACCGGGACGCGGGAGTACCGCGCCCGCGCGAAACTGCCGCCATCGCTGATCCTCGGCTACGGTTTCCTGCGCGACAGCGCGGTTGCGGAAGGCGTGCGGCGGCTGGCGTCAGTGGTGGAGAAGCGCTGAGCAGGCTTTTCAGGATTCAGGCGCAAGAATCGGAGAGTTCCGAGTCAGCGGTCGAGCGTATTCTGAAGGTGGTTGGAATCAAAGCAGGTGGATCAGGATGCCGATTCCAGTCGTTCTCGCGTGTTCGCTTGCATGGTCCGTCGCAGGTGCTGCCGCCTCGCGACTCTATGACGTCACGACTGTCACGGCCATGCCGCATCTCGAGGAAAACCTTCGCTACGCCACGACGCACGAGAAGCGCTGCCTCACCCAGGCTGATCTGTCGTCTGCCTCCGCATTCCCGGTCCTCGATCACGTGGCGCTGAAGGACTGCAGGCTGGGCGAGGAGAGTCGGCAGGAGGACAGCGTTTCGTATGTCCTGATCTGCGACGGCGGGCACGGAACGACCGGCGGCGCACTCTGGCGGATCGGCGAGCAGCAGATTACCGGCACGCTCAGCGTGAAGCTGGGTGGCAAGAACTTCACGTTCTATCAGCGCGTGACCGCCACGCTGCTCGGTCGACTGCGTCGACTGCATCGACGCCAGCGGGTAGTGCCGAGGTCAGCGACAATTCCGCTGTGGCCAGGGGCGCATACCAACCGCCGGTGTCCTCGGCCAGTGCATCGGCTTCTGATGGCCCCCAGCTTCCAGCGTCATATGTCAGCGGTGCCGACCGCTCGTCGATGACGTCGTCAACGATCTTCCACGCCGCTTCGATCGAATCCTGGCGAGCGAACAGGGTCGGGTCACCGCGCAGCGCATCGCCAATCAGGCGCTCGTAGGCTGAGTGCGCGCCCGCTTCGGCGTCACACATCAGCAGTTCGTCCGAGCGGCCGTGCATCACCTCGCCGGGTTCCTTGGTGCGCACGCCGAGGCCGATCACGACGCGATCCGGGCCCAGGCGAAAGCGCACGTGATTGGTCTTCGTTTGGCGCCGCATCGAACAACGGATGCATCGCGGTGCGCAGGCGCACCATGACCTCGGTCGCGGTGACCGCCATGCGCTTGCCAGCGCGGATCAGGAACGGCACGCCGGCCCAGCGCGGTGAATCGATGTCGACCCGGAGCGCCGCGTAGGTTTCGACGTGCGAGTCCGCTGCCACGTCGGGTTCGCTCGCGATAGCCGGCGTACTGACCGCGCACGACATCGCCCGAGTCGAGCGGTAGCACGGCCTCGAGCACCTTGACCTTCTCGTCCCGCACAGCATCGCTCGCATAGCTTGCGGGCGGTTCCATCGCCAGCAGGCTCACGACCTGCAGGAGATGGTTCTGAACCACATCGCGGATCGCGCCCAGCTCCTCGTACAACTTGCCACGGCCCTCGATGCCGAAGGACTCCGCCATGGTGAGCTGCACGCTCGCGATGTAGTCGCGATTCCACAGCGGCTCGAGGAAGGCATTGGCGAAGCGGAAGTAGAGCAGGTTCTGCACCGGCTCCTTGCCGAGAAAATGATCGATGCGGTAGATCTGTGCCTCTTCGAACACCTGCGCGAGCGTCGCGTTGAGTGCCCGCGCGGACTTGAGATCGCGGCCGAGCGGCTTCTCGACTACCACCCGCGCGCCACGCGCAGCACCAGAGGCCCCGAGCTGCGTCACGACCTCGCCAAACATGCTCGGTGGAATCGCGAGATAGTGTAGTGGGGCGCGTGCGGTACCCAAAGCGTCCCTGAGCCTGCGAAAGGTGTCGGGGTCGCGGTAATCGCCCGTCACATAGCGCAGCTGCTTACACAGTGCTGCAAAGGCGTGCTCGTCAATGCCATTGCCATGCTCGCGAAGACTCGCGGCCAGCCGATCCTCCAGCCGCTCCTTGGTCCACGATTCACGCGCAACGCCGAGCACCGGGCCCGTGTGTCGCCCGCGCCGTACCAGGTTTTCGACCGCGGGAATGATCTTCTTGTACGCGAGATCACCGGTGATGCCGAAGATCACCAGAGCATCCGCCCGGGAGTTGTGCTCGACGTTGCTGGTCATCGACATGGCCCGGCTGCAGGCCACAGCCCGCGCACGCAATTGCCGTCTACCGTGCGCGGGGGTAGGCTCCCTTGCAGGTCGTGGACTCGGCTTTGCATCACCGTACATACCTCACTGCTGCGGCAATCCTCGCCGGACTCGGACTGGCGCAGTCGGCGCTCTATGGGCAAGCGCCCACTCTCGAGGAGCGCACCGCTGCCGCGAGCGCCGAGTTTCGCGCCGCGCTGGCAGCTCGAACCGGACCTCAAGCACGGCGCAGCATTGTTTAGCACGTGCGCGGCATGCCACCAGGCCGACGGTTGCGGCACCGATGATGCAAGTGTACCGGCGATCGCGGGTCAGCATGTGTCGGTGCTGGTCAAGCAGCTCGTCGATTTCCGTGCCGATCGCCGCTGGGATGAGCGCATGCAGAACTTCGCTTCCCGCCACACTTTGACCGGGCCACAGGACCTGCTCGACGTCGCTTCATACATCGAAAGCCTGCCGCGCTGGCCGCCGCTTGAGGGCGGCATCGGTGACGGCGCGGCGCTGCAACTCGGTGCCAGCGTCTATTTCCGGCAATGCGAGAGCTGTCACGGACCGCTTGGCCGAGGGAGAACTGCGCCGCATGCGCCCACGGCTCGCGGGCCAGCATTACGCGTATCTTCTGCGTCAGCTCGACGAGACTGCCGCAGGCCAACGACCGGGTATGGACGCTCAGCACGTGACGCGGATTCGCGCCCTGTCGGTCGAGGAGCGCCGTGGTGTTGCGGATTATCTGTCACGCCTCAGTCCAGATCTGGCTTCGGGCCGACGCGCTCGCTGAATGCGACCATCTCGTCAGCGTACGCTCGCGAGTGGTGCCTTGTTGGTTATGGCCTGCAGTGTCTCAGCGTACGCCTTCTTGAACTTGTCGATGCCTTCCTCGAGCAGCTGATCTGCCGCGTGGGTGAGATCGATGCCGGTCTTCTTCAGATCGACGGTCACCTGCCAGGCTTCCTTGATGTCCTGTTCCAGCGTCGCCGCGGCCTTGCCGTGGTCCGCAAAGGCCTCGATGGTCTTGCCCGGGAGCGTCGTTCACGGTCTGCGGTCCGATCAACGGCTCGACGTACATGAGGTCAGGGTACGCCGGATTCTTGGTGCTGGTACTCGCCCAAAGAAGTCGCTGCGGTGCCGCGCCGGCGCGTTCGAGTTCCTTCCAGCGAGTCGATGCGGCCGTCTCCCTGAAGTGCTGGTAGGCGAGCTTTGCGTTGGCGACGGCGCATCTGCCGAGAAGGTTCTTCGCGACCGGCATCTCCCAGCTCGGCCCTCGCCTGCAGCTTCTCGTCGACCAGCGTGTCGATGCGGCTCAGGAAGAAGCTCGCCACCGACGCCAGCCGATCGATCGGTTCCTTTCTGCGCCTTGCGTCGCTCGAGCGCGCGCACGTAGGCGTGAGCGACTGCTTCGTAGCGCTCGATCGAAAAGAGCAGCGTCACATTGATATTGATGCCCTCGATGAGCAGGGTCTCGATAGCGGGCACGCCCTCCGGCGTGCCGGGGATCTTGATGAGTAGATTCTTCCGATTCACTGCCTTCCAGAGGCGGCGCGCTTCCACGATCGAGCCCTGCGTGTCGCGCGCGAGCTGCGGCGACACCTCGAGGCTCACGAATCCGTCTCGCCCCTCGGTTCGATCATAAACCGGGCGCAGGATGTCACACGCATCGCGGACGTCGGCGACGATGAGCGTCTCGTAGATGTGATTCGCGTGCTGCCCCGCACACTGCGCGGATCGGCTCGTCGTAGTCGTCGCTGCTCGTCAGCGCGGCGTTGAAAATCGCGGGATTGTCCGTAACGTCCGGTGAGCCCTTCCTCCGTCACGCGGCGCTTCAGTTCGCCGTTCTCGATCATGCTGCGGCTCAGATCATCGAGCCAATAGCTCTGACCATATCTTGCAAGTGTCCAGTAACGCGCTCATTTTCTACCCTTCCGTGAGTTGGCATCGCTACTCGACCATTGGCATGCCTCGGGTTCCCACGGCTTCGGTGGGGTCATGACTCATCAAGGTGAGCTTGCGCTGACCCTCGCCTGGCAATGAACGTACTGACCGATCGGTAACCGCCTCATCGCTGCGCATGGGTATACTCAGTTCGCAGGGGGGCGCGAATGCCAAGGCTCGCGCGAGTCGTGCGATCGATCGAAGCATGTTGGTCACGGTCCTGGCGGTTACGCAGGCGCTGGATGCTGCGGCTGCCGTGTGCCGCGCAGGAATTGCCGCCCGTCGAGCCTTCCAGCGAGCCGCGGACGCCCGGCGCCACAACCCGATCCGCAATCTCTGTTGGCTGCCCAAAAGGCGGTTGCCCTGGCCGAAGAACAATACGGGCCAACGGCGTTGCAGCTCGTCAATCCGCTCCTCAAGCTGGCGGCGACGCAACGAGGACTGCGCGACTACTACGGGGCGAAGAAGAACTACCTCCGGGCTGCGACCATCGTCGAAACGCAGCCAGTCGCGGACTCGAATGAGCTCATCGCGGCACTGTCCGGTATCGCCGCGATCTACTCGGAAAATGGCGACTACGAGTCGGCGGCACAGATGCTGCAGCGGGCAATCGATATCAGCCGCAAGGTGTATGGGCTGCTCAACCCCCAGCAACTCGACATGATGAAGTCGCTGATCGAAACCCGCCTGGCGCTCGGTGACTACGACGGCGTTGTGCGCGAGCAGCAGCTCGCCCTGCGAATTGCCGAGTCGGCTTATGCCAAGGACACACCGCGCTTGGTCGAGGCGCTGGAATGCAACGCGGGCTGGTTCGAATCGGTGGGACGCTACAGTACCGCGCGCGAAATGCACGCGCGCGCGTTCATTGATTGCCAGCAATCTCGGCAAGGAGAAGACCCTGATGATGATCGAGCCGCTGCGCGGCGTCGCACGTGCTCATCGACTCGAATTTCTCCACGGCCCGGAGACTCCCGTGGTCGGGGCCAACGGCTCGAGCAGCTATTCGCGCCCCAGCCGCGAGGGTGAGGCCGCGCTGAAACTCGCGCTCGAGATCCTCGAAGCGCATCCAGAATGCGACGCCGCGGAGCGGGGGCGCGCGCAGCTCGACCTGGGCGACTGGCGCATGTTCGCCGGCTACACCGACCAGGCGTTGGAAGCCTACCGCGAGGCGTGGGCGGCCTTGAGTGCTCCGGATGCCGGTGGCACCGCCGCCTTCGATGCGCCGGTTCAGATCTACTACAGACCGCCAAACGGTACTCGCCGGCCAACAGTCGCGCCCGACAGATTCGCCGAACGCTCTGCAGAGGTCGAGTTCACCGTCGCGGCCGACGGTCACATCCGCGCGGCGACGCTTGCAACGAGCGAGGTACCGGAGAAAACGGGGAGACTGCTCGTGCGGGCAATCAAGGGCGCCCGTTATCGGCCTCGCTTCGTCGCAGGGACGGCTGTCGAGACCGCCGGCGTGAAGTATCGCGAGACGATCTACACTCCCAAATGATAGTGGCGCACAGCAGCGAACGTTCTCTCCAGGCGCTGCGCCTGTTCGAAGACCTACAGTCGCGCCTCTGCGCGCGCATGGAAGCTATCGAGGGGCGCGATTCGCAGGCGCGATTCGAGTCGACGCGCTGGAACAAGCCCGAAGAGCATCGCCTGAAGGGCGGCGGGCACATGCGACTCATGCGTGGCGCCGTGTTTGAAAAGGTCGGCGTCAACGTCAGCCACGTCTGGGGTACGCTGTCCGAAGCCGGCATCGCGCAGCTTCCGGGCGCGAAAGAATCCGCGGGCGAATTCTACAGCCTGCGGCATTTCGGTCGTCGCACACCCCGCCAATCCGCACGCGCCGACCGCACACATGAACCTTCGCTACCTCGCGACCAGCTTCGACTGGATCGGTGGCGGCTCGGATCTCACGCCTGCGATTGAGTACGCGCAGGACACGACCGAGTTTCATGACGCGTTACATCGCGCTTGCGACGGCTATCGCCCGGATGCTTATGAAGAGTATCGGGACTGGTGCGACCGGTATTTCTTCCTGCCACACCGGAACGAACGGCGCGGAGTGGGCGGCATTTTCTTCGACAACCTGCGCGGAACCGACTGGTCACACGATATTGCGTTTGTGCAAGCCGTGGGCAATGCATTCCTTGGTGTGTATCCCGACATCGTGCAGCGCCGGATGGACACGCCATTTGATGCGGCGGATCGCGCCCGACAGCTCGCGAAGCGCGGGCGCTACGTCGAGTTCAACCTGGTCTACGATCGTGGCACGCGTTTCGGATTCATGACGGACGCGAATCCGGAGGCGTACCTCATGAGTCTGCCGCCGCTCGCGAGCTGGTAGACAGCCTGTTCTCAGTGCCATCTTAGTGCTGAGATTCGAAGATCCTCCTGACGGATTCCATCGTGTCCGCTTCCTCGACGCGCTTGTCGTCGCGGTAGCGTTTGACTCGCGCGAGACGCAGGGCGACGCCGCCGGGATAGCGCGGGCTCGCCTGCAGATCGCTGAACGCAATCTCCGCCACGAGCTCGGGACGCACATACACCGTCCACTGGTCACGGCGCGTCTCGCGAGCGAGCAGTTCCTGCGTTTGCCACTCGAGCATCGCGTCCGTCAGTCCCTTGAAGGTCTTGCCGAGCATGACGTACGCGCCGGTGGCTTGATCGAGCGCGCCGAGATGCAGATTCGAAAGCTTGCCAGTGCGCCGGCCATGACCCCATTCGGCGGCGAGCACGACAAGATCGAGAGTGTGTGCGCGCTTGATCTTAAGCCAGCTCGCGCCACGACTGCCTGCCTCGTACGGGGCATCGAGCGACTTCGCCATCACACCTTCATGTCCGGCCGCGAGGGCCGCCTCGTAGAACGCCCGGGCTTGCGGTTCTGAAGAAGTAATGAGTCGCGGAATCTGCAACGCCTCGGGCACCGCTTTCGCGAGGGCTTGAATGCGTTCACGGGTGGGCCGATCGGTGAGGGTCTCGCCGTCGAGGCGCAGGCAGTCGAAGAAGAAGGCCTGGATCGGTAATTCGGCGCGCAGAGTTTCGACATCGAGCTTGCGGCCGAAGCGGCGCATCGTGATCTGAAACGGATGAGGGCGGCCCGAGCGCGTGAATGCAATTGCTTCACCATCGAGGATCACGTCGCGCACCGCCAAGCGTTGCGCGGCGTCGCTGATCTCCGGCACAGCCACCGTGATGTCATTCAGGCTGCGCGTGTAGATGCGCACGGTGTCCGCCACTTTGTGCACCTGGATGCGGGCGCCATCCATTTTCCATTCAAACGCCACTTCGCCGCCGAGCTGTTGCAGTGCTTCGGCCGGATCGGCCGCGGTCTGCGCCAGCATCGGCGCGATGGGAGACAGAATCTCGAGGTGGAACTGTGCGAGGCCTGCAGTGCCGTCCAGCATTGCAGCATGCGCTACAGCGCCGATGCTCTTCGAATACATGGCGGCACGGCGCACTTGGGAAGCAGGCAGTTGAGCCGCTGCGGCAATCGCGTCGATCATCACGCCCGCAAGTGCGCCTTGTCGGAGCTCGCCGATGAGAAGGCGCATCAGGAACTCCTGCTCGGTGGCTGTCGCGAGCGAGAAGAGCTCACGCAGGGCCACGAGACGGCGAGTCGCTGCGCCGGAGCCTCGAATGCCGGCGATCGCACCGAGACGCCGGTCGACTTCGCTGATCGATAGCGTGGCTTCGCGAGCGGCGACATCGGCACTCGCATCTCTCAGCACGGTGTAGCCGATACCGAAGCGTCCCTGCGGGGTTTCGCCGGAAAGATACTGCACGCCGATGTCGATCTCGCCGGGCTCGAGCTCACGCAGGCACGCCGCGAGCTCGCGCACTTTGGCGAGGCGAGCCGAAGTCGCGCTCACGCGTTGCGAGGTGTCGACGATCCGGGTAAGGAGGGTCATTGTCCTGGCGGCCTCGGAGCGGCGACATGGCAGTCGCGGTTCGACTCTAGTCGGGAGTGCGCGGAAGCGGTCGGTTGCGGCAACCAGCTGCCGTCGTGTGCCGGGTTCCAGTGCAGAGTGACCGGCATCGGGAACTATCGTGAGCTGCGCTTCCGGCCACGCTGCAGCAAGCACGAGCGCGCCTTCGACCGGACACAGCATGTCGTAGCGGCCGTGCACGATGACTGCCGGGACATGCCGAAATCGCGGCACCGCTTCGATCAGCTCGTTCTCACGAAGAAACGAGCCATGGCGCATGTAATGGGCCTCGATGCGCGGCATCGATAGCACGTTCGCCGGTGGCGATGGGTCACTCTCGTCTGGAGGCATCAGGCGTTCACAGCTGGTTTCGTATTTCTCCCAGGCGATCGCAGCCGGCAGGTGAACCGCGGGATCGGCATCCACGAGTCGCCGCAGATACGCATTCAGGAGGTCATGACGTTCCGCAGGCGGGATGTGATCCACGAATTCTTGCCAATATTCCGGATACACGAGACGGATGCCGTCGAACCACCATTTCAGATCGATCGGTCGGCATAACCAGATCCCACGCAGGATCAGGGCGCGGCACGCTCCTGGGTGGGCCGCAGCGTAGGCAAGCGAAAGGGTTGAGCCCCACGAACCGCCGAACACTAGCCATCGATCGATCTTCAGATGTCGGCGCAGGACCTCGATGTCGGCGACCAGATGTGTGGTCGTGTTGGCTTCGATGCTTGCACTGGGTGTTGATCGTCCGGCGCCGCGCTGATCGAAGAGAACGATCTTGTAGACGGCCGGATCGAAGAACCGGCGATGCGTCGGCATACACCCGGCACCCGGGCCCCCGTGCAAAAACACTACGGGACGACCATGTGGATTGCCGCACAGGTCGTAGGCCAGGCGGTGACCGTCCGACACCGGGAGAAATCCCGTCTCGTAGGGCTCAATAGGCGGATAGAGATCCGGCAGCGTGTCCTCGATAGCCACTCCGGCTTGCCTGCCTATCTGGGTCATGCCGTAAGGTTATCGGATCCTGAAGCGCCACAGGCAAGCGACCAACGCCGACTGTCTTCGGCGCCCGCTGTGTCCGACTAATTCCCCGCGCCGGCGAACCGGATGCCGCGGCCTACGCAGCAGGTCTGATGTTCTGATTGATCCGGAACAGATTCTTCGGATCGTACTTCTTCTTTACCGCCGCCAGTTTCGAATAGTTCGGCCCGTAGGTGGCCTGCACCCGTCCGTCGGCTTCATCGTCCATCATGAAGTTGACGTAAGCCCCCTCGAGATTGAAGGGATGGACGGCTTTCCAGTAGCCGCGTCCCCAGGTCTTCAAGGCATCGGCCTGCTTCGGGCTGGGATCGATCGCGGCGATGACCATGGACCAGGTGGCATCACGCGCGCTCCACGCCGTCGCATCCTTCGCGACGCGACGCACCGCGCCTTCGATCGGGTACAGGTGCATCAGGCAGAAATCGCTCGGCGCCTTTGCAGCTTGCGCGATGTGCGTGTCGATCGCCTCATCGGTGAGCGCCTTGACGTAGTCGCCTTTCCAATACCACTGCAAGCCTGTCGGGAAGAAGGGATCGAACAGACCCTGGATCGCGGGGAACGGCATCGCGCCCATCCAGTTGAAGATCGGCGGCGGGAGCGTCTTGAGGAGCTTTGCCATGATCTGCTCGCCCTCGGCTGCGGGGCCGTTGTAACTCGAGACGAGCGCACATGCGCGCTTGCTCCAGAAATCGCGCGGGAAGGGATCAGTGGGCGGCACCGTCTTCAGGCCTACGAAGATGCCGAGTTCCTCGGGAGCGGTCGGCAGGAAATCACGATAGGCCCGCATCACCGCTTGCGCGTGCTTCGCTTCCCAGAAAATCGGCCCGGCATAGACCATGCTCACCGGGTGCGCCTGGAACAGGAAGCTCGTCACCACGCCGAAGTTGCCACCGCCGCCGCGCAGCGCCCAGAAAAGATCGGGGTGCTGATCCTTGCTCGCTGTGACAAAGCTGCCGTCGGCGAGGACCACGTCCGCTTCCAGCAGGTTGTCGATCGTGAGGCCGTACTTGCGCGTGAGATACCCGGTGCCGCCGCCGAGGGTCAGGCCCGAGACGCCGGTGCTCGAGACAATGCCGAACGGAACCGCGAGTCCGAACGGATGCGTCGCATGATCGACATCGCCCGAGGTGCACCCGGGCTCGACCCGCACGGTCTTCGTCGCCGGATCCACACGTACGCCTTTCAGTTCCGAGAGATCGATCACCAGTCCATCGTCGCAGCCGTCCGAGCCCAGGGCCGCTATGACCACCACCCCGGATGGCGATGAGAAGGCCTTGCTCGCGCCCGAAGTTCACAGCCGCGATCACATCGGCGGTATCCACGCAGCGTGCAATCAGGCGCGGGCGCTTATCGATCATTCCGTTGTAGAGCTTGCGGGCCTCGTCATAGCTGTCATCACCAGGCTGAATCAGCTTGCCGCGAAACGACGGCGCGAAGGTCGAGATGGCTTTTGCGTCGAGCATGGGTAGTTCCTCTTGTGGGACCCGCTCCCAAGCCCCCGGAAAGCGGGTAACGCGGGAATCCTAGATCGCGGGCGGTCCGTACCCTATGATTCCGCGACGCTATTTCTTGCTCGATCGTCCGAATGGCGCTCCGATGAGCGCGGGACGACTCGGGCTCACTCCAATCCAAGGGGAAGTATCGCTTGGACGTCCTGTCCGATGTTCTGCGCGCGGTTCGCCTGACTGGGGCGATCTATTTCGATGTGCACGCGTGCAAGCCGTGGGTTGCGGAAACGCCGCCGATCTCGAGCATCGGCGCCAACGTGATGCCCGATTTCGAGCATGTCATCGCGTTCCACATGATGCTGGATGGCTGGTGCTGGGCACAGCTCGCCGACGAGTCGCAACCGCCGATCCGCCTGGACAGCGGGGACGCCGTTCTCTTCGTTCGTGGCGATGCACATTTCATGTCCACCGAGCCCGGACAGCGATCTTCCCCGAACATGGATATCTACTACCGGCCGAAGGACCGTGCACTTCCGTTCGTGCTGAATGAGTTTGGGGGCCAGGGCGATGAGTCGCGATTCGTCTGCGGCTATCTCGGTTTCGATTCACGGCCTTTCAATCCGCTGTTGGGTGCATTGCCTTCGATGCTGCACGTCAAGGGCTCGAGCGTCGGCGGGCAGCTCACTTACGATCTGATCCGGGTCGCGCTGAAGGAGTCGGAGAGTCCGCGCGCCGGCAGCGAGACCATCCTTTCGAAGTTGAGTGAGCTCATGTTCCTGCAGGCAGTGCGCCAATACGTCGATACGTTGCCGCCGGAATCCACCGGTTGGCTGGCCGGGCTTCGCGACCGCCATATCGGCGCGGCGCTCACCCTGATGCACGGTCGCCCGGCGGAGCCCTGGACACTCGATGCCCTGGCGCGCGAGGTCGGAGTGTCGCGCTCCGTATTCGCCGATCGCTTTACTCAGATCATGGGTTCGCCGGCGATGCACTACTTGGGCAACTGGCGCTTGCAACTCGCCGCCAATCTGCTCGAGGAGCAGCGCTTGAGCATCGCGCAGGCCGCCGCGCAGGTCGGCTATGAGTCGGAGGCGGCCTTTAATCGCGCCTTCAAGAGACTGGTCGGTACTCCCCCGGGCGCGTGGCGGCGCTCACGGGTGCCGGCTGGCGCCTGACCAATTTCGATCTCCGCAGAATCGCTTCAGACCGCACGTTTGCTGATTGCGGTCCTGGATAGTCGTTTGTGGCGCGTAGACGCGGTGGCGCTTCTGTCCGTGGCTACCTTCCGCGCGATCGTCGCGAATTCCGACATCGCCAGGGTATCGATGCGCCTGGCAGCCTTGCGATAGCGGCGAACCAGGTCCGCGCCGAGTGGCGTGAGCGCCACGCCACCGCCGCCTGGGCCGCCGACGCTCGCCGTCGTCGCAGGTTCTCGAAACGATCGATTGATGCTGTCAACCAGGAGCCAGGCGCGCCGGTAACTCATACGCATCGCGCGAGCCGCCTGCCGGATCGAACCCGTGCGCGCGATTGCCTCGAGCAATTCGATCTTGCCCGGGCCGATCGAGCAACCGGGGCCGAGGTCGACACGAAATCTGACGTACTGCATTCGCGTCTCCGCGATCCTTCTGTCGGGCAAGCATCCCGCCAACGGGTGCTCACCCGCAAGACACCGCTTTCTTCGCCCGCAGCTGGGCGCTGTCAGCCGATTTTCAGGCCTGTCTCCGTGGGAGCGGCACCCGGAGGCTGACGAACTCGTGCATATCCTGGACGGTGAGGTCGAGATTACGTTTCTCACCGACGCGGGGCGGCTGGAAGTGGTGGCCCGGACCGGCACCATTGTCATCGTTCCCCGGGCCGTGTGGCATCGGCAGCTGCCCCGACCTGCAGTCACGCTGCTGACGGTGACGCCAAAGCCGACGGAGATTTCATTCGCCGACGATCCGAGGACTACACCGCGCGCAAAGTCGGCATCCGCGGAATATTCTCAGACTGGCCAGCTACGGTGACGTACTACGCGAACTGCATGGGCCCGCAGTAACTCGCGCGGAATCGGTACAAGCGGCGTTGGAAGCTACGACCAGACTGCCTGTATCGGCCGGGGACGTCGACGCAGGTTGCGGCAGGACGGCGGCCGCTACCTGTGGCCGCTCAGGCGGCTTGAAGGAATGCAGCGCGACCACGCCGATCGGTGTGAAGAGCACATCGGTGCTGCCCACGCTCACGCACCCCGTCAAGAGTACGAGCACGGTCGACACGAGTGATAAGCGCAGCGACATTACAGTGGTTGCTCACTTCCGAATGCACGCGGTATTAGAACGCGGATGGGGCCCTTCGGTTGCGCGATGGAGGTCACATTTTTGTGTCTTATGCGTGAATGTTATTAACGTTTTTTCACTGAACACTCTGAACGTTGGTTCAGGATTCACGCGTCGCCAATGCGCGACGGAATGTTTGCGTTTGCAGCACGTGCATTGATGAGTACGCAGAGTGTCTGTGCAAATACGCGAGCTCACCGACGGTTGATGAGCCACAGCCCGACCACGCACAACAAAATGCCGCCGATATTTGCGATCGACAACTTCTCGCGAAAAAACGCGACGCCGACGAGCAGCAGCAGAAGCGCCGCAGCCGATTGAGTCACAAGCTGTCCGAAGCTCACGTTGAAGCCAGAGCGATACAGCATCAGGAATCCGAGGTCGAGAAACACGACCGCCGCGGCGAGGGCTGGGGCGGTCCAATTGAGTTCGCCAAGCGATTCGCGCAGCGCGGGAGAACCTGGTGTGACCGCATAAATGGCGAGGAACGCACTCGCGCCGAGCGCATATGTGACCGCGAGCGAGAGAAATGGGCTCGCGGCTGCAGGCGTAACCTTGAGAATCAGGTGATAGGCGACTGTCGTGATAATCGCGGCGGCAAGCCAGATCAATTGCATGATGCACTCTCCGTTGAATTCTCTTACCGGGAAGCTCACTGGACTCTATGGCTCAACAAGGGGGAATGCCGCCCTATTTGCATGACGAACAAAGCTGCGACAATCCGCTTCGAGGCGCATAGCGAGACGAGGCCGACGACAGAACACATTCTGGCAGTGCGCCAACAAGGGGCCGCACCCCGGGAATTCGTCTCCGCCTCTGTTGTCTATCCGCCGGTCTTGGTTTCACACACATAACGGTTTGCGAACCGCTGTCGAATTCAGGCCGCTCCAATCGTCGTAGGGATGAGACCCAGCCGTGAGTGGGAGAGTCCGATGAAGTACCTGTGTTTAGGCTATTACGATCAGAAAGCATTCGACGCCTTGCCGAAGGCGGAAGTCGCTGCGTTGGTGAGCAAGTGCCGCACACACGATGAGGCCTTGCACCAGAGCGGGCATCTGCTCGCGGTCGGCGCGCTCGCGCCGCCGCAAAGATCAACTTCCGTGCGGCCGCGAGGCGGCAAGCCTGTCTTGACCGATGGTCCGTTCACCGAGGCGAAAGAAGTCATCGGCGCCTTCTTCATCATCGAGGCCGAAAACCAGAAGGAAGCCGTCGAAATCGCCTCGAAGCATCCTGCGGCTCATCTCGGGGAGAACGTCGGTTGGGGTGTCGAAGTGCGTGCGGTCGAATTTTTCCAGGAGGGCAGGGCGCGATGACCATGGAAGGCAACAAGCGTTGGCTCGCCCTCTACGTCCTCTGTTTCGGGGTGCTGATGATTGTGCTCGACACCACGATCATGCTCGCGATCTACGCGATCGTGAACGGCAACCAGGCAGGCTGGACTTCAACTCAGACGCTCGTGCTCGTCGGCATTGCAGCCCTGCCGCTGGTCGTGTTCCTCGCAATCGAGGCGCGCGTGCGTGCGCCACTCGTGCCGCTGCGCCTCTTCCGCCTGCGCAATCTCGCCACGGCCAATGTCGTCGGTATCCTCTGGGCCGCGGCCATGTTCTCGCGTGGTTCTTCATTTCCGCGCTGTACATGCAGCTCGTGCTCGGCTACAACACCTCGTTCATGATGGGCGGCGCGCTTGGCCTCGCTGTCCTCGCGAGTGTCGCTGCCGCTCGTACCGGGGACCTGGTCGGCGCCGGTGAGGACTCAGTTGTTGCGGTCGCGAATGGCTACGGCGTGGCCTTCGGCATCGGCGCTGCTTTTGCGCTGACGGCAGCCGTGTTGAGCGCCGTCGTGCTGCGCGCCAGCCCGCTGGTCCCCGCGGCGGATGATGGACCTGCGATCAAGCGTTCGATCAGACTTGAAGTTGCATTCAATTGAGGAGGATTCAAATGAGTCTCATGATCCGCCGCCGTGCGTGGCTTGCCCCGCTGCTCATTGGCGCCTTTGCCGGCGCGTCTGCGCTGGCGGCCGACTTGTACGATGTCGAAACGAATCACACCTATCCAAGTGTCGAGACAAGCCACATGGGCATCTCGGTGTTCCGCGGCAAGTTCAACAAGACTTCCGGCACGATTGCTCTCGATCGCGTGGCCAAGACCGGTACGGTCGACATCACGATCGACACCACGAGCATCGATTTCGGTCACGACAAGCTGAACGAGGAGCTGCGCGGGGCGGAGTACTTAATGTCGCGAAGTTTCCAACGGCGACCTACAAGGGAACGATCAAGTTCGAAGGTAACGAGCCGGATGAGGTCGATGGAGAGTTGACGCTGTTGGGCGTCACCAAGCC
>CAVOLM010000007.1:0-27454 GCA_963696675.1 uncultured Gammaproteobacteria bacterium | reverse complement strand
GTCATCGCAGTGCGACCCGACGCGCGCTTCATTTCAACCGTTCCTTCCTTCTAATCATTCTGTTTGCTCTGAAGCTTCGGTGGCCTCCATGACCGCGGCTGGTGTACTCAAGCACATTGTCGATCACCGGGCCATTTCGTTCGTATCTGCTGTCCAGGAAGTCATACGGGTCGAAGCATAACGCGCACGCGCGATAGTCAAAACGCGCTCGGATACACCGTGATCCCGCGATCCGCAAGAAGCGGAGAACTCCGCGCTTAAATTGTCGAACTGCCAACGCGACTTGCCGACGCGCGGCAGCAAACCGCATGCCCCAGCGCCTCGTCGCAAGCTAAACGCGATCTACTGTCACCCAAACGTCACTCTTCATCGATTGGCATTCCGCGAGTCGTGCGCCTCGAGACAACCGACGACATATCGAGTCCTTTACCTATCCCGAATTCGTGGGATGTGTTAACCGCCCGTCCGCTCCAACAGACCTCCGCTCAAGACTCTTTGCATCAAGGCAACGACAGACTGTCGGGTTTCTGCCGTACTATCGATCCAATCGTTTCGACTTCACGCGCGCGCCCTCAATGCACCCCTGGCGATGAATAGTGGAGGACACTGGCGTTGAGTTATCAAATCGCGCATCGTTCTGTTCGATCGATGGTGATCGGTCAAGCTTGAACCGCCGATGTCCGCGACCTTTCGTGTGCTGGCTCTCGCCCCAAACGAATGGGACCGAACTTGGATGAATAGGCAGCATCTGCTGTCGCGCTTGGCTGCCGATCATGCGATTGTCTATTCGACCGGTGTATGGGCATCGTGGGACTGCAGGACTGCCGCTTATGCGCACTCGCCATTGTTTGGGCGGTTCGACCTTCGTGACGGAGTGAGTGTTGACCGTCGAGGTTGCTTACCGGTGCGGATACCGCGTTTACAACCTCTCGATGAACTTGCTATCCGCGTTTCGTGCAAGCGTTGGCGCGAACGGTTGTCACGAAGCCGCGGGCCTCTCATTGCGTACATCTTTCATCCGACGTACTTGCCATTCGTTAAGGAGTTCAAGGCGGACTACGTCGTTTATCACGCCTATGACTTATTCCGTTTCATGGAGAAGGATTCAGCGACCGTAGAACGAGACGAGAATCAGTTGCTCGAATCTGCAGATCTCGTGATCGCGACGTCCGAGGAGACGGCAAAAGACTTCCGCAGTCGAAGCCACCGTCACATTGAGGTGCTAGGTAATGGCGTCGATTGGAGTCGTTTTGTGGTTGATCCAAGACCGCCCGACCCCCCCGAGCTCGCGCACATTCCAAGACCCCGGATCGGATATGTCGGCGCCATCAACGAAAAGGTCGATTTCGACCTGATTCTCCGCCTCGCGAGACGTCAAAGCGGCTGGCAGTTCGTACTCGTTGGCCAAGTCCGCAACCTCCTTTTTGGAGACAAGGAGTTGCTCGACGAGCTCAAGGAATGCCGAAATGTCCATTTGGTCGGAGAAGTTCCGCAGGATCGAATCCCTGAGGTCCTCCGTAATCTTGACGTCGGGCTCGTTTGCTATCGCACCCTTGAGTGGATCCTTGCCGGATACCCTCTCAAGATGCTCGAGTACCTCGCGGCCGGGCTTCCGGTCGTGGCCTCGAACTTGCCCGCTGTACGAGACATCGAACAGTCAATTGCGATTGCCGAAACGGCCGAAGATTGGGAGTCTGCCTTAAGCGCGGCAATCAACGGTCGCGGCAAGGGCAGTCCTGCTTTGGGGCTGGCAGTCGCTAAGGCGAATAGTTGGGACATGCGGGCCGCACGTTTGAATGTGCTCTTGCAACGAATGGTTTCGAGGCACAACGCCTTCCGCGTCGAAGACCGAGTCGCCACTACGCTATAGCTCGCCTCATCCTTAGTTCTGCGCATTCCCGGCTTCCGTAAGCGAGGCAATTCCCTTCGCTATTGGGCCAGCGAACGTACCAAGATCGAGAGCGGTCTGCGATAGTTGCGGCTGCTCAGCCAGGCACTCGCTTTTCCTGCCTCCATCGAATGCTTCCCAACGAGAAGTCGACCGCCGGGGTCGGGACGGTCATGACTGAGAATCTTGAGCGGAAGGTCGCCATCGGCATCGCGTGGATGACGGCGTCGCGGGCCGCAGTGAGAGTGGTCGGATTCGTAAGTACGGTGATCCTCGCGCGGCTACTTGTGCCGGCAGATTTCGGCCTCGTCGCGATGGCGATGGCGGTCGCCACCGGCCTCGAATTGCTCACGCTGTTCGGATTCGACGCAGCGCTGGTCCAGCGCAAGGAGATCTCACGCGACCACTACGACTCGGCCTGGACCCTCAACCTCCTGCTCGGCGTGGGCCTGGCGATCGCGCTGGCCGCAGTTGCGGTTCCTGTCGCGGCGTTCTACCGCGAGCCGCGACTGGAAGCGATCATGTACATCCTCAGTGCCAAATACATCGTCGACAACGCGACCAATCCGGGCGTCGTCGATTTCCGCCGCAACATCAACTTCAGGCCCGAGTTCGTGATGCAGGTCGGTCCAAAACTGGCCGGCGTCCTGGCCACGGTACCGCTGGCCTTCTGGTTGCGCGACTACCGCGCCCTGCTCGCCGGCATGGTCATCAGTTCTGTCGCCACCTTCGCGCTGAGCTACGTGATGCATCCACACCGGCCGCGCTGGTGTCTGTCCGAAGCGCGCGTTCTGTATCGCTTCTCGCGCTGGCTCCTGCTTAACAATTTTGTCGGCTTCCTGCGCAACCGCAGTGCTGATCTGATCATCGGCCGCGCGCTCGGCCCGGCTTCGCTCGGCATCTTTTCCATTGCTTATGAAGTGTCAAACCTGCCTTCAACCGAAATGGTCGCCCCGATCAACCGCGTACTCTTTCCGAGCTACGTTCAGGCTGGCTGATGATTTGAATCGCCTGCGCAGCGCGTTTCGAGCCACGCTCGGCCTGATCGCACTCGTCATCCTGCCGGCAAGTATTGGCCTGGCTGCAGTTGCCGATCCGCTGGTTCGTGTAGTGCTAGGCGAAAAGTGGCTGGAGACGATCCCGATCATCTCGTTGCTCGCCCTTGCTGGAGCCAGCTACCGTGTTGCAGACGAACACCGGCTCGCTGCATAACGCTCTCGGCCAGCCGCGGATGATCCTGCTGACCGGCGTCATTCAGGTCGCGCTGCTGCTTCCGATGATCCTGTTCGCAACGTTCAAGTTTGGGCTGGACGGCACGGCGTGGGCCGTTCTCGCTCACGCTGTAGTGGTAGGGTTGCCAACCACGTATTGGATCGTCTTCGGACAACCCCTGTCCTCATCGGTGACGTTGTTGAAGCGTGCTGGCGTCCTGTTGTCGCTTGCGCCGTCATGTACGGAGTGGCGCACGTCTTTCTCGCTTCTCTCGAGCCGCTGTCAGAACTTTTGCAATCGCTTGGCGCGCTGCTGATCGCCTGCGCGATGGGCGTCATGATCTATGTGGGCACTGTTCTTGCGCTCTGGCTGCTGGCCGGACGGCCGCAAGGTGCAGAGACATCGCTGATCGTTCGGATCAAACCGCTGTGGCTTCGACTGAGCGCGCGAGATCGGCGACCGGGTTGAAGGCATCGTCAAGCGGCACGCTGACTTCCCTCTCCAACCATCTCATTCAACCCGCGCGGCATACTCCACTCAGCGAAACGGCCGCCACGGAGACGTGAAGCGATGCTTCGAACAGCAAAAGCACGTCTTGCAGGATTTCTGCGCTGGCACGTCACCGAACCCGTTGTCGCGATGCAAAGGGAACTTGGTTACCAGAACCTCTTCGATATCCAGTGTCGAAACCGCGGAATTACAAATGATTTCTATGCGGTCGGTGCGGCCGCAAGTTACGGTCTGATGTACTTGCTGTTCCGCGTGTTCAACGAGCACGAGATAAACAGTGTCGTCGAGTTCGGATCCGGCCAGACGACACTGCTCATCGATCGAATCAAGAAAACCGAAACGCATCACGTCTGCTACGAGCACAGCCCCGACTGGCACGCACTGTTTGAGCCTCGTTTGACCAGCTGCGACTACCGACTTCGTCCGCTTAAAGAAACGACGGTCGAGTCACGGCAAGTGCAGTGGTATTCGGACGTCGAGGCGAGGAGTTTTGACCTGATGTTGATTGATGGACCTCCTGGAACGGACCGCTACTCGCGGTTCGGATGTGTGGAACTGATCCGTTCACATATATCCAAGGACTTCCTCATCATCATGGATGACGGTCAGCGTCGGGGTGAGCAAGATACTGTCGCCCACATCGCCGACCTGCTGCGAAGAGCAGGGCTGGAATTCCGGATGAATCAACTGCAAGTCCGGTCAACACAGACTGTGATTGCCGGCGGCCGCTTCGTCGCTGCGACCTACTACTATTGATCGATACGAGCAAGGAAAGGCCGCAGTGTTCGTTCCGTGCCCGTCGGGCGCAGGACACGCCTACTCCACAATCCGCGTTCCGCCATCGACGACGAGGGTATGCCCGACTATCGGCGTCGATGCGGGGCTGCATAGGAACTGTGCAGCGAACGCGACTTCTTCTACAGTGACCAGTCGCCCTAGCGGCGAGCGCCGCACCGCATCGGCCAGGCGCTGTTCCTTGTCGGGAAATGCATCCCAGGCATGCGTGGCGACGCTTCCGGGTGAGAGGATGTTCACGCGGATACCGCGCGGCGCCAGTTCCACGGCCAGATGCCGCGCCAGTGATTCGAGCGCTCCCTTCGACGTGCCGATCGCCGTGTAGGCCGGCACGGCGCGCGGCGCCGGCGGAAGAAAGCGCAATCACGACAGACCCTGCCCCAGTTTCGGCAGCAACCCGTGCACCAGCTCGAAAAAGGCCCGCGCGTTGAGCGCCATCGTCCAATCCCAATGCTTCGAGGTCAGTTGGTCGAACGGACGATGCACGCCTGTCGCCGCACAGTGAACCATCGAGACAATGTCGTTCCCGGTCTGCCCCATCCCTGGTGGCTCATTCCATCGTGCTGAGGTTGCCAACGACGTATTGGATTGTTTTCCGGACTACACCTATCCGCGTCGGTGACGTTCTTGAGGCGTGCTGGCGTCCGGTTGTCGCTTGCGCGATCACGTACGCAGTGGTGCGCTCTTTCTTGCTTCCCCTGAGCTGCTGCTGCAGGACTTTCCGCAGTCGCTTTGCGCGCTGCTCGCGGCCTGCGCATTGGGCTCTATCGTTTATGTGGCCAGTGTTCTCGCGCTTTGGCTTTTGGCTGGACGGCGCTGAGGGCTTTGAGGGCCAAAACACGCTGCTCAGAATCAGGGTGACGCCAGCAAACTGCTTGGACGCACATGTTGTGACGCCTGCGGCTTGAAGCGACTCGCGAAGGGAACTTCTAGTCAACTGGAGGCGTGATCGGCTCAATTGTTTCTGCGGCAGCGTGAAAGTAGCGCGCAGCGCGCCGCTTGGCCTCGATGTCGGCGTAGACGTAACGTGCCTGCGTTTCACTCAGGCCCAGCGCGACCCCCAGATCAGCCGCCGACACACCGTGATTATGGGACCAAAGCGCGACGTCCATCTGCGCAAAGGGCAGCGAAAAAAAGAACTCGTCCTGGCCTTGGGCCAGGGTGTACGTGTCAGTGGTTGGCTCTGCATCGCAGATCTCGCTCGGCAAGCGAAGAGCGCGCGCCATGGCATAGACCTGGCTCTTGTATAGGTGCGCGATTGGCTTGATGTCGGCAGCGCCGTCGCCGACCTTGACGAAGAAGCCCTGGTCATATTCCAGCCGATTGGGCGTACCCACAACGGCGTAGTTCAGTCGGTCAGCGTGAAAGTAATCCATCGTCTTCCGCAGACGCTGCTTGAAATTGGTCGCAGACACGATCTGGAGGTACTCGCGCAGCGGTAGCCTCATCTCGCGGCGGACACCGGCCGGCGAAGCGACCACCAGCTTGAAGAAATTTATGCCCCCTTCCGCGCCTCCGGCGATAACGATCTTGTTCCTCCAGCCCTCTCCGTAGGCTGGGAATACGCGTCGAATCGCAGCGTCGCGGTGGCTATAGCATCCCACCGCCTCGAGCGCCGGCGTGATGTCGAATTCTTCGTGGGCAATACCCAAATGCGCAGCAAGCTGGCGGCCGCGCGCAGTACTTTGATCACTTGATTCACGCTCGGGCATCAGGAGGCCAAACACCTTCTTTGCGCCCAGCGCCCGCACCGCCAGCGCGGCGCATAACGAACTGTCGATTCCGCCCGAAATCGCCACTACAAGGCCGCGGCGATGCAGCCGTCTGAACAGCACTTCGACGATCCAGCGCGCGATGCGATCGGCTTCACCGATGCAATCGAGTTGCAACAGGTGAGGCCCGAGTTCAGGGCTGGATGTCATCGGCTAAGTATTGCTTTGACCGGATCAGTTTCCGCGCTTTCGCGCAAGAAATCCCGCAATGTTGTCCAGGCTGTCCAGATTCTCCGGCACCATTTCCTCGTCACCCACTTTGATCGCGTACGTCGCCTCGAGGTAGCTGATCAGTTCGAGGAAGCCCGTTGAATCCAGAACATGATGTTCGAGGAATGAATCTCCGTCCGCCAGCGAGATTCCGCCGGCTCCCATGATGAAGTTGTCCTCGATGAAGCGCCGGACCTCCGTTTTGACTTCGTTCATAAGTGCCCTCTTCTTCTGAATCTGCCGATTCCAGCCGGTTCGTCAGGCTCGGCGCAGGCTTGCGTGGCGAACCTTGCCAGATTCCGTGCGCGGCAGCTCATCGACGATCTCGACGAACTTCGGTGCCATGTAGTTTTCCAGATGAGCCAGGCAATGCCGGATGATTTGACGTTCTGTCAGCCGTGACCCTTGACGAAGAGTGACATAGGCCTTGACGGCTTGTCCCAGCGCTTCGTCCTCGACCCCGACCACAGCACAATCCGTCACGTCCTCGAGCTGGTGGATCGAATTTTCGACCTCGCGCGGAGACACCTTTTCACCACGCGTCTTGATGATGTCGTCCTTGCGCGCGACGAAATACAGATAGCCTTCTTCGTCGGTGCGGAACAGGTCGCCGGTGTGGAGGACACGCTCGCCGGCGATCGGGCCGGGCTTGAGTCGCTCATCCGTTTCTATGGGACGCTCCCAGTAGCCGCGCATAACATGGCTGCCGCGCACAACCAGTTCACCGGTCGCACCGTGCGGCAAGCGTTTGCCCGCCTCATCGGCGAGCCAGTACTCCTGGTTCGGCATTCCTCGTCCTACGCTGCCCGGCCGAGCGTCCAACTGCTCCGGCGGCAGGTAACTGACCCGCTTGCATTCGGTCAGTCCATACATGGAGTAGAGCTTTGCGTTCGGAAGTGCCCGGCGCAATTTTTGAATGTGCCTGTCCGGTAGCGCGGCAGCAGCGTTGGTCAGCAGGCGAATCGCGCTCAGGTCGAACCGCGAAAGGTTCGGGACCCCGAGCAGCGCGGCGAACAGCGTCGGCACACCGGGAAAGACCGTGACCCGTTCGCTTTGGAGCCTTTCGACCATCTTCAGGGGAAAGATCGCCAACCGCTCCAGCACGATAGTCGCGCCCTGCCCCAGGCCCATCAGCAGGTTGTAGAGACCGTAACTGAATGCAGGGGGAAGAGCCAGGCCGATCACATCGTCGTCCCGCAGCCCGAGGTATGCCTGCACTGAGTTCCACGCGCTCATCATGTTCAGGTGGGTCAGCATCACGCCTTTCGGCTTGCCGGTCGTACCCGACGTGTAGATCAGCGACGCGAGGTCCTGATCGATTCGCGCGCATTCAATCGCACGAACCGCCACATTTCCAACGGGCCACGCACGCACACGCCGGTCGGCCGCCGCTGGTTCGAGCCCTCCCGCGACGCGGCAGCTGATGATGCTCAACGATTCCTTGATCGCGGATGCCCAGGCCGGCGCCAAAAACATGTGCGTGAGCAATGCGGTTGCGCGCGTCTCGTTCGCGATGAACGCAACTTTTTCGCTCTTCGCCATCGGATGAATGGGCACGAACACGGCACCGGCCATAAGCACCGCATGCACTGCGACGGCGTACTCGGTGCTGTTTTCCAAGAGCAGCAACACGCGGTCGCCTGGCGCGACGCCGTCGTCAATGAGTGTTTGCGCGAGGGTGCGGATCTGCTGAAGGAGCTGGCCGTAGCTCACGCGTTGTTCGCCCTCCACAAGCGCGGCCTTTTCCGGCAGTCGTTGTGCCGTTCGCTCGAACGCTTCATGCAGAAGCACGGATTCAGCCCGGTGCAGCCAGCGCGCCTGTCGGCCGGATATACTGCTCGTGCAGCAGCATGCTCGACAACACGCCGACGAAGGCAATGTTGTCGCCGAAGCCGATCGCGCGCCCCGACCGGCATTTCTGGACCAGCTTGGCGACCGAATCGGAGTCAAACAAGCCCGCCTCCTGCAGTCGGCCAGGGCTCAGAAGTTCCTCGACATATGGCAGTGCCTGGCCGTCGACGAAAAAACAGGCGCTGTCCGGCGCACGGTAAGGCTGTTTGCTCCGCTTGCCGATCGAGGCCGGCAACTCTGCAGACATCGCCTTCCTGAGTAATCGCTTTTCGCGCAAGCCACGCATCTTGAACCGTGGCGGCAGGCGGCACGCGAACTCAATGACGCGGTGATCAAGGAACGGATAGCGAGCCTCCACCGACGCCGCCATCGCCACGCGGTCACCCTGGGACGACAACAGATAGCCCGTCATCAGGGTATGCGCTTCAACATACTGATCGCGTTCAAGCGGCTGCCATCGCATGAGTTCTGCAGGTAGTTGCGCCTTTAGCGCCCTCGGACGGATCCCATGCGAAGAGACGCTCGCGCCAGTCGCCATGAAAGAACTGAAGCGTGCGCCTCGAGACCGACAGTCGGGGCATGTGAGCGAAGTCCGGCTCTCCGATCTGGTCGAATCCCTCACTGAAGAACCGCTCGCGTCATTGCACGGCTTGCCGCAGGCGAATGGGCCAGGTATGGATAGAGACGCCCGAGCAGGGCACCGCGACAGCTCGACTGCGGGGCATGCGCCATGAAGCGACGGATCCTGGCCTCCTTGAACAAGTCATAGCCGCCGAAGGTCTCGTCCGCCCCCTCACCTGTCAGCACCACCTTGTAGCCCGCATCTCGCACGCTGTCGGCAAGCAACATCATCGGTACCGGCGCTGTGCGAACGACCGGTGACTCGGCATGCCAGACCATGCGGGGAAATGCGGCGCCGATGGCAGCCTTGGTCGTGCAGATCGATGAATGCTCGGTGTGCAAATGCTCGACCAGCTCGCGCTGGTGGGCGCTCTCGTCGAACTCCGCATCCTCAAACGTCAGCGAAAAGCTGCGCAGCGGGGTCGTCGTGTGCTTGCGGATGATCGTGGTGATGATCGACGAGTCGAGTCCTCCGGAGAGGTATGCGCCCACCGGAACATCGGCCCGCAACTGCAGGCGGACTGCGTCGAGCAACAACTCCCGCAGAGCTTCGGCACACTGCTCCTCGGAGGCCGCCGTCAGGTCTTTGCCGAACGGCCAGTCCCAATACCGACGCACTTGCACCCCGTCGGCGTCGACCGTCATCAGGTGCCCGGCGGGCAAGGTCGAGACGCCCTCGAAGACACTGCCGGGCGGCAATACCGACCAGTAACTGAACAGCGACGCCAGCGCAGAGGCGTCCAGACGCCGCGGCACTTCGGGCAGCGTGAACAGGGCCTTCACCTCGGATGCGAACGCCAAGCGACCCTTGCACCACGTGTAGAACAGTGGCCGGATGCCCACTCGGTCGCGTGCCAGTACGAGCCGCTGGCGCCGACCATCCCACAGGGCAATCGCGAACTGGCCGTTCAGGTGGTCGACGAAGTCGTCGCCGAATTGCTCATAGAGATGCACCAGCACCTCGGTATCGGACTCAGTGTGGAACCGATGCCCCTCGCGCAGCAGTTGCTGGCGCAACTCGACGTAATTGAAGATTTCGCCGTTGAAGACTACCCAGACGGTGCCGTCTTCGTTCGGCATCGGCTGAGCGCCGGTGGCCAGGTCGATGATGCTCAGTCGCGCATGGCCGAGTCCAATCGCTCCGTCAATTCGAGTGCCCTGCCCGTCCGGGCCACGGTGACGCAGCGCCGCGACCATTGCCTCCAACTCAGGTGCTCGGGGTCGCCGCTCAGGATCAAGGCTCCACAGGCCCGCAATGCCGCACATATCAGGAAGTCATGGCACGCGCCGCGCCGCGATGTTCGATCTTTCCGCTGTAATCGTCATGCAGCAGTTCGGCCTGCGCGTCGAGATCGACGACCGCAGCACCCCATGACAAGCCAACGCCATATCCGAGCAGCATCAGAGTGCGCGACGCATCGCGTTGTGTCGGCTGCGTGCGGGTCAGCGTGACCGCGACCGACGGCCCGCCACAGTTGCCCATGTCCTCGATCGTCAGCGGCACTCGATCTTCGGGCAATCCGCACTTCTTCATCAGATGCTTCATGATGAAACGGTTGGACTGGTGGAAGACATAGGCGTCGATCTCGTCAACCGAGCGACCCGAAAGTGCCAAGGCATCACGGATCAGCGGCGGCACACGTGCGAGCGTGAAATTGAAGATGCCCGCACCATCCATCTGCAGAAACAGCTGCCGCGGGTCGGCTGGCCGTCGGTCGCGAAACGCGCCGCCGCGGATGATGAGCCCCGCGTAACCACTGCCGTCCGAGTGAAGGCAGAAGTGGCCCGGGCCGCCAGCCGATCCTTCAAGCGCCGTGGCCGATCCGGCGTCGCCGAAGAGCAGCGTGGTTGCATGGTCCGCCGGGCTGACGAAAAGGCTCGGCGTTTCGCCATGCAGCATCAGGATGCGCTGGTGCCCGCCGGCACGGAGCATGGCCGCGGCGAGGTACAGGCCGTACGGATAACCGGAACAGCCCAGCCCGACGTCAAATGCAGCACAGTGATCACCGAGGCCCAGCCAGTCCTGAAGCAGGCAGCTCGTCGACGGCAGAAAGAAGTCCGGCGATTGAGTCACGAAGATCAGGCCCGTTACCGAATTGCGCTCCCACCCCAGCCTGACCAGGAGGCGCTCCGCGGCTTCGAAGCACAGATCAGCCGACGTCACCCCAGCATCGACGACCCGCCGTTCACGCACACCTGCCATCGCCACTACCTTCCTGACTTCGCCGGCATCGAAGCCCAGGCTATCCGAGAGATTGTCGACGACGCGCGGTGGCACGCAAGTCGCGACGCCCGCAATGCGGAAGCCTTCTATCGTTGATCGACTCATTCCTTGCACCTCGAACGCGCATGGTGGATTTCACCATGCGGACGACAGCGGCCGGTGCCCTCGGGCGCCACGCCCCGGTTATTCCAGAACCCGATTACCCCCATCGACGATCAGCGTGTGGCCCACGATCCCCTGCGAGGCCGGGCTGCACAGAAACTGCGCGGCGCTGGCAACCTCGTCGAGCGTGACAAGCCGTCCCATCGGCGCGCGCCGAAGCGCTTCGGCAAGGCGCTGTTCTTTGTCCGGGAATGCGTCCCAGGCGCTGGTCTCCACGCTCCCCGGTGCCAGGATGTTCACCCGTATTCCCTTCGGCGCAAGTTCCACTGCAAGATGGCGCGCCAACGATTCGAGAGCAGCCTTCGAGCTCCCGATGGTCGTGTAGGCCCGCACAGCGCGGACCGCTCCGGCTGATGACACCGCGACGATGGCCGAACCGGTTCGAAATAGGGGGAGCAAACTGTGAGTCAGTTCAAAGAAGGCGCGAACGTTCAGTGCCATCGTCCAGTCCCAGTGCTTCATGGTGAGTTCGCTGAACGGTCGATGCACACCCGTCGCCGCACAGTGAACGACTGAAATGGTCTCGCTCGACACACGTGCCATGCGCTCCTGAACTAGCGCAAGCCCCTTGGCCAGCGTCAAGTCGGCCCGCAGGATCTCCAGCGCAAGCCCTTCCCCTTCGGCCTTGGCACGCAGAGCCTCTGCGGCCGCATCGTTGCGCGCGTAGTTCGCCACGACGGTGGCACCTGCGCGCGCGAACCTCATTGAAATGGCACCGCCGATGCCGCGCGTTCCGCCGGTCACCAGCACACACATGCCCTGCAATCCGAATTCAGGAATCATGTCTCAGCCCCGCGAGATATGCCTCGAGTACCTCGTCGCGAAAGTCCGGCGCGAATTCCGTCGTAGGAAGAAATGAAAAGAAGAGTTTGGCCTGCGCTACGGTCGCTTCGCCGACCTTGGCCTGACAATCCGCAGTCGCATAGCGCTCGTCGTTGGTCAGTATTGCCGCATGCAGCGCCACTTCGCTGCCGGGTCGCACCCATTGTCGGAAACTGGCCGAAAGAATGCGAGCGAGCATGGCCTTGCCGCGTGGCAGACGCTGCGCGTCCAGACATTTGCCTGCCGCTTGAGCCATCATCTCGGTCAGGAGAACTCCGGGCACAACGGGGAATCCCGGGAAGTGATCACGAAAGTAGTCTTCGTCGGGCCCGATCGCACGTGCGGCAACAATGCTCTCGCCGGGCGTCAGCGAAATGATCCGGTCCACTAGGACGAAGCGCACGAGATCCTCGCGTTGCGCATCACTAGCCTTCGTCGAGCTTGCCGTTTCGGCGCAGGATGTCCAGGATGTCGCTCACGCGCTGCATGCCTTCGATGTCGGTCTCGGATAGATGAACGTCGAACCGCTCGTCGAGTCCGGCGATCAGCGAGAGGGTCCCCAGTGAATCCCACCCGGGAATCTCCTTGCGCAACGTATCAGCGGTGATGCGTCCCGCGGGTTCCTCGAACACCTCGGCGATCCAGTTCACCGCGTCCTGCGCTTTCACTCGTGATCTCCGTTGGCGGAAAACTAACGCTACTGGGCCGTGAACCCGCCATCGACCGCGAGGTCGGCGCCGGTGATCCACCGGGTTCCGGGCGCCAGCAGGAATACCGCCGCCCGCGCGACATCCTCGGGCTGACCCGGTCCCAGCGGATACGACGCCTTCAGACGTTCCACGTGCTCGGCTGAAAGTAGCCCAAGCGCCTGCTCGGTCATTCCGGTGAAAACGAGGCCGGGAGAGAGGCTGTTTACGCGAACGTTGCGGCGTGCGAGCTCGATGGCCATCGCTCGCACGGCAGCCGCGACCGCACCTTTGGTGGCGCAGTAACCGATCTGCCCCGGCATTCCCACTCGTCCATAGACAGAGGAAATGAACACCAGGCTCCCACCCTCGGGCGTCATGACGTCGCGGCGGCAGACCGCTCGCGCCATCTCGAGACCCGCGAGCAGATTGACGTCAAGCTGGCGTTGAACGAACTTCGACCTTGTTTGCCTGCAGCGGCCGGGTCTCGACTACGCCCGCCGCGTGACACAGGCCGTAGATCGGACCGGTCTCCTGCCGGATCCGCAGAATCTCCGGCGCGATCGACTCATGCCGGGTCAGATCGAGTTGGAGCACTCGATATTCGGCGTCGACGAACGCAGCCGCCGTTTCAGCAAGCCGAGTCTGATCCCGGCCCACGAGGATCACGCGGGCTCCATGTCGCGCGAGTTCGATCGCAATAGCCCGCCCGAGCCCGGAGGACGCGCCGGTGACAACGACCCAGCGGTCAGCAAATTCAAGAAATGATCGATTGTCAGACATGTCTCGTGGCTTCCTCAGTGGAAACACGTGGACGCACAGGCAAGCCGCTCAGGTCGTAGAAGTATCGGCCCCTTCGTCGGAGATCTTCGACGCAGTCCACCGCATCACGAATCCTGACTGCCAGAATGCGGCTGTTGCCCACGCGGCGCTCTTGTATCAGCTTGCGGCGCCGAAGTTCATCCTCCAGAACGTGGAACCGACGGCGGCTGATCGCCTCCTTGGAATAAGCGATACGTCGTGACGGTTCGAGGTTGGCCCGCTTCGTCGATGACTCGCACGGAGAACGGCTTTTCAGTGTAGAGGGGAAACGGCAAATCCGAACTCACCAGATCTTCCAGGTAGTGGAAGAAGGTGAACGTTGCGAACGGCACATTGAAGAACACCGCCTTTCCGTCGACCGAGACCAGTCGATCAAATGGTGTTCCCGGACCACATGGGAAGGCGCAAGTCGGATGCTCGTCGACGAACCAATGTGCTTTCGGACCGTGTACGAGCACCGGATGCGTGGGATGCAAGCTTCGCAGTACATCGGTGCGACGCCGGAAGTGCTCGGAGACAAGCCCCATCATCGACGGCGTGTTTCTGACATCGAATCGCTTCAGGTTGCTCAGGTATTCCAGCGCCGACGATCGATAGGGAAGAGAGACCATGAGCAAGTGTCCTTCCGGCCCGACGACGTCTAGGAAGACGTTCGTCAACTCTTCGATCGTGCCACGGAAGCCAAAGTGCGCTCCGAACGCACTATGGAGCATCACGCTGTCGCCTGGACGTAACCCCAGCGAGCGCAGGCAGACAGCAAGACGGTCCGCGTCGTAAGACAGGAACGCCCGGACAGAGACTCGCCGAGCCTCAAGGAGCTTCGCCTTCAGCCAGACCTTGTAGCTTCGCGGAAACCTGGGGAGAACCGGCATCGGTAAGCGGTATTGTCTGCCCGCGGCAATGTCCCGTTCGTTGCCATTGCTTACGACATGCGCTGGCGTACGTCCATTTCCAGCATGAGACTGTCGGCAAGAAACTTTGCGGCCCAGTTCAAGTACTCGAAGCGGCCGTAAGCACCGTCCACGGGCAAGGCGCCTTTGACAGCGCCGCGGGTCTCTGGCCGGCCCTCGACACGAACCGTCCGCCTTACAAATTCATTAGCACGGAAGGCCGCCGCGGCGTAGCGCTGCTCCTTGGTTTCGGAGTACAAAATAAGCCAGCAGTGAGCGATCTGAGCCGTGCCGGTAAGACAGACCCAGGGCACATGCGGAGACCAGTCAGACCTTAGTTGACCAGGCAAGTAACCGTCGATGCCAAGCGCGGAAAGGATGCCATCAGCAGTTCGTCGCGCGGCGCTCAGAAATAACGCATCGCCGCTGTATCGGTACGCTTCAAGAATTCCGCGCAGCGTGTAACCGAGCGTATGCGTCAGCGGCTGATCCGCATTGTCGAAGCAGCAGTTGTCGATCCAACCGTTAGGCGCCAGCGAACCCAGTGCCCACCTCACATTCGCAAGCGCCGCCTCCGCATAACCCCTTTCCGGATCGATCCGCGCAGCTTCGAGCAGGCCCCATGCAACATGTGTTTCGTAGGACTTGTCACCCAGCCCCGCGAACGGGGTCGGGAATCGTCTCCAGCAGCCGTCAGCATCCTGAGTGTTGACCAACCAGTCTGCCGCCCGGCGCATCGGTTCCCGATAGCCGCCGAACACCCGCTCACCGGCGGCGAAACCAAGCAGGATCTGGCCGGTATTGAAGGTCACCGGCACCATCGGGGTCGAATCGATCCTGCCGCCCATGAAGCCGCCGTCCGGCAGCTGAATACTGACCAGCCAATCCAGCATGCGCCGAGCGCGGTCGAGGTACTCGCGTTCCCCAGTCCGCTGGGCATAGTCGATGAAGGTTGCGGACGATGTAACCCGTCGTTTCGGGATACGACGATGCCCAGCCGTGAATCAGGCTGTAGTCGCGCGCGACACCGTCATCCTTCGAGCGCGAACAGTCCTGCGCCCGTGCAAGCCATCGCACCAGCTCCTGCAGCACCCTCTCGGAGCCATGATCGACGCCCGTAGGGCAGGCACGCTCAAAGCGCTGCTCGGCCCGGATTGCCGCGGGCCAGTAGCAGCCAATCGCTGATCTTCCTTGCAGCGGCCCAGTAACGCTGTTTCGCGGAAGTACGACCCGGAATCTGATGCGAGACCAATTCCATGCCCGGCTGGACTTGCATGCCTGCGTTCTGCAATCGTTTGCGTTCGACCAATTCTTGAATCATAGCGAGTGCGCTAGCGAAGCCAGAGCGAGATTCGGGCAAATAGCATTCGCTCCGTTCCCGCCGGTCTGCCGGCGATCAGATACAGCAAGGCCATTGCCGAGAGATAGACCACGCATCCGGCCACGATAGACGCCAGCAATCTGATCACAGCCAAACCCAGCGCGTCACTATCCGCCAAGTAGATGACTAGCCAACTCACGGTCACCCACATGATGGAAGCCGCGAGAATCGGTCGCCACAGGACCCGGATGTACTCGGACAGGCGCACGCGCAGCGCCGGCAGCCCCGCCCACAGTCCCAGTCCTAACGAGGCAACCGACGAAATCAGTGCGGATGTGGCAACGCCTACTGCGCCGTATTCCCTAACCAGCAGGAAGACGCATAGTGAAAACACGCAAAGGCGTGCAACCGAGATCAGTCCTGGAATTCGCGGCTTACCCACCGCAAAGAGCGTTGTGTGCTGATTCGCCCAAAGCGCGAGAAACATCGAGTTGATCGCCATGATCTGCACCAGAGGCACGGCGGCGAGCCATTGATTGCCCAGCATTACCCTGACCAAGGGATCGGCGATCGCACTGATGCCCAGACAGGCGGGCACCAGGATCAGCCCGACTACTCCGCTGGCGGCAACCACCAGTTCCTGGGTGGGCCGCCCTCCCTCGATCATTTGGGACACCCCGGGAAGCAGAGCCCTATTGAGCGGCGCTACCAATTCGGTCCCCGGCAGATGACCGATCTCCTCGCCGAGCCTATACAAGCCGACTTCATTCGGACCATGGGTACGACCGAGTACGAAATCCGAGGCTCTCATGGAGCCAAACGAGGCGATCTTGTCCACGAAGATCCAGACCGAAAACGAAAAGATCTCAGCAGTTGCCCTCAGGCCTAAGCGCGGCCGAAACGGGTGCCAAAGATAGCTGAGCACCAGTCCGGTCACCCGCACCGCGACCGTTCCGGCGATCAGCGCCCAGTAACTGCGGGTCCACAGGGCCAAGCTGATCGTGACCACGGAACCTACCAGCCGCCGCGAGATAAGAAACTGGAATTCCCGCGCGAAGTTCAGAGTACGCTGGAAATCGACGATACCGACGTTCGCAAGGCTGCCAATCGCCCACGCGGCGCCCAACACCAGCATGATTGGAACCAGACGTTCATCGCCGTAGAAGGTTGCCGCAGGCCACGCGGCAGCCGCCGTGATGACGCCGCATCCAACGCCGAACAAGAGGTTGAGCGTCCAGACCGTGTCGTAGTGCGCTCGTGTCGGATTCGCCTTCCTGACGAGCGAGACTTCGAATCCGAAAGCGCTCGCCAGTTCGATGAGTCCAATCACCGCCGTGGCCATCGCCACCAGGCCAAAGTCGGCAGGCGTCAGCAGCCGGGCAAGGATCACTGTGCCGACCAGACCTATCGAGCGGTCGGCCAGGCGCGCGCCGATCATCCACACCGCCCCCCTGGCGATCCTGTCACCCGTCGCCGGCGTCACGGGTTCTATTCTGTGGAAGCCAGCGGACGATCAATCACGAGGGGACGATTCTCCAGAACAAGCCGAAAGTAGGGCTTGTCGACGCCGTCGCAGGTGAACAGAAATGGCTGCTCCTCCGCCCAGCGTTGCACAATGGCTCGCTCGGACTCGCGCTCGGCATCGTCCAGCAGGATGACGCAGCCATCGACGAGATTGGGTCTCATGACGGGGACCAACCCGTAACGTCCGCCGCGTGTCTGCGACGGTGGACCGTCGCAAACCACAAGGCCGAAGCGCATCGACATGACCTCAGGCGGTGGCGCGTACCAGTCGAACGTACCGTAACTGGTCAGCGGTGCTTCACAAACCCCCACCGAATCGATGTCGAACCGCCTGAGCTGCAGCCTGACACGTTCGGCCCATTCCGGCATGTGTTCGAGCGACCACATCTTCTTGCCCATACGCTGCGCGATCGCGCCCAAAACAATGGTCGTTAGCCCCGATCCGCATTCCAGAATTGAGGCTTCCGTGTCAATGGTCTGCTGAATGCAGGCGCGGAGGAGCTCCGGCTCCCCCGACCAGCTTTGGTTGTTCCACCCGTAGAACAGGTCGGAGAGGATCGACCCCGAATCGCTGGCGCCAGCGACGGGATCGCGCATCAGTCGACGCATTGCGCGCTGAAACACGCTCGCTCGATGGCCAACGCGAATACGATCCCGTGCAACTTGCGCCAGGCTTCTTAGTGTTGGAAACGTCGTTTCACTCATTCCGTTCAACTGCCGAATCGGCGATGAAGGCAAGTGCCGTGCCGCGGAAGGTAGCACCGCTAGGCTACCGTACCACGACACCCTTCTGGCCGCGGCAGCCATTCGTCGCCAACCGCAGGCAGTCGCGAGTGAAATATCGTCAGTGCAGCGTACAGCAGGCGCCGACCGAATTGAGGCAGCTTACGCGATCAGACCAGCACTTCCAAAGGCGGCGGGTGTCCCAAGAATTGCTGTGGACTCGCCGTGAAGCCATACGCGCCGGACTGGAAGACCACGACCAGATCCCCCTCTTGTGCCACGGCCATGTCGACCCTGTCCGCCAGCAGATCGAGCGGAGTGCAAAGCGGCCCGACCACCGAGGCAATTTCGCGCTGAGTTCCGCGCACGCGGTTGCCGATCGCCACCGGATAGTTCTTCCGAATGACCTGCCCGAAATTGCCCGACGCGGCCAGGTGATGATGCAGTCCGCCGTCAGTCACCAGGAACACTTCGCCGCGCGATACTTTGCGATCGAGCACTCGGCAAACATACAGCCCTGCCTCGCCCACCAGATAGCGCCCCAATTCGAGCACCAGCTCGGCTTGAGGCAGCAACAACTTCGCGCGCTCGACGATGCCTTGCAGATTTTCCCCGATCGGTGCCAGATCAAGCGGCAATTCGCCCTTGAAGTAGGGAATGCCGAAGCCGCCTCCGAGATTAAGCACCTTGACCGGACCTGGCGCATGTGATGCGAGTTCTTCAGCCAAAGCCAAAGTCTTGTTCTGCGCATCACAAATCGCTTCCTGCCGCAGATTCTGAGACCCGGAAAAGATGTGGAAGCCCTCGAACCCAAGTCCGCGTCGGCCGATGTCGGCCAACGCCTCGGGCACGAGTTCGGCATCGATGCCGAACTGCTTGGGCCCGCCGCCCATCCTCATGCCAGACGATTTCAACTCGAAATCCGGATTCACACGCACTGCCACACGCGCAGTCCGTCCCCTGTCCTTCGAGATTCTTTCGAGCAGCCTGATTTCGCGAAAGGATTCGACGTTCACCAGGATGCCGGCATCTACCGCCTGCTCCAGCTCGCGCTCGGTCTTTCCCGGGCCGGCAAAGCTGATCTTCGCTGCGTCCATGCCGGAGGCCAGCGCGACGGCCAACTCTCCTGCCGACGCAACATCGAGGCCGTCCACCTGCTGGGCCATGAATCCAACGACCGCCGGCATCGGGTTGGCCTTGATCGCATAGTGCAAGACGATCTCTCGCGGGAGATGCCGACGCAGCAGTCGAACACGCGCCGCAAGTGCGGCGCGGTCGTAGACATAGAACGGTGTCCGCCCTAATCGCGCAGCAAGAATGCTCAGCGGCTCGCCGCCAACCTGCAACTCGTCGTTGACGACTGGGAAATTTTCGGCGGCATGGGGTTCCGGCGCGTTCATTGCGACGTCCGCTCGAACAATTTCTGAAACTCGAATGAGAGCCGTTTTCGGTCGATCTTGCCGTTCGGGTTGCGCGGCAGCGATCCGGTTCGAATCTCGATCCTTGCCGGCACCATGTAGATGGGCAATCTCGCCTTGCATTCTGCCAGCAGCGTCGCTTCGTCGAGCACCTGGCCATCCTTCGCCGTTGCAACCAGCACGACGGCCTGTCCCAGCGCAGGATGCTCCACGCCCAGTGCCGCACACTCGCCCACTGACTGAGTCGCATAGATAACTTCCTCGACCTCGGTCGGGCTGACGCGGTAGCCGGATGTCTTGATCATTTCGTCGCGACGGCCGATGAAGTACAGGTAGCCGTCCTCGTCTCTCCGCACGGTGTCACCGGAAAACACCGCGATCTCCGGCCGCACCAGTCCCGCTTCGCGGCCTGGCAGTGGCCTGAAGCGCTCAGCGGTCTTCTCCGGATCGTTCCAGTAGCCCATGCCGACCAGTGCGCCCCGTTGCACCAGTTCGCCGGGCTCGTTCGGTGCACACGGCGTGCCGTCCTCGCGCAGCACGAGAACTTCGCTGTTGGGAATCGCCTTGCCGATCGAGTCCGGGCGCCGATCGACCTCCTCCGGGGGGAGATAAGTCGCACGAAAGGCCTCGGTCAGTCCGTACATCAGGTAGGGGCGTGTCTTCGGCAGCGCCGCCCGCAATGCCTTGAGCGTGTCGAGCGGCATGCGTCCGCCGGTATTGGCGATGTAGCGCAAGTGCTCGGTGACTGACGCCGGCCACTTCAGCTGCGTCAGCTGAATCCACAGCGGCGGCACCGCGGTCAGTCCGGTGACCTGCTCGCGTACCGCGGCGTTCAGCACGTCCTTCGGCAGCAGGTAGTTGAGCAGCACGACGCGCGCGCCGACATGAAACGCCGTCGTCAGCTGGCTGAACCCGGCGTCGAACGACAACGGGAGCGCCGCGAGCAGCGTGTCGGATGCACGATTCTCCAGATACGAGGCGACGCTCTTGGCGCCGGCCACCATGTTCCGGTGCGACAGCACCACGCCCTTGGGCTGCCCGGTGCTGCCCGACGTGTACAGGATCGCGACCATGTCCTCATCGATCACCCGGTGACCGCGTGGCGGACCGCTGCTTTGGAGCTGCACCCAAGGAACGAGGTCCTGCCGGATCGAAGAACGGTCGGCTCCGGCGCCAATGGCGACGACCTGCCGCAAGTCATGGCATTGAGGCAGCACCGGATGCAAGGGCTGCCAGGCGCTCAACGGACGTGACGAGCACGCGTACATTGCAGTCGCGCAGGATGTAGGCGATCTGCTCAGACTTCAGCAGCGGATTGAGCGGCACGAACACGGCGCCAGCTCGCATCGTGCCGAAGGCAGCGGTCACGAACTCGGGCCGCTTCTCGGTGTAAATGCCGACCCTTTCGCCGCGCGCAATGCCGAGCTCGACCAGCCGCCCGGCGAAGAGTTCGATCGATTGAGCCAGGTCACCGTAGCTCAGCGTCTGCGACTGGTAGGTGAGGGCCGGAGTGTCAGGTCGCCACCAGCGCCGAGCGCAGCGGGAGCTCATGAAGCAGTGCCGTGTTGTTTCTGTCGATCTGCGTCACTCCGCACTCATGCCTTTCGATCCTTGCGCGCTCAACCCTCGGGGGCTCTGCGACCCGGGCCAGCGCTACCGACAAACGCAAGCTTAAGTCGAATATTCGTGCCGGGCCGGTCACACGTCTGTCGCATTTCGTCGGTCTCTGACGAACGGTTGCTGCGGATACGCCGCCGCCAAAGGATCATCGGGTGCTGGGCTATTCTTCAGCGATGCAGGGCACCGAACCGCTCCTACGCTGGCGCTTCGTTCCAGCCGCACGATTCTCCGAATTGGCACCGCATTGGCAGCGCCTGGCTCTGAAGCGTTCGTCGGCTCCATTCTTGCAGCTGGAATTCATCGAACCATTACTCCACCATTTCGCCGAAGGTGGTGAGCAGATCGCGGTCGGTGAACGACACGGAGAAATCACCGCTCTTGCGATCCTGGCCGCGCCTGCCCGTGGTCGAAGAAACTCCTTCCAGCCCTCGCAGCTCCCGTTGGGCCCGATCCTCATCGATGAAGGCCTGCCAGTCGAAGCGGCTCTTGAGGCTTTGACTCGACAGCTACCCCTGTCGACGTTGGCGGTCGGCTTCACGCAGCTCGACTCGGCGCTCTATCCGCGCCCAACCGCAACAACGACCCTTGCCGTTGACGACTACATCCAGACCGCCTGGGTCAATGTAGTGGGAACCTTTGCCGAGTACTGGGAAGCGCGCGGCAAGAACCTGAGGCAGAACATCAGAAAGCAGCGCCGTAAGCTCATCGAAGACAGCGTCGAAACGCGACTCGAAATGCTTCGAGATCCTGCCTTAGTCGCCGGTGCGATCGCCGATTACGGCAAGCTGGAGAGTTCCGGCTGGAAGGCATCGGGCGGCACGGCGATCCATCCCAGCAATGCGCAGGGCCGCTTCTACCGCGAGATGCTCGAGCGATTCTGTGCCAACGGCAGAGGCTGCATCTACCGTTATTACTTTTCCGGCGAGGTCGTTGCGGTCGATTTGTGCATCGAAGGCGAGAAATCACTGGTCATTCTCAAGACGACCTATGACGAAACAATCAAGACCCTGTCGCCCGCCTTCCTGATGCGGGAGGAGGCGTTCGCCCGCATCTGGGACGAAGGGCGGATTCAGCGAATCGAGTTCTTCGGCAAGTTGATGGACTGGCACAAGCGCTGGACCGACAACGCACGTGACGTTTATCACCTGACGAACTTCAGATGGGGCTGGGTCAAGCGCTTACGCGCTCGCACCTCTGAGATTGCGCCGCTGCAGGAATCCCCGGGAACCGTCTAGGCGCGGAGGCCGGGCCATGCGAGCTCAGGCTGAGTGCCCGGACGATGCGATCGCGGAGTCCAGCAGTCCGGCCAGGACTTCTGCCCTGCCCTTGCGCGATGCGGCCTGCACGGCAGCCTCGCTCGGGACCAGGCCAGCTCGAGTCGCCGGTTCCTCTGAAGAAGGTCTGCGATGAGTGCCGCGATGTCCTCTGCGCTGATCGAGTCTTGCCACACGCGCGACGCCCGCTTCGAGAGAGACTTTCGCGGTATCACCGACCGGGTCCGTCAATACCAGCAATGGGCGCCGCGCCCGGAAGTATTCATACAGCTTGGCCGGTATCTGCTCATTGCAATTCGACGCCTGTAGAACCAGCAGGCCGTCCGCCCTGAGCATTTCACTCAGAGCCTCGCGATACGCAATCGCCGGTCGCACCTCCACAACGTCTTCGACGCCGAATCGGCGAGCTAGGGAAGCCAGCAGTTCATCATGAACCGACGCCCGGAATCGCACGCGCACGCGGCCGGCATCGATCGCGCCCGCCCGCTTGAGCTGACCGAGCGCCTGCATCAGTTGCGTTGGGTCGCGCTCCGAGGGGTAGACGATTCCGCTGTGGAGCAAGGTGACGGCGCCTGCAGTCAACGGTCCCAACGTCGCGGCCTCCCCTTCTTCCGCACTGAAGCTCTCCTCGTCATACCCGTTTTCGATCACTCGAATGCGTTCCGCGCTTTTCGGGTATCTCGTTCGGTACTCCTGCGCCGCGCCAGGCGTCGTGAAGATCGAGATCGCCGCGTTGGCATGTACCTCGTCCTCGATGCGCTTGAACGCACTCCAGGTCTTCGGATCTGCCGGATAGCCGACCTGAGCCATCGGATCGCGAAAATCGGCGAGCCACGGCACGCCATGTCGACGATGCAATCGGCCCGCGATCAGGTGCGCTGTTGCGATCGGATACGTCGACCAGAGCGCATCAGGCCGGAACTCGCGAATCATCCTGCCGCCCGAGCGCGCTGCGTCGAACTGCCAGGTCATCCAGCGGTCCGGACGGGCGAGCACTCCGGGGTAGCGGCCGCCAACGGAAAGCTGCCGGGCGGCATCGAAGGCCAGCGCCCTACTGCACGACGAGTCCGGCGGGAATCTCCGGATCAAGGTCGTCGCTGGTGCGGTCGTAAGCACCTGGCGTTGCAGTCAATATCAGCGGCTGCCAGCCAAAGGCCGGCAAGTGCTTTGCAAATCGCAGAGTGCGCTGAATTCCGCTGGATCCGGCCAGCGGCGGAAAGTGAAACGCGATCATGAGCACACGCTTCATGGTGCGCCTGCAACCGTCTTCCGAACGATCGAGGCAATCGACCGGATATCCGACTCGGAAAGGTCCTGGTGGCACCCGAGCTGGAATACATGGCGGGACCAGTCGAGGCCGACGTCGCCCGGCATCCGGGAACACCCGGCCAGAGAATGTCCCAGCGAAATATGGGAACGCCCGCGCGGCGAAGAGCGTGGTAGCTCCGCTCGGGCTCTTCGACCCAGACTGGGAAGACATACGGCACAGCGCTTTCGGGCAGCGCGGTCGTGAGTACCGATAGTCCGGGAGCGCCGGCGAGGCTCTCCGCCAGCAGCTGAAAGTTCCTGCGACGGCGCTCGACAATTCGCTGTCGATTCGCATGCTGCACGATGAAGCGCGCTACCGCAGCCGGCCGTTGTCGTGCGAGTTCTTCATCGAACCAGGGCGTTGCCGACTCAGGATCGGGCTCCGTCACTTCCAGCAACGATGCGGCGGATACGCTGCGCCTTCCACGCAGCAGGTCCCTCGCGGCAAAGGAAGCGATCAGCAAGCGGCCAAGCGGCGCAAAGCGGCCGTGGCCGGCACCGACTTCGATGGTGTTCATCGTCTGCCGCAGGCTCGCAATCCAGCCCTGCTCACCCAGGTGAGACTTCGTCAGCGCGCGACGTGCCGAAATGAGGCAGCCACCCTCGGGAACAGGAAAGAACTTGGTGAGACTCGCGATCGCCAGGTCGCCCCACGCCCCGATCTGTCGACCTTCGGCTTCGCCGAAGAACGAGTGGGCGCAGTCCTCGATCAGCGCAATGCCGTGTCGATCACAGAACTGGCGAGTCTGGCTGAGCGCCCGCGGAACCCCGAAGTAATGGGCTGCGAGCATTGCCTTGACGCGCTGCAGGTCCATCCGTTCCAGCGCCGATACGACAGGCAGCCCCTGCTCGTCGATCGGGAAGAACACCGGAATGGCACCTGCCGCAACGATCGGGCTCACCATCGTGGGGCAGTGATAGCTCGGCACCAGGACACTGTCGCCTTGGCCGACCCCGAGTTCCGCGAGCGCCAGACCGATGGCCGCGCGACCGCTGGTGGTGAACAGACAGTGCGGGAGTGAAATCACCTCCGGCACGGTGCTCGGTTGCGCCCCGAAGAGGCTATCCCAGCCTGCGACAGGCAGTCGCGGAAACGGTAGGACCGGCGCAGTCAAGTGTGGCAGGCAGTACAGGTGGCGAGAGGCCCGTGATGCCCCGAATCGACGGGCGCAGCGGGCCGCAAGCAGTATCCCACAAGGCCCGGTCCATGCCAGTCCCTATAATTCTCGAGACGCATTGCCACCGCCTACGGCGAGCCTCCAACGTACCGGTGTTCGGAGAGATCACATTGAAGCTGGACGAACAGGTAGTGCAGAGCCTTGAAGCGTCGCTCAACATCCGCTTGGACCGGCAGAAGCTCAGTCCAGACTCCCCCTTGCTCGGCGCCATTCCCGAGTTCGATTCGATGGCTGTCGTCGCCCTCCTGACCAATCTCGAAGAGAAGTTCGGGTTCGTCGTTGACGATGATGAGGTCGACGGCACGGTCTTCGCCACGATCGGCAGCCTGACGCAATTCGTCAGAAACAAGATCGCCGCTTGAACGCAGTGTCGCGCGCCCAGATCGAGGCATTCTTTCTAGCCCGCGACCAGCACTCTCTCTTTTGCGTGCTGTTCAGTCCGCCGCAAGGGCAACCCACGGTGGGCGCGGTCCTTCACGTACCTGCCTTTGCCGAGGAAATGAACAAGTCGCGCCGCGCGGTGGCCAGCGCGGCCCGCGCGATGGCCGAGCAAGGCCGGCAGGTCCTCGTCTTTGACCTCCACGGCACCGGCGACAGCAGCGATGACTTCGGCGATGCGACGTGGTCAGGCTGGCTCGACGACGTTTGTGCAGCCGCTGCCTGGCTGCGCGAGCGCGCCCGAATGAAGCCCGTGCTCTGGGGCCTGCGCACCGGTTGCCTGCTGATCAACGAGGTGCTCGACCGGGTAGATTGCTCGAGTCTGATCTACTGGCAGCCCACCCTGTCCGGAGAGGCATCGCTGACACAGTTCCTCCGGCTGCGTACCGTCGGCGCCGTCGGCAATACGGAACGGCCAAAGGAAACCACGAAGGCACTGCTCGAGGCACTCCAAAGCGGATCTTCGCTGGAGATTGCTGGCTACGTGCTCGCTCCGACGCTCGCCCTGCCGCTTGCGACAGGTGCGCCTGGGCGGTCCGCGCTATGCGGGCAAGCGCATTGCCTGGCTGGAGGTGAGTACATCAGACCCGCCTGAATTCTCTCCTGCCAGCACTTTGCGCATCGAAGAACTCAAGGCCGCGGGCGCGAACGTGGTGACCCGGTCGGTTGCCGGCAATCCTTTCTGGACGACACAGGAGATCGACGAAGGCGCGCGCATCGTTTCGGCTACCGTCGAACTCGTGCGGGAAGCGCCATGAGCCCCTCCGAAACGCCGGTCGTATTTGAGTGCGAAGGCGATCGTCTGATCGGGATCGTGGCCCAGCCCGACCAGCCATCGTCGCTGGGCGTGCTGATCGTTGTCGGCGGGCCGCAGTATCGAGTCGGTAGCCATCGTCAGTTTGTGCACCTCGCGCGCGCACTGGCCCGCGAGGGATATCCGACATTCCGGTTCGACTACCGTGGCATGGGCGACAGCGAAGGAGCCATGCGGACCTTCGAGCAGGTCGAGCCGGACATTCATGCAGCGGTGCGCGCCTTTCGAAGTGCCTGCCCGGACCTGAAGCGACTGGTGGTCTTCGGCCTATGCGATGCGGCTTCCGCGCTGCTGATGGCCGCCGAACGAATCGATGGCCTGGCCGGCATGATCCTCGCCAACCCCTGGGTGCGGCGAAGCGAGACGCTGAATGCAGCCGTCGTGCGCCACTACTACCGACAGCGCATATTCAGCGCCGAGTTCTGGCGCAAGCTCGCCTCGGGCAACCTGCCGATACGCTCGGTCGCGGCCGAGTTCGTCGGCCGCGTCGGCAGGCTTCATCGCGACAGGTCGCCGAGATAACTCGGACGTCGGCTGACTTCGTCGATCGCATGCGCGCTGGTTGGCGACTGCCGGTCAGCAAGCTGCTGCTGCTGAGCGGCCGGGACATCACCGCTCGGGAATTCGACGATGTGAGAACCGGGGACAAGCGCTGGGCGCTTGGCGACAGGCCGGACTGCTGAGCGAGGAGCGATTCGCCGACGCGGATCACACGTTTTCCACGGCCCGGTGGCGTGACGACGCGACCGCACGTTGCAGCCGGTTCCTCGAGCAACTTTCCGCAGCTTCAAGCCCCGATTCAAGCAACAAGGCATGGACGGATAGGCACCGCCCCGCCGTCGAAGAGTCACGGTTTACTCGCTATCGGGGCGGTGCTCGTTCTGCAGTTGGCGCTTGTGTCGTGGACCTTTCCAATCTCTGAATTGTTCACGGAAACACCCCTATTCAACATCGACGGCGCGTATCACTGGTATCAGGTCGAAGTCGCGCGCGCACTGGCCGAGCAAGGCGCAATTGTTGGCTATGACCCCTTTTTCGCAGCCGGACACATCGGCGGCGTTACGCTCAACGCCAGCGCCAAGTTGCAAGCTCTTGTGGCATTCGCCCTCGGCAAGTCGGTTTCTACTGTTGTTGCCTACAAGATCGTTACTTTTGCCTTCGCGCTGCTCGCACCAGCGGCCGTGGTCGTCGCCGCCCAGGTAGTTAACCTGCGATTAAGCATCATGCTTGTCGCTGGCGGCCTTGCCGTCGCCATTTGGTGGGCTTCGGCGTTCCGATGGTTTCACACGGCCGGATTGACCAGCTTCGTATTTGCGGCATTTTTGGCTTTGCCCTTTATCGCGTTGATGTGTTGCGCAATGGAACTGCCCT
>CAVOLM010000006.1:0-23214 GCA_963696675.1 uncultured Gammaproteobacteria bacterium | reverse complement strand
CAGCCCCTCGTGACGCGCTCGGCGTGATCCAAAGCTGTCAGAGTGGGCCGGTTGATCGTGTCGATGGCTTTTCCGATCGCCTGGTCATAGCATTTCTGCCACGACTCCCGGTGCTCGATCTGGTCGCCTCGAGATCGCTGCAGACGATGTGCGCGGCCCGCGTGATCCGATCGTAAAGCTCCTGGGCCCCCGCGGGCGTGGACAGGTCGAGGTCGGCATAAGTCACCCTCACGCGATACTCGTCGTCATCTCGCCGGTCAGCCAATGCGGTGCTTGCGGCACAGGTGCAGGCGATCGCCGCCAGCGTGACCAGCCGGCGATTGAAGGTCTCGACAGGATTGAAGATGCGCATTGCGGTACTCCTTTAAAAGGGTGAGGGTCGTCCTTTCCGGCCCGCAACTACGGTATGCCTCGGGATGTCGATGCGCACAAAAGATCGGCCAAGGGTTCGCCAAGATTTTGAAAAGATTCGCTAAAGGCGTTTGTGAAAGGCTCTTAATGCACGCCCTTCTTGCTTGTCTGCCTGAACGAGGCTGCTAAGATGGCGCCGGTTTCAGCCATGACCCCGATTCGACCCCCACGCTCATTTGCTGCACACGCGCTGCTTGCGCTCATGCTCCTTCTGGGGCAGATCGCGGCGCAGACCCACGCGTACACGCATCTGCGGCTGACGGGTGGCCCAGCCACCCCGACCGGGCAGCACACGCCGTGCTCGGAATGCCTGTCGTTTGCGCCCCTCGTGTCGGCGACACACAGCTCGCACGGCGTCGCGGAGTTCCAGTTCGAGGATGTCCGCGCAAAGATCGATGCCGATTCTGTCTCGCTCACCTCCCGGCGCGCCTCTCACGGCTTTCAGTCCCGCGCACCTCCAGTTCTTCTCTAAAGCGATTGACGTCGTGGGCCGCGCGTTTGCGCACGCCCAGCGTTCGTTCACTGTGGAGGAGAAGTTCCATGACGATGTCTCGTTCATTTGCCACGTGGCTCGCGTGCGCCAGCATCGCATTGCCCCTCACGGCCCGCGCGGATGATCTCAGCTCCCTCAAGGGTGAGATCGCGGCACTGAAATCGGACTACGAGGCTCGCATCGCCAGGCTCGAAGCGCGCATCGATCAACTCGAAACCCAGACTGCGAGTGCGCCGCCCGCGACCACCGCCGCTGGAGCGGTGCCGGCCGATGTATTGGCCGCCGCGGCTGCGGACGCTGCCGCGACTGCACCGCCGCCCGCGGAGGTTGCAATGCCGAGCAGCGGCGCCGGCCACAATCCCGCCACCGCATTCAATCCGGCGATGTCGGTGATTCTCGCGGGCAACTACCTGAGCGCTTCGCAGGATCCGGGCACGTACCAGATCGCCGGATTCATTCCGAGCGGTGGCGAGGTCGGCCCTGGTGAGCGCAATTTCAATCTCGGCGAATCGGAGCTCACGCTCGCCGCCAACATCGACCCCTATTTCTTCGGCAACCTCACCGCCTCGATATCCGGCGACAACGAGATCAGTGTCGAAGAGGCGTACTTCAGGACGATCGCGCTGCCGGAAGGCTTCGTCGTCAAGGGCGGGCGGTTTTTCTCCGGCATCGGCTACCTCAACGAAATCCACGCGCACGCGTGGGACTTCGTCGACCAGCCGCTCATCTACCAGGCGTTCTTCGGCGGGCAGCTCGCACAGAACGGCGTGCAGGTGAAATGGGTGGCGCCGACGCTGCTGTACCTCGACGTCGGCGCGGAAACCGGCAACGGCCAGGAATTTCCCGGCACGCACCGCAATCGCAATGGCCTGAACGGCGCAACGCTCTTCAGCCACGTCGGCGGCGACATCGGCGATTCCACCAGCTGGCGAGCCGGCATTTCATACCTCGATATGCGCGCCGACGATCGCACCTACGAGGACGTCGACGAGTTTGGCGTTCCGGTCGTCAATTCCTTCACCGGCAAGTCGCGCACCTGGGTGGGCGATGTGACCTTCAAATGGTCGCCGCACGGCAATCCGCTGCGGCACAACCTCAAGTTCCAGGCCGAATACATGCATCGCAAGGAAGACGGGGATCTCACCTTCGATGCGGACAATCTCGCCCTCACGGGTGACTACGACACGGCGCAGTCCGGCTGGTACGTGCAGAGCGTCTATCAGTTCCTGCCACGCTGGCGCGTCGGCGCACGCTACGACGCACTCGACTCGGGCACGACGCACATCGGGTTGGTCGATGATGCCTTCCTGCCGCCGGGCGCTTTCCCGCTGCTTGAGGCCGCGGACCCGTCGCGCGTCACGCTGATGCTCGACTGGAATCCGAGCGAGTTCTCACGTCTGCGCGCCCAGTATGCCTGGGACGATGCCCGCGACGCCGACACCGACCGGCAATTCCAGCTGCAGTACATCTACAGCATCGGCGCGCATGGCGCCCACAAAGTTCTAGGAGCCGAACATGATCCAGGCTACTTCGCAGCCTCGCGCTGCTCACCATGATGATGAGCGCCGTGCCCGCGCACGCCGCGCTCAAGGTCCTCGCCACCACCGCCGACTGGGCTGCGCTCACGCGTGAGCTGGGCGGCGACAAGGTCGATGTGTACGGCGCGACGACCGCATTCCAGGACGTGCATCGTGTCGATGCAAAACCGAGCCTCGTGGCCCGTGCACGTTCCGCCGATCTCGTCGTGCTCTCCGGAGCCGAGCTCGAGATCGGCTGGTTGCCCGTGCTGTTGCAGGAGTCGGGCAATCCGCACATCCAGGTGGGCCAGCCCGGCTACTTCGAAGCGACTTCTACGGTGAGACTCATGGAAGTGCCGTCGACCGTGGATCGCTCGATGGGCGACGTGCATCCGCAGGGCAATCCGCACGTGCAACTCGATCCGCGCAACATCGCGAGCATTGCCAAAGCGCTCACGGCGCGACTCGCGCAGCTCGACTCAAAGGATGCGCAGTACTTCGAGAGCCGCGGCGCGGATTTCCAGTCACGCTGGCAGCAGGCGATCGCGCGGTGGGAGGAGAAGGCCGCACCCCTCAGGGGCGCAAGTGTCGTGACGATCCACCGTGACCAGTCGTACCTGTGCAACTGGCTCGGCCTCAAGGTCATTGCAACGATCGAGCCCAAGCCCGGTCTGCCGCCGAGCGCTGGCTACCTCGGCCAGCTCGTGGCCCAGCTCACCTCGGCGCCGCCGAAAATGATCCTGCGCAACGCGTACAACGACCCGAAGGCGGCGGAGCTGGCTCTCCGAGCGCGTGCACGCGCCCGTAGTGTTGCTGCCGTTCTCCGTCGGGGGCACTCCGGAGGCGGCGGATCTTTTCGGTCTCTTCGATGACACCATCAACCGGTTACTGAAGGCAGTGCAATGAATAACATTTCGGCGTACTTGAGCATTCTCTGGCCGGCGATGATCGCCGGGACTCTCGTGTTGTTGTCCCACGTTCCGCTGGGGCAGCAGGTCCTGAAGCGCGGCATCGTGTTCATCGATCTCGCCATCGCCCAGGTGGCCGGACTCGGCGTGATCGCTGCGCACACGGTCGGGTTCGACATTGCGGGCTGGACGACGCAGATCGCTGCAGTCGGTGCTGCATTGCTCGGCTCGTTACTGCTCACCTGGACTGAGAAGAAGCGGCCCGAGGCACAGGAGGCGTTGATCGGGATCCTCTTTGTGCTCGCCTCGACCGCGCAGCTCCTGCTGCTCGCGAATGATCCGCACGGTGGTGAGGATCTGAAGGACCTGCTCGCGGGACAGATCCTGTGGGTATCGAAGGATCAGCTGATTCGTGCCGGCGTGCTGACGGCGATCTTCCTGGTAGCGTGGTTCCGCTGGCGCGAACGGCTCGGGCGCATCGGCTTCTACGTGCTGTTCGCGCTGATGGTGACGGTGTCGGTGCAGCTCGTCGGGGTCTATCTGGTCTTCACGAGCCTCATCGTTCCGGCGGTGGCGACCTATCGATATGCACCGAACCGACAGCTCGGAATCGGCTACCTGCTCGCATTCGTCAGCTACGCCGTTGGGCTCGCGCTATCGACGGTGACCGACCTGCCGTCGAGCCCGGTGATCGTGTGGGCGATGGCGCTCGTCGGCCTGCTAGTTCATCTCGCAAACGGAACGGCCAGGGTACCGGTAGCAGCGGCCTCGAGAGCAGAGGAGACTTGACCTGCCGAGGCCTGCGCCGGACGCAGAAGCTGGCTTGCGGAGGCCGCTTTCGCCGGCGCCTTACCGAGGGCCGGCAGTTTGAGAAGGCTGCGCAAGTCCGCGCCTGCCGTCGCGGCATCCGCTCGATAGCGCGGACTCTCGAGCAGATAAGCGGCGACTACCGCACCGGCAATTCGGCCGGCGTCGATATCGCTGCTGTAGTGCACGCCGCCGACCACGCGCTGACGTGCGAAATCCTCGGCGCGCGCCCAGATTTCTGCGCGCCGTTCCGGAACCAGGTCGGCGAGCAGCACCGCGGTCATGAACACCCATGTGGCATGTCCGCTCGGATAGGCGGAATTCACGATGGGCTCGAGAACCGGCTCGATGCGTGAATCGAGCGCAATGGGGCGCGGCCGGTCGAAATGCTTCTTGGCAGCACTGAGCAGCGCGCTCTCATCCTTGCGTACCGCCTCGAACAGCGACTTCACGCTCGCCGGCATCGACTTCGTCATCTCGGCTTCGTGGCCGAGCACCGCAGCGAATTGCTGGAGGCCTATCGGGATATTGGCCCGCGCGTACTCCACATCCTTCGGTGTGCGGTCGTGCTGCAACTGGAGGAGCTCGTCGAGCTCACGCCGCGTCTGCGCCGAGTCGTTCGCCGGTGGCGGCGGCACGATGCGCGCCAGGTCCGGCGTGGTGTCGTCCAGGTAGTTGGCTGCTCTCGCGGGCGAGGCCAGCAGCGCCACGACGACGAGGGCCAGGACTCTGAACCAGCCTGGGCTTTGCAGCACGTTGCGCATGTCGAACAGCTCCCGACGAGATACGAGTGGAGTACAGGTCGAGAGTACCCAAAAACAAACCGACCGGAAATGCGACCAGCATCATCATGACAACCGCGTTAAACATGAACTCCATTTTGTCGACTCCTTACTCTGCCATAGGGATCGACAGAGTGAGGCCTTGACTGCTCGACACAAGCGCAGGTTCCGTTAAGTTTGTGTGACATCTCCTACGACGACTAAAGGAGTCTTGCTTCCAGCGAGATATTGGTGCCCGCGAGCGCCTTCGACACCGGGCAGTTGCGCTTGGCCTCATCCGCCTGTTTCGCGAATCCCGCTGCATCGATGCCAGGCACTTCGGCCTCGGTGCGCAGCTCGATGCGCGTGATCGCGAAGCCTCCGCCGCTCTGCTCGAGATGCACCTGCGCCGTGGTTGCGATGCGCTTGGGTGTGAATCCGGCACGGCCGAGTCCTGCCGCGAGCGCCATCGAAAAGCAGCCGGCGTGCGCTGCGCCGATCAGTTCCTCGGGATTGGTTCCTTTGCCGTCCTCGAAGCGCGAGGGGTAAGAATACTGGCCTTCGAAGGCGCCGCTCCCGAGCTTGATCTGGCCTTGACCATCGCGAAGACCACCCTGCCATATCGCTTCCGCTTTACGCACTGTCATGACACTCACTCCTCGGGATCGCACTGGTGATGGGCCGTCGCGTGGATTGTCGCAATACGCGGACGAGAAGGTAAGCGTGCAAAAAGTTCAGACGACGTCAGCCGGTCTGGCCTGCACGCAGGCGCTACAGCGGCCATTGAACTTCGACGCGGCTCGCGAGTCACCCGACTATGCGGCGCCCGTGCGCCGCAAGGAGAGGGAACGCAGATGGACCTGGAACGAGCGATGAAGAATCCCGGCGTCACCTTCGGCACACCCGAGGTGCTCGAGGCGTCGACGGATCTGAGCAGGGAACAGAAGTGCGCGATCCTGATGCAGTGGAAGGATCAGCTGCAGCAGCTGCAGACCGCGGACGATGAGAACATGCAGGGGCTCGAATCGCCTCACGGCGGCACCGCAGAGTTACTCAAGCGCGTGTCGACCGTGCTCGCCCGACTCAACGCGTGATCCGATCAGAACGGCGCGCCAATCACAAATCGCCACACGCCGAGATCGTTACCAAAGTGATAACCGAGTCCCAGGCGTGGCACCGGAATGTGCCACACGGTCACTCTCTGACTGTGTGCCTAGAGTCAGCCCGACCTCGAATTGATTGCGATCCGCGCTCTCCACAGAGCGGGTGAGAGGCTCGTCGGGCCGGTCCAGAAAGATATCGCTGAGCAGATACACGCCCCAATCCAGAGGATGACTCGCGACATTCAGGCCGAGCGCATGGCGTCCCTCGATCCCGATGCTCAGCAGCAGCATGTCACCCGACCGTGACTCCGCGCTCGGATCCACGATGGAGTAGATGGTGCCGACGTCGAAACGAAGATCGAGCCAGCGCGCACTCCTCGACGCGGCCGCGTGGATGCCGAGCGAATAGACCGTGGCGTCGCCCTCACCATTCAAATCCCAGATGCGCCCTGCCTCGGCGAACGGCAGCAGGTGCCAGCGAGGCGTCAGTGCGAAGTCGAGCTGCACGCCCGGCACGAAGCTGAGGCTGTCGAAATTCCTCGGCAGGCCCGTATCGATCACATCGCGGGGCTCGAAATCGATGAACCCAACGGTGAGTGGCAGCGTCAGGCGCACGCCCGGTCGCTTTCCGGAGGGCTCCGAGAACGTATAGCCGAAGGGCAGGCGATAGATCTGCAAGGTACGACCCGCGATGTCGTACACGCCCGAGCCCAGTGCCGTGGCGTAGGCGTAGTTCACCAACTGCTCTTCACTTGCGCTCAGCGGCTCCTGCGCCACGACGGCGCGGGTGACGTGCAGGGCGCTGATCGCGAAGGCCAGCCGGAGGGCAGCTCTCATTCACGGCGAGAGTGCCCTCAAGCCAGCATCAACTCAACCGAGGGGCTGCTTGTCGCAGGAAACCTCTGTATTCCAGTCGGCGAAGCTGCCTTCCGGATTGTCTTCCCATGCCCAGACATGCAGCTCGTAAAACGCCGGCAGCGTGTAGCGATTCGGCCCGGTCACGAGGTTGAGCAGATGTCCCTCCAGCACCGGCTGCTTGCCGCCGCCGTTGCCCAGGCTGTCCCAGACATCCTTGAGCTCGATGAACTCCACGCCCACCAGACGCATCGAACCGCCCGGGCCCGGCTCGTAGATCAGGGCTTCCGGCTGGTCGGCGAGCAGGATGCCGTCACCGACGCGTCCGTCCTTGACGAAATGCACTCCCATCGCACCGGAGTTCGGGCCGCTGACGCAGGGCGTGGCCGGCTTCCAGCCGCCTTCACTGAACATGACGTTGATGTCGCGGTACTTCGCAGTCGCTCTGCGGACCTTGTCGACCAGCGGTGAGAAGCTCTTGCCTGCCGAGGAATGCTCGCCGTTGTGGGCAAGCAATACAGACGTGGAACTGCCGGTCTCGGTCGCTAAGGCGACGAGTGGAATTGCCAGCGGCAGTAGAAAAGATGTCATGCGTCGAAGAATGCTCATCGTCGTTCTCCTCTATTTGTAGAAATACGGATCGAGAACGCGAACCTCGATGATGGACGCCACCGGCAGCATGTTGCGGTTTGCCGTGCGGCGGATGGCTTCGGGCGACGGCGCGTCGTACACGCAAAACGTCTTCTTCTTGTCCGTGCTCACGTAGGAGTGAACCCACGTGACCTGGTCGGCCATGTTGCTCTCGACGACTGCCAGGCAGGCCCTGGCCCCAAAATCGTCGATGGGAACATTGAGTCCATCAGGGAACTCTCTCTGGACGACGTACCGTGGCATGGCGTCATCTCCTTCTTGGTTTGATCCGCGACCCTTGACGTCGAGGAGGGTAGTGAGGGGCGCCTGGGCGCAAATCGGGCGATATCCCCAATTTGCGCGCCAGGCATCCCCAGATTGCGCGCTAATCGCTCGCGAGCCGGGTCGTGTGTGCCCGGTGGATCGCAATTAGCTGCGCGCTGTTCACGTAGGCTACGGCATTCGCCACCGCGTCCCTGTAGCAGGCGCTCGCCTGCGTCCGCATTTCGCTGAAGGGCCCCGTGAGGTTATTGCAGACCGTCAGTGCGGCGCGCTCGATGCGCTGGTACAGGACTTGCGCGCCGGCAGGCCGGGAAAGATCGAGCTCTCCGTAGCTCACCGCAATGCTCCTGGTGCCGTCTGCCGCTGCGCTTGCAAACGCTGTCGATGCCATGCTCAACATGAGTGCAGCGACCACGCCCATGACCGCTGTCCGCGCTGTGTGATTGGCTGTGTTCATCGTCATTCTCCTGAAAGGTGAGTCGCTCTCCGATTTGCGACGGTGCAAAGGATAAGGACGCGGGCGCGACGGCAAATCGGGTGCTCTCCCTAACTTGCGCGGTGGGTGCCTCCCAAATTGCGCCCCGCGGTACCCAAGAGATTCGGCTTGTCCGATACTGCTGACCCCCATGGAGCTTCTCGAACGCCAGAACCAACTCGATGAGCTCGCCCGACAGCTGCGTGAAGCCGAAGCGGGTCGCGGCAAGGTCGTCTTCGTGGCGGGCGAAGCCGGCGCCGGCAAGAGCGCGCTCATCGAAGCATTTGCGAACAGCCCGACGACGCGGCGCGCGCATCGTCTGGGGCGCGTGCGACGCGTTGCAGACGCCGCGCGCTCTCGGCCCGATTCACGAGGTCGCAGCCGCACTCGCGGTAGCGAGTCCCGACACGGAGCATAGCGAGCAGTCGCGAGCACAACTTTTTTCGCTCCTCGCGCAGGAGTTAGCCCGGCCAAATCAGGTCACCGTAGTAGTGCTCGAGGACCTGCACTGGGCGGACGAAGCGACGCTTGATTTCGTGCGCTTTCTCGGTCGGCGGATGCAACGCACACGCTGCCTGCTGATCGCCACCTATCGGGACGATGAGCTTTCCGCCACGCACCCTCTGCGACGCGTGCTGGGCGAGCTCACCGGGCACCACGTCACTCGCATGCGTGTCCCGGCACTTTCTCTCGCCGCCGTCAGTCAGCTGGCGCGGGGCACGCATCGTGATGTGGAGCGGATCTACGAGGTGACTGGCGGCAACGCGTTGTTCGTTCGTGAACTCCTGGCCGCACCGTCCAGCGTGGTCCCGGAAACAGTGCGTGATGCGGTGATCGCGCGCCTGATGCAGTGCTCGACCTCCGCACGTCAACTGGCGGAATTCGTATCACTCCTGCCCGGCCGAACGGAGCTGTGGCTGGCGACCGCAATGCTCGGCGAGATCGCCACGAGCATCGAGGAAGACGTGGTGCGCGGCCTCTTGCGTCTCGGGGATGACAGCATCTCGTTCCGGCACGAGCTGGTGCGTCTCGCGGTCGAGTCCACGCTGTCACCCGGGCAGGCGCAGGCGCTGCACCAACGCATCCTCGCGGCGCTGAGCGAGCGCGGTGCCGACCTGTCACAGCTGGTGCATCACGCGCAGTTGGCGCGCAACATCGATGCCATCCGCGAATTTGCGCCGCGCGCCGCTCACGAGGCGGCACAGCTCGGCGCCCATCGTGAGGCAGTCGCACATTTCGCCACCGCGTTGCGGTACGCGGACGCGTTTCCCGCCGCAGTGCGCGCGAGGCTCTTCGAAGCGCACGCGTGGGAGTGCAACCTGATGAATCAGTCACCGCGCGCGATCGAGTCAGACGAGCGCGCGCTGGCGCTGTATCGGGAGCTGGGCGATGTGGCGGCGCAAGCGCGCGTGTTGCGTGTCCTGGCGCGTGTCTACTGGCAATCGGGCTACAAGCCCCAGGCCGACCAGAGTGTGGCGCAGGCCATCGAGATACTCGAGAAATCACCGCCGGGACGCGACCTCGCGATGGCCTACAGCACGCGCTCGATGCTCGCGATGCTGGGTGGTCGTGTGGATGAAGCACTCGAGTTCGGCCAGCGAGCCCTCGACCTGGGGCGGCAGTTCAACGACCTGGAGTCGCAGGTCCACGCGCTCAACAACATGGGCTCGGCGCTCCTGGGGTCCGGCGACGAAACAGGGTGGGGTCCGCTCGAGCAGGCGCTGTCGCTCGCTCTCAAGCACGGCTTGCACGAAGCCGCGGGCCGCGCTTACACGAATGTGACGACGTGCTCGGTGCTCAACTACGAGCTGCCGCGTGCTGAAGGGCACCTGCGCCGCGGGCTGGCGTTTTGCGAAGAGCAAGAGATCTACACGCACCTTTACTACCTGCGCGCCTATGAAACGCGACTCGAACTGTTGCGTGGCCACTGGAACCAGGCCGCCAGCCTCGCAACGCAGCTCCTGGACGGCAGCTCCATCACCATCAACCAGCGGATCCCGACTCTGATCACGCTGGCCGCTTATCCGAGCACGCCGCGGCGATCCTGGCGCAGGTCCTTTGCTCGATGAAGCGCTGCGGATTGCGTTGCCGACTGCGGAACTGCAGCGCATCGGTCGCGTGGCCGCGGCGCGCGCGGAGGTTGCCTGGTATCAAGGCGATCTTGACTCGGGTCGCACGCGAGGTGGCGGTGGGGCTCGAGGTCGCAGAAGGGCATCGTGATCCGTGGATTCGCGGTGAACTCGCGTTCTGGCACTCACGTGCGCGCCCGGACGCCGAGATCCCCACAGATATTTTTGTGCCGTACCGACTCATGATCGAGGGCGATTGGCGAGCCGCCGCCGAGGCCTGGGAGAACCGCGGCATGCCGTACGAGCGTGCACTCGCGCTCGCCGACGGACCCGAGGAAGCATTGCGCGAGTCGCTCGCCATTCTCGAGGAGCTCGACGCCGGCCCGCTCGCCGCGATGGTGCGCCAGCGTTTGCGCGACCTCGGTGTGCGTGGGATTCCACGCGGTCCGCGCACCTCGACGCGTGGCAATCCGGCGGGACTCACCGTCGCGCGAGGTCGATGTGCTGAGACTGCTGGTGGGCGGACATACCAACGCTGAGCTCGCGCGCCGCCTCCACCTCTCGGCGAAGACGGTCGATCATCACGTGTCATCGATACTCGAGAAGCTCGAGGTGCATTCGCGCACTGAAGCAGTGGCGGCCGCGTTCGGGCTCGGGATCGTCAAGGCAGCCGAAGACGAACTCCGTGGCTGAGTCTGCGATCGGCCGCTGTTGCAACGCGACAGCGCAGAGATCAGTGGCATAACTGGCATGTCCGAGACAGAAGACCAACAAGGGAGAAATTCATGAGCGCCGCGTGATTGATCGCAAGCACCCGTTCCGACAGCGTCGCATCCGAGGTGGCGCAAATCGAGAACCCGCGGCACCGGAGCAAGGCAGCACCCGCAGCTTTGACATCTTGGGAGAACGACTATGAAAAAGCCGCTCGCACAGATCATCCCGCTTCTAGCGAAAGGTGTAGGTCCGACCGCAGCCGTGGCGTCAGGTCTCTTGTCCCCGGGGGCATTCGCTGCTTCGGGTGATCTGGATCCAACCTTCGGAGATGTCGGCCGGTTCACCTCGGCGCTCGATTTCGGCGGGACGGCATGGTCGGTACAACCGCTCGATAACGACGCCAGTATCTTTGCGGGCGGCCGCGAATCCCACGATTTCTTTTATTCCCACGATTACTTCGACACAGGCTTCGAGGGACGACTGACCGGCGCCGGGTCTCTCGAATCGAACTTTATTCCGGCGCACACCGAGGTTCGTGACGTCGCCCTTCAGAGCGACGGCAAGGCAGTTGCGGTCGGTCGTAGCCTCAGGGGCCATCGCACATCGGCCGTGCTGGTGGTGTTCAGGCTCGAATCGGGTGGATCGCTCGATTCGACCTTCGGTGTCAATGGCATTGTGCAGGTTACCCAGGGCGACGGCGCGCAATCGGTCACCATCGATCCAGATGATCGCATCGTGGTCGCCGGTACGCAGGACGGTGGCGCGCTGATGGTGTTACGCCTGCTCGCAAATGGCACCCTCGACGCAACCTTTGGCACTGACGGCATCTTCATCGGTCCCTCGAACGACTTCGCACGCTCCACCCGCACGCACACTCATATCCTGCCTACGGGCGGCGGGTATCGGGTCACCACGTCGGACTGCAGCGTCGTTGCTCTGACAGCACAGGGAACGCTCGATACGACGTTTGGCAACTCCGGAATCGCAGCCCTCGATCCGCCGTCATCCGGCAATCCCATTGAGTGCAGTGCGATGCTGGCTCAGCCCAACGGGGGACTGCTGCTTGCAGGTCAGAAGGATGAGCACGGATTTGCCGTCCGGCTGCTGGCAAGCGGGAGCCCTGACCCGAGCTTCAAAGGGACCACTGTCTCGAGCACCATGGCAGATGTAACCGCATTGGCCATCGATGGGAATTCGATCCTGATCGCCGGGCGACCCATCGATTCCGTGCCGGCTGCATTAGTCATGCGGCTGCAGGCGGATGGAACTCTCGACGGGCTCTTCGGGAATTCCGGCTCGACCTGGATCGATCTGCCCTCCGAGGGCGGCCTGAGCCCGGTCATTCACGACATGAGCGTGCTGGCCGACGGGCGCATTCTGGCTGCCGGAGGAGATAACGCCTGGTCTGCTGCGGGCACGGCCATTTGTCGCGCGACTGTTGGGCAATACCGGTGGCGGACCAGGCGTGCTCGGTATTCCGCAAACCCACGTCAGTGCGGACGCCACAGAGCCACGAAGCCGTGATTCCCGTGCGACGCATGGCCGGCGCCTCCGGTGAAGTGAGCGTCAGATACCAGATCACTACATCGCTCGATTCGGATCTGCCCCCGGCAACTCCCGGTGAAGACTTCACGCCAGTCACTGGACGTTTGACGTGGCGCGACGGTGAAACCGACGACCAGCAAGTCAGGGTGCCGATATTCTCGAACGGTTCTGCTTCAGAGTCGCCCGAGCGCTTCGTCGTGACGCTCGACGACGTGCAAGGTCAGGCGGGGCTCGGGACGCGCAATGCGACAGTCGACATTGACGGGAACGTCGATCCCGCTGGCCGATTTGGGTTCCAAACCTCGGAGGCCGCTGTTCCGGAAGCCCTGGGCACTGTAGAGATATGGGTCGATCGTGTCTTCTACGCTGCAGGAGCGGTCTCCGTCACCGTGACTCCCACTGGCAGAACGGCTACAGCAGGCGCTGACTTTACGGGCGAGCCCATTACCCTTTCGTGGAGTGACGGCGACAATGCAAGCAAGCCTGTCAGGATCAATATCAACCGCGACCGCGCCATAGAGTCTGTGGAAACGTTCACCCTGCAACTGTCCAATCCCACCGGCGGGGCATTCATAGGTCCGATGTCGACAATGACGGTTGCGATCCAGGACACCGATCGGTCGGACCAAGGTTCTGGTGGAGGCGGAGGTGGAGGCGCGTTCGGATTTCTTTCCGTGCTCCTGCTCGGCGCGCTGCGACTCTTGCGAGCGCTGGTACCGCGTCTGACGAGAGGTTCACAAAGATAGTCAAAACTAGACGCGCGTAATCGCGTATCGTGTCGTCATGACAACCTCGACGACACCCGATCCTGCGGCCCCGGATGCCCGCGGTCCCGAGCCCCGTTACCGAGACGCCCTACAGCCTCGATTCCATCACGCAGACGCCGTCGCCGATTGCGGATGACACCCGCGATTGGCATTCATACGTGATCGGGCAGGGCGCCAACAGGATTGTGGGCCAGCGCCCCGGCAGTGCCGAGACGGTGCGACGCGCGGCCGAGGACCTGGTGACGCGTCTCAACGAGCGCCGCAACTTCCGCGCCGGTCGCAAGCAACTCGTAATCGGCCCGTCGAGAAACACTTAAGGTTTGCGGCAGACTCTCATGGCGCATGAAAAATGGACTCAACACACCCGGGCTGCGCCGCCGCCCATCGCCGGTGAACTGGCGACCGATTATCGCGCCCGTGCTGCTGCGATCGACTATGAAGCACGCGAGCGCCGGCGCCATGAGATCGCAGAACAGACTGCCGTACAGAATACGCCCGAGCAGCGCATCCAGATCTGGGAGCGGCTGCATGAGTTGAGTCTGCCGAAGAAGGCCACTCATCCCCTCGTCAGGATCATCGCCGCCGACACCGAGCTGACGCTCGAGCAGGTCCGCGAAGAGCAGGGTCGACGCCTGGCGCCGGTCAAGCGCGAACCGGCCCTTCCGCCTGCGAGCTTGCCACCCCGAGTCTGAATTTCAGGACGCGTCGCTCCGCGACCAAGGGAACCAGCCCCACGATACGCTGCCGCACAGCTTCGCGCGCCAGTAGCGATTGAATTCGGCTGTCTCCGCAGTCTTACGTCAATGCCGAGGCCGTAAGCGCGCACCGCGCAGTCTCGCTTTGATCCAGCCCTCCGGCGCATTGATCTGTTGCAGGAGACACGTTATGGCTACGCAGTTTCCCACCCCGTCCGCGCTCTTGTGTGCACTCAGCATTGGAGCTTCGCTGGCACTGCCGGGGATCGCGACCGCCAATGATGTCGACGACCTTGTAGCGCAAGGGATGTTCTGCTCGGCGACGGCTCGAGCGGAATTTCACGCCTGTGGCAACGGTGTGCTCGACGACTACTGGATCGCCTTGGCCATCTGCATCAACGAATCCGATGCCAAGGATCGCACTCGAATGCCTCCAGGAGGTGAGGGCGTCGAGAACCGAGAGCAATCAACTCTGCAGCCGATCAGCTCGCAGGGCCGTCTCGACGCGTGCTCAGAGTTGGGCGAGCACCGCTATGATCCCGAGTTCGAACCCGCATTGTTCGAGAAGCAACTTCGCGAATCTCGCGAATCCCAACCGCTATTTTCCGCTCGCGATTGGCAGTCAATGGGAATTTCGCAGCGCGACGCAGTCCACCAAAGTGCAGGTGCTGAATGAGACGAAACTGATCGACGAGGTTCGCTGCGTGGTGGTGCGCGATGAAGTCAAGGAGGACGGTGCGCTCATCGAAAGCACCAACGACTGGTACGCCCAGGCCAAAGATGGAAACGTCTGGTACTGCGGCGAGGAGACGAGCGAGCTTCGAATCCTTCCGTGGAGATCGGCCGAAGAAGCCGGAACGGGTCAGCATCGACGGTTCATTCAAGGCCGGCAGAGACGGTGACAAGCCCGGGATCATTTTTAAGGCCAACCCGACGATGGGCGAGTTCTACGTCGAGGAAGCATCGCTCGACAATGCGGAGGACGCGACCGAAATCCTCTCCACGAGCTACGCGTTCGGCAAGAACCCCGAGCTCGACGAGCTGGTGCCGCGAAAGCTCGCGAAGCTCCTCTGCTCCGGTGATTGCGTGGTGACGCGGAATTTCTCGCTACTCGAGCCCGAGTGTTCGAGCGCAAGTACTATGCACCCGGTATCGGTGTATTCCTCGAAGTCGAGCCGGAATCTGGCGAAGTGGTGAGGCTGGTGAAGTGCAACGTCGACCCGCGTTGCGCATCTTTGCCACAGCCTTGATGGGTTCAGATCACTAGATCGGAGACCTGTTGGGCACACTTCCCGCCTGGCGCAGGTCCTTGAGAATCGTGCGCTCCGCGGCGACGTGAGCGCGCGCCTCAACGAGCAGGGCCTGAAAGCGCGGGTCACTTCGCAGCTGAGCAAACGCCGGTTCTCGCTCCAGCAGGTACCACCAGCGCACCCGGTAACCGCTCGTGAACCCGTTCTCCAGGGCCTGGAGCGCCTCCTCATTGCGGCCGAGTAGTGCGAGTGCGACGCCGCGCTGACGTTCCAACTGGTGCTTACGGAAATGATTCGCCTCGCGCTCATTCCAAGCGAGCGCTCCGGTGGCAAGCGAGGTAGCGCGCCTGCGGTCGCCCATGGCGAACCGCAACTGACCGAGCACCAGGACCTGATTCAGATTGAAGTGGTGGATGACTGGTTGGCCGTGCGCATCCTTGCGCAGCAGGTTCTCAATGTAGTTGCTCGCCTTGTCGAGGTCGCCACTTGCCAGGGCATGATCGCGTACGGCATAGGCGAGCAGATCGCAATAGTACGAGTCCTGCTGCGGATGCGACGGATCAGCGAAGGCGATCTGCGCGGCGCGCTTCAGCTCGCCTTCGTACAAGTGGATCGGTAACCACATCCCCGGTTGCTGCTCGCCTAATTCCTCGAGCGTTTGCCTGGCCGCAGCCGGATCTTCGAGCTCCAGATAGGTGTCGGCCAATTCCTCGCGCAGCCACGGCGATTGTGGGTCGATGGCGATGGCCTGTTCCGCGAACTTGACGGCCTCCGCGAAATGACCGCCAAAAACGTAACGGCTGGTGCCCAGCCGCATGAGCGACGGGTGGAAGTCCGGAGCGAGCTCCAGAGCCTGCATGAACAGAGCCTCAGCCTCCTCTACGGCTCCTCGCTCGAGGAGCAGCACGGCCTTGAGATGATGGTTGCGCGGCGTCAGTGGATCGACGCGGCGCGCCTGTTCGCTGAGCGCGAGTGCTTCGTCGTAGCGCTCCGGCCACGTGGAAGACATGAAGTCCGCATACCTCTCGAAAACTGTCCCGTAATTGGGGTTGAGCGCAATCGCCCGCCGAAAATCCGCCTCAGCGGCATCGATCTTGCCGTCATCCATGTTCAACCCCGCGCGCACGAGGTAAGCCTGAGCAACGTTCGGGTCCAGCTCTAACGCCTTCGCGACCAGCGGCCTGGCGGCTCGACTGGCCTGACGGTAGACGGTGCCTTCGTTGTCGTCGGTGAGCATGCCCAGCTGTACAACAGCATCCGCCTGCGCGGCATAGGCTGCGGCGAATTTCGGATCGAGCCTGATTGCCGTCGACAAGCTCTCGATCGCCTTCTTGCCATCCGCGATCCTGCGGCTGGACATGAGAACCCGTGCCCTCGCGAAGGCGAGGTAGGCATCGAGATTCGTGGTGCCGTGACCGGCGAGCCGCTGGGTGGTAGCCGGATCGAGGCTGATGCCGAGTGCGCGGGCGACTTCCTGGGCGATCTCATCCTGCACGGCGAAAACGTTGTCAGGCTTGCGGTCGAATCGCAGTGACCACACGTGCCCTCCCGTCGTCGCATCGATGAGCTGGGCTGTGACGCGAAGCCGCTCCTGCTCACTCTGGACGCTGCCCTCGAGCAGGTAGCGCGCGTTGAGCATGCGACCGATCTCGCGCGCGTCCTGGCTGCGTCCCTTGAAGGCAAAGGAGGATGTTCCAGCGATGACGGCGATCTCGCTGAGGCTCGCGAGCTGGTGAAGGATGGACTCGGCCAGTCCCACCGCGAAGAACTCGCTCTGCGGCGTACTGCTCAGATTCTGAAACGGCAGAACGGCGACGCTGCGCGCCGGCAATTGACTGGTCGCGCTCGAAGACGCGGCAGTCGCAGACACGCTGTCATCGGGCGCTTGCCACCAGTGGGCGTACCGACCGTAGGCGAAGAGCAGGGCGCCCAGCACGCACAACCGCGAGCACGAACAGACCGATCCTTTGCGTGACAGGTGAAACGGAACGCGCCGAGATCGCTGGCTCGGGCGCCGGCGTCGTACGAGCGACCTTTGGCTCCTCGCGCATGCGCGCGACGTCGGCAACGAACCGATACCCGCGACCATGCACTGTGGCGAGATAGCGGTTTTCGCCTCGCGTCTCGCCGAGGATGTGACGCAACACGGAGATCACCTGCGTGAGGCTGCTCTCCTCGACGATCAGCCCCGGCCAGAGCTCGGCGATGAGCCGGTCCTTCTCGAGCAGCTCGCCCTGGTGTTCGACGAGATAGAGGAGTGTCTCGAACACCTTGGTGGTGATCGGCAGAGGCTCGGAGTTGCCCCGGGCAAAGAGCAGCCGCCGGGTCGCATCAAGCCGGAAATCGCCAAACTCATAGATCACATGCGATTCGGGCTCGCTCATCGGCGCCAATCAGAAATATTCGGAAAGCTTAAGAATCGGGCCAAGGACTTCTTATGGACCCCGGACGGATTCTACGCCCACAAGCGAGGGGCGGTCGACGGTCCCCTTATGTCCGCTGTCCATCGACGGCAGCGCGAAGAGAGTGTGAAGAACGCGTTAAAGCAATCGGGAGAAATGACTAATGAGAACCACGAGACTGCAAAAACTTGCGGGCTTGGCCCTGTGCGGATTTCTGAGTTGGGCGGGGCAGGTCTGGGCGAATTCCGTCGACGAATGGAATGAAATCGCCAATGTGGCTGTCGCCGCCGGGCGGCCGGGCCCCAGCGGCACGCTCGACCTGGCCCTCGTCCAGGTCGCTGTGCACGACGCCGTGCAAGCCATCGAAAAACGGTACGAGCCGTATTACGCGGAGGTCCCGGGAGCCAAAGGCTCGCTGAGAGCGGCTGTGGCCGCGGCCGCGCACGATGTGCTCGTAGGGCTTTACCCCACACAGGCTGCGATCCTCGCGATCGTCGACACGGCGTATATCAATTACCTGGCCAACAACGGCCTGGAGGGCGACCCTGGGTTGCTCGTCGGCCAGAAGGTCGCGGTCCTTATCCTGCCGCTGCGCCGCGCGCCTCCCGCCACGTTCGATCCGTTCACCGGCGGCATGGGCGTGGGCCAATGGCGCCCGACAACTTCATACCTGTCCGGGCCGCCCCGTCCGGCTCGGCGATGGCGGTGCCGTTCATGGCGGACTACGACCCCTTCGTTATCACGGGCCACGCACGCTTTCGTGCCGCCCCGCCGCCGGCTATAACCAGCGAGACCTATAGAAAGGACTATAACGAGGTCAAGTCCCTCGGCGGCTTCGCCAGCACGCCGCTCACGCCCTTGCTCCGCACCCCCGCGCAGACGGACCTCGCCTATTTCTGGAGCGAGAATTTCATTGCACAGTGGAACCGGGCGCTGCGAGCGATCTCCGCACAACGCCTCCACAAGACCGGTGACAGGGCTCGGCTCTTCGCTCTGGCCAACCTGGCGATGGCCGATGCCGCCATCACCGCCTGGGACAGCAAGAAGTACTACTTCTTCTGGCGGCCCATTACGGCCATTCAGGAAGGAGCCAACGACGGCAACCCGAATACAGCCGGCGACCCCGACTGGCAGTCGTTGATCAACAACCCGAACTACCCGATTACACCTCGGGCGCAAACAATCTGACTGGGGCCGTGACCCAGATGCTCGCGCTCTTTTTTAGGACGGACCGAATGACCTTCCAGGTCACGAGCAATGCGCCACAGGTCGTCCAGAAGACGCGAACGTATCGTCGCTTCTCGGAGGCGGCGCAGGAGGTCGTTGAGGCGCGCATCTTACTCGGCATCCACTTCCGATTTGCAGACACAGCGGCGCGCACGCAGGGCAGGAGTGTGGCCGAATTCACCTTCAACCACGCCCTGCTGCCCTTGCATGGCGATCATGACGATTGAAGCGCGGGGCTGAAGGGAGCGGGCGCTCGCCGGGGGCGAGCGCCCGCTGCCCAGATGCAGAGGGCGTACTTTCAAACTTCAGTCAGCATTGCCCGAGCGCTCCTTCGAACCAGCTTCGACGGCAGATGCGCGACTCACTCGAGTCCTCTGAGCCTTGGCTACCAACTTCCTGTCGAGCAGATTTCTCGCCTTGGTTTGCGCGTCAACAGCCTTATCAGGTTCCGCTGTCAGTGCCACGGCTGCATATTGCGGGCTGTTAACTTGGACAGTGGCACTGGTTCCCTCGATCAGGTGGCGAGCCTGTTCGTGGGGATCCGACGCAGCCACTCGGGTTGCGCTGAGCAGCGGTTTCACGTCCGTCCTGGGCTCCGAGCGCTGTAGTAATTGCCTCGCCTGTTCATGACCATCGGCGTGTGCGAGTCCCGCCGCTGTACCGAGCAATGCGACGGCCAAACCAGTGACTGCGAATTTAGGGATGAGGGACATGGTGGTTCTCCAGAGTAATAAGTGTATCTACACGTATATGATCAAAAAAAATCAACTCTTCCGCGAGAGCGCCGTCGCCACCGCGAGTTGATCCTGCATTGCCTTCCAATGCTCCGACCCCATCCCCTTGATGACCTGGGCCTGCGCTTTTTGCCATAGCGGGTAGGCCTCTTTCAGGGCTTCGGCGCCGTTGCGGGTAATGCTGATTTCCCGCTCGCGGCGATCGTCGCCCGCATCAATACGAATCAAGCCTTGTTTCTCCAGGAGTCTCAGGTTGCGAGTCAAAGTCGTCCGATCCGTGACCGTCGCGTTCGCCAGCCGCGTGAGCGTAATCGGGCTCATCGCCATAGTTGCGCCCAGGATGCTGAATTGCGTGATGCGCAGTCCCGAGGGACGCAACGTATCGTCGTAGAGCTGGGTAATGGCTCGAGCAGCCCTGCGAACGCTGCCGCAAATGCAGGTTTCATGCGCGCCGCGGGCCAGTGTTTTCGGATCAGGCATGATAGGAGTATATACACCTATTTATCCAAGTCAAGCCCTGCCAGGCTCTGTCTCTTAGATTCCAGAGATCTTCCAGTTCCCGTCCGGCTCGCGGTCGAAAAAGATAGTGTGCTCGGTGCCGTCTTTGCGCGCAGCTTTCGCCGTCTGCAGAGGACCCAGCTTCTCTTTGAGCACCAGCGAACCCAGGAATGAGTTCGCTGTCTCCTGCAGTTTCTCGGCTGGCAGGCTCGCGATCTGGTCGCGATCGTCAGAGGCAGAAAACTCCGCAAAGCAGGCGAGGGCAGTTTCGCGATCAGCACGACGCAGGGCCCCAAGAAACGTTGCGAACGTCTGCTGCGGGGAGCTGAAACGCCGGTCCGCAGGCGCCCCCTGCTTGACCAGCAAGGGCAGCAACTGGCCATTGCAGTACTGCTCCATCTCGGCAACGTCGTGGCGGGAACTCTTTTCGCTCAACAGTTTTCGAGACTCGGCGAGCTTGGATTTGTAGCTCGCGCTCGCCTCGACGCGTGCGACAGCGGCAGCGCGTACGCTGCGCCACGCCGCATAGTCGCGCGCGCTGCGAGCAGCGAAGCCCGGGACGACGGCGTCACAACCGACCTTAGCCAGCAGGGTCATCTGCACCACCTCATCTTCGTTCGAGTCCGAAGCGCCGCCAGTGTCGACACTCTTCACGGACTGTTGTCCGCTGGCGCACGGGGTCTGCTGGAAAACGGTCGAACCGTCCGGAGCCTTGCACTGGTAGATCTCCGCCATCGCCAACGTCGGGCCCAGCGAAAGCAGGAGAACGGCAAGCTGGAAGTTGCGGGCGAGCATCGAATGAAGCTAGCACAGCCTCCGCAGACTGCCGCGTGACACAGTGCTCAGGCCACGGCGGGATTCAATCCGCCGTGGCCCAATTTGTGAGTCGCGTGTTGCTACGCCCGCGCGTAGCCCCCGCTCAGCAATCGCGTGTGTTCAGAGGTTTGGCCGTTATCTCTCGCGCGACCAGAACGGAGTCCAGCGCGTCGGCAAGCCACAGCGCGCAACCCAATATGAAGGTGAAAGCCAGAATGGTCATCGTCATCTCCTCGAGTTCCGGTCAGAGCGGTCTGATCCGATAGATCCACTTGTACTGCTCATGCGCAGGGCGAGGCGCCTTCGGCTCACCGGCCGCGGAATAGTTGACCGCATGGTCGGAAACGGGCACTACGACGGCGCGAGCACCAGCGACCAGCAGCCACGTCGGTCGGGTCCACCGGATTCCACTGATCGAGCCGAAGAGGGGTCGAAATATCTTCATGGGTGTCTCCTTCCGCTAACCATGCGTAGAATTCGCGCGATTTGGCTCATGCCAGTCCCAGGTTTTGCGAATGGCACAATCGGAAGTCACGCGCCTGCTGGCCGCGGCTCGCGGCGGCGAACGAGAAGCGGTCGAGCGGCTCTACGCACTCGTCTATGGCGAGCTGCGCGGCATGGCCGAGGCCCAACTTCGCCGGGAGCGTAGCGGCCACACACTGCAACCGACCGCCCTCGTCAATGAGGCGTATCTGCGCCTCAACCCGAGCAAGGATGCCTGGGAGAACCGCCGGCACTTCTTTGGGGCGGCCTCGCGAGCGATGCGGAACATCCTCGTCGATCACGCGCGGCGCCGGCTGGCAGACAGGCGCGGTGCCGGACTCGAACGCGTGACGCTCGCGGATCTCGAGGTCGCTGTACCCGAAACGGATCTGGACATCGTCGCGCTGGATGAGGCACTCGAGGCTCTGAGCCGCGACGAGCCGCGACTCGCCGAGGTGGTGACGATGCGGGTGTTTGTCGGGATGAGTATTGAGGACACCGCGCAGGCGTTGGACCTCTCACCCGCGACGGTGAAGCGCGACTGGTTGTTCGCGCGTGCCTGGCTGGCAGAGCGCATCGGGTCGAAGGGCTAGGCCGCGCATGACGATCACGGTCGAGCGCACACTGTTCGAAGCCTGTTTCGTCCTGCCAGCGGCCGAGCGCGACGCGTGGCTCCTTGCTCACTGTGACGACCCGGGGCTGCGGGAGCGCGTGCTGCGGTTGCTACGCGCCCACGATCAGGCCGAAGCCGGACACGGCTTCCCGACTGCAGTGCCGGTACCCACACTCGCGGAACGCCAGATTGGACCCTATCGAGTGCTGGAGCGCATCGGCGAGGGCGCGGTCGGCGAGGTCTATCTTGCCGAGCAGACGACCCCGGTCGTGCGCCGAGTGGCGCTCAAGATCATCAAGCTCGGCATGGACTCGCGCGAAATCATCGCGCGGTTCGAGGCGGAGCGTCAGACGCTCGCCATCATGAGTCATCCGAACATCGCGCAGATCTTCGATGCGGGAACGACCGAAGACGGCCGGCCCTACTTCGTCATGGAGTACGTGCCGGGCATCCCGCTCACGGCCTACTGCGACACGCAACGGCTCGATCTGCGCGAGCGCCTGGCACTATTCCTCGAGATCTGCGACGGCGTGCAGCACGCGCATCAAAAGGGCATCATCCATCGCGATCTGAAACCGACCAATCTGCTCGTCGCCGAGCGCGATGGGCGGCCGGTGCCGAAGATCATCGACTTTGGTGTGGCCAAGGCGACGGCGCCCGGTCTGCAACCGAGCGCCGCATACACGCACATCGGGCACCTCGTCGGCACTCCCGAATACATGAGTCCGGAGCAGGCGCAACTCTCGCCGCTCGACATCGATACGCGCTCCGACGTGTATTCACTCGGTGTGGTGCTGTATCAGCTGCTGGTCGGCGCACTGCCCTACCGGGTCACGAGCGACTCGGCCACGCCGGCGCAGATCTTGAATGAGCTGCTCGCGAGTGACGTCCGCGCGCCCAGCGAAACGCTCGGCCGTGATGCCGAGCGCGCCGCAGCGGCGGCGGCCCGGAGTTCGACCTCGTCACGGCACCTGATCAGTGCGGTTCGCGGCGATCTCGATTGGATCACCCTCAAGGCGCTGGAAAAGGATCGCAATCGCCGCTATGCGTCGGTCGCCGAGCTCGCGGCGGATCTGCGCCGCCACCTGGAAAATGAGCCGGTCCTGGCCGGGCCACCCTCTGCCGTGTACCGCGTGAAGAAGTTAATCACGCGTCATCG
>CAVOLM010000005.1:0-43673 GCA_963696675.1 uncultured Gammaproteobacteria bacterium | reverse complement strand
CACCAAGCGCGGCGACTGCCGCGGGCGCAACTCACGCATTTCCTGGACCCAGGTCGAGACCGGATCCGCGATCACCTGGAAGTACCCGAGCTGCGTGCTGCGCGGCGAAAACTCGATCGGCGAGTTCTACTCGGTGGCGGTTGTCAACAACTACCAGCAGGCCGACACGGGCACCAAGATGATCCACATTGGCGCCAACACGCGCAGCACCATCGTTTCCAAGGGCATCTCGGCAGGGCACGGGCAGAACACCTATCGCGGCCTGGTCAAGATCCTGCCGACGGCGACCGGCGCGCGCAATTTCACCCAGTGCGATTCGCTGTTGATGGGCGATCAGTGTGGTGCGCACACCTTCCCATATGTCGAGGTTCGCAATCTCACCGCCATCGCGGAGCACGAGGCGACCACCTCGCGCATCGGCGATGACCAGTTGTTCTATTGCCAGCAGCGCGGCCTGAGTGAGGAGGATGCGGTGAACGTGATCGTGAGCGGTTTCTGCAAGAACGTATTCAAGGAACTGCCGATGGAATTTGCCGTTGAAGCACAGAACCTGCTGAGCGTAAGCCTGGAAGGCGCAGTGGGCTGAGGAACCGAAATGACCGAACCCCTGCTCAAGATCACCGATCTGACCGTTGCGGCGGCCGGCAAGACCATTCTCAACGGTGTCGACCTCGAGTTGCCGCCGGGCGAGGTGCATGCGCTCATGGGCCCAAATGGCTCGGGCAAGAGCACGCTTGCACAAGTGCTCGCGGGCCGAAGCGACTACACCATCCTGCGCGGCGAGGTCACTTACAAGGGCCGGGACCTGCTCTCGATGCCGGCTGAGGAGCGCGCACGCGCGGGGGTCTTTCTTGGCTTCCAGTACCCGGTCGAAATCCCCGGCGTCAACAATGTGTACCTGCTCAAGGCGGCGCTCAACGCACAACGCCGGGCGCGCGGCCTGTCCGAGGTCGATGCTTTCGAGTTCCTCGGCGTGGTGCGCGAGAAGATGAAGTCGATGCACATGGATGAAGCTTTCCTCAACCGGGGCGTCAATGAAGGGTTCTCCGGCGGCGAGAAGAAGCGCAACGAGATCCTGCAGCTTCTCGTGCTCGAGCCGACGCTAGCGATTCTCGATGAGACGGATTCGGGCCTCGACATCGACTCTCTCAAAGTGGTCGCCGAGGGAATCGAAACGCTGCGCCGCGCGGATCGCTCAATCTTGCTCGTGACCCACTACCAGCGCCTGCTGAATCACGTCACTCCGGATCGCGTGCATGTACTCGCAGATGGCCGCATCGTGTTGAGCGGCGACCGCACGCTCGCGCTCGACCTCGAGCAGCGGGGCTACGACTGGGCGAAAGCCAAGGCGAAAGTGGCATGAGCGTCGCGCCGGCACTGGATGGCCTGCAGTCATACCTCGCGCAGCATCAGCGCATGGCGGGGCGGCTGCCTGGTGGTGAGACCTGGAGCGCTGTGCGGGGCCAGGCGCTCGATCGACTGCTCAAGCTCGGTTGGCCGACGGCACGTGATGAGAGCTGGAAGTACGTACCGCTCAGACTGCTGGAAAAGCGGGTCTTCGAAGCGCCGACACCCGAGCCGGTGCCACTCGATGCGAATGCACTCGCCGCCCGCACGCTGAAACTCGCACCGGTCAATCGCCTCGTATTCGTCAACGGTATCCTGGTTCCCGCGCTCTCGAGCAGGCTCGAAAGCAGCAATGACACTGCGATTACTTCACTTGCCGCGGAACTCGAGCACGATCCGGAGCGCTCACGTGCGCGCATGCGCATGCCGGGCGATGACGCGGACGATCGGCTTGCCTTGCTCAATCTTGCATTTCTTGCCGATGGCGTTGACCTGCGTGTCAGGGCGGGTGCCTCGCCAGCGCCCCTTTACCTGCAATTCGTGTCGTGCGGAGAGCATCGTGCCAGCCACCCGCGCGTCCTCATCGACCTAGAAGCGCACGCGCGCGCCAGTATCATCGAGCACTTCGTCACGCTCGGAGAGGCCGAAACCTTCGCGAACAGCGTGACTGATATCAGGCTGGCCAGAAATGCGCACCTCGAACACCTGATCGTCGCAGAGCCCAACGCGCACAGCTTCGTGCTGAGCAGCGTGGTTGCCGAGCTGGCGGCTGACAGCCGGCTTCTCGCGCATCGGGTCCTGCTCGGCGGCCTGCTCAGCCGCTTCAGCCTGCGCGCGCATCTCGATGGCCGTGGCGCCGCTATCGATACCAATGCACTGCTTCTCGCCGACGGGCGCGAGCACCTCGAGGCGCACAGCGTGATCCGGCACCGCGCCCCCGACACGCGCAGCGCTGAGCGCTTTCGCGGTGTGGCGGGCGATCGCGCGCGCGGGGTCTTCAATGGGCGCATCGTCGTCGAGCCTGGCGCGGTGCGCAGCGAGTCGCAACAGTCGAGCCGCAGCATCCTGCTGTCCGAGAAAGCGGAGATCGACTCGCGTCCGCAGCTCGAGATCCTCAACGACGATGTCAAGTGCAGTCACGGCGCCACCACCGGGCAGCTCGATCCCGGCGTGCTCTTTTATCTCTTGTCGCGAGGCATCGACCCGCAAACCGCGCGCGCCCTGCTGATCTACGCATTCCTGGATGACGTGCTGGCGAAGCTCGAGCTGCCGGAGTTGCGCCAGCAGCTCGAACGACGCATTTCAAACGCGCTGCCCGATCAGCAGCGCATCGAGGAATTCCTGTGAGTACAGTCGCCAAGCGCGCGCGCACCGGCGCCGACTCGAAGCCGTTCGACGTGCAGCGGGTACGGCGTGATTTCCCGATCCTGAGCCGTGAGGTGGCAGGTCATCCGCTCGCCTACCTCGACAATGCCGCTTCCGCCCAGCGGGCCCAGAGCGTCATCGACGCGGAGGCTCGCTACTACTCCGAGATTCACGCCAATGTGCACCGTGGCGTGCACACCCTGAGCCAGCTCGCGACCGAAGCGTACGAAGGCGCCCGCGACAAGGTGCGCAGCTTCATCAACGCCGGCTCGGTGCGAGAGATCGTGTTCGTGCGCGGCACGACCGAGGCCATCAACCTGGTGGCTCAGAGCTTCCTGCGCCCTAGCCTCGAGACCGACGATGAAATCCTCATCACCTGGCTGGAACACCACTCCAACATCGTGCCGTGGCAGCTGCTCGCCGGGCAGACAGGTGCGCGCTTGCGAGTCGCACCGATCAACGCAGCCGGCGAAGTGGATGTCGCCGCGTTGGAGTCGATGCTGTCGACGCGCACACGACTCGTCGCCGTCGCACACGTGTCCAATGCGCTCGGCACGATCGTTCCGGTTCGCCGCATCATTGCGGCCGCTCACGCGCGCTCGATCCCGGTGCTGCTCGACGGCGCACAAGCCGTGCCGCACCTGAGCGTCGACGTGCGGGAACTCGATTGTGATTTCTATGCCTTCTCCGGCCACAAGATGTTCGCGCCAACCGGCATTGGCGTGCTGTACGGACGTGAGCGGTTGCTCGAGGAGATGCCGCCATGGCAAGGCGGCGGCGACATGATTCTCAAGGTCAGCTTCGAAGGCACGACCTTCAATGCGCTACCGCACAAGTTCGAGGCCGGCACGCCGAACATCGCGGGCACGATCGGCCTGGGCGCAGCCATCGACTATCTCGAGAGCATCGGCATGGAACGAATCGGCGCGTACGAACACGGTCTGCTCGAGTACGCGACCGAGGCGCTCCAGTCTGTTTCCGGATTGCGCTTGATAGGTACCGCCGCCGAGAAGGCTTCGGTGCTCTCGTTCGTGCTCGATGGCATCCACGCGCACGACATCGGCACGATCCTCGACAGTGAAGGCATTGCCATTCGCACCGGACACCACTGCGCGATGCCGCTCATGGACTTCTTTGGCGTGCCGGCGACGGCGCGTGCCTCGCTGGCCTTCTACAACACGCGCGAGGAGATCGATCGGCTGGTTGCCGCGCTCGCCAAGGCGCGTGAGGTGTTCGGCTGATGGACCTCAAGGACCTGTATCGCGACGTGATCATCGATCACAACCGTCAGCCGCGAAACTTCGGCCGCCTCGATCCGGCCGACGCACACGCAGAGGGCTTCAATCCGCTGTGCGGGGACCGGCTCGAGCTTTATCTCGCGCTCGACGGCGAACGCCTGAGGGATCTGAAGTTCGAGGGAAAAGGCTGCGCAATTTCAGTGGCTTCCGCATCACTCATGACAGAAACTCTCAAGGGAAAAACGCGCGCGGAAGCGCAGCGCTACTTCGACGAAGTGCATGCCCTGCTCACCCAGGCCGGCCACGTGCCGACGCTCGATCTCGGCAAGCTCGCGGCGCTTTCCGGCGTACGCGAATTCCCGGTGCGCGTGAAATGCGCGAGCCTTTGCTGGCACACGCTCAACGCGGCGCTGGCGCGGCAGGCCCAGCCCGTTTCAACCGAATGAGCATGCGCGCCTACGAAAACGAGCCGGTGGTGATCGAGCGCGACGTGCACGCCGTGGTGATTCCTGCCGGCATCAATGTCACCTTGCGTCCGGGGCAGGCTGGCTACATTACGCAGGCGCTCGGCGGCAGTTTCACCGTGTACATCGAGGGAAACCTGTTCCGCATCGCGGGCGAGGATGCCGATGCGATCGGCAAGGAACCCAGCAAGCCGATCGAGCTGCCGCCCAACGCGACCGAAGAGGATGTGCGCACGCTGGCGTGGAAGCAGATGCGGACCTGCTATGACCCGGAGATCCCTATCAACATCGTGGATCTCGGGCTGGTGTACGAGTGCGAGGTCCAGCACAACGACGACGACACCCGCAGCATCAGCGTGAAGATGACGCTCACTGCCCCAGGTTGCGGGATGGGCGACATCCTGGTGCTGGACGTGAAGGAAAAGATCGAGATGATTCCGACGGTGCGCGAAGCGAAGGTAGAGCTGGTGTTCGATCCCCCGTGGAATCAGTCCATGATGTCGGATGCGGCACGCCTGCAGACGGGGATGATGTAGGCCGATACTCCATGAGCACCCGCTGGATCGACGTGGCACCCGCCGATGCCGTCCCGCCCGGCGAACATCGCATCTTCGACCTCGATGACACGCCGGTCGCCGTGTTCAACATCGACGGGGAGCTGTTCGCGATCCACGACATCTGTACGCACGACGGTGAGACGCTGACCGGCGGGCCAGTCGAAGGCGCGGAAATCGTCTGCCCCCGGCATGGCGCACGCTTCTCGCTGCGCACGGGTGAGGTGCTTGCACCGCCTGCATATGAGCCGGTTCGTACCTATGGCGTGCGTATCGCAGAGGGGCGCCTGTGGCTCGAAGCCGAACCATGAAGCGCCTGACACTGGTGCGACACGCGAAGTCCGACTGGAAGAACGCGGGACTCAAGGACTTCGACCGCCCGCTCAGTCGTCGTGGCCTGAAGGACGCGCCGGGTATGGCGCAGCGGCTTGCCGAGCAGCACGTGCACGTCGACCTGCTGATCACGAGCCCTGCCGTACGCGCGCTGGAAACGGCGCGCTTTTTCGCCAAGGCACTCGACTATCCCTTGCGACGGCTCAAGTCGGAAGACCGCCTGTACCTGGCGCGTCCCGCGGAGATCCTGGAAGTCGTACGCGGCGTCGGGACACGCGTCCAGCACCTGATGATCTTCGGCCACAACCCGGGGCTGAGCGAGTTCGCGCAGCAGCTCACCGATGACCCCGAGTTGGGTGAGTTGCCGACCTGTGCCGTGTACTCGATGGAATTCGAAATCGACAAATGGTCGCAGGCGCGCTTCGGCGCCGCGCGCCACGCTACGCTCAGCCAACCGCGGAATTTTCTCGATCTGCTGTCCTAGCGTGGCGCGCCGGGAGTATCCAGCCAGCGCTGCAGCAGGACCAGGTCGAGCCAGCGATTGAACTTGCGGCCCACTTCCCGAAGCAGCGCGACCTGCTCGAAGCCGAGTGCCTCGTGAAAGCGAATCGATGCAGTGTTGGCTGCATCGACGCCGGCGATCATCACGTGCTTGCCGAGCGCGGTAGCGCGCGGGAACAGCGCCTGCACCAGCTCGCTCCCGATCCCCTGTCCGCGACAGTCCTCGCGCACGTGCACGCTGTGCTCGACCGTGTATCTGTATCCCGGCCAGGGACGAAAGTCGCCGAAGGTGGCGAACCCCATGACGCCCGTGGCATCGCGCGCCACCAGCACCGGGTACCCGTGCACCACCCGCCCGCTCCACCACTCGAAGCGGTTCTCGAGCGTCACCGGCTCGTTGGAATAAACCGCCGTGGTACGCGCGATAACTTCGTTGTAGATCGCGAGTATTCCCGGCAGATCCGCTTCGGTCGCATCCGCGATCAGCATTCCGGCACGTTCACCGCGAGGCCGCCCTGCGCTGTCTCCTTGTAGATCGATCGACATGTCGTGACCCGTCTGGCGCATGGTCGCGATCACCTGGTCGAGCGACACCTTGTGAGTGCCGTCGCCGCGGATCGACGAGCCGTGCCGCGTTGATCGCCTTGACGGCGCCCATCGCGTTGCGCTCGATGCAGGGAATCTGCACCAGGCCGGCGATCGGATCGCAGGTCAGGCCGAGGTTGTGCTCCATGCCGATCTCGGCGGCGTTCTCGACCTGCTCGTTGGTGCCGTTGCAGCGCCGCGACCAGACCCGCGGCCGCCATCGAGCAGGCGACGCCGACCTCGCCCTGGCAGCCCATCTCGGCGCCGGAGATCGACGCATTGCGCTTGTAGAGCATGCCGATCGCGCCGGCCACCAGCAGGAAGCGGACGACGCCGTTCTCGCTCCGCACCGGCTCGAACTGGCGGTAGTACGCAGCACCGCCGGCACGATGCCGGCCGCGCCATTGGTCGGCGCCGTGACCACGCGACCGCCGGCCGCGTTCTCCTCGTTCACCGCCAGCGCGAACGCATTGACCCAGTCCATCGCATCGAGTGGCCGCGCGTGACCCTCGCTGGTGCAGCACGCGCTGCAGGCGCGATGCGCGACGACGAACCTTGAGCACGCCCGGCAGCAGCCCCTGGGCGTTGAACCCGCGCTTTCGATGCAGTCCTGCATCACCGCCAGATGCGCAGCAGCGCAGCGCGAGTCTCCGCATCGCTGCGGCACGCTGCGCTCGTTCTCCAGCATCAGTTCGTGCAGCTCGAGACCGCGCTCGCGTGCGATCTCGCAGCAGCTCTGCGCCGGTACCAAAGGGATGCGGCACAGCGAGCGGCAGGTCCGGCGGATCGGCGCTTGCCGAACTCGCCGGCACGGACGATGAAGCCGCCGCCGGTCGAGTAGAACTCCTCCCGGTGCAGAACCTTCCCGGACGCATCGAGCGCAGTGAAGCGCATGCCGTTCGGGTGCTGCGGCAACGTCTGGTCGCGGTGAAACAGCAGGTCGAGCGGCTCGTCGAAGCTGATTTCGTGTTGACCGCAGGAGATTCAGCCGTGCGGTGGAGCGATTCGCTGCACCGATGGCTCGACGTGGCCGGATCCACCTCATCGGGGCGGTTGCCCTCGAGGCCCGAGCAGCATGGCGCGATCGGTGCAGTGACCATGGCCGGTCAGGGCCAGCGAGCCGTAGAGCTGCGCCGCGACCTTGGCGGTGCGCGCCAGCAGCGCCATCGCTTCGAGGTCGTGCGCAAACTCGCGCGGCCGCGTTCATCGGCCCCATCGTGTGCGAACTCGACGGGCCGACGCCGATCTTGAAGATGTCGAGGACGCTGAGCACCGATAGGTCGCCTCAGGTTCTCGATACGGCCTGCGGCTCAGGGGACTCTTTTCGCGAACGCCGTGAATACATCCTGTAGGCTCCGTGAAAAACGTCCTGTTTTTCACGGTCGCGAGAAAGAGTCCCTTGAGCCGCAAGCCGCACGCGAGAACCGGCCACCCGATCATGACTCATCGCCAGCAGCGAGAGCATGCGTTGCCGCCCACCGCGGCGATGTTGATCGTCACCGTGTGCTCGTGGGCGTATCGATGCAGGTAGTACGGTCCGCCGGCCTTCGGACCTGTACCCGAGAGGCCCCGTCCGCCGAACGGCTGCATGCCGACGACTGCGCCGATCATGTTGCGATTGACGTAAACGTTGCCGACACGCAACCGCGCCGCGAGATCGCGCGCGACGGAATCGATGCGGCTGTGGATGCCGAACGTCAGCCCGAACCCGGTCGCGTTGATCGCCTCCACGACACGATCCAGCTCGCGCGCCGAGTAACGGATCACGTGCAGGATCGGGCCGAACACTTCGCGCTTCAGCGCTCGAGGCTGTCGATCTCGACGGCGAGCGGTGCGACGAAGGTGCCGTGCGCGTGCCAGGAGTCGCGCCGACAACGATGCGCCCAGCGCGCCTCCTTCACGATGGAGTCGGCGTGGGCTTCGAGCATCGTGCGCGCGCCTTCGTCGATGACGGGTCCGACGTCCGTCTCGAGCAGCGCGGGGTCGCCGAGCACCATTTCGTCCATGTAGCCGGCCAGCAGCTGCAGCACCCGGTCCGCGATTTCCTCCTGCACGAACAGCACGCGCAGCGCCGAGCAGCGCTGTCCGGCGCTGTTGAAGGCGGACTGCACCACGTCGGCGATCACCTGCTCCGGCAGCGCCGAGCTGTCGACGAGCATCGCGTTCTGGCCGCCGGTCTCGGCGATCAGCGTACCGATCGGGCCGGAGCGCGCGGCGAGGCCGCGCTGGATGATGCGCGCCGTCTCGGTGGAGCCCGTGAAGACGACGCCGGCCACGCGCGGATCGGCGACCATGCGGCCGCCAAGCCGCGAGCCTTCGCCAGGCAGGAAATGCAGCACGTCGGGCGGCACGCCTGCCTCGTGCAGCAGGGAAATCGCACGATGTGCGCCACCAGCGGCGTCTGCTCGGCCGGCTTGGCGAGCACGGCATTGCCGGCGGCCAGCGCCGCCGCGACCTGCCCGGTGAAAATCGCCAGCGGAAAGTTCCAGGGACTGATGCAGGCGAACACGCCGCGGCCCTGCAGCCGCAGCTCGTTGCTCTCCCCGGTCGGCCCGGGAAGCTTCAGCGGGCGCGCCAAAGTCCGCCGGGCACGCGCGGCGTAGTAGCGCAGGAAGTCGACCGCCTCGCGCACCTCGGCCACGCCGTCCGGCACCGACTTGCCGGCCTCGCGGATCGCCATCGCGATGAGATCGCCGCGGTTCGCTTCGAACAGGTGCGCAGCCTTCTCGAGGATCTTCGCCCGATCATCCGCCGGGAGCGCATTCCATTGCGGCTGCGCCGCGACGGCCGCTGTGATGGCAGCGTCGACAGCGTTCTCGTCTGCAGCGACGACACCACCGACCACGTCCGAGTGATTGGCAGGATTGGGGATCGGGTGCTGTGGGCCATCGAGATCGCGGCCCGCGACCGAGGGCCGGCCGGTCCAGTAGTGCCGAGGCCCGACGCACATTCGCGTGCGAGCTGCGTCAGCTCCCTGCCATCCGTGAGATGGAGCCCGGCGAGTTGACGCGCGCTCGCGCAAACAGGTCAAGCGGCTGCGGAATGCGTGGATGCGCGACCGTGCCAAGCCGTCGACCTGGGCAACCGGGTCCGCAATGATCTGCGTCGCCGGCAGCCGTCTCGTTGACGATGCGATTGACGAACGAAGTGTTGGACCCGTTCTCCAGCAGTCGACGCACGAGATAAGGCAACAGGTCCTCGTGCTCGCCGACCGGCGCGTAAACGCGGCACGGAAGATTCAGCTTGTCGGGGCCGACGATCTCCGCATAGAGCTCCTCGCCCATGCCGTGCAGGCGCTGGAACTCGAACGAGCGCCCCGTGAGTCGCGCCATCTGGATGACGCTGCGACCGTGTGCGCGTTGTGGGTCGCAAACTGCGGGTACAGAATTCGCCGCCCTCGAGCACGAGCCGCGCACACGCGAGATAGGACACGTCGGTATTGATCTTGCGCGTGAATACCGGATAACCCGACAAGCCCCGCTCCTGGGCGCGCTTGATCTCGCTGTCCCAGTACGCGCCCTTGACCAGCCGGACGTGCAGGCGGCGGCGAGTGTCCCGCGCCAGGCTGATCAGCCAGCGCAGCACATCCGGCGCGCGCTTCTGGTAGGTCTGCACCGCGAGACCGAAGCCGCCCCAGCCCGCCGAGACCGATGCCTGCAGCACCCGGTCGATCAGCTCCAGCGACAGCTCGAGCCGCTCGGACTCCTCGGTGTCGATGGTCAACGCCACTTGCGCGCTGCGTGCTTCGACCACGAGTTCCAGCAGTCGCGGTCCGAGCTCCGCGAGCACGCGCTCGCGTTGTGCGTACTCGAAGCGCGGGAACAGCGCCGAGAGCTTCACCGAGATGCTCGGCGCCTGCTCGTCGGACATCGCAGGCGTCCCGATGCGCGCCGGCGATCGCAATCGCCTGCGATAGGCCGCGCTGTAGCGCACGGCATCCTCGGCCGTCATCGCCGCCTCGCCGAGCATGTCGAAGGTGTAGCGATACCGGCGGTTGTCGCCTCGCGCGCGCGCTGTAGCGCTTCCTTCATGGTGCGGCCCATGACGAACTGGTGCCCCATGATGCGCATGGCCTGTTTGAGCGCCGTCCGGACGACGGGCTCGCCGAGGCGCGTCGCCATCCGCGCGATCACCGCAGCGGGATTCGCCAGCTCATCCGCTTCCGGACGGATCAGGCGACCGGTCAGCATCAGGCCCCAGGTCGAGGCATTCACGAACAGCGACTCGCTGTCGCCGAGATGCTCCGACCAGTTGCCCGCCGCGATCTTGTCGGCGATGAGACGGTCGGCCGTTTCTTCGTCCGGAATGCGCAGCAGCGCCTCCGCCAGGCACATCAGGATCACGCCCTCGCGCGAGGACAGGTCGTACTGCTTGAGGAAGGCATCGAGGCCGCCCTTGCGAGTGCGATTGCGACGCACCGCATCGATGAGCTCGATCGCGAGCTCCTGCACCTGCGCCCGCGCTTGCGGATCGAGCTTCGCGAGCGGCAGCAGCCCGGCCATGCATTCGCGCTCCTCGGCGAGGTAGAGGGCGTTGATCGCCGTTCCAACCGGTGACTCGAGCGCCACGCCGGCCGGTCGAACGAAAGCCGGCGACGCCTGAGCGGGATTGGCCGACATTGAGGAGTCCTGCGGGTACAAGTGCGAGGGTGCGCATTGTACCAACACGGGCTGCAGCGCGGATTTCAGCCGCTTCGCCGGAAGCGCTTGACGTAGTCGGACAGGATGCGCTCATGGTCGAACGCAAGCGGCGGTGGATGGCTCGGATCGACCAGCGCGAAGGAGCGCGCATCATCGCCCGCCGCTGGCTCCCCGCGGGCCGTCGCGACAAACACGATGCCGATAGTGTGGCCGCGCGGATCGCGCGCCGGATCGGAATACACTCCGAGCAAGGCCCCGAGCTCGATGTCGAGCCCGGTTTCCTCACGTGCCTCGCGTATCGTCGCCTGCTCGACCGTCTCGCCGATGTCGACGAAACCGCCCGGCAACGCCCACCCGAGCGGTGCGTTGCGGCGCTCGATCAGTACGATCGGCCGAGCGGGCTGGTCCAGGAGCTCGATGATGGCGTCGACGGTCACTGGTGGCGTCAAGGGCTCGGCATGCGCGACTCTTAACAGGAAACCCGCGCCTCGGCTATCCGACCTGTCAACCGGCGCGGTCAGGGTGCGTTCATGCCCAGAAGGGCGATACTCAATGCCCTGAGGCCGGTCGCGGCACCCAGGACGATTGCGCGCGCATGATCAACAAAGACACAGTTGTCGCCGCCAACCGCTTCGGGCTGGGCGCCCGACCCGGCGAGCTCGAGCACATCGGCGAGGACCCACGCGGCTGGCTGAAATCGCAGATCGACCGGACCCCGCCAACACCCGCTGAGCTGGCAACGCTCAAGCCGAGCGACGATGTCCTGCGGAGCGTTCTTTGCGGCGCGCGAAACGCGCAAGGACAAGCGTGCTGCGGCCGCCAGTGGCGATCCGATCCAGAAAGCCGGCAACCTGATCCGCGACGCCCTGCTGCCCCACTATCTCGCACAGGCGGAAGCGCGTGTGCGCGTTGCCGCGCGTACCGAGGCCCCATTTCACGAGCGCCTGGTGCAGTTCTGGAGCAACCACTTCGCCGTCTCGATCGACAAGCCGGTCTGCCTCGGCATCGCGGGCGCACTCGAGAACGAGGCGATTCGCCCGCACGTCACCGGGCATTTCGGTGAACTGTTGCGTGCCGTCGAGCAGCATCCCGCGATGATCGCCTATCTCGACAACCAGGGCTCCGCGGGACCCGATTCGGAGATTGCACGCCTCGGCCGGCGGCGTGGCAATGCGCAGCGCAAGGTCGGCATCAACGAGAACCTGGCGCGTGAGATCCTGGAGCTGCACACGCTCGGTGTCGATGGCGGCTATTCGCAGGCCGACGTCACCACCTTCGCGAAAGTGCTGACGGGCTGGTCGATCGGCGGTGGCGAGGGGCGCCTCGCCGGCGGAACCGCGGGTCGTTACTTCTTTCGCGAGAACCTGCATCAACCCGGCTCGCAAACGCTGCTGGGCAGAAGTTACGCGCAGTCCGGCGAGGCGCAGGGTCTTGCAGTCCTGGCGGATCTCAGCCGGCATCCCTCGACGGCGCGACATCTCGCCACCAAGCTCGCGCGCCACTTCATCGCCGACGATCCGCCGGTGCAAAGCATCGATAGAATTGCGAGCGCATTTCAGCAGCAGTGAAGGACACCTGCCGACGACCTACCGCGCCCTGATCGACTCGCAGGAAGCGTGGAATCCGCAGCCCGCGAAGTTCAAAACTCCGCAGGACTTCATCTATTCATCGTATCGGGCCTTGGACATCGCCCCCGCCGAGCAGCGCGCGCTGCTTGCACCATTCGAGGTTCTCGGCCAGCGCATCTACTCACCGGGTTCCCCGGCCGGATGGCCCGATACTTCGAGCGATTGGGACGGCGCCGATGCGCTGATGAAGCGCATCGAATGGTCAGTCGCGGCCGGCGATCGCCTGGCACCGATCCGCGTGCCGCTCACCACCGCCGGCCAGGCGCTCGGTCCTTTGCTTTCGGCAACACACGCAAGACGCGCTGCATCGCGCAGCGAGCACTTCGCAGGCGCTTTCGCTGTTCCTGCTTTCTCCTGAGTTTCAGCGCCGCTGAGGAGCCTGCCGTGATTTCACGCCGCACCTTCCTGAATCGCTCCATCGCCTGCAGCCTCCTCACGCAGCTTCCGGCCCTCGAGCTTTGCCGCGGTGGACAGTGAATCGCGCCTGGTGCTGGTGATCCTGCGCGGCGCGCTCGACGGTCTTACCGCGGTTCCACCGTACGGTGATCGCGACTACGCCGGCGCACGACGCGAGCTCGCGATCATGGCGCCCGGCAAGAGTGGTGGCGCGCTCGAGCTCGATACGACCTTCGGCCTGCACCCCTCGCTCAAGCAGTTGCATCAGCGCTTTCAGCGTCGCGAGCTCGCAGTGATCCATGCGGTCGCCTCGCCGTACCGCGAGCGCTCCCATTTCGACGGCCAGAACGTGCTGGAAAACGGCACACCGCAGCCTTCGGGAGGCACGAGCGGATGGCTGAATCGCGCGATTGCGGCGATTCCTTCAGCGGCCAGCCGCGGACAGCATGAGCTGGGCCTCGCGCTCGGGCAGAACGTACCGCTGGTGCTCCGGGGCGATCAGCGGGTCACATCCTGGGCGCCTTCGCTTCTGCCCGAAGTCGAGCCGGATACGCTTGCGCGCCTGGCGGATCTGTATGTCGCGGATCCCGTGCTGGCGATGCGACTCAACGAAGCGACCGCGATCGACGCGCTTGCCGATGCACAGATGGGAACCGATCGCTCCGCGGCCAAGGCCGGCCGACCCGGTGCCGGCAATATCGCTCGCCTGAAGCTCATGGCGAGCACCGCTGGCAAGTTCCTGGTCGCTGCGGATGGTCCCCGCATCGCAGTCTTCGACGCGACCGGCTGGGACACGCACGCGCAGGAAGGCGCCGCGACCGGTCAGCTGGCTCAGCGTCTCGAGGGCCTCGATGCGGTCCTGGACACTCTGGTCACCGCGTTGCAACCAGCGTGGCAGCACAGCGTGATCATGGTCGTCACGGAATTCGGCCGCACTGTGGCGCTCAATGGCACGCGCGGCACCGATCATGGCACCGGAACATGCGCGTTCGTGCTGGGCGGCGCGGTCAATGGCGGGCGCGTGATTGCCGACTGGCCGGGTCTCAGTGCTCGCGCCCTCTACGAAGGCCGCGACCTGAAGCCAACGACGGATCTGCGCGCCGTGTTCAAGGGAGTCCTGCAGCAACACTACGGCATCAGCTCCGCGCACACTGGACGATGCGGTCTTTCCATCGAGCTCCGGCGCTGCGTCCGCTTCCGGACCTGCTGCGAGCGACCTGAGGCGCGGAGCCTCGATCGCGCAGGTGTTTTCGCGACCGTGAAAAACACGGACGTTTTTCACGGAGCCTACAGGGACGTATTTACGGCGTTCGCGAAAACACCTACCCGATCGAGGCTCCGCCAGCAGAAGGCAGCTCAGTATACTGAGCACCATGGGAGCAGAGCGCGCCACTGTCACCGCGATCTTCGATACCACCACGGCCGGCTTTGTCCGTGACGTGCTCGAGCGCTCGAAAAGCGCGACCGTGGCGGTCGACTTCTGGGCGCCGTGGTGCGCCCCGTGTCGCGCGCTCGCGCCGATCCTCGAGGAGCTGGTGCGCCAGTACGCGGGCCGATTGCTACTGGCACGCGTCAACACCGATGAGGAACCTGCACTCGGCGCGCAGTTCGCGATCCGCAGCATTCCGGATGTGCGCATTTTCCGCGATGGCCGCATGGTCGACGGCTTCGTAGGCGTGCAGCCGATCGCGCGGCTGAAGCCGCTGTTCGACAAGCACGTGGCGCGGGTATCGGAGGGCGGACGCGAGCAGGCACGAGCCCTGCTACTCAACGGCGACTTGCCAGCGGCCATCGCGATGCTGCGCAAGCTCATCGAGACCGACCCCGACAACAATGCCGCCCGTATCGATCTGGCCGATGCCCTCACGCGCACCGGCGCGCTCGACGAAGCCCAGGGCCTGCTGGATGCGCTGCCGCCGAATGTCGCGACCGGCAAGGAAGCCGATGCCGTGCGCGCACGCATCCATTTCATGCGCCACGCCGCAAAGCCAAGTGAGGTGCCGGAGCTACAAAGAAAAGTCACTGCAGGCGACGGCAGATCTCGAGGAGCTGCACCGGCTGGCGGCGTTCGAGATCCTGTTCGGCGATCCCTCGCCGGCTCTGGAATTGCTGCTGACGATCATGCGCCGGGACCGCAAGTTCAACGACGATCTCGGCCGGCGCAGCCTCGTGCACGCCTTTCAACTCCTCGGCGATGCCGACGAGCGCGTGCGCCCAGTACCGCAAGCGCATGACTGCCCTGCTCTACTGAGCGGCTTCTTCGCGCAGCCGAACTGCGAGCTGCGTGCCGAGGTAGCGTTCGATCCAGCGCCGCGCGCCATAGATCAAGGGCGTCAGCAGGATCGCGAGCGTCAGCTTGTAGGCGTAGTTGAGAGTTCCGACCGCGAGAAAGCGTTCGGTCGACCAGTGCTGCGGGCCCGAGCACGAAGGCGATGTAGAGCACCACGAAACTGTCCACGAGCTGCGAGATCGCGGTCGAACCGGTCGAGCGCAGCCAGACGAAGCGCTCCCCCGTGATGCGACGGATGCGGTGGAAGATCGCGACATCGATGAGCTGACCGATCAGAAAGGCGACGACCGAGCCGGCAATCGTCCACATGCCCTGGCCGAAGATAGTCCACGAACGCTGCCTGCATGTCGGGAACGCCGTGCTCGCGGTTCACGCTGATCCACCATTCGGCCGGAGCCAGATGGATGGCTGCATACGCGGCCAGGAACGCATAGATGATGAGCGCCACCGCCAGCCAGGAGATGAAACGCACGCCGCGAACGCCGAAGTACTCGTTGATGACGTCCGTCATCACGAACACGATCGGCCAGACGAGGACGCCGGCCGTGAAGCTGAGCGAACCGGTCTGACCGAACAGATTCCAGTTGAACGGCTGCAGCCCGAGCGTCGTCTCGAGCGCAAAGATCTTGACGCCCACGAACTCGCCGATCAGCGCGTTGGCGAGAAAGAAACCGCTCAGCGCAATGAAAAGGCGCGTCGCGCGTCGCTCGTTGGGCCCGGCGATCATCGGCGCAACCGCGCGGCCCCCGGTATTTCCAGCGTCGCCACCGCACCCCGTGCGTCGCGTCGATTCTCGAGGCTGAGCGTGCCGCCGTGACCTTCGGCGATCTGGCGTGACAGCGCGAGGCCGACGCCGCTCCCTCCCGGCTTGGTGGTGAAGAAAGGAACGAACAGATTGTCGGGATTGGCGATGCCGGGACCTGAGTCGCGCACGGCAATGACGAGCGCATCGCCGTCAGCCCGCGCTACGAGCGCGATGGGCTGCGCGACCTCGCCCTGCGCTTCGACTGCATTCTTCACCAGGTTGATGAGCGCCTGCTCGAGCTGATCCTCATCCACGCAGGCTTCGAGTTTCTCCTCGACCTGCGTGTCGATGCGGTGTGCCGGATCGAGCGCGGCGATCCGCCCCAACAAGCCCTGCAGAGCGACCCAGCGCGGCTTCGGCGGCGGCAACCTCGCGAGCCGGCTGTATTGCGCCAGGAACCGTCCCAGCGAGTCGGTGCGATCGCCGATGACCTCGAGTGCATCGAGCGCATCGTCGCGCGTACGTCCGGGCGTGAGCGCGTCGGCGACCAGGTCACGCAGCGTCTCGGCGAGCGAGCGAATCGGCGTCAGCGAATTGTTGACCTCGTGGCCGATCACCCGTATCAACCGCTGCCACGCGAGACGCTCCTCCTCACGCAGCGCCTGGCGCAGGTCGGCCACGATGAGCAGGTGCTGCGCGAGCCCGGATTCGCGAAAGATGCCGTGCGTCACCTGCCAGCGACCACTATGACCGGCCACCGATGCAACGATGCGCGTTCCCCCGCTCCCCTCCAGGAATTCCTCGAGAGCCACCTCGGTTGCACTGCGGCCGATTGCGAAGTCCGGCGGAACATCGAGCAGATGCGCGGCCGCAGGGTTGGCGAGGCGCAGCTGGTGTGCGCTGTCGAATGCGAATACCGCGACGTCGATCGAGTTGATCAGCTTTTCGAGCAGCGCCGTGGCTTCCATGGCCTTGAGGCGCTGTTCGTGCAGGGTCTTGCCGAGATCGTTGATCTCGCCGGCGAGCTCGCCGAGCGCATCGTGACCGCTCGCACGCCTCCCGCGTACCGTGTAATCACCGGCGCGATAGGCTTCGATCACGTTGGCGAGACCGCGCAGCGGCTGCACGATGGCCTCGCGCAGCAGCGCTGCCGTCGCGCCGACGATCAGCACCAGCACGACAAACAGGCATACCCGCAGGATTGGGCTCAGGTTCAGCCAATACAGCAGGATTGCACCGAGCAGCATTGCCGGCAGCGCGAGCGCAATCGTCAGCGCGGTGATGCGCTGCTCGAACGCCAGTGGGACGCGCGCTGCGCCGCGTCGCTCAGCCATCCGTGGCGATTCCGAGTTTTTCCATGCGCCGGTACATCGCGCTGCGCGACAGTCCGAGCGCCTGCGCCGCTGCCGTCGCGCTGCCTGCATGACGGCGCAGCGCAGTGCGAATCAGCGCCCGCTCGGCATCCTCGAGGCTCATCTCCTCGAGCGCGGGCGGACCCGGCTCCGCGGCTCCCAGGCGCAGATCCGCGCTGCCGACGATCTCACCGCTCGCGAGCAGCACGGCCCGCTCCACGACATTGCGCAGCTCCCGCACGTTGCCGGGCCAGGGATATTGCGTGAGCGCGCGGATCGCCTGTGCATCGAAGCCGCTCAACGAGCGAGCGTAGCGGCGCGCCGCGTCCGCAAGCGCCGTCCTCGCCAGCGGCAGGATATCCGTCATGCGCTGGCGCAGGGGCGGCATGTGAATCTCGACCGTGTTGATGCGAAACATCAGGTCCTGGCGAAACTGGCCCGCTGCCACCCGTTGCCCAAGATCCGCATTGGTCGCCGAGATCAGGCGAACGTCCACCCGCCGGGTCCGCGAGGAGCCGACCGGCTCGAATTGCCCGCTCTCCAGCACCCGCAGGAGCTTGGCCTGCTGTCCTGCGGGGAGATTCCCCACCTCGTCGAGAAACAGCGTCCCGCCGTCGGCCAGCTCGAAGCGGCCGGTGCGCTCCTGGCGCGCATCGGTAAACGCGCCCTTCACGTGACCGAACATCTCGCTCTCGAACACACCGTCCGGCAATGCACCGATATTCACTTCGATCAGCGAGCGCTCGCGTCGCCCCGACCAACCGTGGACCAATCGGGCCAACAGGCTCTTGCCGGTGCCGTTCTCGCCCGTGATGAGAACCGGGGCATTGGAGTCCGCGACGCGTCGTGCCACGGCAAGCGCTTCCTGCATCGCCGGCGACTCGGCAATCACCGCCCCTTCTCCGCGTGCCCGCAACAGCGCGTTTTCCGCCTCCAGGCGTTGGCTGCGCCTCAGGGCGCGACCCAACTCGAGCTGGTTGCGGACGACCGCGAGCAGGCGCTGGTTCTCCCAGGGCTTCTCGATGAAGTCACGCGCGCCGGCCCGCATGACTTCGACCGCAACGCCAATCGTGGCCCACGCCGTCATCACGATCACCGGCAGATTCGGATCCGACCTGCTTCAGGCGGCCGAGCAGATCCAGTCCTTCCATGCCGGAGGTCGTATCGCGCGCGTAGTTCAGATCGATGAGCGCCGCATCGAAGCGTGTGGAGCGCACCGCCTCCAGCGCACCAGCGGGTGAACTCGCGAGCGCCACCTCGATACCCTCTTTGCCGAGCAGGAGGCGCAGCGCCGTAAGCACATCCTGCTGATCGTCGGCGACGAGAAGGCGGGGTTGCATGCGGAGTCTGTGAAAAATCCACGCGGGGACGGCCCCCAATGGACACGGAGTCTAGCAGCAGAGCGGACGGGGGCCGACAAGCCGGCCCCATCCGCACCGGGCAGGGTCAGGTGTGACGCAACGCTGCGCCGGGCTGCAACGCCAATGCACGACGCAATGGCACTGCGGTCGCCGCGCCGATCGAGATCGTGAGCGTGAGCAGAACGATCGTGTAGACGACCGGATCGTGAAAGTTGCCGGCGCCGATGGCCGATCCCAGCAGGTAAGTCATGAAGGGCGCGAGCAGGATACCGAGCGCGAGACCCAGGCCGAGCTGCCACCCGGAACGCCGCGCGACGGCGCCGATGATGCCGCCGTCCGGCGCGCCGAGCGCGCGGCGGATCGCGATCTCACGGGCACTCTGCGCCACTGAATAGGCCAGCACGCCGTATATTCCCGCCGCCGCCAGAGCGATCGTCACCAGTCCGAACACGACGAACATGCCGCCGATGATGCGGATGCCGCCGCCCTTGATGGCGCGATATTCGGGAATCGTGCGCAGCCAGTAGACCGCAAGATCCGGATCGATCTGGCGAACCGTTTCGCGGATGGCCCCGGCGAGAACGTGCGGGTCGCCATTCGTGCGCAGTACCACGGTCAGGAAACGCTCCGGTTCCTGGGCAAACGGCACGTAGACGGCGGGCAGCAGCAATCCGGTTGCGAACGGATCGGTATCGTGGTCGATATCTCCGACCACGCCGACGACGGTGCGCCACTTCGAATCGGGCGCAGCCGGACTCATGCGCACCTGTTGCCCGAGGGCGCTCTTGCCCGGCCAGGCCTGGCGGGCGAAGGATTCATTGACGATCGCGACCGGAAGCGTGTCGGCGCGGTCCGTCGCCGCGAAATCCCGGCCGGCGATCAGTCGTCCACGCATCACATCGAAGAAGCCCGGCGTCACATTCACCTGCGAGGCAAACGGGTACTCGCTCTGCGACTTGTACGATCGTCCGGGTAACGCGTAGAGCTTGCGGTAGCTGCCGTAACCCGGCGGCGTGTTGACGATCGTCGCCCCGGTTGTGCCCGGAATGGCGCTGGCACGCCTCTGCAGCTCGTCGATGAAGCGTGCGTTCTGGTCTTTCGGATAGGCGACCTCCGGCAGTCCAATGCGGCCGGTCATGAAGGGGCGCACATCGACACCGAGGTCCTTGTGAGTCGCGGTGATCGCACCCTTCACCATGATTCCAGCCGAGGTCAGCAGACACGCAGGACAATGCGATTTCGACCACGACGAGCCAGCGGATGATGCGCCCGGTGCTGAGCCCGGTATCGCGGGTGCCCTCGCGCAGGATGCTGTTCACGTCGACACCGGACACGCGGATCGCCGGAAACAGTCCCGCCGCCAGCGTGCTGAAAAGACCGAGCACCACCGCGAAAAACGCCACGCGCGTATCGATCGTGAAAGCTCCACCACGGGGGCAGATTCTCGAGCTGTGTGATTGCGCGCGAGATGAATTCCAGCCCCGCGGCTGCAAGCGTGAGCCCCAGGAGCGATGCCAGGCCGCCGATCACGGCCGCTTCCGCCAGCATCTGCAGCACGAGTCTGCTCCGTCCGGCCCCGACGGCGCGTCGCACGCCCGCCTCCTGGGTGCGGCTCGTGGCGCGCACCAGCATCAGACCGGCGACATTCACGCACGCAATGATGAGCACCAGGAACACGCTCGCCAGGAGCCTCTGGAACAGCTGCAGGTCAGAGCGCCCGAGTTCTGCCGCTGCTATGGGCTGCACGTCGGGTTCGTAGCCTGCGTCCGTATTGGGGTACTTCGTCGCGAGGTTGGCGACGATCGTCGAAAGCTCGGCCTGCACCTCGTTGATGGTCACGCCGGGTTTCAGGCGCCCGATCACGCGATAGTCATTCGTCTTCCCGCGTGGCAGCTCCTGCAGTTTTTCGCGCACCGGCACCCAGAGCTCCGCAGCCGGATACTCGGCTCCCTGGGGCATAACGCCAATGATCGTCGCGGTTTCGCTGTTGACGCGCAACGACGTGCCGATCACCTTGGTGTCCTGGTTGTAACGGGTGCGCCACAGGGCGTTGCTCAGCACCACAACCGGCGTTGCGCCCGCAATGGCATCGCGTGCTTCGATGGTGCGACCGAGCAACGGCTTGACCCGCGTCTGCGCGAAAAAAGCACCGGTGACAAAGGCGCCATCATAGCGCGCGGGCAGGCCCTCGCCGCTCACGATGGCCGTCCCGACGTAGTACCCGCCGAGATCCTCGAGCTTGCTCTGCGCTGCGCGCCAGTCTTCCAGAGCGTGCGAACCGACGCCCACCTGATCATCGTTGTGCACGCGATCGAAGAGCTGGATGCCCACGAGCGATTCAGGCTCAGGCACCGGCGGCGGCAGCTGCGCAACAGCGTGCACGACGCCGAACATGGTCACGACCACCGCGAGACCGAGACCGAGCACGGTAGTCGTCAGCGCCGTAAATCCTGGCGTCCTGAGCAGCGAGCGGGATGCGACGCGCAGATCATGAATCAATTGCATGGGCACTCCTCAATGCGCCTGCGCACGCCGTGGCATCGCTTCTTCGTCGACGATCCGGCCATCGAAGAGCGACACGCGCCGCTCGGCATAGGCCACATAGCGTGGATCGTGCGTGACCATGCACACCGTCGACCCACCGGCGTGCAGTCGCGCCAGCAACTCCATCACTGCATCGCCATTGCGTGAGTCCAGATTCCCGGTGGGCTCATCGGCCAGCAGGATCGACGGGCGCCCGACCAGCGCGCGGGCCACTGCGACACGCTGCTGCTGGCCGCCGGAGAGCTGCGAGGGATAGTGATTGAGCCGATGTGACATGCCGACGCAATCGAGCGCGGCGAGTGCCGCCTCTCTGCGCTGCGCCTGTGTCATGCCATCGCGATAGGTGAGCGGCAGCTCCACGTTTTCGTACACGGTGAGATCGCCGATCAGGTTGAAGGCCTGGAAGATGAAGCCGATTTCCCGGTTGCGAATGCGTGCGCGCTGTTCGGTCCCGAGCTTGCCCACCGGGGTGCCGGAGAGTGCGTACTCGCCATCCGTGGGGCTGTCCAGCAGGCCGAGAATCGCGAGCAGTGTCGACTTGCCGCAGCCAGAGGGTCCGGAAATGGCGAGGAACTCTCCGGCGCGCACTTCGAGCTGAATGCCGGAAAGCGCGTGTGTTTCCACCTCGTCGGTCTGAAACACCTTCACGACATTGTTGAGACGGATCAGCATCTTTGCCTCGCTCACGGTTCAACCTCCCAGGTCCGCAACCCAATACACGATGATTCCGAGCAGGCTCCAGGCGAGCACGCCGTAATAGGCGCAGCCGGTAAACATCTCGACGCAGAAATTCAGATCTACGCTCATGTGCCTACTCCACGTTGAGCCGCTCGTAACGCTCGTACTGTGAAACATCCGACACGATCACCCGCTCACCGGGCGCGAGCCCGGCGAGCACCACGATCCGATCGACCGACGCTTTGCCAAACCTGACTGGCACGCGCTGCGCGCGGCCGTCCTCGCCCAGGCGGAATACCTGCGATTCCGAGGCGGGTTGGACGCTGACCGGTCGCGCGACCTGCAGCACATCCGCGAGGCGCTCGATGTCGATCGTGCCTTCGATGGAAAGATCGGCGCGTGCGCCAGCCGGCCAGGCTGCTTCGGGCGCGATCTCGACGCGCACCGTGCCATTGCGTACGGCGGGCTCGACACGCTCGACGTGACCGGCGACGACGCCATTACGGGTATCGATGCTGGCTTTTTGTCCGGCGGCCAGATCCTTCGCATCCATCTCGGGAATCGCCAGCTCGGCGAGGAGCGATCCAGGGCGCGCTACGCGCGCGATGCTGGCACCCAGTGCAAGTTGCTGGCCGCTCTCCACGACGAGGGCCTGTAGTACTCCATCCATCCCGGCGCGCACCAGCAATGCATCCGCCTGCGAGCGGCGACGCAGCGCTGTCTGCCCGAGTTGTGCGAGCCGCGCTTTTTGTGCCGTGAGCTGAGCAGCGACCGAGGCCTGCAACTTCCCAAGCCGCTCCTGTTCGATTTCCAACCGCACGCCGAGCTGTTCGGCGGTGAGCTTCGAGCGCGCGATCTGCAATTCGGATATTGCATGCTGGCCGGCGAGGCGTGCTTCGGCTTCGGCCTGCAGACGGGCGGACTCGTATTGCGCCCGCGCCTCGGCGATGCGGGCGCGCTGATCGAGCACCTGGCTGTCGAGCTGCACCTGGAGCGAAGCGAGTTCGGCTCGCTCCGCATCGCATGCGAGGCTCGCTTCCTCGGCCAGCTGCTGCAGTTCCGGGTTCGACAACTCCACCAGCACGGTGTCTGCAGTGACTTCCGCACCGGGGCGCACCAGCACGCGTTCGACACGACCTTCAGCCGCAGCGGCGATCCAGCGCTGGTCGCGTGGCACCAGGGTTCCGGTTCCACGCACACGACGCAACAGATCACCGCGAGTCACGACATCGATGTAGAGCGTCTTCGCGTCGACGCGTGGCGCCATCGGCTCGAAGGTTGCAAGCGCAATCCCGGCAGCCATGACAGCAGCCACGGCGGCGCCGGCGACGAGCCAGCGTTTGCGTTTGCGGCGATCGAGGTCGGTGCGAGGACGGTCCACTTGAGGGTCGCTGTGAGTATTCCCTGGCGGAGAATCAAAGCACCCGGCATGCCAGGCACGCGGATAGAAACTAAGTCTTTGACAGCTAAGCAGATATTCGTCGATGGCCGCGCGCGCTCAGTGCTCGCGGCGTCCCCGGGTCGGGACGCGGCTCGTCAGTGGCGTCCCAAATCCGGGATTGGCTCTCTCTACTATTCTTGCCGCCGCAGCTTCATCAGTCGGCGACGCTGACGCTTGTCAGGACGGGCGTCGGGGCGCGGAGCGAATGCGGCCGCGAGCGCGTGCTGTTCCTTGAGTCGTGCGCGGCGCGCGATGCTCGCAGCAGTTTCCTCATAACAGCGTGCGGCCTCGGTTGCGGGGCCACGGCGCTCAGGCAGCAGCGCGATGTTCACTTCGCGAACGATGGCACCCTGGCTGATCTCGAGCCGGTCTCCTACCCGGACGGAATGTGCCGGTTTTACGCGTTCGCCGTTCAGATGGACCTTGCCACCCGAGACCGCTTCGCTCGCCTGCGCGCGGCTCTTGTAGAAACGCACGCACCACAGCCATCTGTCGATGCGTGCGCGCTCGCCTGAAGCAACACGAGGGAAGCCAGCCTTGCTCACCGGGACTCCCGATCAATCCGGAATCGAGCCGTTATAATGCGCGACCTTTCCCGGATAGCGGTATGTGCTCGTGAAGGATGAATTGCTCCGGCGTCTGGCAGCAGACACCGAACGGCTGCGCGAACAGGGACTCTACAAGGTCGAGCGCGTGCTCGCCTCACCGCAGCAGGCGCGCGTGCGCGTGAACAACGGCCCGGAGGTTCTCAACCTCTGCGCCAACAATTACCTGGGCCTCGCCAATCATCCGGCGGTGCGCGAAGCCGCTCATCGAGGCATCGATCGCTACGGCTATGGCATGGCGTCGGTGCGCTTCATCTGCGGCACGCAGACGATTCACAAGGAGCTCGAGGAGCGCCTCAGCCGCTTTCTCGGCACCGATGACACGATCCTTTACTCCTCGTGCTTCGATGCCAACGGCGGGTTGTTCGAGACGCTGCTCGACGAACAGGACGCGGTGATCAGTGATGCGCTCAACCACGCGAGCATCATCGACGGTATCCGCCTCTGCAAAGCTGAAAGGCTGCGTTACGCGAACGGTGATCTCGACGAGCTCGAAGAACATCTCAAGGCGACCCAGGCCAGGCGAACACGGCTCATCGCGACCGATGGCGTGTTCTCGATGGACGGCACGCTCGCAAAGCTCAAGGAGATCTGCAATCTCGCGGATCGCTACGGCGCGCTGGTGATGGTTGACGATTCTCACGCGGTCGGCTTCATGGGCGCGACCGGTCGCGGCACGCATGAACATTGTGGCGTGCTGAAGCGTGTCGACATCCTCACCGGCACACTCGGCAAGGCGCTCGGCGGCGCCAGTGGCGGCTACACCTCCGGTCGGCGTGAAATCATCGGCTGGCTGCGCCAGCGTTCGCGGCCGTACCTGTTCTCCAACAGCATTCCACCTGTGGTGGCCGCCGCAAGCGTGCGAGTGCTCGACCTGCTCGAAGGCAGCCCCGAGTTTCGCGAGCGCCTGTTCGAGAACACGCGCTTCTTCAGGCAGCAGATGACGGACCTCGGACTGCAGATCGTTCCCGGAGAACACCCCATCATTCCGATCATGCTGGGCGATGCGCGCATCGCGGTGGATATGGCGGACCGGCTGCTCGCCGAGACTGTCTACGTCATCGGCTTCTCATTCCCGGTCGTGCCGCAGGGCAAGGCCCGCATCCGCACGCAGATGTCAGCCGGGCTCTCGCGCCAGGACCTGGAGCGCGCCGTGGGCGCATTCCAGCGTGTCGGCCAGGCAATGAATCTCATCCACTGATCCTCCTCACATGAAAGCACTGGTCAAATCGCGCGCTGAGCCCGGCATCTGGATGGAAGAGATTCCGGAGCCGCGGGTGGGTCACAACGACGTCCTGATCCGTGTCGGCAAGACCTCGATCTGCGGCACTGACATGCACATCTACAACTGGGATGCATGGGCGCGGCAGACGATCCCGGTGCCGATGGCCGTCGGGCACGAGTACAGCGGTGAGGTCATCGAGATTGGCGGCGAAGTGAGCGGCCTCAAGCCCGGCGATCGCGTCTCGGGCGAGGGTCACATCACCTGCGGCTACTGTCGCAACTGCCGCGCCGGTCGCCGGCACCTGTGTCGCAATACCGTGAGCGTAGGCGTCAACAGGCCCGGATGCTTCGCGGAGTACCTCGCGATCCCTGCGGTCAACACCTTCAAGCTGCCGAAGAGCATCGGTGATGAGGTTGCCTCGATCCTGGATCCTCTTGGCAACGCCACGCATACGGCGCTGTCGTTCAACCTGGTCGGCGAGGACGTGCTGATCACCGGTGCCGGGCCGATCGGCATCATGGCCGCCGCGGTGGCGCGCTTCGCCGGCGCGCGGCACATCGTGATCACGGACTTGAACGACTACCGGCTCGAGCTGGCGCGCAAGATGGGAGCGAGCCTCGCCGTCAACATCGAGCGTGAGAGCCTGGATGCGGCGATGAAGAGCCTCGGCATGGAAGAGGGCTTCGACGTCGGTTTCGAGATGTCCGGCAACGCCCAGGCATTGCGTGAAATGCTCAGGACCATGCACCACGGCGGCAGCATTGCCCTGCTTGGCATTCCGCCCACCGACACGTCCATCGACTGGAACCAGGTGATCTTCAAGGGCCTGGTAATCAAGGGCATCTATGGCCGGGAGATGTTCGAGACCTGGTACAAGATGTCGAGCATGCTGCAAAGTGGCCTCGACATCACACCGGTGATCACGCACCAGCTGCCGGCGAAGGACTACCGCGATGCCTTCGAGACGATGAAGACCGGCCGCTCGGGCAAGATCATCCTCGACTGGTCGAAGTGATGGCCTAACGACCCTGCGCGACTGCGCATGGACAATAAGAATAAAGATGGCGCGGATCGTTGAAGCGGGCCCAGCGGGCGGCTTCGATCTCCAGCGGATTGAGTACCCGGCGAAGGACCGCGGGCCGCGGATCGTCGAATCCCGCTGTGCTTGCGAGGCGTGACAGCATCGAGCGCAGCTCGAGAGCCAGCAACTGCTCCCAGCTCATTTCCGGCTCGAGGACCTTGGGCTCGAAGTCATCACCCAGGTCGGCGCGCTTGGCCGCCGCCTTGATCGCCTGATCGAGATTGCCAAACTGATCGACGAGCCCATGCTCGTGCGCATCCTTGCCCGACCAGACCCGTCCCTGCGCGATCGCGTCGATCTCGGCGGGGGTCTTGCCGCGGCCAGCGGCGACGTGATCGAGGAACACCGAGTAGGCATGCTCCACGCCCGACTGCAGAACATCGCGGGCCGCGGGTCCAAGTGGACGATCCAGGCGGAAATCACCGCTGAGCGTGGTAGTGCCCACGCCGTCCACGTGCGCGCCGATTTTCTGCAGCGTGCGCTGAAAGGTGGGGATCGCTGCGATGACGCCGATCGAGCCGGTGATGGTCGTCGGACTCGCCCAGATCTCATCCGCACCTGCGGCGATGTAGTAACCGCCGGACGCCGCGACGCTACCCATCGACACGACGACGGGTTTTCCCTCGGCGCGCAACGCCTTGACCTCGCGATAGATCTGCTCGGAAGCGAATACGCTTCCGCCGGGGCTGTCCACGCGCAACACCACCGCCTTGATGTCATCGTCGTGGCGCGCGTCGCGCAGGATCTCGGAAGTCGAGTCGCCGCCGATTGCACCGGGCGGCTGTTTGCCGTCGAGTATTTCGCCAGCGGCGACCACGACGCCGATCTTGTGTTTCGATCCTGACTTCAACACCCCATCCGAATGGACGGTGGCGAGGTAGGAATCGAGCGAGATGCTGTTGTACGAATGCGAAGAGTCGTCCTCCCCCACAATCTCCTTCAGCTCCTCTCCCACATCCTCGCGGCTCTTGAGCGCCGTCACCAGGTTCTGCGCGAGCGCAAGCTTGGCGGTGTCGCCCTGTGCTCCCTTGACCAATCCCGCGGCCTGGTCCGCGTACTGAGCGAGCGCGCCGGGCTGGAGCTTGCGAGCCGCGGTGACATCAGCCTGGTATGCATTCCACAGCGTGTTGATCCACGCCTGGCTCTCTTCGCGCTCCTCCGGAGACATGTCGTTGCGCGTATATCCGTCCGCAAAGCTCTTGTGAGCGCCGGTGCGAAACACATTCACGTCCACCGCGAGCTTGTCGAGCGCATCCTTGAGAAACAGCCGGTAGTAGTCGTACCCGTCGATGTACACGTAGCCGAGCGGATCGAGATAGATCTCGTCCGCCTGCGAAGCGAGGTAATACTGGCTCTGCTCGTAGGCGCTGCCGATGGCGATGACTTTCTTGCCGGAGGTTCGGAACTCGCGCAACGCCGTGCCGATGTCCTGGAGCTTGGAGAGGCCACCGCCGCTCATCTCGTCGAGATCGAGCACGACGAGCTTGATGCGATCATCCTTGGCCGCAGCCTTCAGCCCATCGAGCACATCACGCAGGCGGGTCTCGGGCTCGCCCTCCCCGGTGGCCCGGCCCAATGCACGATCGAGCGGATCGCCGCTCAACTGCTCGACGAGACTTTCCCTGGATATCGACGACCAGTGCCGCACGGTGCGGCACGATCGGAATCGGAGGATCGAATTGCGCCGAGGAAGATCGCGAAAGATCAGCAACAGAAGAATGAGGTGCAGGATCTTGCGCAGCGCATCGAGCGCACGCCACAGTAACCCGAGCACTCCCCTGACCTTCTCACCGACCGACACTTGCGCCCTCGCGAACTGGCCGCCGCTTCAGCCTGCGGCGCCGTAGGAAATCCGGTAGATCACTCCCGCCATATCGTCGGAAACGAGCATCGAGCCGTCCGGCAGGACCAGCAGGTCGACGGGTCGACCGAGCGGGCCACTGGCCTGATTCCAGCCGGTGATGAATGGCTCGTACGTGCTCACCCGATCGCCCTGCAGGCGCACCAGCGATCACGCGGTAGCCGGCCCGCTCCTTGCGATTCCACGAGCCGTGCTCGGCGATGAAGACCTGGTTGCGATACGACTCGGGGAACTGTGTGCCGGTGTAGAACTTCACGCCAAGCGGCGCGACGTGCGCGCCGAGCTTGCGTGCGGGCGGTGTCGCCTTCGCGCACTCGCCCAATTTGCCGAATTCAGGATCCTTGATTTCGCCTGCGTGGCAGAACGGAAACCCGAAGCTGAGTCCGGCCGTCGGCGCCCGATTGAGCTCATCGGGCGGCACGTCCTCGCCCAGCCAATCGCGGCCGTTATCCGTGAACCACATTTCCTTCGTGACCGGATGCCAGGTGAGGCCCACCGTGTTGCGAATGCCGGTCGCAAAGACTTCGCGACTGCTGCCGTCGGCGTTCATCCGCGTGATGTGGGCGTAGCCCTTCTGATCGCAGACGTTGCACGGCGCGCCGATCGGGACGTAGAGCTTTCCGTCGGGACCGAAGGCGATGTATCTCCATCCATGGTGGCGATCTGTCGGCAGGTCGCTACGGACCACCACGGGCTTCGGCGGCGAATCAAGTCGCCCTTCGATGCCGTCGTAGCGCAGGACGCGCTGGATCTCCGCGACATAGAGCGAGCCGTCGTGAAATGCGACGCCGTTGGGGACAACCAGACCCTGCGCCACCGTCGCGACTTGCGACGGCCATCCGCCAACGAGTGTACCGCGTAAACCTTGCCCGCCGCCTGGGTTCCAACGAAGATCGTGCCGCGTTCGCCGAGCGCCATCGAGCGTGCCCCGGGTACCTGGTCCGTGTAGATACTGACCGTAGAATCCCGCGGGCGCCTTCAGCGCGGCGAGAACCTTCGCAGTATCGGCACTCCAGGCGACGGCGCTCACCGCAAGCATCGCGCAGAACAGAACTGCGCGACCCAAACGCCAGCGTGTCATCGCCAAGGATTCACGTTGGCTGCTTTCCGCTCGGTACGTTCAGACCTTCTCTTCAATGCGTGCGGCCTTGCCGGAAAGATCACGCAGGTAATAGAGCTTGGCGCGACGCACGTTGCCGCGGCGCTTGACCTGGATCTCGCTGATCGAGGGGCTGAAGGTCTGGAACACGCGCTCGACGCCCTCGCCGTGCGAAACCTTGCGGACCGTGAACGAGGAATTGAAGCCGCGATTGCGCTTGGCGATCACGATGCCCTCGTAGGCCTGGACGCGCTCGCGGTCGCCTTCGACGACCTTGACCTGCACCAGAACCGTATCGCCCGGCGCGAAGTCGGGAACCTTGCGCGTCATGCGCGCGCTTTCAATGTCTCTGATGATCTTGTTCATGATTGCACTCTCAAGTCTCGATTCGGGCGGACACACCCGCCGTCATTGCACGTTATTCCACGTCCCGCTGCGTATGCTCCGCGATGAACTCATCGAGAAGCTCGCGCTGCTCGGCATCGAGCTGCACGCCGTGCAGCAGATCCGGTCGCCGTTGCCAGGTTCGCCCCAGCGCGCACTTCAATCGCCAGCGCCGGATCGCCGCATGATTACCCTGCAGCAACACCTCCGGCACAGACCGTCCGTCGAACTGCTCCGGCCGCGTGTAGTGCGGCCAGTCGAGGAGCCCGTCGACGAATGACTCCTGCTGCGCCGACTCGGCGTCGCCGAGTACCCCCGGTACGAGCCGTGTCACCGCATCGAACACCAGCAGCGCCGGCAGCTCACCACCACTCAGCACGTAATCACCGACCGACAATTCCTCGTCGATCTCAAGTTCGATCAGTCGCTCGTCGACACCCTCGTAGCGTCCCGCTACCAGGATCAGGCCCGGCAATCCTGCCAGCTCCGCTGCACGGCGCTGATCGAAACGCCGTCCCTGTGCCGACAGGTAGACGGTCCGGCTGCCTTCCGGGCTCGCATCCCGGGCAGCCCGGATTGCAGCACGCAGAGGCTCGATCTTCATCACCATTCCTGGACCACCGCCGTACGGTCGATCGTCCACGGTGCGATGCACGTCGGTCGCGAAATCACGCGGATTGCGCACACCGAGGCTGACCAGCCCGCGCGTCAATGCGCGACCGGTCACTCCCGCGCTCAGCGCTTCCCGGACCATCTCCGGAAACAGCGTCACCATCTCGATGTGGAGCGCGGCCACACCTAGTCCTCGAGTGGATCCCAATCCACGAGCAGCTCGCCGCTCGCCAGATCAACCCGCCGCAGCTGCTGCGGCGTCGCCGGAATCCAGTGTTCCTTCGCCCCGCGCACCACCATCAGCGGGTGCACCGGTCCATCGACGAAATGCACGATCCGTCCGAACTCGAATCCCTGCGCGTTCACGACACGCAAGCCGATCAGATCGGCGCGGTAGTGTTCGCGCGGCTGCAGTGGCGGCAATTGCGAGCGCTCCACCGCGATCCGCGCACCGACGAAGCGTTGTGCTTCATCGCGATCTGCGACCTGCTCGAGACTCGCCACGACCTGCCGCCCCTGGCGGCGCCCATCGCGCACCCGCCACGTGCCTGCGATCCCGGGGCGATCCAGGTGCCACTCGGCGTAGTCCAGTATTCCCTCGACCGGCTCGGTGAAGGATTGAACCTTCAACCAGCCCTTGATTCCGAAAACCCCGACGATTCGACCGATCTCGATCTGCTCCGTGGGCTCCGCCGTCCCAGCCAGCTTCGCGGCCACGAGTTCGTGCCCCTGAGGAGCGCTCAGGCGTTCGCCTGTTTTCGGTACCCGGCGACCAGTGACTTCACACGATCGGAAACCTGCGCGCCCTTGCTGGTCCAGTAATCGATGCGACCCAGGTCCAGGCGCAGCGACTTGGCCGAGGCTTCGGCACGCGGATCGAAAAAGCCTACCTGCTCTATGGTGTTACCACCCTGGCGCCTGCGTTTGTCAGTCACCACGACGTGATAGAAGGGCTGGTTCTTGCCCCCGCGTCGGGTCAGTCGGATCGTCACCATCTTTGAGAAGTCTCTGTCGGGGCGGAAAAAACGAGGCGCGGATTCTACTCAAACTACGGCCGCAAGGCGAAACTTTTTTGTGAATCAATCAACTGGGAGCGAATCAACCCGCCGCAAGGGATCTGATCACCGTCCCGAAAAGGGCGGCATCCGCCCGCCCATGCCGCGCAGCAGCTTCTGCAAGCCTCCCTTGGAGAAGCGCTTCATGGTCTTCTGCATCTGCAGGAACTGCTTGAGCAGGCGGTTCACGTCCTGGACCTGGACCCCCGCGCCGCCGGCAATCCGGCGTTTGCGCGAGCCGTCGATGAGGTTCGGGCGCCGCCGCTCGCGAGGCGTCATCGAATTGATGATGGCAATCTGCCGCCTCAGCTGGCGCTCATCGAGCCCGCCCGCGCGCGAAGCGGCGCCGGAGAGTTCTGCCGGAAGCTTCTCCACCAGGGCGCCGATCCCGCCCATCTGCTGGAGCTGATGCAACTGGTCGCGCAGATCCGTGAAGTCGAACTCGTGTCCGCGCGTGAGCTTCCGCGCGAGCTTCTCTGCCTTCTCGCGATCGACCTGCTGCTCGACCTGCTCGACGAGACCGAGCACGTCGCCCATCCCGAGAATACGCGAGGCGACGCGCTCAGGGTGGAATGACTCGAGTGCATCGATCTTCTCCCCGACACCCATGAACACGATCGGCTTGCCGGTGACCTGACGCACGGAAAGCGCAGCACCGCCGCGTGCATCACCATCGGCCTTGGTCAGGATCACGCCCGGTGAGTTCCAGTGCCGCGCCGAAGGCGCGCGCGGCGTTCACCGCATCCTGTCCGGCCATGCTGTCCACGACGAACAACCGCTCGTGAGGACCAAGGACCGCATCGATGCGCCTGACCTCGTCCATCATCTCCGTGTCCACATGCAGACGCCCGGCCGTGTCCACGATCAGCGCGTCATACAGTCCCTGGCGCGCCTGCGCCAACGCATTGGCAGCGATGTCTTCCGCCCGGGAATCCGCGCTCGATGGAAAGAAGCCCACGTCGATCTGCTTCGCCAGACGTTCGAGCTGCAGGATCGCGGCGGGGCGATGCACGTCGGCACTTGCAAGCAGGACGCGCTTGCGGTTCTGGGACTGGAGCCAGCGCGCGAGCTTGCCGGCCGTCGTCGTCTTGCCCGCACCCTGCAGCCCGGCAAGGAGCACGACGAGCGGTGGCTGCACGCGCAGGTTGAGCCCGGCGCTCTCGCCACCGATCGCCTTTACGAGTTCCTGGTGAATGATCTTGATGAAAGCCTGCCCCGGTGTCAGGCTTCGACGTCACCTCTGCGCCGATAGCGCGCGCCTTCACGGACTCGATGAAATCCTTGACGACGGGCAGCGCGACGTCGGCTTCGAGCAGGGCGACGCGCACCTGGCGCAGCGCGTCGGCGATGTTCGCTTCGGTGATGCGCCCGCGACCGCGTACTCCATCGAGCACTGCACCCAATCTTTCCGTCAGCTTGTCGAACATTCTCAAGGTCCTGTAACAGCAGGCTGCAAATTATACGGGTCAGGCGTCGTCAGCACGGTTTGTCACTCCACGGCTGCTTCAGCCTGCTCTTTCTTGACACCCCGGAGTCGCGCTTGATCCAATTTTCCGCCCCCGCCTCGTCACGGAGGGAACCTCACTTTGAGCGACGCCCCCACCAGTACTCTCGTCATGCTTCTCCTCGGCCTGCTGGTACTCATCGCATTTTTCGCCGGCACCGAGGTGGCGCTCCTGACCATCAATCGCTACCGCCTGCGCCATCGCGCCGCCGGCGGCGATCGCGCTGCCGTGCTCGCCGAGAAGCTCGTCAAGCAACCCGATCGCTGGCTCGGGCGTGAACCTCCTGTGGATCACGCTGACCACGATGTTCGCGCCCACCGTCGGCACGGTATTGGCGTGCGCTACGGCGGCGATGCGTTGCTGGCGATCACCACCGTCGGCCTCGCGCTTGTTCATCACTGGTCTTCTGCGAGCTCGCGCCCGAAGATTTACGCCGCAGTGCGCCCGGAGCGCATGGCGCTGCCGGCGGCTTACATCTACCGGCCGCTGCTCTATATCAGCTGGCCGTTCGTGTGGGTTGCCAATCAGCTCGCCAACGGCTTTCTGCGCATCCTCGGAGTGTCGCAGAGCAACGTGGCAGCGCATTCGCTCAGCACCGAAGAGCTGCGCACGGTGGTCGCCGAGGCCGGGGCACTCGTTCCGCAGCGTCACCAGCAGATGCTGCTGAGCATCCTGGACCTGGAGAAAGTCACCGTCGATGACATCATGGTGCCGCGCACCGAAGTCATGGGCCTGGACATCAACGACGACTGGGACCAGATCCTGTCGCAGCTGCGCCAGACGCAGCACACGCGCATTCCCGTCTATGACGGCGAGCTCGACAACATCGTCGGCATGCTGCACCTGAAGCTCGTGGCGCGCGAGCTCTCGCGCGGCCCGCTCGATCGCGACACGCTCATCGAGCTGGCGCGCGCGCGCGAGGCCTACTTCGTGCCCGAAGGCACGCCGCTCAACACGCAGCTGCTGAATTTCCAGCGCCAGAAGCGCCGCATCGCCCTGGTCGTGGATGAGTACGGCGACGTGCAGGGGCTGGTGACGCTCGAGGACATCCTCGAGGAGATCGTCGGCGAGTTCACCACCGATCCCGCCAACATGATGCACAAGGATGTGCACGCAGAAGCCGACGGCAGTTTCGTCGTGAATGCGAGTGCCAGCGTTCGCGCCCTGAATCGCGCCATGCACTGGAACCTGCCGACCGAGGGGCCCAAGACCCTCAATGGCCTGATCATCGAGTACCTGGAGACCATCCCGGAGCCCGGCACCAGCCTCAAGATCAGGAACTACGCTGTGGAGGTCCTGCAGACCGGTGAGAATGCCATCAAGACGGTACGAATCTCGCCGCTCGCGCAGGCGCCAACAACCTGAACGGCCCGCGCCACTCAGCCAAACAGGCGCGCGACTGCTTCGCTGAGGCGTTGCACGGCGATGACTTCCAGTCCTTCGATGGCCTGGCGCGGCCGGTTCGCGGTGGCGATCACGGCGCGAGTGAAACCCTGCCGCGCCGCTTCGCGCAGCCGCTCTTCCCCGTAGGGCACGGGACGGATCTCGCCCGCGAGGCCGATCTCGCCGAAGGCGACCAGTTCCTGGGGCAATGGCACATCCTTCAGGCTCGACACTGCCGCCAGCACGGCGGGCAAGTCGGCGGCGGTTTCAGTGATGCGCACGCCGCCGACCACGTTTGCGAAGACATCGTGCGCGTGCATCGCGACTCTGAGCATGCCGATGCAGAACCGCGAGCAGCAAGGCGATGCGATTGTGATCCAGGCCGACCGCGACCCGACGTGGGTTGGTGAACGCCGTCGCATCGACCAGGACCTGCACTTCCACCAGGAGCTGGCGCGTGCCCTCGCGCGTGACCGTGACGATGCTTCCCGATGCCGGCTTCTCGTGCCGCGAAAGAAAGATTGCCGAAGGATTGCGCACTTCCTTCAGGCCATTTTCGGCCATTGCGAACACGCCGATTTCGTTGGCCGCGCCGAAGCGGTTCTTGACCGCACGCACCACGCGATAACGGCTGCCGCTGTCGCTCTCGAAGTACAGCACCGTGTCGACCATGTGCTCGAGCACGCGCGGACCCGCAATCACGCCCTCCTTGGTCACGTGACCAATCAGACAGCACGGCGGTACCCGAGGTCTTGGCGTAGCTGAGCAGCGCCGCCGTCGATTCGCGTAGCTGCGAGACTGCGCCTGGCGCCGAATCGCTGTTCTCGGTCGCCATGGTCTGAATCGAATCGACGATGAGAACCTCGGCGTGCGACTGCGTGCTTTCTTCGATGATCCGCTCAACCGAGGTTTCCGCGATCAGGCGCAGCTGCGGTGCCGCCAGGCCAAGCCGCCGGGCGCGCAGTCCCACCTGCTGCAGCGACTCCTCGCCAGTTGCATACAGCACGGGCCGGCCCGCTCCAAGTGCGGCCGCTGCCTGCAGGAGCAGAGTCGACTTACCGATACCAGGATCGCCACCGAGCAGCACCACCGAGCCCCTGACAAGTCCGCCGCCCAGCACCCGGTCGAGCTCCTCGATGCCGGTCGATGAGCGCGAGTCCTTGTCGAGCGCCGCGAGTGAATGAAGTTCGGCGCTGCCCGCTCCCGCAGGCGTTGTGCGCCTGCGACCGTCGCGCAGCGGTGCCGGCGCCGACTGCAGGGAATTCCACTCGCCGCAGGAGGCGCACTGTCCCTGCCATTGGGGAGCCGTAGCGCCGCAGCCGGTGCAAACAAAAAGAGCTTTGGATTTTGGCAAGAGCCAACGGCCAGCTGGACTGGGAAGGCCGTGAATCGTAGCACGTTCCGAGAGGCAGCCCCGCGCGGGCAAGTGTGCGAACTGCGGAGAAATTCTCGCAAAATGCCGAGTGCGCTCGACTATACTCCCCGCGTTTCCGGGCCAGGGGGTTGGCGCGGATCAATGTGTGACGGCAGTCCAGATTTGCCGCCGCGCGGCGTGCACGAGCGCACGGAACCGCAAGTGGCGGCCCGACGCATGCCGTACACACGATAGGCTTCTTGTTTTGATGCGACCGCAGGACTCGGATAACTTGGCTGCCACCGTACTCAAACGACCTGCGGCGCAGGGCGCTCAGCGCCGTGCCGCTGGTGTGCCCCCTAAGCTCGGTCGCTACGTCATCGAGCGCGAGATCGGCCGCGGGGCCATGGCAGTCGTCTACCTGGGTCGCGATCCGCAGATCAACCGGGTCGTGGCAATCAAGGCGCTGCCGCTGGCGCGCGAATTCGGCGACGAGGAACTCGACGAGGCGCGACGACGCTTCTTTCGCGAAGCTGAGAGCGCCGGGCGCCTGAACCATCCGGGCATCGTCACCGTCTACGACGCTGGCGAGGACCAGGGGCTCGCCTACATCGCGATGGAGTACCTGACCGGCCAGCCGCTCAGTGAGTTCACGGACTCCTCGACGCTCCTGCCGCCCTCGGTCGTCACGGAATTGATCGCGCGGGTCGCGGATGCCTTGGCGCATGCCCATCGCCTCAACGTCGTTCACCGCGACATCAAACCCGCTAATATCGTCTACGACGGTGATACCGACGGGCTCAAGATCACTGATTTTGGCATCGCCAGACTCACGGACAGCGGTACGACCAAGACCGGCATCGTCCTCGGCACTCCTTCCTTCATGTCGCCCGAGCAGCTCGAAGGGCGCAACGTACACGGCACGACGGACCTGTTCTCCCTGGGCGTCAGTCTGTACCAGCTCCTGTGCGGCCAGCTGCCGTTCCGCGCCGACTCGATGACCGGACTGATGTTCAAAATCGCGAACGAGCAAGCACCACCGTTGCGTTCGGTGCGACCCGATCTGCCGGGGCTGCTCGAGGCGATCGTGAACCGTGCGATGCAGAAGCACTCCGCCGATCGTTTTCAGGTGGGCACGGAGATGGCAACGGCCTTACGCAACTGCAGCCGCCTGCTGCAGGCACAGGGTCTGTAAGCCTGCCTGCATGAGTAACCTGAAAGGCAAGTTGCGCAGCGTGGCGATGAGCGATACCGGTAAGGTCCGCGAGCACAACGAGGACACCATCGCCATCGATCCCGACATCGGCCTGTTCGTGCTCGCCGACGGCATGGGCGGCTACAACGCGGGCGAAGTTGCCAGCGGTATCGCGGTCAAGACCATCGTCAACCTGGTGCGCGAAGCCGTCGCTCGCGAGGATCTCGAGGGCACGGACAAGGACACCGGCCTGGTGCGCCCGAGCATCATCCTGCGGGACGCCATCTTTCGAGCCAACAAGATCATCCACCAGACCTCCAAGACACAGCCGCAGTGCGAGGGAATGGGCACGACTGTCGTCGCATGCCTGTTCTACGACAACAAAGTCTCGGTGGCCCACGTGGGAGATTCGCGGCTCTATCGCCTGCGCAATGACCGCTTCGAGCAGGTCACGATGGATCACTCACTGCTGCAGGAGCTCGTGGATCGCGGGTTCTATTCGCAGGAAGAGGCGCAGCGTGCTACCAACAAGAACTACGTCACTCGCGCGCTCGGCGTCGAACCGAATGTGGACGTCGAGATCAACGAGCATCCGGTTTATCGGGGCGATTACTACGTCCTCTGCTCCGACGGTTTGTCGGACATGGTGGAGGACGAAGATATTCACTTAACTATCAATACTTTTAATGCTAATCTTGATACCGTTGCTAAGCAGCTGACGCAGCTGGCTAACGACAACGGCGGCCGCGATAACGTGTCTGTAGTGATGACGCATGTACTAGACTCGTTCCCCGCGCGCCGGCGCATGCTAGACAAGATCCTGGGATGGTTCGGCTGACGGACGAGGCAAACGCATGGCAAGGCTAGTGCTGAGCCTGGACGGTCAAGTCCTGGCGGAATACAACATGAACAAGGAGCGTTACACGATTGGCCGCCTGCCGGACAATGACATTCGCATCGACAATCCCGCGGTCAGCGGGCATCACTCGCTGATCATCAACATCCTCAACGATTCCTTTCTCGAGGATCTGAACAGCACCAACGGGACGTACGTCAACGGCAAGCTGATCAAGAAGCACGCCCTGCAACACGGCGATGTGATCACGGTCGGGCATCATCAGCTGCGCTTCGTCGACCAGCAGGAAACCGACGCCGAGCAGGACGAATTCGAAAAGACGATGGTGATCCAGCCGAGCTCCCAGGGCGAGGACAAGCTGCGCAAGATCGCGGCGTCCGTCGACCAGGCCGCAGCCGAAGGCGGCTCGCCGCGGCCAAACCGAAGCGGCGATCAGCCGGTCGCGCTGCCGAAGGCGAAGCTCCAGGTGCTGAGCGGCGCGTTCGCGGGACGCGAGCTCGAGCTCACGAAGGCACTCACCACGCTGGGTCGCCCGGGTGTGCAAGTGGCGGCGATCACGCGCCGCGCCGAAGGCTACTTCATCGTGCACGTCGACAGCGGCAAGGAAGGCGACTTCCCGCTGGTCAACGGTGCGGCCATCGGACCTCAGGCGCGGCGTCTGCGCGACAACGACGTGATTCAGCTCGCCGGCGTCAAGATGGGATTCTTCGAGAGCTGATCACTTCAGTTCCAGCGCCACGCGCTGGCTGACGCCGCACAGCAATTCATAGGGCACCGTGTCCGCGCACGGCGCCACCAACTCCGCGGGTAGTCCCTCTCCCCACAGGATCACCGGGTCGCCAACCCTTACGGGTGGCAGATCGGTCACATCGACACCGATCATGTCCATCGATACGCGCCCAGCGATGGGCGCGCGCTTGCCATTGACCAGCACCGGTGTTCCGTTCCCGATGTGACGCGGGTAACCATCGCCGTAGCCCACAGCCGCGACCGCAAGCCGTGTCACGCGCTGTGCTACCCAGTTGCCGCCGTAGCCCACGCGTTCTCCTGCCAGCACGCGACGCACAGCAATTACCGTGCTGCACAGAGTCATGGCGGGCAGCAATCCGAATTCGGCCGCGGTGCGACCGGCAATCGGCGAGACGCCATACAGCATCAGGCCTGGCCGTACCCAGTCGCCGTGGCTCGAAGGCCACCCGAGGATCGCCGCCGAATTGGCCATGCTGCGCTCCGCAGGAAGTCCGGCGACCGCATTCTCAAACAGCTCGAGTTGCGCGCGAGTTGCCGCGTCGTTGCGCACGTCTGCGCTCGCCAGGTGCGTCAGCACGCGAAGCCGCGGCGCTACTGCGGGACAGGAAGCGAGTGTCGCGTAGGCTGCCGGAAACTCTTCGATACGAAACCCGAGACGGTTCATGCCGGAATCGATCTTGAGCCACACACCAAATCGGTGCGTGGGCGGTGAGTTCTTCAGCAGTGCGACCTGCTCCTGGTTATGCACCACGAGCTCGAAATCCTGCTGTGCGGCTTCTAGAAGCTGAGCCGAGTTGAATACGCCCTCGAGCAGCACGATTGGCGAGCGCACACCTGCACCGCGCAGCGCGATCCCCTCCTCCAGCCGCGCGACGGCGAAGGCATCAGCATCGGCGAGAGCCAGGGCGGTCGGAACAAGCCCGTGACCGTAGGCGTTGGCCTTCACGACGGCCATCACACGCGCCGTTGCAGCGTAGTGCCGGACCACAGCCAGGTTGGATCGCAACGCGCGGGTGTCGACCACCGCGCGTACCAGCCTCGTCACCTCACGATCCCTTCGCCGTAGGATTCCGGTGCATACGTATCGAAGCGCGTGTATGCGCCGCGGAAGGTCAGTTGAACCTCGCCGGTCGGGCCGTTGCGTTGCTTGGCGATGATGATGTCGGCGATGCCCTTGCGCGGTGTGGCCGACTCGTAGACCTCTTCGCGATAGATCAGCAGGATCACGTCGCTGTCCTGCTCGATGGCGCCGGACTCGCGCAGGTCCGACATCACGGGTCGCTTTTCGACCCGCTGCTCGACGCCGCGATTGAGCTGCGAGAGCGCCACCACTGGCACGTTGAGCTCGCGCGCCAGCGCTTTGAGGCCACGCGAAATCTCCGAGATCTCCGTGGCGCGATTTTCCTTGGTTCCCGGCACCTGCATGAGCTGCAGATAGTCCACGACCACCAGGCCGAGATTGTGTTCACGCTTCAGGCGCCGCGCACGTGCGCGCAGCTCGGTCGGCGTCAGGGATGGTGTCTCGTCGATGAAAATCGGCGCCTGCGAGAGCTGGGTCATCGCGGTGTCGATGCGCGGCCAGTCCTCTTCCGCCAGCCTGCCGGTACGCAGGCTCGACTGGTCGATGCGCCCGAGCGAGGAAATCATGCGCAGCGTCACTTGCTCGGCCGACATTTCCATGCTGAAGACGGCCGATGCGATCTTGTGTCCGAGTGCGGCGTTCTCCGCGATGTTCACTGCGAGCGTGGTCTTACCCATCGACGGACGGCCCGCGATGATGATCAGGTCACCGCGCTGCAGGCCGCCGGTGAGCTGATCGAGTGCGCTGTAACCGGTCGGCACGCCGCGCAGCTCATTGGGGTTGCGATACAGATGATCGATGCGATCGACTACCGAGGAGAGGATGTTGCTGACCTTGACCAGCCCGCTGCGCCCGCGCGATCCGGCCTCGGCGATTTCGAATACGCGCCGCTCGGCCTCATCCACGAGATCGCGCGCATTGCGACCATCAGTATTGAAAGCACCCGCAGCGATGCTGGTGCCAACGTCGATCATGCGCCTGAGCAGCGCGCGCTCGCGCACGATCTCGGCATAAGCGCGAATGTTCGCGGCACTGGGCGTGTCGCGGGCGAGCGTGCCGAGATAGGCAAGTCCACCCGCATCTTCGATCTGCGCGTGCCGCTCCAGGTGCTCCGACAACGTGAGGACGTCGATCGGCTGGTTGGCGCCCGCGACAGCCGCGGCGGCGTTGAAGATCAAACGGTGATCGGCGCGGTAGAAGTCCTCCGCCGTGAGCACGTCGGCGACGGCATCCCACGCAGATGCCTCGAGCATCAGCCCGCCCAGCAGCGCCTGCTCGGCTTCAATGGAATGCGGCGGAATCCGCAGCGAATCTGTGATCACTGCGGGTCCCTGGTGCGGCTTGGTCACGGCCATGGGCGGCGTGCCGGCGTGCTGAATGTGGGGTGGGACCCGAGCTTACTCTTCGGCGACGATCGTGACCGGCAGAGAAATTTCCACGTCCGTGTGCAAATGCAGGATCACGCCGTGCTCGCCGACAGCCCGGATCGGGCCGCTCGGCAAGCGCACCTCGCTGCGCTCGATCTCGAATCCCGCCGCGGTGACCGCTTCGGCGATGTCGGCTGTACCGACCGAGCCGAAGAGCTTGCCTTCGCTGCCGGCCTTGGCGGTGATCCGCAGCTTGAAGTCCTGGAGGGCCGTGGCACGTTGCTGCGCGGCGGACAGATTATCCTGGGCCTTGCGCTCGAGCTCGGCGCGCCGCGCCTCGAAGCGCGCGACGTTTTCAGCCGTCGCCATCGTAGCTTTGCCCTGCGGGAGCAGGAAATTGCGCGCGTATCCGGGCTTCACCTTTACGCGATCGCCGATGCCGCCGAGGTTGGCAACTTTCTCAAGGAGAATGACGTCCACGCGTGAGCCCTCAGTGCTGGTCGGTGTACGGGAGCAAGGCCAGGTAACGCGCGCGCTTCACCGCGAGAGCGAGTTGGCGCTGGTAATGCGACTTGGTGCCCGTGATACGGCTCGGCACGATCTTCCCGGTCTCGGTGACGTAGCTCTTCAGGGTCGCCAGGTCCTTGTAATCGATCCGCTTTACGCCTTCGGCAGTGAAGCGACAGAATTTCTTGCGTCGGAAGAATCTCGACATGGTGGGTCCTCGAATTCGGGTGTCAGCGCCGATCAGCGGGCGGCGTCGCGCGGCAGGTCATCGTCATCGTCACGATCGCCCCCCAGCGGGCCGTCATCGCGCGGGCCACGACCTTCGGACTCATCGGGTGCGCGTGCCATGGGTGAAGGCTCCGTGATCGCGGCATCTTCCTTGATCACGAGGTGACGCAGAACGGCGTCGCTGAACCGGAACGCACCGGTGAGCTCGTCGAGCGTCTTCTGATCGCACTCGATGTTGAGCAGCACGTAATGTGCCTTGTGGACCTTGGCGATCGGGAACGCGAGCTGGCGCCGGCCCCAGTCTTCCAGCCGATGGATGGTGCCGTTGCCGTTGGCGATCATGCCCTTGTAGCGCTCGAGCATGGCAGGAACCTGCTCGCTCTGGTCAGGGTGGACCAGAAACACGATCTCGTAATGTCGCATCTCATCTCCTTGTGGGTAATGCCGCCCGGAATGCGAAAGCCCTGGTGCGGCAAGGAGTTACGTTTTGCATCGCCCGGGCCAGTCCCGGGCGAAGGGCGCGAAGGATACTTAAGGCCCGTAGCGGTGGCAAGCCGCAGAGGTCAGGGGCCGGGCTTCCTACCGGACCTCTGTCGGACTGCCTCGTACAGGATCATCCCGGTCGCGACGGACACGTTGAGGCTTTCGATGGCGCCGAGCATCGGCAGATTCACCACGACATCGCAGTTCTCGCGGGTCAAGCGTCTGAGTCCCTCGCCCTCGCCTCCCATCACGATTCCGACCGGTCCGGTCAGCTCGGTCTCGTAGCAACGTCGCTCGGCGTCCGCAGCGGTTCCAATCAGCCAGATATCCTGATCCTTGAGCCCACGCATCGTGCGCGCCAGGTTGGTTACGGCGACCAGCGGCACGGTTTCCGCGGCGCCAGCGGCGACCTTGCGCACAGTCGCATTGAGACCAGCCGCGCGGTCTCGCGGCACGATGACGGCCTGCACACCGCAGGCGTCCGCGGTGCGCAGGCACGCACCGAGGTTGTGTGGATCCTGAACGCCGTCGAGCAGCAGGAGCAATGCGGGCTCCCGCAAGCTCGCGAGATGATCCTCGAGGCGCGCTTCGTTCCAGGGTTCAGAAGGCACTACCGCCGCAACCACGCCTTGGTGGGTTGCGGACGCGGTCATCGTGTCGAGCGTGCGCGCTTCGGCAGTTTGAACCGCGATCCTCGCGCTGTCCGCCAGCGTGAGGATTTCCGTCGCGCGCGCATCGTCGCGCCCCTTCTGCATCCAGATCTGGCGAACCCGTTCGGGGTGACGCTGCAGGAGCCAGCGCACCGCGTGCAGTCCGTGAATCAGTGCCTGCGCAGCCATCTCCAGCTCAATCTCTGCGTCGCCTGCGCGACCGGGCTGCTCCCGGCAGTGACGCACGTGAGGCGCCCAGCGACTCCGTGGCGATTTCGAAATCGAGCCGCCGCTCGCGCATGTCGACCCGCGTCAACCTGACCGCCACGTGCATGCCGAGTTGATACGTGCGGCGCGTGCGTCTGCCGATCCAGGCGCAGCGCGCCGCATCGAAGACGAAATAATCGCCGTGCAGTGCGGAGACGTGTACCAAGCCGTCCACCTGCAGGTTCGCGAGCTGTACGAACAGGCCGAATTCAACCACTCCGCTGATGACCGCTTCGAACTCATCGCCGACATGCGCCCGCATGAAGTCGCACTTGAGATACGCCATCACATCGCGCGCCGCCTCGTCGGCGCGGCGCTCCCGCGTCGAGCAATCGCGCCCGAGTTGCTCCATCGCTCCAAGTGAGTAACCGAAGTTCTCACGCGTGCCGCCCCCGAGCGCGTGCCGAATCGCCCGGTGCACGAGCAGGTCAGGATAGCGACGGATCGGCGAGGTGAAGTGCGCGTACTCCGTGAGGCCGAGACCGAAGTGACCGATATTAGTGGGCTGGTAAACAGCCTGTGGAAGGGAGCGGATCAGCAGGCTCTCGATGAACGCTGCGTCGGGCCGTCCTGCAATCGACGCGGTGACCTGCCGCAGCTCGCGCGTGCCGATGCGTTCCGGGAATCGCACGCCGATACCAAGGGCGCGCAGCATGCGTTGCA
>CAVOLM010000004.1:0-7885 GCA_963696675.1 uncultured Gammaproteobacteria bacterium | reverse complement strand
CGCGCTCGAGACCTGTCGTGGACGAAGCAGAGTTCGATCGATTTGCTGACGAGTACCGGGCACAGCACGCGGTCAACATCCGGGTCTCCGGCGAGTCGCCCGAGTATTCTGCGGAGTACAAGATCGCGGACGTCGCGGCGTTGCAACCCGATAGCAGCTATCCGAACGGGGCGGAAATCCTCGATTTCGGCGCCGGTGTCGGCACTTCCGTGCCTTACTTCCGCAAGCACTTTCCGCGAGCGCGCCTCACGTGCCTGGACGTCTCGCGCAAGAGCCTGCAGATCGGGGAATCGCGGTTCATGGGGCAAGCGTCCTTCGTGCATTTCGACGGGACATGCATCCCCTTCCCTGCGGGCCACTTCGACCTCGCCTTTCTCGCATGCGTGCTGCATCACATCCCGCATTCCGAGCACGTGGAGATACTGCAAGAGTTGCGCCGGGTACTGCGCCCGGGGGCGCGCTGGTGATCTTCGAGCGCAATCCGTATAACCCCTAACCGTACGAGCCGTGAGATACGTGCCCCTTCGATGAGAATGCGGTGCTGCTGCGGCCCGGACGCCTGCGTGCGAAAGTTGCGACGGCCGGTTTCGTGCACACGGTGGTTCGTTTCCGGATCTTCTTCCCGCGCATCTTCCAGGCGCTTCGGCGCTTCGAGCCTCGCATGACCTGGCTGCCGCTAGGTGCTCAATACTATGTTCACGCTCACAAAAGCTAGGCTGGTTGCGCGCGAACCCGTGCGATTTCTGCTGGTAGGCGTGGCCAACACACTCGCCGCCCTGTCAGTAATCTACGTGCTCATCTGGGCGTTCGACGCCCCTAACGTGTTCGCTAATGTCTTCGGATATGCCGTAGGGCTTGTTATCAGCTATATGCTCAACGGGCGCTGGACTTTCGGTTTTCGGGGGTCGTTGGCTGCGGCGCTGCCACGCTTCGTGCTGATAGTCGTTGCCGCCTACCTAGCGAATTTACTGACGGTGTGCGCCGCCCTTTATGTCTGGTCGGTCAACCCCTACATCGCGCACGCTACGGGTGTCGTTCCCTACTCGCTGATCACCTATTTCGGATCAAAATTATTCGTCTTCGTCGACAAACGCGCCGCCCGGCCCTGAGGTGACATCTTGGAAACCGAGCTGCAATCGAGGGTGCAGACCGTTATGCCGTCGGCACAGCCCACGCGCATCGCGCTAGTCCATCCATGCCCAAAACTTTCGATCGTCGTGCCCTGCTTCAACGAAGAAGAGGTGTCTGCCGGAGACGGTGGAGCGGTTGCGAGCCTTGCTCGACCGCCTGACACAGGTAGGCAAGATCACGGCCGACAGTCAGGTGATTCTCGTGGACGACGGTAGCCGTGACCGCACCTGGGAGCTAGTCCGGCAATACCACAAGCGAGGATCCGCGCGTGCGCGGCGTGAAACTGTCGGCGAACCGCGGTCATCAGATAGCACTTGTGGCTGGGCTCCATGCGGCGGAGGGGGACGCGATAGCAAGTATCGATGCGGACTTGCAGGATGACATCGGTGCGATCGAAGACATGGTCGATGCGCATCGCAACGGCTGCGACATCGTATACGGCGTACGCCACAGCCGCAGTAAGGACACTTTGTTCAAGCGCTCGACGGCTGGGTGGTACTATCGAGTGCTGACGTTCTTCGGCGTAAATATCGTGCAGAACCATGCGGATTTCAGACTCCTCAGCCGTCGGGCTCTAGAAGCGTTGCGTCAATACACAGAGGTGCATCTGTTCCTGCGCGGCATAGTGCCGCTCCTCGGTTACCGAACGGCAACGGTCTACTACCAACGCGGCGAGCGCTTTGCAGGCGAGTCCAAGTATCCGCTGCGCAAGATGCTCGCCTTAGCGCTCGATGGCGTCACTTCATTCACGGCTGTGCCGCTACGCATCATCGCCTTCCTCGGCATGATCATCTCGCTCATGAGCCTAGGACTGATGTGCTGGGCGTTGTGGGTGAAGCTCTTTACGGTGAACGCACTACCCGGCTGGGCGTCTTCGGTCGTACCGATTTATTTTCTCGGTGGCATCCAACTGCTGTGCACCGGGATTCTCGGTGAGTACGTAGCAAAATTATACTTGGAGGCCAAACGACGGCCACGCTACTTCATCGAGGAATGTCTGTAAGCTGACCGGGTTGCGCCAAAAGCCCCCTCAGCGCTTCATATTTGACGGTGTTTCAGACACCGGCCGAACAGTGATGCAGATTTTTCAAGCCCCTAGGGCCGCCCACCCTCCCACCCTCGATTGCACCCACCGCCGGAACTCCATCCATGGTCCGCGATCAGCCATTCAGTTGGTTGTCGGAGCGTTCGTGTCTCGCTGCTTTCGCAGCCGGTCGGTATCAGGCGCTCATAGGATGTTTCGCGGAGGTGAATTATCCTACACGTTAAGTGAAATAACTCAGGCAGGACAAGGCGTTCCACGCGTACCATCAAGCAACGTTGGGGGATACGATTAATGTCACGATTATTGGCATCGCTCCGTGGTGTGCTTTTGTTATGCACACTGTCCAGCGCTGGCGGGTGGGTGACACCAGCGCACTCGCAGCAACTGCCCGACTACACCCTGAGCCCAGGCGACCAGCTCGAGGTTTCGGTATGGAAAGAGCCGGACCTAACCAAGACGGTCATCGTACGCCCCGATGGCAAGTTCTCAGTTCCGCTCGCAGGGGAAATTAATGCGGTCGGACGCACCCTCAGCCAAGTACAAACTGACATCACGACTCGACTGCTCAAGTACATTCCGGAGGCCGTCGTAACGGCCACACTCGTGCAGCTGGAGGGTAATCGCGTTTACGTCATCGGGCAGGTCAACAAGCCCGGCACGTATGTGATGAATCCCCGTTATAACGTGTTGCAGACCCTAAGTGTCGCAGGCGGACTGACGCCTTTTGCGGCTGCAAATGACATCATTATCCTGCGCGGCACCGGCTCAAAGCGACAGGTGCTCCCATTCAAGTACGGAGACGTGAGCAAGGGTCGTAGCCTCGAGCAGAACATATCGTTGGAAGCCGGCGATGTTGTCATCGTCCCGTAAGGCGAACATCGCAGCGATTGTCGTCGCTAGCCGCGAGCGGGAGTGCCCGTGCGCAGCAAACCTACTTTGTGCCGACCGTCGAAACGACGGTCGAGTGGAACACGAACCGCGAAATGATTCGCTGATTCCGCACTCCAGGATGCCAGCCTCAATTATCGCCTTAACACGCTGGCCCTCTGGGGTTGGCAGACGCAGCGCAGCCAGTTCGAATTGCGACCACGTATCCAGTTTCAGGAGTTTCCGGATCGACAGGGAATCGATCCAGTCGAGTACTTCCTGGACCTGCGCGCAAAGCATCGCACCTTGAAGGGCGAGTTTGGCCTGTTTGCGCGTTATGCGCGGCAGGATACGTACAACGCGGAATATGGCCAAGCCGCTTTTGACCCCTTCGATCCCAAACCCACATCAACGGATGGCGGCATCGTGTTTGTCGGCGGCACGCGCACGACAATTGACGGAGACGGTACGTTCCGCTACGAGTTCTCGCAGCTCACATCGATGAGGGGCCTCGTCAGCTACGAGAAAATCTCCTACAGCAATGATTTCACGACGCAGCGCGTAGGTTACGAATATCCATACGCCGAGCTGATGCTGATTAGAGCGCTCGGACCAGTGGCCGAGTTCTCGATTGGACCCTATGCGTCTCGCTCGGAAGCGGACGACGGTTCGAATCAGACCGACAGCCTCGGCGCCAGGGCTAGCGTTGACTACCAGTGGTCGGAGACCGCGTACTTCATGGTTGCCGGGGTATATGAGCGCAACGACATTACCGACTTCACTCCCACTCGAACCGAGGACACGGTGAGCGACTGGGGGTTGGAGTTTAGCGGGTACTACCAAAAACGCCTTGGAAGTGTTCGTTATGCTATTGGGCGTTACCTCACTCCCGCCACCTTCGGCACCCGGACGACGAAGGACCAGATCCGTGTGCAGTACATCCGTCCGTTAAGCCCGCTCTGGACATTTAACGGAGCGGTGCGCGCAACGCTCGATAAGCGCGTCGGTGACCAGACCAATCCGGAACGCAAACGCGCGCAGGCGGAGCTGACCTTTACAAGACGGCTCACGCCTTCGTGGTACATCTCGGGCGGCTATCGCTATGCGTGGCAGGACCTCGGCGGGACTGACGCGGAGGCCGACAACAATGCCGTGTTTCTTACCGTGGGCTACCGCGGTCTCGACGTGCGACAAGCGCAGACCCAATGAGCACTCCTCCCGACAAGGTTCGGTCGCTGGGTGACTACACCCGGCTGCTGCGGCGTCGCTGGCCCTACCTCGCGACAATAATTCCGGCGGTCTTGATGCTGGCGGTGCTCATTGCCTATCTGCTGCCGCCGGTATACCGGGCTTCTGGGACAATCATGCTCGAGCCGTCGTCGTTACCGGCCAAAATGATCCCTACGATCGTGGGCGGCCTGGACACCACCGACCAGGACGCGAGTCAACAACTCGAGCTGTTACGCCGGCGCGTGATGACCAACGAGAGCCTGATCGAAATTGCCAAGGCCGTTGACCCTTACCCTGAAGAGAGCGACGCAGGCATCGCGCAAAAGGCCGCGCTCATTGCCGCAGACACTTCCGTCGAGTCCGTGGATCCCATCAGCCTGAAGACGAAGGAATATTCGACAGCGTTCTCGATCTATTACGACAACACAAATCCGGTTCTCGCTGCGACTGTCGCTGAGAAGCTCGTGGGTCTCTTCGTGACTTTCAACCGGCGCATGCGTGCCGAACAGGCAGACGCGGCTTATCACTTCCTGCAAACGCAGGCCAAGCAGCTTGAAATCTCGATGGATGAGATGGACTCGCGGCTCGCAACATTCAAAGCCAAGTATGGCGATGCCCTTCCCGACTCGCAGACTCGCAACCTCACCGGCATGGATCGCACCCAACGCGATCTCGATGGCATCGAGCGTGAGGTCCTAGCAGCCCAGGAGCGCGAAGGTTTGCTCGTACTGCAACTCAGCTCATTGAGTCCGAGTCTCACGGCGACCGTGGGCGATTGGCGCGCGGAGCTTGCGCGGCTTCGAGGTGAGCTCTCGCTCGCGGAGCAGAAGTACACGCCCGAGCATCCGGACGTCAGGCGACTCAAGCGCGCGATCGCGGACATGGCAGCGCAGGGTGAATCCTCAGAAGCGGCTCACGAAGCAACCCCCGACAACCCGGCGTATCTGCAAGTCCGCAGCCAGCTCGACAGCGTGCGCCGCGAGCTGGCAACCTTGCGCGCTAACGCGGCACGAGTTCGTGGGGAGCTTTCGGGGTATCAGCGCAACCTCGCGACGGCGCCCAACGTAGAGCGCGAATATTCGCAACTCGCCCGCGAGTATGAGAATGCGCAGAATCGCTATCGGGACATTCAGGAAAAGATCAAACAGGCATCGCTCTCGCAGGTCCTGGAACAAGAGGCACGTGGCGAACGCTTTACATTGATTCGCGACGTCTCGGTTCCGAGCAATCCTTACTCGCCGAATCGCCTCGGGATCATTCTTCTCGGCATCGTGCTCGGCGGCGGCCTCGCTCTGCTGGTAGCGGTCATCGTCGATGGGTCAGACCCCACCGTGCGAGGTACCGAGGACCTCCAGGCAGTTTTTGACGTCGCGCCTATTGGCGCCGTCCCTGCGATCCTCAATCGACACGACAGGCGACGGCGCAATTGGCGCTGGGGATCGGTGTCTGCGGCATACCTAGCGGGCGCTGTCTTAGTGGCGATAGTGGTCGTGATGGCCGGATAGTCATGATGGGAACTCAATCGTGGTCATAGAGCGAGCCCTGGAAAAGCTGAGGCAGGCGAACGACGGGCGAAACCCCCGCCCCACGGCGCAGTCCGAAACCGCGATACAGCGGGCCGGGCGGCGCGTAGGGCGGCGCGTGGGCGATCAGCCCGTGAAACGCCATATCTTTCCGCGCTTGAACGTCGACCCGGAACTCGCGGCCACAAATCGAGTGCTGGCCCTGGACATCGAAGAAGCTGGCTTGCAGCACGCCCACGCGGCCTACCGGATGCTGCGTACCCGTTTGCTGCATCGAATGCTCGGCAACAACTGGGCGAGCCTCGCGATTACGAGCCCGGGTGCGGGCGAGGGCAAGTCCCTGACAACTCTGAATCTCGCGATCAATTTCGCGCGCGCTCGATCCGGTGATGTGTTCCTGATTGATCTGGACCTGCGCAATCCGAGCGTGTGCCAATACCTAGGTGTCGAGCCACCGCACGATCTCGCACAATATTTTGTCGGCTTGGGCAATCCCAGCGATGTATTTTTCACGATCGGCATCGAGAATCTCGCGATCGCCGGTAGCACTACGCCCAGGGAGCACGCATCGGAACTCCTCACTTCCGGGCGATTCGAGGAGCTGCTCGCGAACATTTCGACCCTGGCTTCCGATCCCATTGTTCTGCTCGACCTGCCGCCGTTGCTAGTGACCGATGAGGCGCTAGTTGTCGCACCGCGAGTGGACGCCATTGCTCTTGTCGTGTCAGAGGGCCGCACTCGACGCGATGCCCTTGACCGCGCCAAACATTTGCTCGAGGAGTTTCCGTTCGCGGGCGTGATTTTGAATCGGGCTTCGGAAACGTTTGGAGCCGACAGCTACTACGGCTACGGCGGCGACCGATATCGCGACCGCGGTACTGCAGATCCGAAAGATTGATTCGCGCCCGACGGATATCCGCGGAGGGCGGATGAAGCTTTACTCCCGCGGGCAAGCCCGGCGCTCCATCTTCGTTACCGCCGGATTCAGGATCCTCTCCCAACTCGCAACGCTTGCCAGCTATGTCGTGCTGGTGCGGGGGATGACCGAACAGTCTTTCGGCATCCTGAGCCTGTTTTACGCTGTTATTCCACTCATTAGCACCGTGCTATCGCTTGGAATTGAGCAGACGCTGCGTCGCTACCAACCCGAATATCTGCAGTCCGCCCAAACCGATGCAGCCGCCTGGCTCCTACGCATAGCCGCCTTCGGACGCTTTGCAACTAACTTGCTCGTTCTAGGATCGATCCTCCTCTTGTGGCAGTGGCTCGCGCCACTCTTTCAGATTCAGCCCTACCGCGCAGAATTCACGATCTTTAGCGTGCTCATTCTGTTGCACTTCCAAGCGAGTATTCTGCAACTCTCTCTCTCGTCGCACATGCTTCAGGCATATAGCGTCAGCATGACGGTTGTGCTCTCGGTGGCAAAGCTCCTTGCGTACGTGGTCCTTATCCGATTCGACAGTTTGACGCTGATGAGCGCGATACTGGCTGATACGCTGGCCTACGGTCTGATGTATCTCGGATTACGCATCGCGCACGCCCTACATTGTGGCGCAAGTCCCGCGGCAGGATTCCGCATAGAGCAGGCGGAACGCACGGCGCCTCCTTCGTTACAGTTTGTTCAACAACTTCAACGACGCTGGGACGCTGCTCCTGACATCAAAGAGCGACACTTTTTTCCTTGCTGCGCTAATGAATCCCGTGGCCGTCGGCGCGTACGCTTTCTACACACGCCTCAACGAGATGAGCACTCAGATATTGCCCACATGGCAGTTCAGCAATGTGATTCAACCGCTATTTTTCGCGGTTCCCGCCAAGGAGGCTGCGACACGAATTCCACGATACTTCACTCTGTTGCTCAACATGACAATGGTCGTGCAACTACCCATCGCCGCGTACGCGACGGCCTACCATACCGAGATCGTTGCAGTCATCTTCGCCGGTAAGTTTATCGAACACTCTTGGCTGTTACCGGTAATCGTCGGATTCGCGACGCTGAATCGCATCGCAGAACCGGTGACACTTGTCGCACAGTACTGAAGAGAAGGCTTCGCTTCTCCTGCTGAGCAAGGTCTTTGCGGTCTATAAC
>CAVOLM010000003.1:0-7613 GCA_963696675.1 uncultured Gammaproteobacteria bacterium | reverse complement strand
ACCGGTATCTGATGTTGAGCGGCATTACCGTGACACTGCTGTGCGGGGCCGTGCTGGCGCGACAACCTTACACTGCTACACGCTACACGTTCTTCATTTATCCGCTGGTCCTGCTCCTGTTACTGCAAGGAGCCGTCCTCATCGGTCGGTGGCTGTTCAAAGACGCACGCGCGCCGGTAGCCGTCTTGGTATCCGTGGTTGCTTGCTTCCTGATGAGCAACGATTTCCACTGGGCACATCTGACGCACATCGGCGATAGACAGTTTCTCTATCGTCTCGGCTATGACCGTTGGATGCGGAGCAACACCTGTACCGCCACTGGGACTTTCGTAGTGTGGGGGCGGTTCTCGACGCCCGCGCGCACCCGCAGGACCTCGTCATCACGACCGCCTATCCGGTCATGCCCTACTATTCAAAACGCCTTGATTTCGTGTACCTCGACGAGTCTAGCAAGCGTATCTGGGTCGTGAGTGCTTGTGCTGGACGCACGGACCTGTGGTCGAACCTGCCGCTGAAGTTCGATCCGGATGAAGTCGATGGCGACCGTTACGCAATCCAACGTTCCGGTCTGGATCGTGGTGACAACCTCCCGGTTTGCAGCCCAGCGCCCTGTGGAACGGGAGCTTCTGACCCGATTCGCGTCCGCCGAGGTCTTCAGAAGCATCGATGGCAATCTCGCACTGCTCAGAATTGCCGGACCGAAGCCCCAATGAACTGCGTCCACATGTCGTCGTTGAGTTGCCTTCACTCGAGCAATGCTCCATGAGCTCGCTGATTTCGCGAAGCATCGTATTGGCTTCGGCACGTTTCCTGAGCCAGGGGCTGCTGATGCTGTCGCCGATTCTTCTCGTGCGCCTGCTCGACATCGAGGAATATGGCTGGTACCGGCAATTCACCGTGACCGCGGTGCTATTGATCGCCATCGGCGGTTTTTCCATCAACGGCAGCGTCAACTACTTCGTAGCGCGCTTGCCGGAGAAAGCTCCGCGACTCGTGACCAACTCATGCCTGCTGCTGCTACTGACCAGCCTGCTGGTGGTGGTCTCGGTGATCGTTGCGCATCAGGTGATTCTTCCTCAGGGTGTTAGAGCCTATTGGCCGCTGCTGGCCTGTTACGTATTCCTCTACGTCAACGTCGACATCATCCAGTCCTACCTGCTTGCCCGCAAGGAGTCTTTCGCCGTTATGGTCTACAGCGTTGGACAGGTCGTCTTGCGCCTCTCCGCGGTGGTCGGTGCGGCCGCCTGGTTCGGTGACGTGGCAATGATCTTCATCTCGATGATTGTCGTCGAAAGCGTGCAGAAACTGGGACAATACGCATGGTTGCAGCATAAGGGGTTACTGATACACAAGCTCGATGCGCCGCTCATGCAAGAGCAGCTGCACTACATTGTGCCCGTAGGCATCGCGGTGTTGGTCGCCAGCCTAAACGAGAATGTCGGCAAGCTGCTCGTCGGTTCCGTGCTCGGCCCGACCGCCCTAGCCATCTTCACCACGGCCGCGTACCAGATTCCAGTTCTTACCATCCTTAAGTCCGCGCTCGGAGACGTGATCTTCCCCGACATGGTTCAGCGCTCAGATCGCGATCCGACTGCAGGACTGCGTCTATGGCAGCGTGCCAACGTGGTCTATTTTCTGTTCGTATGCCCCGTCTGGATGCTGTTGACCTACTACGCAGAGCCCGTGATACGCCTGCTCTTCACCGAGCAGTACGTCGCCGCTACGCCTTATTTTCAGGCCATGCTGCTGCTGATGATCAGGCACTGTTTCGAATTCTCCACTCCGCTGCGCAGCGTCGGCCGCACCAAGGCCATCTTCGTCTCCAACACGACGGGAATGCTGTTCAATCTCCTGTTCACATGGGCGCTCCTTTCGAAGCTCAAGTTGTGGGCGCCTACATTGGGGCTGCTGATTTCGCAGCTCTGGATCATGGTGTTCCTCGCCGTCGCCGTCCGTCGCAGGTTCAAGATGTCGGTCGCGCAGGCTTTGAAGTGGCGTGCACTGGCTCGCATCCTCCTCTCGGGAGTACTCGCGCTGATCAGCGTATTGGCGATCGAGCAGTTCGGAAGCGGTTCCGTTACTCACCTGGCGGCGTTGGCGGCTTTTGCTGCGATCTATCTGGTTGCCGTCAGACTCTTTCGTGTAGAGGAATTTAATTACGTGGTGGCCGGGGTTACAAATCATTTCACCGGAAGCACCCGCAGGCCGCCGACATGAGCGTGTCGCCAGTGGAGGCCGGGACGCGGACCATAAGAGCAGCGTCGCAATCTCTGCCGTCCGTCGTGCTGGTTTCACGATACTTTGCGCCTGGTGCAGCGGTCGGAGGGAAACGATTTGCCTTTCTGTGTCGTGAATTCGAATCACGTGGCCTCGATGTACACGTTATCACGATGGCGCTGGAGCGGGATGAGCCAACGGACCCGTCGCTGCCGACGCCACGCAATGTCTGTGCCTGCCGCCCCGCCGTGCGCCTACCGCTGCGACGGTCGACCATTCTCCGTCGCGCGATCAACAGAGTTGCGAGCGCAGCACTTGCGCCAGCTGACCTAGACGTCTTCTGGATACCATGCGCAACTCGCTGCGGGCGAGCGATCGCAAAGCGCGGTGGATACAGTGTTGTCATTGCGACCCTTCCACCTCCTTCGGCTGCGCTTGTCGCGGCGCGAATTGCCAGGAGCAGGAAGTGTCCCCTCATCCTCGATTACCGAGATCCGTGGACTGGATTCGCGTGGCCGCACAAGCTGCGCGGTCGGTTTGAGCGCACCGTTGCGCAGCGGCTCGAGCGATGGTGCGTTCGGCAAAGTGCAGCGAGAATTTTCATCACGGATGAGATGCGCCAATCCTTTGAGGCGCATTTCCCCGAATGTCGCCATGACCGCAACTGGGTGATTCCGAACGGTACCGATTTGCGTCCGACGCCCAGGCTACCTGTCCACCAGGGGCGCGACATCGTTCACGCCGGTTCACTCTACGGTGACCGATCGATAGTCGGACTCTTGAACGCTCTCGACCTGCTCATCCGACGTAAACCCATCCTGGCCGGCACGCGAATACTTGTGTACGGGGACATCAGCGCCGCCGAGAAGCAGGCGGTGACGGCCGCCGCGCTCGGTCACTTGCTCGAGGTTCGCGGCCGTATAGCGCGTGATGAACTGCAGGTACGTCTACGCGAAGCCCGTACGCTGTTGGTGATCTCAGGCGATCAGATGGCCTATTCGATTCCCTACAAGCTGTACGATTACCTGGCTGCATGCAAACCCATTTTGGCAGTTGCGAGCCAACGCTCGGCGGTGGCGCGGTTCATGCGTGAGCATTCCGTTGGGAGGTGCGTCGACGCGGCGGATGTCACGGAACTGGGACGTGTCCTGGAGGAACTCCTGCTCGGAAGCGATCGACCGGTCATTGACGATAAAACGATCAGCGCGTATCTGTGGTCAACGTTGGCTGAGCAGTATCTGCATGTGCTGCGGATTCTGGCCGCAGATTATCCAGCAGCAGCGCCTTAGCGCTAGAGCAGCACGGAGTGAATCTGGCTTCGCTACCGCAAGAAGCGCCTGCGCCCCGGATATGTCACGTGGTGGGACATCTCAATTTCGGCGGCGCGGAGCGGCAGATCGTCAACCTTCTTAACGCGCTGATCAGTCTGCGGCCGACGCTCATCCTCACAACTGACCATCAGAACAACGATCTTCTGCCGCAACTCGATCGCTCTGTGCGCGTCGTGCAGAATCCTTGCCGTTTGGCCCGCATGCCTTTCGATGTACACCGCCTCGCACAGCTGCTCAGGAACCTACGGATAGATGTGCTGCATTCCCACATGTTCTGGCCGAATCTATATGCGGCGCGTGCCGCTGTTGCGGCGTCGGTTCCAGTGTTCGTCACGACCGAGCATGGAACCAATCCCTGGAAGCGACCGTGGCATCGTTGGCTCGAACGTCACGTCATCAGTCGCCGCGCACAGAGGCGTATCTGTGTCTCCGATGATATCCGGCGCATGCGCATACAAAGTGACCGCCTGCCTCCCTCGCAGCTTGTCGTTATACCGAACGGAACCCTGGTCCCGGCCCGGGGACGCGATGAGCGCCCCATGGCGAATCCGGTGCTGCTCCTCGCTGTCGGTCGACTCGTACCGGCGAAGGACTATCCCACCTTGCTAAGTGCGATCGGGAAGCTTCGAATGGACGGGTATCACGTGCTGCTGCGAATTGCCGGCGAGGGCCCGCTCAGGATTGAGCTCGAACAGCTGGCGCGCAGCCTCGACGTGGTCGCCAACGTTCAGTTTCTCGGCAACCGCGCTGACATTCAAGAGTTGCTGAACAGCTCGGATATCTTTGTCATGTCATCACATCGCGAGGGACAACCGCTAGTGTTGCTCGAGGCGATGGCCGCGGAAATTCCGATCGTGGCGACCACCGCCGGTGGGATACCGAATACTATCCGCAGTGGCGTTGAAGCCTTGTTGGTATCCGCAGACGATCATGTCGCACTGGCGGCGGCACTAAAGCAGTTGATTACAGACCCGGCGCAGGCACGGGCGCTGGGGCAAAATGCCAGACGGCGCGTGACCGCGGATTTCTCCATTGAGGCGATCGCAGCTGCGCACCTCGACTTGTACGCGCAGTGTCTGTCCGAGATGCGCTCGTGATCACCCCAGATCCGAGAATTGTGCCGAGCCTTATGTTCCACAGTGTGGGACTGGATCGGTCCTCGTGGATCTGGTCGCGGTTGTCGCAGCCGCAGTGGCTGTTCGAAGGCATTTTGCAACAGCTTCAGCGTGCGCGCTTTGAAACGGTCTTCTGGGACGAGGTTTACACGCATGTAGCGGGTGACAAGCGCCTGCGCTCGCCGTCGATCATGCTGACATTCGACGACGGCTACCTCGACAACTGGGTGCTGGTGTGGCCGTTGCTCAAACGTTATGGAATGCGCGCGACGGTCTTCGTATCCAGCGACTTCATAGAACCCGACGCGCCCGCTCGACCGACGATCGAGAGCGTTTGGGACGGCTCGATATCAGCTGATCAGCTTGAAGTAGCTGGTTTCTTGCGGCCCACAGAGATCCGCAAGATGGCCGATTCAGGGCTGGTGGATGTGCAGTCGCACGCAGCGACGCATACCTCGCTCTTCACTGCTCCGGCCGTCGTGGATATCTATGACGCCTCCAAGTACGCGCTCTACCCATGGCTTGCCTGGAATGCGCGGCCCGATCGCAAGCCCTTCTACATGGTGGAAGACCAGTCGCGCCTTGTGATAAACGGCCAGCCGGTGTTCGAGCACACCGACGCAATAATAGCGCGCGAATTTCGGCCGGACCCATCCGCCACCGAGGAGTTCCTGCATGAGTGGAAGAGCTCGGATGCCCACCGTTTGAGCAACTCGGCAGAGAAGCACGCTGAGCTTGTCCGCATCCAACAACGGCTCAAGCTCGATCGCAGCTGGCCGGGCAGTCAAGAGACAGAGTATGAGCATCGCATTCGGGTCGAGAGGGAACTTTCCACCTCGCGGTCCGTGCTGCAGGCGATCGTGGGCAAACCGGTCGAGTTCATTTGCTGGCCACGCGGCAAGTATGACGACGTTGCCGTGAACGTCGCAAAGGAATGTGGTTTTCGGTCGCGGACGCTCGGTTCGCGGGACCTTCCGGATAAGCGCAACGTGCCGGGAGAAGATCCCGGCACGCTGCGCCGGATCGGCACGGAGTACCGTTTGTTCGTCCGCGGTGTGGATTGCGGGATACGGAATCCGACGTATCAGGCGCTGCGCATCGCTGCCCATCAACGATCGTTGCTTCATAAAGCTCTCCTGCTAGCGTACAAGGCCGGGGCGCTACTACGCGCAAGCGTGAGACCTGTTCTGTGAGACTAGAGAGATGGTTCTTTGGGTCACTCGTCTATCCCGCGTATCACGCGCTGGCTCGCGATCAGGTCCTGAGACTCACACGGGAGTACGAGGTTGACCAATGGAAATCGACGACTGAAATTCAGGACTTGCAGCGCGCCAAGTTAGCAAAGCTGCTCCAACATGCAGCCCTTCATGTGCCCCACTACCGCCAACTGTTCAGTGTTCGCGGTCGCCTGCAATCATCGACGCCGCATCTCAGCGACTGGCCACGGTTGACCAAAGCCACGATTCGCACGAAACCTGATTCGCTGATTGCCGCCAATATCGATCGGACTGATCTGGAGCCAAACAGCACCAGCGGGTCAACGGGCGAACCCCTTTACTTCTACACCGACCGGCGGTCCTCGGCGTGCAGAAAGGCCTCCGTCGTCAGGAACCGCCGCTGGGCGGGTATAGAACTCGGTGATCGTGAAGTCCGCCTCTGGGGATCGTCACTCGACAAGGCGCAAGCGCAGCGCCTGCGAGGACGCGTTCACGGATGGCTGACCAGGACTCTCATGCTAAGCGCGTACGATCTATCCAGCGCCAGCCTCGGGCGATATGTGCAGGTGCTGCGCAGCTATCACCCCAAACTCTTGATCGCGTATCCGAGCGTGCTCGAGCTGCTCGCGGGCGAAATACTCCGAACGGGTACGCAAGTCGAGAGCCTGAAGGCGATCATTGTCTCCGCCGAGACCTTGTATCCGCATCAGCGTGACATTTTCCGAGCTGCATTCCAGTCGGAGGTATACAACCGCTACGGCTCCCGAGAGGTGGGCGACGTGGCGCAGGAGTGCGCTTTCCATGACGGCTTGCACATCAATGCCGACCGGATCGTCGTGGAAATTGTGCGCGACGACCTTACGCCGTGTGCCCCTGGGGAAGTCGGCGAGGTCTTAATTACGGATCTCGACAACTACGGTATGCCGTTTATTCGCTATGCCATTGGCGATCGGGCAGCCTTGAGCCGCTCCAGCCGCTGCCCTTGCGGTCGAGGCCTTCCGCTGCTCGCAGAAGTCGCAGGTCGCTCGATGGATGTCATCCGCTTTCCGAACGGCGTGGCGGTGGGCGGCACATACTGGACTTTCCTCTTGAGAACCAAACCCGGTATCGATCAATTCCAGGTTGTCCAAGAGGCGCCCGACGAAGTCCTGATTCGCTACGTTTCACGGACGGAAGTCGCGGCTGACACGCTGACGTTCGTCGAGAGTGAGTTCGCACTCGCGCCGGCGAGAATTTTCGTGTGCGCTTCAATCGCGTGGGGGACCTGCCACGCGGCGCGGGCGGGAAGCATCGGCTGGTCGTCAATAATCTGCGGTCGGACGAAGCAGTTATTCTCACGCGCTCCACCGACGGTCGCTGATCACAGGCATGACGGTGCCTGATCTCATTCATCTGGAGCAACAGGTCAACGAGCGCCTGCTCTCAGATCCGCGGCCGCAATTGCCACCCTTCCTTATTCCCGAAGCTGGCACGTGGCGGTCTCTGACCTGGATACGCGCGCCGACTGAGCAGATACGGATCCTATGCGATGACCCCGCTGAGTCGGATGCGTGGCGCACCGCTCTCGCCGGGCCTGCGGACACGGTGCTCTTTCCAATCCATCCTCTGCTCGAACCGTTATGCGATCACGAGGCCTGCGTCAAGAGCGGACAATTCACTGTCAGTGCGTCCTACCGGACTGTGTTCTTCGAACCTGACGGCAAAGCTGCGCTGCGCGAGTGCGTGCCCGAAGA
>CAVOLM010000002.1:0-4697 GCA_963696675.1 uncultured Gammaproteobacteria bacterium | reverse complement strand
AGCCTGGCGGCGAGCGATCTGCAGGCCGGCCGGCTGCAGTTAGCAAGCCCGGTGGCGCTGCCGTATCGCTGGGCGTACCACTTCGTCTGCCCGAAGTCCTACGTCTCGATGCCCAAGATCGCGAAGTTCCTCGAGTGGTTGCGCGAGGCCGCCAAGAGCTTTCCCGCCCCTGCCGCGCTGATCGAGCAGAAGGGCCTCGCCATGCCGGCTCCGATTCCCGCGAAACCGCCTGCCGCGAAACCTACTGTCGCGAAACCGGCTCCGGCGCCGCGCACGAAGGCCGTTCCGGCGGCACGCAGCAAGGCAGCAACGCGCGCTCGCAGATGACCGGGGGTCCTGGCGTCGCAACCCGCGCAGCCCCGATTCAGGCGCGCAGCGTTTTCTCCAGCTTGCTCACCGTCTCCGGGCCGACCTTGGCGCGCAGGTTGTCGAGCATCACGGGAATGAATTTCTGCGCCTGATCGCTCGTCATGTTGAGCTTCGAGAAACCGGAGACGATCGTCGCCAGCAGCGCCGCATTGCCGCCGGCGAGCGAGGCCAATCCGCCTAACAGCCCGCCGCCGCTCTTCGGCGCCTGCTGGATGAGGGCGTCAATTCCCGACACCGATCCCAGCATCCGGTTAAATTCGGTGCCCCCAAGCTTGTCCTTCGCTGCCTTGAAGAGAATAGCGGCGCCGCCTTGCGCCTGCGCTTCGTTGATCCGGAGCTTGCGGCTGAGCTCGGTCACCAGGTCTTTCATGCTCGATCCTCAGGCCTTGAACGCAGGCCGCGGCATGCCCTCGGCATCCTCACGCCAGGGCGCCCAAAGCAGTGCCACGCGACCGACGGCGATATCGGACTTGCGGGCGCTCAGCGTCACTTCGCGAACTGCAATGGCCTGCGGATCGACCGACCCCTGCAGCGCGGCAACTTCCTGCTCGCATTCTGCATTCAGTGCCGCGAGCCGCTGCTGCAGGACTTCCTGGCTCTCGTTGGCGCGCTCGACATCTTCATGCTCGCGTCCAATGCGGCCCGCAGAGCGCGCCGCGGTAGCCGCACGCCCCACCGTACTGGCCGAGAGGCGGCGTGAGCCGAATAGAGCGCCCAGTACGGTAGCGCCGATGGAGATGGCGCTCGTCAGTTTCTGCTGAGAGTACTGCGCCTGCTCGCGGGCAATCCGATCCTGCGCACGCCGCAACTGGTCCTGCAGCGATTGAACCCGTGGCGCGTACTTGGTGCGCAGCTTTTCAACCAACGCGTCGCGCTGCTCGCGCAGGGCGTGGCCGAGTCGTGTGCGGAAGTCCCCTGCGCTTTCGCCGACCTTCGAACCGAGCTTGAGTTGGTCGCAGGCGTAGACCGTCAGCTTGGCGTGCTGATACAGATGATCCTCGAGCGATCTGCCCCCATTGGGCGTAACTCGAGGAACGCACAGCCGCAGGAGGTACGTCGGCAAACCGAGCGCCGCTTTGCGGCTCGCTGTCGGCGCGACTCTTGAGATCCTCGATTACGGTCGCTTCATCCCACAGGCGTCCTTGCCATCGTCAGAAAACGGCGCAATGTAGGCCGCTTCGTTCCAGACATCGACGCCCGATTTGGAATCGACGTAATGCAAGCGAGCTGTGCCAGCGACCATTGGTCTATAAACGAACGCACCGCCATTGCCTGCGAGCGGCTTGAGGAAGAGTTCGCTGACGTCCGCTGGTAACGCTGCTCGCGCGCTTGAGCCAGCGCCAGGACCGACTGCCGTCGCGATGCCGGCGTTTGCGCAGTGCTGTTGCGACGTGCGGCCATCAACGTCTGAATCTCCGTCAACGTCAGCGGTCCGCGCAGGTACGACAACGCCCAGCGACTTTGAAACGACACTGGCGCATCGTCGTGGACGTTGCGCATCAGGAAGACGCGACCGGTCAGGTTCGAGATCAGGTTTTCAAGCGTCGTACGGTCCGAGCCCTCGCCACCGAGTGCGCTCTCGAGCCCCTCGATCACACGCTGCTTGTCACGCTCGGTCTGCAGCCGCCCGATCAACCAGGTACCTGCATTCGACAGTCCCTTGTAGTCCAGATCGACGGGATTCTGGGTCGAGAGTACGACCCCCAGTCCGAAAGCGCGCGCCTGCTTCAGGAGCGTCAGCATGGGCAGCTTCGAAGGCGGCATCGCTGTCGGCGGGAAGTAGCCAAAGATCTCATCCATATATAGGAGTGCGCGCAGGCTCGAAGTGCCGGTCTGATTGCGCATCCACGCAATCACTTCGTTGAGCAGCAGCGTCACGAAGAACATCCGCTCCGGATCGGAGAGATGCGCGATCGACAGGATGGAGATCCGCGGTTTGCCCTCGGTAGTGAACAGCAGTCGCTGCACGTCGAGTGGCTCGCCTTCCATCCACGCGGAGAAGCCAGGCGAGGCCAGCAGGTTGTTGACGGACATCGCGAGCCCGGTTCGGTCCCTGGCCGGGTAGAAACTCTCCAGGTCGAACACCCCGACCTTGTCGAATGGCGGCTTCTGAATCGCGCCGATGAGCGCCGCGACGTCGAGCGCCTGACCGGCACTCCACGCCCTGTCGAGAATGTTGGCGATCAGGATGTGCTCACGGCTCTTCAATGGATCAGCCTCTATGCCGAGCAAGCCGAGGAGCCCTGAAGTCACGGCTGAAATGCGATCCCGAAGCGCGCCTGGATCCTCAGCTTGCGCACCAGAGGGTGGGGCAAAGGACTGCAGCACGGAAAGCTGTAGCCCCGCCTTGCTTCCCGGTGTGTAGATCGCGACGTCCGCGCTCTCCCGCAGGCGGGCAATGCGCCCAGGCTCTTCGCCCCATTGCGCCAAACCATCGCGCCACGTGCCGGCAACCTTGGCAGCGTACTCGTCGGGGGAAAGATTCTGGCGCGCGGCCTCGGCCGTATCGATCCAGGGACGAAAGTCTGCGGGCGCGAGACTCGGGAAGGTCAGCAGCAGATTGCCCAGGTCGCCCTTGGGATCGATGGCGATCGCCGGGATGCCGTCGATCGCCGCTTCCTCGAGCAGTGCGATGCACAGGCCCGTCTTGCCGCTCCCGGTCATGCCGACACAGACCGCGTGCGTCGTGAGGTCCTTGGAGTCGTAGAGAATCAGCTCATCGCGCAGCTTCTTCGCCGCTGCGTCGTATTCACGGCCGAGGTAGAAAACGCCGAGCTTCTCGAAGTCCGCCATCGCGAGCGCCCCACGCGGTCCGACTTGTTGTTTGTCAGCTGCATCGTCCGCCGGCGTGACACTAGTCACTGCGCCGACCGGCGTCCAGTTGTTCTAATGCATAAGGCCGGCCAGCGATTTGTCCCCTGGAAGCGACACTCCGGCGCGGAACCAAAGCGGTCCGCAGTAGTTGAAAACAGAGGGCGGTCCGTTGTGGCGGAGTGCAAATTTTGCCATGCCAGCCGCCGAGTTATGTGAGGAGGACAGATGAACAAATCACTCATCATGGGCCTGATCGTCGGCGCAGTGGTCGTCACCGCAGGTGGTGCAATTGCAATGCGGTCATATGGTGACCGCTACGCGGAAGTACTCGACGTCAAACCGGTGACGAAGACCGTCAGCACGCCGCGCCGGGTGTGCGCGGACGAGGTCGTGACGCGGCAGAAGCCTGTCAGAGACGAGAAACGGATCACCGGAACGGTAATCGGTGCTGTCGTGGGCGGCGTGCTCGGCCACCAGGTCGGCAGCGGTCGTGGAAACGATGTCGCAACGGCTGCCGGGGCTGCTGCTGGCGGCTATGCCGGAAACCAGGTGCAGAAGAAGGTACAGGAAGGAAACACCTACCAGCACACCGAGCAACGCTGTCGCACGGAGTATGACTCGAACCAGGAGACCGTCGGCTACGACGTGCGCTATCGACTGAACGACAAGGAATCCGTGGTGCGCATGGATCACGACCCCGGTAGTCGCATCCCCGTCAAGGACGGCGTCCTGGACGTCACTTCATCCAGCTGATTCGAATCGAACCGCGCGCTCGCCCGGCTGCATGTCGGGCGAATGCTGTTCGACGCTAGCGATAACCTCTCGCCTGCAACTCGAACAGTTTCGCATAGCGACCGCCCAGCCGCAGGAGCTCTTCATGTGTGCCACGCTCCACGATGCGGCCTTCCTCCAGCACCACTATCTGATCCGCCATGCGCACGGTGGAGAAGCGGTGGGAGATGAGAATGGCAATCTTGTCGCGGGTGAGTGAACGAAAATGCTCGAACACCGTCGCTTCAGCCGCCGCGTCGATCGAAGCAGTCGGCTCGTCCAGCACGAGGATGTCCGCGCCGCTGCGCATGAACGCGCGGGACAGCGCGACCTTCTGCCATTGGCCGCCCGAGAGTTCGCGCCCGTCCTTGAACCACTTGCCGAGCTGCGTGTGAAAGCCGGACGGCAATTCGCGCACGAAAGGTGTCGCCATGCCCTTGTCAGCCGCTTTCTGCCAAAGCGCTTCATTGTCGAATTCGCGCACGTCCCCTGCACCGACGTTCTCCCCCACCATGAGTTGATAACGCGCGAAGTCCTGGAAGATCACACCGATGCGCCGGCGCAGTGTGTCCTCGTTCCAATCATTGAGATCACGTCCATCGAGCAGGATGCGCCCGGCACTCGGCTGGTAGAGGCGTGTGAGAAGTTTGATCAGCGTCGTCTTGCCGGAGCCGTTCTCGCCCACGAGCGCGAGACTCTCACCGGGCCGGATGTGCAGAGAAATCCCTGCAATGGCGGGCGGT
>CAVOLM010000001.1:0-10670 GCA_963696675.1 uncultured Gammaproteobacteria bacterium | reverse complement strand
AACCTCCTGACGTTTGGGCATCGTGGAGGATTCGCCCAGACGCAGTGGAAAATTGACAGCGTTGTCAATGTCGTGTGATCCTCGCGCCGGCTGCGCGTCTCATCAAGACAAACTATCCGCAGGCGGCAAGCTTCATGAACGGGAATTTCGCGATGGGCATTTCATTTCGGCGTGCCGGCGTGGTCCTGTGCGCGATGCTCCCACTCATAGGCGCGGGCTGTTCGCCCGGCGATTCCACGGACGCGCAGCAGACTGCCGCCGCAGAAACTCCAGCTGCTCCGGGCACCGCGCACCCGTCGCTTTGGCCCGAAATCAAGAGCCCATTGCGCCCCGACGCCGCGCTCGAGGAGCGAATCACGCAGCTGCTCGCCTCGATGTCGCTCGAAGACAAAGTGGGGCAAATCATCCAGGCGGACGTCGCCAGCGTAACGCCTCAGGATGTGCATCGTTATCGGCTCGGGTCGGTGCTCAATGGTGGCAACTCGGGCCCGGGCGGCGATGACTTTGCGCCTGCGCCCGCGTGGCTGGCTGCTGCCGACGCGTATTACCTCGCTTCTGTGGATAAGAGCGATGGCGCCGCGGGAATTCCGGTCCTGTGGGGCCTGGACGCGGTGCACGGCCACGCGAACATCATCGGGGCCACGATTTTTCCGCACAACATCGCACTCGGCGCGACGCGCGACGTGCGAGCTGCATCCGTGAGATTGGTGCCGTCACGGCGAGCGAGATGCGCGTCACCGGCCAGGAATGGAACTTCGGCCCGACGCTCGCCGTGGTTCGCGACGATCGCTGGGGGCGCACCTACGAGTCGTACTCTGAGGACCCCGAAATCGTGCGCTCGTTTGCCGCGGCGATGGTGACGGGCCTGCAGGGCGAGCCGGGCAACGCGGATTTCCTGCGTCCGCCGCACGTGATTGCCACCGCCAAGCACTTCCTCGGCGACGGCGGAACCGCCGAGGGTCGCGACCAGGGCGACAATCCCTTCGAGCGAATCGGAATTGCGTGACATTCACGCCGCCTGGATATCCCGCCGCCATTGCCGCCGGCGTGCAGTCGGTGATGGTGTCGTACTCGAGCTGGCAGGGCGTGAAGATGCACGGCAACGCGAGCCTCCTCACCGATGTGCTGAAGGGCCGCATGGGGTTCGATGGCATCGTCGTGAGCGACTGGAACGCGCACGGTCAGGTGCCCGGTTGCACGACTTTCAGTTGTCCGGCCTCGCTGATTGCTGGTCTCGACATGTTCATGGCGCCGGACAGCTGGAAACAGCTCTACGAGAGCACGCTGGCGCAGGCACGTTCCGGCGAGGTTCCGGCCGCGCGACTCGACGATGCCGTGCGACGCATCCTGCGCGTCAAGCTCCGATCTGGACTGTTCGAGGCTGGCAGGCCGTCGTCGCGCCCGCTCGCGGGGCAGTTCGCGCTGCTCGGTGCGCCAGCGCATCGTGCCGTAGCGCGCCGTGCGGTGCGTGAGTCGCTCGTCCTGCTGAAGAACGCGGGACAGGTGCTGCCCCTTAAACCGCGGCAACGCGTCCTCGTCGCCGGTGATGGCGCCGACGACATCGCCAAGCAGTCGGGCGGCTGGACACTCTCGTGGCAGGGCACTGGCACAACCCGATCCCAGTTTCCGAACGCCCAATCCATCTATGAAGGCATCCGCGAGGCCGTGAAAGCGGCCGGTGGCGTCGCCGAACTGAACAGGCGAGGCACGTATACCACCCGACCCGATGTCGCGATCGTCGTGTTCGGCGAGAACCCGTACGCGGAATTTCAGGGTGACCTGCTCGATGTCGAGTATTCGCCCGGTGACAAGCGTGATCTCGCTTTGCTGAAGAAACTGGGTGGCGACGGCATTCCGGTGATCGCCGTGTTCATCTCCGGCCGGCCGCTCTGGGTGAACCCCGAGATCAATGCGTCGAACGCGTTCGTCGCCGCCTGGCTTCCGGGATCGGAGGGCGGCGGCGTCGCGGACGTGCTGTTTCGCAAGCCGGATGGCAGCGTGAACCATGATTTCACCGGCAAGCTCTCGTTCTCCTGGCCGCGAACGCCGGACCAAGTGAGCGTGAACAGCGGCGACGGCGGCGACAGTCCACTGTTCGCGTACGGTTACGGTCTCACGTACGCGGATTCCGGCGATCTTGCACCGCTGGCGGAAGACGTGCCGCGCCGGGCTGCGGCGAGCATCGATTCGCGCACCTTCTTTGCCAAGGGCAAGCTCGGCCGCGGCTGGCGACTGTTCGTGCAGGAAGGCACTGGTCCGCGCATCGAACCGGTGGCGCGCGGCGAGGCACCGACAGCGGCAGTCTCGAAGTCCTCGCCGAGGATCGCGCCGCGCAGGAGGATGCGCGCGCAGCACGCTGGAACGGCACGGCGCCGGCGATATTCGGGCATCGAGGGCGGCGCTCCGATCGATCTGCAGCGCGAGACGAATGGTGAGCTGTCGCTGGCCTTCGAATATCGCGTCACAGGGGCTCCCACCGCTGACGTGCTGGTTTCCGTCGAATGTGGAATCGGCTGCAAGGGCAGCATACCCATCGCGCACGTGCTGAAGAGCACCCCGCGCGGTGAGTGGCGGAACCTGAAAATCCTGCTGAGCTGCTTTCAGAACGCCGGCGCGGACATGAAGAAAGTCAGCGCTCCATTCGTGCTGGCCACCGCGGGCCAGCTCGGCTCTGAGCATCACCAACGTGCGTCTGGAGACCGGCAAGGCCGACGTGCTTGCCTGCGCACGGTAGGTGCGCGTAGCGACGATCCGCGCGTTAAACTCGTCGCTTCGTCGCGCCGCCAAATAAGCACATATGCGCCGGAAAACCATCGACGACGTTGCCAAGGCGGCCGGCGTCGCGATCAAGACCGTTTCCCGCGTCCTCAACGACGAGCCGAACGTCAAGGAAGAAACTCGTGCACGGGTGCTCGCAGTCGTCAAGGAACTCAACTATCACCCGAGTCTTTCGGCGCGCAGCCTCGCTGGCAATCGTTCGTACCTGATCGCCCTCGTGTACGAGAATCCCAGTGCGAACTACATCGTGGACGTGCAGCACGGTGCGATGGAGCGCTGTCGCGAAGAGCGATTTCAGCTGTTCGTGCATCAATGCAGCGGCCGCGGCGCAGAACTGGCGCGGGAGATCACCGGCCTGGTGGATCAGACGCGTGCCGACGGCATGGTCGTCACGCCGCCGCTCAGCGAGTCGGCGGACCTGATCGCAGCGCTCGATCAACGCTCGCTGCCATTTGTACGCATCGCCCCCAATGAGAAGCCGCATCGCACGCCGTACGCGGACATGGACGACGAGAGCGCGGCGTGCGAGATGACCGAATACCTGATCAGCCTCGGGCACCGGCGCATCGGCTTCATCAAGGGACATCCGGAGCACTTCGCGAGCGGTCAGCGCCTGAAGGGGTTTCGCGTCGCGCTTCAGCGTCACGGCATCCCTTATCGAGCCCGACAACGTCAAGGATGGTCTGTTCGAGTTCGAGTCAGGGCTCGAGGCCGGGCGGCAGCTGCTCACCATGTCAAAACCGCCGACCGCCATTTTCGCGAGCAACGACGACATGGCGGCGGGCGTGATGATGGCTGCACACGAAATGGGCATCGAGATTCCCAAGCAGCTGTCCGTCGCCGGATTCGACGACACATACATCGCCCGCGCGGTGTGGCCGCAGCTCACGACCGTTCATCAGCCGAGCTACGACCTCGCCTATTCCGCCACCGACCTACTTCTGCAGATGCTCAAGTCCCATAAGGTGCCCAAACCGGTCCGACTCGGGTACCGCCTGGTCTGCCGGGCCTCGACCGGTCCCCGTTGACCTAGCGACTACGTCGACCATTCACAAAATGTTGCGAAAAAGCTTGACAGCGCTGTCACAGTATTGAGAATCGATACCTGGCACGAGTGGTTCAGGTGGCGCGCAGGCGTAAGCAACACAACCAAGACGGCTGCGACCCTCCACGATCGATCGGGGCGGGTGATTCGGCGGCTCCCCCTTATTTCCTCGCCGTCCGGATCACCCGGTCCGAACCGACCAGCATGGCGCTGCGATCTCCGACGCGCGATTCGAGGAGTCTCGAACTGATCATGAAACGCCCGGATCGAGCTGCGTTGGGCCTGATCGCAGACATCGGGGGCACCAACATCCGCATTGCGTTGACCGACCCTGAATGGGGCCGGGCCGGTGCGCGTGCTGGAACCGAAATACTTTCGGACCGCTGACTTTCGCGGTGTCATCGAAGTCGCTCAAACCTACCTGTCGCAAGTCTCCGAACCGCCGCGATGCGCCGCGTTTGCACTGGCCGGAATCGTGCGCAATGGCCAGGTGAGCATCACCAATTGCGACTGGGATTTTTCCGTCGACCAGGCACGCGAAGAACTCGGTCTCAACAACTGCTCGCGGTAAATGACTTCGAAGCCATCAGCTGGGCGCTGCCGGAGCTGGATCGCGACGATCTGCTCAGCGTCGGCGGCGATCGGACCACCAGCCTTCCAGCGCACGGAACCGTTGTCGTATTGGGGCCGGGCACCGGCCTGGGCGTGAGCGCGCTGCAGCTCAATACGGGTGATCCAATCGTGTTCGCGACCGAAGGGGGACACGTCGGTCTGGCGCCGGGGGATGACGAAGAGATGGAGGTCCTGCGCTGCTTGCAGCAGCGCTTCGGGCGCGTGTCCTACGAGCGGGTGCTGTCCGGCCAGGGACTTTCGAATCTGTATTCGATTCTCTGTGCACTCGATGATCGCGAGTCAAATGGCACCAGCCCCGAGGAGATCACGCGCGCGGCGCTGAGCGGCAAGGACGACATGAGCGTGAGGGCCGTACGAGCTGTTCTGCGAACTGCTGGGCGGATTCGCAGGCGACGCCGCACTGATGTTCGGAGCCTGGGATGGCGTCTACCTGGCCGGCGGGTTGGTCACGGCGCTGATCGATCCGTTGCGCAACGGTGCATTTCGCCAGCGCTTCGAGGACAAAGGTCGTTTCTCACAGATCCTCGCGTCCGTCCCGACTACGGCCATCCTTCGATCAGACCTCGGACTGGTGGGTGCGGCCCGGGCGCTGAGAAGCCGCGCGGAGCAAGTTTCGCAATTAGGCTTCGTCGCACAGACTCCAGATCGGCCTGCCTCAGACTTGCTGGCAGCCGGGCCTACGGAAGCGCATTCCACGACTCTGACTTAGACCGTTTCGCTGCACTGCGTGTTTTTTGCTGGGGCCCGCTAGAATGCGCGCCCCGGATATCCATCCGGTCGGGGATATCCATTGAGAGTCACCAATATCGTCATCGCGGTGGCGTTTGGCGCCGCGACAGTAGCCGCGTGGGCGTACGCCAATCGACCCACGCCGGAACCCGAGTGGCCGTCGCGGGTGCAGGGTTTCGCCTTCTCGCCCTACCGGGTGGACCAGGATCCCGGTCAGGGTGACTTCCCGTCGGTGGCGACACATTGATTCGGACCTCGCGTTGCTCGAGGGAAAAACCCACGCGGTACGCAGCTACAGCACCGCCGGGACACTGGGCGAGATCCCGAAACTGGCTGCCAGCCATGGCATCAATGTCGCTCTTGGCGCCTGGATTAACGGCAATACCAATCAACAATGAGAGCGAAATTGCCCGTGCTATCGACCTTGCGAACAACAATCGTAACGTCGTCCGGGTGATCGTCGGTAACGAGACCATTCTTCGTCAGGACGTCACAGTCGAGGAGCTGACTGCCTATCTCGACCGGGTGAGGGACCACCGTAAAGCAGCCTGTCAGTACCGCTGAGCCCTGGCACGTCTGGCTCCACCATCCCGAGCTCGCCGACCACGTCGACTACCTGGCGATTCACGTGCTGCCCTACTGGGAAGGTGTCGACGTCGAACACGCCGTCGACTTCACGGTCGCTGACAATGCGGCAGCTCACCGAAGCGTTTCCGGGCAAGCCGATCGTGATTACCGAAGTAGGCTGGCCTAGCAACGGCCGGACTCGTGAAGCAGCCGTGGCATCCCCTTCAAACGAGGCGCTCTTCCTGAGGCGCTTTCTGGCACGGGCCGAACAGGAGAAATACGTCTATTACCTGATGGAGGCCTTTGACCAGCCCTGGAAAGGGACGCTGGAAGGGGCGGTGGGTGCCTACTGGGGCGTCTACGATGCAGCCCGACAATACCAAGTTCGCTTTCATTGAACCGATCGTCCGAATTCCCGGCTGGCATCTTCTGGCGGCGACTTCCGTGGGTCTGGCCGCGTTGCTGCTCGGGTTCTTCTACATCAACAGCCGGTCACTGGCTGCGCGCGGCCGCAGTTTCCTGGCCGTCATCGTCTATGCCACTGCCACCGCGGCCGTGTGGATCGTCTACGAGTATTCGCAGCAGTACGTCACCGTGACCAGCGTGCTCGTCGGCTCCTTGCTGATGATCGGCATGCTGGGTGTGATCGCAGTGCTGCTGGCCGAAGCGCACGAATGGGCCGAAGCGCACTGGGCGACTTCCCGTCCGCGCTTGCTTACGCCGACGCGCGACCGACACGCCACGCACAAGGTGTCGATCCACGTGCCGGCGCACAACGAGCCGCCGGAGATGCTGATCGAGACGCTCGACGCGCTGGCGGCTCTCGACTACCCGGACTTCGAAGTCCTCGTCGTCGACAACAATACGCACGATGAGGCTGTGTGGCGGCCGGTGCAGGAACACTGCCGCGAAGCTCGGCAGCCGGTTTCGTTTCTTCCACGTCAATCCGCTGGCGGGCTTCAAGGCCGGTGCGCTCAATCTCGCGCTGCGCGAGACCGCGCCGGACGCAGACATCGTCGCGGTCATCGACAGCGACTACGTGGTCGCGAAGGATTGGCTGAAGGATCTGGTGCCGGCTATTCGACCAATCCGCGCACTGGCGATCGTGCAGGCCCCGCAGGACTATCGCGATGCGAGCGACAGCGCCTACAAAGCGATGTGCTTCGCCGAATATCGCGGCTTCTTCCGACATCGGCATGGTCACGCGCAACGAGCGCAACGCGATCATCCAGCACGGCACGATGACCATGGTGCGCCGCGACGTGCTGGAGCGAGGTTGGCGGCTGGGCTGAGTGGTGCATCACCGAGGACGCCGAACTCGGTCTGCGCATCTTCGAACGCGGACTACGAAGCGACCTACATCGCCGCACAGCTACGGTCGCGGCCTGATGCCCGACACGTTCGCGCGATTTCAAGAAACAGCGCTATCGCTGGGCGTACGGCGCCATGCAGATTCTGAAGGCGCCATTCCCGGGCACTCTTTTCCTGGCGCGCCTCCGGGTTGAGCTCCGGTCAGCGCTATCACTTCATCGCGGGCTGGCTGCCCTTGGCTCGCGGATGGCTTCAACCTGCTGTTCAACGTCGCCGCGCTCGGTCTGGTGCTGGTTGCCATGGTGACGGCGCCGGAACTGTATCGATCCGCCGTTGATGATGTTCAGCGTGCTGCCGCTGTCACTGTTCTCATTCAAGCTCACCAAGCTGGTGCACCTGTATCGCCATTGCGTCGGCGCGAATCTGCGCCAGACGCTGGCCGCGGCGCTGGCCGGGCTCGCCCTGGCACATACGATCGGGTTGGCCACAGTCCGCGGTTTCCTGACGCGCCACGAACCTTTCTTCCGCACGCCGAAACAAGGACAACGGCAGGCCTGGGTGCGTGCCGTGTCGGCGGCGCGTGAGGAAATCCTGATGATGACGGCGCTGTGGATCGGGGCGTGGGCGGTACACCGGATTCCGCTGATGCAAGGCCCGGACATGACGGTATGGCAGATTGCGCTGCTCATTCAGTCGGTGCCGTATGCTGCGAGCCTGCTGGTATCGTCGCTGAGTGCCGCCAAGCTTCCGGCGCGCCTGATCGGAGAGGTCGGCTCCCGGGCCGCCATTTCGCACCGGGCCAGCGCGAGCGAGTCAGCGGGCGGCGTCTACAGCCCGGCCTATCGGGCGCCTCGGGAAGACTAAGCCTTTCTCGTTATCAACCGCCCGCGCCGAAGGTGTCGCACTTCGCCAACGTGCCGCTTTGCAGCCCGGTGCGGAACCAGCGCGTGCGCTGTTCAGCCGAGCCGTGGGTGAACGAGTCAGGCACGACGTAACCGCGCGTGTGCTTCTGGATCGTGTCGTCTCCGACCGCCGCGGCGGCACCGAGTGCCTCCTCGACATCGCCGGATTCCAGGATGTGACGCGACTGGTCCGCGTGATTTGCCCAGATTCCCGAGTAACAGTCGGCCTGCAATTCGAGGCGCACTGAGAGGGCATTGGCGTCGCCTTCCGAGCTGCGCTCCTGCGCAGCGCGCACCTTATCCGACGTGCCGAGCAGATTCTGAACGTGGTGGCCCACCTCGTGAGCGAGAACATAGGCTCGCGCGAAGTCACCCGGTGCGGCGAATTTTTCCTGCAACTCCCGGTAGAAGCTCAGGTCGATGTAGACCTTGCTGTCGAGTGGGCAATAGAACGGCCCAACACTCGCGCCTGCGCGTCCGCAAGCGGTTTGGGCCACGTCGGTAAACAAGGCGAGCTTCGGCGGCACGTATTGCAGGCCGCGCTCGGCGAAGAGCGCAGTCCAGGTGTCTTCTGTGTCCGCCAGTACTACTGAGGCGAAATCCGCCACCTCATCTTCTGGGCTTCCGGTTTGCCGCACACCGGGCTCAGGTGGCGGGGTCGTCTGCACCTGCGCATCCTCAACTGTGCTCACCAGTCCCAGCATGATGCGTGGATCGATGCCGAAGGCCCAGCCGAGCAACACCACCACAATCGTACCGAGGCCGATCTTGACTCCGGCGCCGCCCATTGGACTGCCGCGATAGTCCTCGACGTTGTCACTGCGTCGTCCTTCTCTCCAGCGCATGGCGGCATCTCCAATTGCGGCGGGGAGGGCGATCCTATCGGACCCCCGTCAAGCGGTCACTTGCCCTGAAGTGCAAGGCACGAGCGTCGCGCCAAACCGAAGCTAGGTTTTCAGCTCCTGCGGCACCAATTGAACCGCGTGGAGGCGCGTGCCGCGCAGGACTCGCAGCTCGAGTGCCTCGCCGAGCGGCCAGTGACTGAGGAAGCGATGCAGGGCGTCGATACTCGGGATCGGTGCAGTACCTGCGCCGACGATCAGGTCGCCCATGCGCAGATCCGTTTGCGCCGTCGGGCTGGCGCGTTCGATCGAGATGATTTCGACCGCCTGATGGACCTGCAGCCCCAGGGCGCGCACCAGTCTTCGGTCGAGCGGGCGGTCACGACCTGAGATGCCGAGATAGACACGGCGCACGCGTCCGTGGGAGAAGATTTCCCCCAGCACCCAGTGCGCCGTGGGGGCAGGGACTGAGAAGCCTATCCCTTGTGCAACAGCGATGATGGCGGTGTTGATCCCAACAACGCGCCCGCGCGCATCGACGAGCGGTCCGCCGGAGTTGCCGGGATTCAGCGGTGCGGTGTGTTGAACGATGTCCTCGATGAGGCGGCCGCGCCGGCTGCGCAACGCTCGGCCGAGTGCACTGACTACCCCGGCCGATACCGTGGACTGGAATCCGTACGGATTGCCGACTGCGATGACGAGTTGCCCGACGCGAAGGGGATCGCCGGGCGAGAGAGTGGCGTTCGGGAGTCCCGAGGCCAGCGCGCGCACGACTGCCAGATCCGTCGCCTCATCTTCGCCGACGACCTCGGCAGCGACGCTACGTCCATCGACGAACGCGACGCGCACGTGCCGTGCGCCATTCACGACATGCTGATTGGTCAGGAGGTACCCATCGGGCGTAATGACGACACCGGAGCCGGCGCCACCCGCCTGTTCACGCTCCGTGCTGTTACGCCCCACCTGGATGCTCACGACCGCAGGGCCCACGCGGTTCACGGCGCCGATTACGGCCTTGGAATAGGCATCCAGTGCTTCAATGTCGCCTTGAGCCGCTAGGTGCGATGGCGCCTCCGGCCCGGCGGATTCGGTATCCAGGACATCGTCGGCGATAGCCGAAAGGAACGCAGAACTACGCATCCGAAGTACCAATGAAGGCAGGTGGGATGCAGGTAACTGGGGCGCGGCGCGCCAGTTACAAGAGTCGATTCGAGTCGGCGTCAGGCCTGAACGGCGCTGCGGAACGGGGGCAAGTAGCCCCGCAGACCGCCGGACCCAGGAACTGCCAATCCGCGGCGTGGATCGGGGTTTGCGATCAGTCCCTGAAGACCGGCGATCTGCGGGCGCATTCGGATCAGTTACTTCTTGCCTTCACGGCACTCCTTGATCGCCTTGGTGCGCGCATCGCCGGTCAGCTTCTTGCTGTCGGCCTGCTTCTCGCACGCCTTCTGGGAGTGATCCATGCTGGTCGTGCTGGATGCAGCGGGTTGATCGGCCGCGAACGCGGCGGCACCGCCGAGTGCCAGGGTCGCAGCAATCGCGAGTGCAGACAGATACTTCATAGGTAGACTTCCTCACCGTGTCGAAACTCACCGCAGGTATTCGCGGCCCGCACACCATAGGCGCCCGCCGCTGAGGCGGCTCTTGCCAGCGGATTAACTCGCGTTAATGACGGGACCGTTGGTCGCGTGACGGCTTGCTAGAATCGCGCCGTCGGGCCTGTAGCTCAGTCGGTTAGAGCAGGGGACTCATAATCCCTTGGTCCTGGGTTCGAGTCCCAGCGGGCCCATACTGTCCCTTGTCCAGGGGTGTCCCCATGCCTCATGCGCACTAAACGGACTTCTGGAATCTGCGCAGTCGATA